>NZ_JAOAOP010000030.1:0-2500 GCF_030398335.1 Aquibium sp. A9E412
CGTGGCTCGGCTTCTCGACGGGGAAGGCATGAGCGATGTGTGCCGTCAGTTCGGGATATCGCGCAAGACCGGCTACAAGATCTGGGACCGCTACCAGCAGGAGGGCCTTGAGGCGCTTTGCGACCGTCCGCGGCGGCCGGTGCGCTATGCCAACCAGTTGCCCGACCAGATCGAGCGGCTGATCGTGGAGAGCAAGAAGGGCAAGCCGCATTGGGGCGCCAGGAAGATCAGGGAGCTGCTGGTCAGGAAGCTGGCGGGCGAGGTTCGCATTCCCGCCACCTCGACGGTGCACGCCGTGCTCGACCGCCATGGCCTGGTGAAGCGCGCCCGTCAGCGGCGGCGCTTCAAGGCCGAGGGCACGGTGCTGTCGCAGGCGGTGGCGGCCAACGATCTGTGGTGCGCCGACTTCAAGGGCGAGTTCAAGACCGGCGACGGCCGATACTGTTACCCCCTGACGGTGAGCGACCAGGCCTCGCGGATGATCCTTTGCTGCGAGGCCCTCGAGAGCACGAGGGAGATGCCCGTCATCGAGACCTTCGTGCGCCTGTTCCAGGACCGCGGCCTGCCCGCCGCCATCAGGAGCGACAATGCCTGTCCTCGGGCTTGCCGAAAGCAAGACCCCGGGGGCCTGCCATTCGCTTCGCCGAACGGGCTCTACAATCTGTCGAAGCTGTCGGTGTGGTGGCTGAGGCTCGGCATCGCGGTCGAGCGCATCAGGCCGGGCAATCCGCAACAGAACGGCCGCCACGAGCGCATCCACCGGACCCTGAAGGCCGAGACTGCGCGCCCGCCCGGCATGAATGCGCTCCAGCAGCAGGGCCGCTTCGACGACTTCGTCAGCGAATTCAACGAGGAGCGTCCCCACGAGGCCATCGCCATGAGGACCCCGGCCGAAGCCTACGCACCCTCCTCAAGACCGTACGAGGGACTGCCAGACGTGGAGTACCCCTTCCACGACAGGGACATCCTCGTCACCGCCTGCGGACGCATCTGCATGCACCGCAAGAAGGTCAATGTCTCGACCGTGCTGGCCGGCCAGAGGCTCGGAATCACCGAAGTCGACGACGGCATTTGGCTCGTCAGCTTCATGCACTACGATCTGGGATACATCGACCTGGAACAGAGGACCCTGCAGACCATCGACAACCCTCGTCAAGCACGAGGTTGTCACCCATGTCTTAGGGACAAGCTGTTACCCATGTCTCCGGGTCGTACACAAGTAAAGATGGTTGCGGGGGCAGGATTTGAACCTGCGACCTTCAGGTTATGAGCCTGACGAGCTACCGGGCTGCTCCACCCCGCGTCACCGGCCGTGCGTGTCGGCACCGCCATCTGCTTGTCGGTCGCTGCGAAAGGCCGGATGCCGGCGCGACTGACGATCGAAAAAGAGAAGACAACGACATGCGCTTGGCAGACCTGGCAGCGACTTACTCTCCCGCGTCTTGAAGACGAAGTACCATCAGCGCTGGGGCGTTTCACGGCCGTGTTCGGAATGGGAACGGGTGCGGCCACCCCGCCATAACCACCAGGTCGGCCAAACGCATGTCGAAACGAGAAGCTGGGTGCCGTGCCGGCCGCCGTCGCGGCGGCCGTCCGCGCACGCTGGATGCGTGCGATGGACACGAGCAATGAGAATGATCAAGCCGATCGAGCTATTAGTACCGGTAAGCTTCATGCGTTGCCGCACTTCCACACCCGGCCTATCAACGTGGTCGTCTTCCACGGCTCTCAGGGAACACTCGTTTCCAGGTGGGTTTCCCGCTTAGATGCCTTCAGCGGTTATCCCGTCCGTATATAGCTACCCTGCTATGCGGCTGGCGCCACAACAGGTCCACCAGAGATACGTCCATCCCGGTCCTCTCGTACTAGGGACAGATCCTGTCAATGTTCCTACACCCACGGCAGATAGGGACCGAACTGTCTCACGACGTTCTGAACCCAACTCACGTACCGCTTTAAATGGCGAACAGCCATACCCTTGGGACCTGCTCCAGCCCCAGGATGCGATGAGTCGACATCGAGGTGCCAAACAACCCCGTCGATATGGACTCTTGGGGGTCATCAGCCTGTTATCCCCGGCGTACCTTTTATCCGTTGAGCGATGGCCCTTCCACGCGGGACCACCGGATCACTATGACCGACTTTCGTCTCTGCTCGACTTGTCAGTCTCGCAGTCAGGCAGGCTTATGCCATTGCACTCAGCGAACGATTTCCGACCGTTCTGAGCCCACCATCGCGCGCCTCCGTTACTCTTTAGGAGGCGACCGCCCCAGTCAAACTACCCACCATACACTGTCCCGGACCCGGATTACGGGCCGCGGTTAGACATCCATGACGATAAGGGTGGTATTTCAAGGACGACTCCACCCAGGCTGGCGCCCGGGTTTCAAAGTCTACCACCTATCCTACACATGCCGACACGAATGCCAGTGTAAAGCTATAGTAAAGGTGCACGGGGTCTTTCCGTCTAACCGCAGGAACCCCGCATCTTCACGGGGAA
>NZ_JAOAOP010000030.1:7500-40666 GCF_030398335.1 Aquibium sp. A9E412
GCCTGACGGAGATGGCCGATGCGCGCTCCGGCGAGGCGGCCAAGACCTCGCGCCTGGTCACCGCCCGCGCCGCCTCGCAACTGCGCGACCGCCGCCGCATGGAGGTTTCCACGGTGCTGCGCTCGGGCGACCGCGACGTGGTGCGCACGCTGCCCTTCGTGCATGTGCGCATGGCGCTGGCCGCCGGCCACACGACCAGCAAGGACTATCCCGCCTTCGATCCGCTGGTCGTCTTCGCCGAGGACGGCGCGGTCGCCCAGACGGTCAAGACCGGCCTCATCTACGGCGCCAAGGTCGACAGCGAGGTCAGCCTGCGCACCGTCGACTTCCCGATCGCCACCGCCGCCTTCGAGGAGCGCGGCGAGCTGTCGGTCGACGAGGTCGAGGAGGTCGTGCGCCACACCGGCGCGATCCTGACCGACGGCGACGTCCAGGTCGCCGCACTGCACTATGTCGACCCGCAGCGCTTCGGCGAGACGCTCGCCACCCAGGCGCTGGCCGTTCCCTATGGCGCGCGCATCGTGCAGGAGAACGTGTCGGTGGCGCCGCGCGAGCCGGTCGCCGAACCGGTGGTCGACTACGCCGAGGATCTGATTCCCTTCCCCGCCGACCGGCGCATCGACGAGGCGCTCGCGGAGGCCGGCTACGACGGTACGGACGCCGCGGAGATGGCCGAGGCGCTCGGCAAGCTTCTCAACACCGAGGCGCTGAAGGCCGGCACGGTGCTGCGCGTCGGCATCGAGACGCGCGGCGAGACGAGCGAGATGGTGCGCGCCAGCGTCTACGACGGCAAGCAGCACCTTCTGACGATCGCCGTCGACGACCGCGGCCAGCGCGTGCCGGCCGAGGAGCCGCCTTCGGGGGCGGAGATCCTGGCCGCCTTCGAGGGCGGGCAGCCGCCGGCGCGGGCGCGCGGCGACCTGCCGCGCGTCTATGACGGCATCTACCGGGCGGCCTATTCCTACGGCCTGACCCCGCCGATGGCGCGCCAGCTCGTCAAGCTGCTGGCCGCCGACGTCGACTTCCAGTCGCGGCTCAACCCGAGCGACGCGCTCGAGGTGTTCTTCTCGCAGCCCGGCCCCAAGGACCGGGCGACCGAGGAGTCGGAGCTGCTCTACGTGAGGGCCACCTTCGGCGGCAACACGCGCACCTTCTACCGCTTCCAGATGACCGACGGCACGATCGACTATTTCGATGCGGAGGGCCGCAGCGCCCGTCAGTTCCTGCTGCGCAACCCGGTGCCGAACGGCCGCTTCACCTCGGGCTTCGGCATGCGGCGGCATCCGATTCTCGGCTATGCCAAGATGCACACCGGCGTCGACTGGGCCGCCCCGCGCGGCACGCCGATCATCGCCTCGGGCAACGGCGTGGTGGAGAAGGCGGGCTGGAGCGGCGGCTACGGCCGCCAGACGATCATCCGCCACAACAACGGCTACAAGAGCTCCTATTCGCACCAGAGCGCCATCGCCAAGGGCGTGCGCGCAGGCGCCAAGGTGCGGCAGGGCCAGGTCATCGGCTATGTCGGCTCGACAGGGCTTTCGACCGGCAACCACCTGCACTACGAGCTCACCGTCAACGGCAGCAGGGTCGACCCGATGCGCGTGCGCCTGCCCGACAGCCGCGCGCTGAAGGGCGAGGATCTCGCCGCCTTCCAGCGCGAGCGCGACCGCATCGACGCGCTGCTCGAAGAGCGCGCCAGCGATCCCTTCACCGTCGCCAGCCGCTGATTCGGCCCCTCCCCGCCGCCGAGACCGCGCCGCGCGAGAGCGTTTTTTTTCCAGGCGAAGTGGAAACCGGTTCGCCGTCCGCAAACGCGTCAAGATGGTAAGTCGGAGCCTTTCTGCGGTTCCGTGAAGAAGCAGAACGGCGCGCGCGCCGCGGCCTTTCGCGTCACGTGCGGGTCCCGCGGGCTGCCTCCACCCGCATCCGTGCGCCGTCGGGTGAGCGCACCGGACGACAGCGGGGCCGGCTCGCCGCCCCCGCCCTACCCCGCCGTGCGCGAGGCGGCGCCGGCCTGTGCCTCGGGCGCCTGTGCGCCCGCCCCCGGCACCGTCAGCCAGGCGATCGCCGCCGACAGCAGCGACAGCGCCGCGGCCACCCAGGCGACGGCGGCGAAGGCGGCGTTGCTGGCGGCCAGCCGCAGCGCCTCGGCCTGCGGGGCCAGCGCCTCGGCCGGCTTCTCGCCGAACCCCGGCAGCGCCTCGGCCGCCGCCCCGTCGAGGGCGGCGAGATAGCGCAGGCCCGCCAGCCCGCCCATCGCCGCCACCGCGATCAGTCCGGCGAGCCGCGACACCGCGTTGTTGATGCCCGATGCCGCCCCGGTGTCGGCGTCCTCGACGGCGGTCATCACCGCCGTCGACAGCGGCGAGACGACGAGCGCCATGCCGAGCCCCATCAGGCCCATCAGCGGAAACACCACGCTCCAGAAGCCGCGCAGGCCAAAGCCGGCGGCAAGCGCCAGGCCGGCGAAGGCGGCGGCGACCAGCAGGCTGCCGCCGGCGATCGGCAGGCGCGGGCCGATGCGGTCGGCCAGGCTGCCGACCGGCCCCGACAAGAGCGCGATGGCGCCCGACAGCGGCAGGAAGATGAAGCCGGTCGCCGCCGGGCTCAGCCCCCAGCCGGCGATCAGCAGCATCGGCAGGTAGAACAGGATCGCCGACAGCGCGAAATAGAGGCAGAAGGTGGCCGCGTTGGCGCCGGAGAAGGCGCCGATGCGGAACAGGGCGAGATCGACCATCGGCGCGCGGTGGCGACCTTCCCACCACACGAACACGCCGACCAGAACGAGGCCCGCCAGGGCCGGCGGCAGGCTCGCCGACAGCACCGCCTCGCCGCCCTCCGGCGTCATCGCCGTCAGCCCGTAGGCGAGCGCGCCGAAGGCGAGCGTGGCGAGCCCGGCGCCGACCGGATCGAGGCTGCGCCCGTCGGACGGCCGGTCGGGCGGCACCCGGGCGAGCAGCAGGTAGAGCGCCAGCGCGCCGAGCGGCAGGTTGATGGCGAAGATGGCGCGCCACACCGCATCGTCGAAGGCCGACAGCACGAAGCCGCCGATCACCGGTCCGAGCGCGGTGGTCAGCGCCGAGGAGGCCGCCCAGATGCCGATCGCCCGGCCGCGCTCGGCCCGCGGATAGGCCTTGGCGATGATCGCCAGGCTGCCCGGGATCATCAGCGCCGCGCCGACGCCCTGCAGCGCCCGCGCGGCGATCAGCGTCTGCGCGTCCGGCACCAGCGCGCACAGCACCGAGGCGAAGGTGAACAGCGCGATGCCGGCGGCGAAGGTGCGCCGCAGCCCGAAGCTGTCGCCCGCCGCCCCGCCCGCCAGGATCAGCGCCGACAGCGCCAGCGCGTAGGCGTTCGAGATCCATTGCGCGTCGGCCAGCGTGGCGCCGAGGTCGGCGCGGATGGCCGGCGTGGCGATGGCCACCACCGAGCCGTCGATGAAGCCGAGGGCGGAGGCGAGGATCGCCGCGATCAGCACGAAGCGGCGCTGGCGCTGCGGGCAGAAGGTCTCCTGCCCGCGGTCGGCCTCCTCCGGCGCGGCGGTCTGGGGAACGGCATTGCGCGTGGCTTCGCAGGGCGAGCGCATGGCGCAGAGGCTAGCCCATCATGGCGCCAAGCGCGAACCGGTTTCGCCCGCCCTCGTCACCGGCCAGGCGAGGGCCACCCGACCGCGTTCCGCGCGCCGGACCGGCCCGGCGTCGCGACAGGGGCCGCCGGAGGCGCGCGGACGGGACAGGAGCTCGTCTGCCGCTTCGTTGGCCGACGCGGGAAACCGGGAAAACCGTCGCCGTTCTCCATACCGTCGCGCCCGGTTGACACGCGCGCCTCCGTGCCGGGCGATCAACCCGCCGCCGGCGCATTGGTTCCCGTTCCCTCGACGCCGCGCGGCACCGCGGCTACTCGGCGAAGGCGACCGTGACGCCCGGCTTGACGATCTTGGCCAGTTCCTGGGCGTCCCAGTTGGTCAGCCGCACGCAGCCGTTCGAGTAGGTCTTGCCGATCTTGTCGGGGTCGGGCGTGCCGTGGATGCCGTAGGTCGGCTTCGACAGCGCGATCCAGATCGAGCCGACCGGCCCGTTCGGCCCGGGCGGGATGGTCAGGATCTCGTCGTTGTCGCCCTGCTTGAAGTTGATCTTCGGGTTGTAGGTGTACTCGGGATCGAAGGCGATGCGTTCGACCGTGTGCGTGCCGGTCGGCGAGGGCGTGCTCTGCGAGCCGATGGTCGCCGGATAGACGGCGACCAGGTCGCCCGATTCGTCGTAGGCGCGCACCTGCTTCATGCCCTTGTCGGCGACGATGCGGGCGACCGGCTTGTCGATCGGCTTGCCCGGATTGGCGACGCGGATGATGGTGCCGGGGCGGTTGAAGTTGGCCTGCGGGTTGAGCGCCTTGAGGAAGTCCTCGTCCATGTGGAAGCGCTCGGCCAGCATCTCGCTGGTCGAGGTGAAGCTCAGCCGCTCGAGCCGCGCCTTGTCGCCATAGTCGGAGGGCACCGAGGCGATGTAGGGCCCCGCCGCGTCGGCCGCGGTGATCTCGTAGCCGACGAAGGCGGGCCCGCCGGTCGCAGCGAGCTGCGCCTCGATCCACTCCTTGTCGTAGGTGCGCAGCGTCTGCCCCGTCAGCGCCTTGTAGGCGTCGATCGCCTTGTTGACGTTGGAGCCGATGCGCCCGTCGATCACGCCCGGCGAGGCGCCGGCGCGGTCGAGCAGCACCTGGAAGGCGGCGACGTCCTGGCGCGCGTCGCCGAAGGCCGGCTCGACGAAGGAATCGCGCGGCGCGCGCGGCGTCACCGCCTCCTCCTCGCCCGGCTCCGGCACGGCGGCGATCGCCTCCTCGTCGTCGAGCGCCGGCCGCTCGTCCGGCTCCGGCGGCGCGAGCGGCGCCCGGCGCACCGTATCGCGCGCCGGCGGCGGCTCGCGGTACGGCTCCTCGCGGGCGACCGGCGGGTCGCCGTAGACGTCGTCGTCGTAGAAGTCGTCGCGATAGGGCTCGATGCGGTACGGCTCGACCGGCCGGTCGCGGAACGTGCGGTCGTCGTAGCGCGGCGGCTCCCTGCGTCCGAGCTCCACGTCGCGGTCGCGCCGGTAGCGCGCGCGGTCGGCCGGGTCGGTGAAATCGTAGACGCGGCGGTCGAGCTCGCGCGAGCGCTCCGCGCGCCGCTGCTCCTCCCGCGAGCGGCGCGGCGGACGGATCTCGACCACCTCGCCGGTATAGGGATCGACGACGATCTCGCGGCCGTACTGGTCGATATAGACGTCGAACTCGCGAAGCTGCACCGGCTCGAACCCGAGGCCCGGCGCCTGGCCGGCGAGCCCGGAAGCCGCGCCGGCGAGCGGCTGCGCGGCGGCGGCGGCCGAAGCGGCCAGGAGCGACACCAGGGCGGCGGCGAGCGTTCTGGTCATGGTGGACATCCGGTCCCTCTCTCGTCCGGTCCCCGACGGCCCATGGCGCGACCGCCCGGCGAATCGCCGCGGGGGACATGGCATCAGCCTGCACCATGCAGCCTGGCACATGAACCCGACATGAAAATGGCCGCCCCGGCGGGAGCCGGGGCGGCCGTCCTGGCGTGTCGTCCGCGGCCCGGCGTCAGGCGGCCTCTTCGGTCGCCTCCGCCTCGGCCGCCGGCGGCCGCGGCACGAAGGTAAGCCGGTCGGAGCCCGCCGTCACCTTGACGGTCGAGCCGTCGAGCACGTCGCCGAGCAGGATCTTCTCGGCCAGCGGGTCCTGCAGCTCCTTCTGCATCACCCGCTTGAGCGGGCGCGCGCCATAGGCCGGGTCGTAGCCCTTGGCCGCCAGCCACTCGACCGCCTCGTCGTCGAGCTCGAGCCGGATCTTGCGATCGGCCAGCAGCCGCTCCAGCCGCGCGAGCTGGATCGAGACGATCTTGCCCATGTCCTCGCGGCGCAGCCGGTGGAACAGGATCACCTCGTCGACGCGGTTGAGGAACTCGGGGCGGAAGGAGGCCCGCACTACGCCCATCACCTCGTCGCGCACCTTGTCGACGTCCTCGCCCTCGCCGAGATTGACCAGGAACTCCGCGCCGAGGTTCGAGGTCATCACGATCAGCGTGTTGCGGAAGTCGACCGTGCGGCCCTGGCCGTCGGTCAGCCGCCCGTCGTCGAGCACCTGCAGCAGCACGTTGAAGACGTCGTGATGCGCCTTCTCGACCTCGTCGAACAGGATCACCTGATACGGCCGGCGCCGCACCGCCTCGGTCAGCACGCCGCCTTCCTCGTAGCCGACATAGCCGGGCGGCGCGCCGATCAGCCGGGAGACGGAGTGCTTCTCCATGAACTCCGACATGTCGATGCGCACCATCGCCTGCTCGTCGTCGAACAGGAACTGCGCCAGCGCCTTGGTGAGCTCGGTCTTGCCGACGCCGGTCGGGCCGAGGAACATGAACGAGCCGATCGGCCGGTTCGGGTCCTGCAGGCCGGCGCGCGCGCGGCGCACCGCCTTGGAGACCGCCTGCACCGCCTCGCCCTGGCCGACGACGCGGCGGGCCAGCTCGTCCTCCATGCGCAGCAGCTTGTCGCGCTCGCCTTCCAGCATCTTGTCGACCGGAATCCCCGTCCAGCGCGACACGACGTGCGCCACATGGTCGGGCGTCACGGTCTCCTCGACCATGCCGGCGGCGTCGCCGTCGCTCGCCTCGGCCTCGGCGAGCTTCTTCTCGAGCTCGGGGATGCGGCCGTAGGCGAGCTCGCCGGCGCGCTGGAACTCGCCGCGGCGCTGCGCGATGGCGAGCTCGTTGCGCGCCTCGTCGAGCTGCCGCTTGAGCTCGGCGGCCAGCCCCAGCTTCTCCTTCTCCGAGCCCCACACGCTGGTCAGCCGCGCCGATTCCTCCTCGAGCCCGGCCAGCTCCTTCTCGAGCTTGACCAGCCTGTCCTTCGAGGCCGCGTCGGTCTCCGCCTTCAGCGCCTCGCGCTCGATCTTGAGCTGCAGGATGCGGCGGTCAATCTCGTCGAGCGCCTCGGGCTTGGAATCGACCTGCATGCGCAGCCGCGAGGCCGCCTCGTCGACCAGGTCGATCGCCTTGTCGGGCAGGAAGCGGTCGGCGATGTAGCGGTTCGACAGCGTCGAGGCGGAGACCAGCGCCGAATCGGAGATGCGCACCTTGTGGTGCTGCTCGTACTTCTCCTTCAGGCCGCGCAGGATCGACACGGTGTCCTCGACCGTCGGCTCGTCGACGAAGACGGGCTGGAAGCGGCGCGCCAGCGCGGCGTCCTTCTCGACATGCTTGCGGTACTCGTCGAGCGTGGTGGCGCCGACGCAGTGCAGCTCGCCGCGCGCCAGCGCCGGCTTCAGCAGGTTGGAGGCGTCCATCGCCCCGTCCGCCTTGCCGGCGCCGACCAGCGTGTGCATCTCGTCGATGAACAGGATGATGTTGCCGCTGGCGCCGGTGATCTCCGACAGCACCGCCTTGAGCCGCTCCTCGAACTCGCCGCGATACTTCGCGCCGGCGATCAGCGCGCCCATGTCGAGCGCCATGAGCTGCTTGTCCTTGAGCGATTCCGGCACGTCGCCATTGACGATCCTGAGCGCCAGTCCCTCGGCGATCGCCGTCTTGCCGACGCCGGGCTCGCCGATCAGCACCGGGTTGTTCTTGGTGCGCCGCGACAGCACCTGGATCGTGCGGCGGATCTCGTCGTCGCGGCCGATCACCGGGTCGAGCTTGCCGGCCCGCGCATCGGCCGTCAGGTCGCGCGCGTATTTCTTCAGCGCATCGTAGCCCTGCTCGGCGCTCGCCGTGTCGGCGGTGCGGCCCTTGCGCACGTCGTTGATGACCTGGTTGAGCGCGGTCGGCGTCACGCCGGCCTTGGCCAGGATGTCGGCGGTCTTGGCCGACTTCTCGATGGCCAGCGCGGTGAGCAGGCGCTCGACGGTCACGAAGCTGTCGCCCGCCTTCTTGGCGACCTCCTCGGCGGTGGCGAAGACCTTGGCGAGCGGCTGGGCGAGGTAGAGCTGGCCGTTGCCGCCCTCCACCTTCGGTAGCGCCTCGAGCGCGCTCTCGACACCGAGCTTGACGTCCTTCGGCCGGCCGCCGGCGCGCTCGATCAGCGAGGCGGCGAAGCCCTCCTCGTCGTCGATCAGCACCTTGAGCAGATGCTCGGGCGTGAACTGCTGGTGGTTGCGCGACAGCGCCATGGTCTGCGCCGCCTGGATGAATCCGCGCAGCCGCTCGGAGTATTTCTCAACGTTCATGACCGTCTCCTATGTCGCCCGGCCCGCTCGGCGGCGCCGGGTCGCATCAAGATGACGAACCCCCTCTGACCGGCCCGAAAAAAGCCGTCGCCGGCCGTCGCAGGCAGGTTCAACCGAAAGACATATGGGGAGAGGCCGGATGCCGCTCAAGGCGGCGCTGCAACGAAAAACGGCGGGCTCGCGGCCCGCCGTCTCGTCTCTCGGTTGTGCGTCGCGCCGGGCGCGCACGCGCCGGCGTCAGCCCTGCGCGGCGGCTTCCGCGGCCGGCGAACCGCCGGTCTTCGACCCGCCGTCGCCCTCGCCCGCCTCGCTGTCGGCATTGGCCGCGCTGCGCCGCGGACGGCGCGTGCGGCGCGGCGCGGGCGCCGCCTCGGCCGGCTCCTCGCCGGCGCCGTTGGCGTGCCCGTTCGCCTGCTCGCCCTCGCCGCCGTCCTGCGGCTCGGCCGCGCGCGGGCGGCTGTCGGCGGTCTTGCGCCGCCGGCCGCGCGCCTGCTGCTGCGGCGCCTCCTCCTGGCCGAAGGCGAGCTCGGCCGGGGTGCCCTCGATGTCGGGCTGCGGCGCGGAGCCGGCATCGACCCGGGCCGGCGCCTTCTGCTGGTCGCGCTGCTGGTCGCGGCGCTCCTCGCCGGACGGCTCGGACTGGCGCTGGCGGCGCTGCGGCGGCGCCGCGTCGTACTCGTCGCGCTCGTCCTGGTCGTCGTCGTCGTCGCGCTCGCGCTGGCCCTGCGGCTGCTGCTGCGCCTGGGCGGCGGCGATGATGCGGTTGTAGTGCTCGGCGTGCTGCAGGTAGTTCTCGGCCATCACGCGATCGCCCGAGCTTTGCGCGTCGCGCGCCAGCGTGGCGTACTTGTCGGCGATCTGCTGGGCGGAGCCGCGGATCTTCACGTCGGGGCCGTTGCTCTCGTAGCTGCGGCTCAGCGGGTTGGACCCCTTGCGGTTGTTGCCGCGTCCGCGCATGCGCCTGTTCTGCTGTTGTGGCCTCATCCGAATCTCTTTGCTTGAGACAATCTTCGACTGCAGGAGAAGACGGCCCTCGGGCCGCGCGTCTCACATCTCTCCTTGGCAGGCAGCCGCGCCTTCAGCGCGCCGCCGCGGGCGCCATTCTGTCCCGGTTCATGTCAGTTGCCGGAAAAGCCCCGCACGAAGCCAAGGCGTTGTTCACGCAAGGAGGCAGTCTGTCCGCGGGAACCGAATCGATAACGGCACTGCCTGCTTCGTCTCATCCGGTAGGCGGAACCTAGCGGCATTCCGCCACCTTGCCAAGTCCTTTTTCGCGCTGCTTTCTCACATGCTTTCAAGGTCTTTGCGGCGGGCGAAGAGCGCCGCGCGCGGCCGTCCGCCGAGATCCCGGCGCGCCTCCAGCGCCTCGAAACCGTGCGCCTGAAACAGCGCCGCGACCGCATCCTGCTGGTCATGGCCGAACTCGACGGCCAGCCGTCCGCCGGCGATCAGGAAACGATCGGCCTCGGCCGCGATCCTGCGATAGGCGTCGAGCCCGTCGACGCCGCCGTCCAATGCCCGCTTCGGATCGTGCTCGCGCACCTCGCGCGACAGCCCCGCCCATTCGATGCTGCGAACGTAGGGCGGATTTGAGACGATAATGTGAAACGGACGGTTAACGGCTGCGAACCAGTCGGACCGGCAGGTCTCGAAACGGTCGCCGCACCCGTTCATATCGGCATTGGCGCGCGCCGTTGCAAGGGCCCCTTCGCAAATGTCGAGACCGACCGCGCGCGCCTGCGGCAGCCGGCTGAGCAGGGCGAGCGCGATGGCGCCGCTGCCGGTGCCCAGATCGAGGATGTCGCAGACCCCGGTGCGCGCGGCGATGGCTTCTGCCGCCGGCAGCACGAGGTCGACCAGGGTCTCGGTGTCGGGCCGCGGCTCCAGCGTGTCGGGCGACAGCGCCAATTCCAGCCCGTAGAAGGCGCGCCGGCCGACGATGCGGTGCACCGGTTCGCCGGCCGCTCGGCGCGCCGCCGCCGCACGCGTCGCGGCCGCGACGGCCGCCTCGACCGGCCGTTGCGGATCGGCGACCAGCTCGGTCAGGCCGACGCCGGCGGCATGCATGACGATCAGGCGGGCGTCGAGCGGGGCCTCCTCGATGCCGGCCGCCGCCAGCGCGCGCCGCGTGCGCGACATGAGGCCGCCGAGCGTGGCGGCCGCCGGCTCAGCCATTCTCGCCCATCTCGGCCAGGAGCCTGGTCTGGTGGTCGGAGACCAGCGCGTCGATCACCTCGTCGAGCTCGCCCTGCATCACCCGGTCGAGCTTGTAGAGCGTCAGGTTGATGCGGTGGTCGGTGAGCCGGCCCTGCGGGAAGTTGTAGGTGCGGATGCGCTCGGAGCGGTCGCCGGAACCGACCTGCAGGCGGCGCGCTTCGGAGCGTTCGTCGGCCGCCTTGCCGCGCTCCATGTCGAACAGCCGCGCGCGCAGGATCTGCATGGCGCGGGCGCGGTTCTGGTGCTGCGACTTCTCGGCCTGCATGACGACGATGCCTGTCGGCAGATGCGTCAGCCGCACCGCCGAATCGGTGGTGTTGACGTGCTGCCCGCCGGCGCCGGAGGCGCGCATCGTGTCGATGCGGATGTCCTCCGGACGGATCTCGATGTCGACCTCCTCGGCCTCGGGCAGCACGGCGACCGTCGCCGCCGAGGTGTGGATGCGGCCCTGCGCCTCGGTCTCCGGCACCCGCTGGACGCGGTGCACGCCGGATTCGAACTTCAGCCGGGCAAACACGCCGCGGCCCGACACGGTGGCGATGATCTCCTTGTAGCCGCCCGCCTCGCCCTCGCTCGCCGACACCACCTCGACGCGCCAGCCCTGCTGGTCGGCATAGCGCTGGTACATGCGGAACAGGTCGCCGGCAAACAGCGCCGCCTCGTCGCCGCCGGTGCCGGCGCGGATCTCCAGGATGACGTTCTTCTCGTCGGCCGCGTCCTTGGGCAGGAGCAGGCGCTGCAGCGTCTCGCCGAGCCCCTCGACGCGGGTTTCCACCGCGGCCAGGTCGTCCTCGGCGAGCGCCCGCATCTCGGCTTCGGTCGCCGGGTCGTCGAGCATCGACACCAGGTCGTCGCGCTCCCGCTCGGCGGCGCGCAGCGCGCGGATCTGGCCGACCAGCTCCTGCAGCTCGGCATATTCGGAGGCGAGCTTGACATAGGCGTCGGGCGCCGGCCCGGCCGCCATCTGCGCCTCGAGCATCTCGAAGCGCTTCAACACCTGGTCCATGCGGTCGCGCGGCAGTTCCATGGTCACCGTCTGGATGTCTCGCCTGCTGTCACAGCGGAATGTCGTGCTCGCGCGCGAAGCCGCGCAGCATGCCGCGGATATCGTGGCTGGCGCCGTTGTTGTCCAGCGCGTCGGTCATCGCCGCCTCGAGCTCGGCCAGCGGCAGCTCGCGCAGCATCGCCTTGACCGGGCCGATCGCCGTCGGCGCCATAGAGATCGCCCGGTAGCCGATGCCGATCAGCGCCATCGCCGAGATCGGCCGGCCGGCCAGCTCGCCGCACAACGTGACGGGGGTGTGCGCGGCCCGCCCCGCCTCGGCGATCTGCCGCAGGAGCCGCAGGAACGGCACCGACAGCGGGTCGAAGCGGTCGGAGAGCTGCGGGTTGCCGCGGTCGGTCGCCATCACGAACTGGAACAGGTCGTTCGAGCCCACCGACACGAAGTCGACCGCGCGCATCAGCTCGGGAAGCTGCCACATCAGCGCCGGCACCTCGATCATCGCGCCGAGCTTGAGGCTGGTCGGCAGGTGGTGGGCGAAGCGCGACAGGTGCCGCACCTCGCGCTCGATGATCTCGCGCGCCTGGCGGATCTCGGAAAGCTCGGTGACCATCGGCAGCATCAGCCGCAGCTCACGTCCGCCCGCCGCCCTGAGCAGGGCGCGGATCTGGGTGCGCAAGAGGCCCGGCCGGTCGAGCGCCAGCCGCATGGCGCGCCAGCCGAGCGCCGGATTCTCCTCCGCGCTGGCGCCCTTGAAGTAGGGCAGCACCTTGTCGCCGCCGATGTCGATGGTGCGGAAGGTGACCGGCTTGCCGTCGGCCGCGTCGATCACCTCGCGGTAGAGCTGCTCCTGCGCTTCGGCCCGCGGGAAGGTGAGCGCCACCATGAACTGCAGTTCGGTGCGGAACAGCCCGATGCCGGCCGCCCCCGACTGGGCGAGCTGCGGCAGGTCGACCGCCAGCCCGGCGTTCATCAGAAGGTCGATCGCCACGCCGTCGCGCGTCGCCGACGGCTTCGAGCGCATCTCGCGGTAGAGCTTCTGGCGGCGGGCGCGGAAGCGCACCTTCTCGACATAGGTCGCCTCGATGTCGGGCTGCGGGCGCAGGTGCACCCGCCCCTCCTCGCCGTCGACGACGACCGCGTCGCCGTTCTCGGCCATCGACACCACGCCCTTGACCTGGCCGACGGTCGGCAGCCCGATGGCGCGCGCCACGATGACGATGTGGCTCGTCACCGCGCCCTCCTCGAGCACCAGCCCGCGCAGCTTGTGGCGCGGATAGTCGAGCAGCTCGGCCGCGCCCATCGAACGCGCCACCACGATGGCGTCCTTGGGCAGCATGGCGGCCATTTCCTCCGGCCCGGTGCCCAGGAGCTGGCGCAGCAGCCGGTTGGCGAGGTCGTCGAAGTCCGACATGCGCTCGCGCAGATAGGGGTCGGTCATGTGCAGCATGCGCGCGCGCATGTCGCTCTGCACCTTTTCCACCGCGGCCTCCGCCGTCAGGCCGTTGCGCACCGCCTCCTGCAGCCGCCGCACCCAGCCGCGGTCGTTGGCGAACATGCGGTAGGCCTCGAGCACCGCGCGATGCTCGCCCTCGAAGGCGACGTCGCGGCGCGACAGCATGTCGTCGATCGACAGGCGCAGCGAGCCGAGCGCCTCGGCCAGCCGCTCCAGCTCCTGCTCGCTGTCCTCGTTGAACAGGTTGGTGACGACGATGCGCGGCTCGTGCAGCACCACGTGGCCGAGCCCGACACCCTCGTTGAAGGGCTGTCCGGTGAAGCTGACCGGCCGCCGCAGGTCGAGCTCGATGCCCGGCCGGGCGAGCCGCGCCAGGTCGCCGGTCGCCACCATCTCGGCGATCACCATGGCCGTGGTCTCGAGCGCCTCGACCTCGTCCTCGCGGTAGTGCCGCTGGGTGCGGTTCTGCACGACGAGCACGCCGAGCGTGCGGCCGGCGCGCAGCACCGGCACGCCGAGGAAGGAGTGATAGATCTCCTCGCCGGTCTCCGGCAGGTAGGTGAAGGCGGGGTGATGCTGCGCGTCCGACAGGCTGAGCGGCCGCGCGCTGGCCGCGATCGTGCCGACCAGGCCCTGGCCGAGGCGAAGCTGCGCCTGGTGCACGGCGCCGGGGTTGAGGCCCTCGGTGGCGTAGAGCTCGAGCACCGAATCGGCGCGCAGCACGTAGAGCGAGCACACCTCGGCCACCATGTTCTGCGCGATCTCGCGGACGATGCGGTCGAGCCGCTCCTGCGGCTCGAGGGCTTCGGCCATCAGTTCGCGCAGCCGCCTGAGCAAAACGCGCGGCCCGCCTGCGACTTCCGGCATCAGTTGCGCTCCCCCACTGCGCCGGCCGGCGCTGCCTGGGACAGGGCGGGCCGCGACGGGTGCTGGTTCCCTATTGCTTATCGAGACCGTAGACGGAATGCAAAGTGCGCACCGCCAGCTCGGCATAGGGTCCGTCGATCAGGATGGAGATCTTGATCTCCGAGGTGGTGATGGCGCGGATGTTGATGCCCTTGTCGGCCAGCGCGCGGAACGCCGTCGCCGCGACGCCGGCATGGCTGCGCATGCCGATGCCGATCACCGAGACCTTGACCAGCCCCGCCTCCGACTGCACCGCGTCGTAGCCGAGCGTGTCGCGGCGCTGCTCGATCACCGCCAGCGCCTTGTCGAGGTCGCCCGACGGCACGGTGAAGGTCATGTCGGTGCTGGCGCCGTGCTCCGAGACGTTCTGCACGATCATGTCGACATTGATGCCGGCCTCCGCCAGCGGGCCGAAGATGCCCGCCGCCACCCCCGGCCGGTCGGCGACCCGGCGCAGCGAGATCTGCGCCTCGTCCTTGGCGTAGGCGATGCCGGTGACGACTTGCTGCTCCACGATCTCTTCCTCGTCGCAAATGAGCGTTCCGGGCGGGTTGTCGAAGTCGCCCATGCCCGGCGCATCGGGGTCCTCGAAGGAGGATCGCACGAAAGTGCGCACGTTGTGCACCATCGCGAGCTCGACGGAGCGCACCTGCAGCACCTTGGCGCCGAGCGAGGCCATCTCCAGCATCTCCTCGAAGGAGATTCTGGCCAGCCGCCGCGCCTTCGGCTCGATGCGCGGATCGGTGGTGTAGACGCCGTCGACGTCGGTGTAGATGTCGCAGCGGTCGGCCTTTACGGCGGCGGCGATCGCCACCGCGCTGGTGTCGGAGCCGCCGCGGCCGAGCGTGGCGACGCGGTTGTCCGGGCCGACGCCCTGGAAGCCGGCGATCACCGCCACCTGGCCCTGGCCGAAGCGCTCGATCAGCCGCGCGCCGTCGATGTCGACGATGCGCGCGGCGCCGTGCGCGTTGTCGGTGCGCACCGGGATCTGCCAGCCCTGCCAGGAGCGCGCATGCACGCCCATGGTCTGCAGCGCGATCGCCAAAAGCCCGGAGGTGACCTGCTCGCCCGAGGCCACCACCGTGTCGTATTCGCGCGCGTCGTGCATCGGCGCGGCCTCGCGCGTCCACGAGACCAGCTCGTTGGTCTTGCCGGCCATCGCCGACACCACCACGGCCACCTCGTGGCCGGCGTCCACCTCGCGCTTGACGTGCCGCGCGACATTGCGGATGCGGTCCACGTCGGCGACGGAGGTCCCGCCGAATTTCATCACGATGCGCGCCATGGGATCCGGAGCGTGCCCTGTTTGGCCGCGCCGGCGCGGCCGGCGCCGGCGGGAGGCTTGAAGCCCGGCGAACCGGCCGGGCGCGGCTTCCATATCCAATGGCCCGGCCGTGTGCAAGCGAGCCGCGCAGCGGCGGCCGCGCGACCGCGCGGCACCTTGACATCGCCGGCCTTGCGCCCGACTTGATTGCGACCCGACAGGAGAGCGCCCGATGCCCGAAGCCGAGCCCACGACCGTCGACGCCGCCGAGATCGAGCGCTTCTCGGCGCTGGCGGCCGAATGGTGGAACCCGACCGGCAAGTTCCGCACGCTGCACAAGTTCAACCCCGTGCGCCTGGCCTACATCCGCGACCACGTGGCGGCGCATTTCGGGCGCGATCCGCGCGCAGCGCGGCCGTTCGACAAGCTGCGCCTACTCGACATCGGCTGCGGCGGCGGGCTGCTGTGCGAGCCGATGGCGCGGCTCGGCGCGCAGGTCGTCGGCGCCGACGCCTCGCGCACCAACATCGAGGTCGCCCGGCTGCACGCCGCCGAGAGCAAGGTCAAGGTCGACTACCGCAACGAGACCGCCGAGGCGCTCGCCGAAGCCGGCGAGCGCTTCGACGTCATCCTCAACATGGAGGTGGTCGAGCACGTCGCGGACGTCGGCCTGTTCATCGCCAAGTGCGGCGAGATGCTCAATCCCGGCGGGCTGATGGTGGTGGCCACCATCAACCGCACGCTGAAGGCCTTCGGCCTGGCCATCGTCGGCGCCGAATACGTGCTCGGCTGGCTGCCGCGCGGCACCCACCAGTACAACAAGCTGGTGCGCCCCGAGGAGCTGGAGCGCGCCCTGGCGGCCGCCGGCATGACGGTGGCCGACCGCACCGGCGTCGTCTACAGCCCGCTCAACGACCGCTGGCAGCGTTCGCGCGACATGGACGTCAACTACATGGTGCTCGCCGCCAAGCCGCCGCTCGACGCCGACTGAGGCGGGGGCGCGGCAGCCTCAGAAGGGCAGGCCGAGCTCCGGCGCGAAGCGCGCCAGGAACAAGAGCATGGCGGCGACGCCGACCGCGCCGCCGGCGATGACGAGCAGCGCCGTCGACAGCACCGTGGCCCAGGAGCGGGCGCCCGGCCGCGCCTCGGCCCGCCGGACCGGCGGCGGGGCGCGCTCTTCCGCCTGGCCGCCCGGCCGCTCGACGTCGCCCTCCATCAGCCGCTGGCGCTCGACCAGCCGCTCGGCGACGTAGCGCGTCACCTGGTCGGCGACCGGCGCCATCTCCGGCGATTCGGCGAGCACGACCCGGCCGAGCCGGGTGTCGCGCACGAAGCGGTAGGTGCGCCGGTCGCGCCCCATGGCGACGTGGCTGACGGCGTCGATCCACAGCCGCGGCTGGATTCCGGTGGAGATGGCGAAGTCGAACAGCGCGGCGTCGTCGGGCACCTCGTCGAAGACCGGCTTGAGCTCCTCCGCCAGCAGCTCGAGGCGCATGCGCTGCGCCTCGCGCATCTCGACGACGACGTCGTCGCGGTCGGCCTGGTCGTTCTTGACCTGGCGGATCGCCGCGGCGAGCGAGCGGCCGTCCGCAACGGCCGCATGTCTGGGACCAGCATCGTTCATGGCACGATGGCTCCGGGGCTCGTGGGATTAACCAACCGTTAACACGAGCCCCGGCGAAAAGCACCTGCCATCGCGCGGCCGCGGCTCAGGCGATGATGCGGTTGGCCGCCGACACCACCGCCTCGAGCGAGGCCGCCACGATGTTGGTGTTGATGCCGGCGCCGAACAGCCGGCCGCCGGGATGCTCCACCTCCATGTAGCAGATCGCCGCCGCGTTCGAGCCGCGCTGCATGGAGTGCTCGGAGTAGTCGAGCACGGTCATCTCGACGCCGATGTGGCGCGACAGCGCGTCGACGAAGCCGTCGATCGGGCCGGTACCGCGGCCGGTGATGACGGTCTCCCTGCCGCCGTCGAGGATCGTCGCCTCGACGATGCGCCGGCCGCGCGCCTCGGTGTCGGGGAAGGTGCGGTGCTCGACGAACTTGAGCCGCGCGCCCGGCTGGTCGACGTAGCGTTCGAGAAAGCGCTCGTAGATGCGCTTCGACGGCAGCTCGCGGCCCTCGCGGTCGGTGATCTCCTGGATGTCCTCGCGGAACTCGACCTGCAGGTTGCGCGGCAGGTTGAGACCGTAGTCGGCCTGCAGCACGTAGGCGATGCCGCCCTTGCCCGACTGCGAGTTGATGCGGATGATCGCCTCGTAGGTGCGGCCGACGTCCTGCGGGTCGATCGGCAGGTAGGGCACCTCCCACAGCGGCTTGTTGGCCTTGCGGTAGGCCTTCATGCCCTTGTTGATGGCGTCCTGGTGCGAGCCGGAGAAGGCGGTGTAGACGAGCTCGCCGACATAGGGGTGCCGCTCGTGGATGAGCATCTGGTTCGAGTACTCGAACACGTCCTTGACGCGGTTGATGTCGGAGCAGTCGAGCTCGGGATCGACGCCCTGCGTGTACATGTTGAGCGCCAGGGTGACGAGGTCGACATTGCCGGTGCGCTCGCCGTTGCCGAACAGCGTGCCCTCGACGCGCTCGGCGCCGGCCATCAGGCCGAGCTCGGTCGCCGCCACGCCGGTGCCGCGGTCGTTGTGCGGGTGCAGCGAGATGATGACGCTGTCGCGCTTGGCAAGGTGCCGGCCCATCCACTCGATCTGGTCGGCGTGGATGTTGGGGGTCGACATCTCCACCGTCGCCGGCAGATTGATGATCAGCTTGTTGTCGGGCGTCGGATCGACGATCTCGATGACGGCGTTGCAGATGTCGAGCGCCACCTCGAGCTCGGTGCCGGTGAAGCTTTCCGGCGAGTACTGGAAGCGGTAGCCGCCGCCCGCCTTGGCCGCCATGTCGGTGATCATCTTGGCCGCGTCGGTGGCGATCTGCTTGATGCCGGCGACGTCCTTCTCGAACACGACGCGGCGCTGCAATTCGCTGGTCGAGTTGTAGAAGTGCACGATCGGCCGGCGCGCGCCGGCAAGCGCGTCGAAGGTGCGCTGGATCAGTTCGGGCCGGCACTGCACCAGCACCTGCAGCGACACGTCGTCCGGCACGCCGGCCTCGGTGATCGCCCAGCGCGCGAAGTCGAAATCGGTCTGCGAGGCGGACGGGAAGCCGACCTCGATCTCCTTGAAGCCCATGTCGAGCAGCAGCGCCAGCATGCGCGCCTTGCGCTCGTGGCCCATCGGGTCGATCAGCGCCTGGTTGCCGTCGCGCAGGTCGACCGAGCACCAGATCGGCGCCTTCTCGATGCGCTTCGACGGCCAGGTGCGGTCGACGAGCCCGACGGCGGGATAGGGTCGGTACTTGCTCGCCGCGTCGGGCATGCCCTTGCGGCCCGCGGCGGTGTTGGCTTGCTGTTCGGTCTTGGCGTCCATCTGCGTGTCTCCCGGGACCCTCGTCGCCTTGCGGCACGTTCGTCCCGTCATGTCCTCATGCGGCGTGTGGCGGATTGCGAAGGAGCGTCATGCCTGCGGCGCGGTCGACCGCCGGGCGCTCCTTACCGGACCCGACGGTCGCAGGTAAGGCCGAGAAGCAGCAGTGCGCCGCGGGTCCGCACGGGCGGCTGGACAGGGCTATGCGGCGCAGCGTTGGTCATGCCGGTCTCCTTAGCCGAGCCGGCCGGCGCAGGCAAGGCCGGATGTCAGGCGAACGGCACGGCGGCGGTGCCGGGCGGCAGCTTGGCCTCGTCCTCCGGCTCGACGTGGATCAGCACGCGCGCCGACGGCAGCTCCTGCCTGAGCGCCTCCTCGATGCGGTCGCAGATGACGTGGCTCTCGCCGACCGTCATCGCCGCGTCGACGACGAGATGGAATTCGATGAAGGTGGCGCGGCCGGCGATGCGCGTCTTCAGGTCGTGCACCTCGAGCGCGCCGGCCGAGTTGGCCGAGATGATGTCGCGGATGCGCAGATGCTCGTCGTGCTCGACGGCGCGGTCCATCAGCCCGTCGACCGACGAGCCGATCACCTTCCAGCCCTGCCACAGGATGTTGAGGGCCACGATCACCGCCAGCAGCGGGTCGAGCACCGCCCAGCCGGTCGCCACCGCCGCGCCGAGGCCGGCGATGACGCCGACCGAGGTGACGACGTCGGTGAAGATGTGCCGTCCGTCGGCGACCAGCGCCGGCGAGCGGTGGCGCCGCCCGGCGCGGATCAGCACCGTCGCCCAGGCGCCGTTGATCACCGCGGCCAGCGCGTTGACCGCCAGTCCGGCCGCCGGGGCGTCGAGCAGCGCCGGCTGCTGCCAGCTCCGCCACGCCTCGGCGATGATGAGCAGCGCCGCCACCACGATCAGCACGCCCTCCAGCACGGCCGAGAAGTACTCCGCCTTGTGGTGGCCGTGCTGGTGGGTGCTGTCGGCCGGCTTGTGGCTGACGCGGATCGCCCAGAAGGCGGCGCCGGCGGCGATCACGTTGACGACCGATTCCAGCGCGTCGGAGTAGAGCGCCACCGAGCCGGTCAGCCGCCAGGCGACGACCTTGAGCCCCATCACCAGGAAGGCGATGACGATCGACCACAGCGCCAGGCGCCGCACGAGCAGCTTGGCCGGCACGGCTCAGCGCCCGCGCCGCGCCGCCGCGCGGCCGCCGTGCCGGGCCCGGCCCATCAGGCCGCCTTCTCGCGCGCCCGCCGCGGCAGCAGCGCCACGACGTTCTCGATCATGCGCTGCCCCGCATTCTGGCCGAGCGTCATCAGCGATTCGGGATGGAACTGGACCGCCGCGATCGGCTCGCTGCGGTGCTCGATCGCCATGATGACGCCGTCCTGCGTCTCGGCGGTGACGACGAAGGCGTCGGGCAGCGTGGCCGGGTCGGCGAAGGTCGAGTGGTAGCGGCCGACCGTCACCTCGCCGGGCAGGCCGGAGAAGACGATGCCCGGCTGGCTCACCCGCACGCGCGCCGGCTTGCCGTGCTGCGGCTCGGCGAGCTGGCGCAGCGTGCCGCCATAGGCCTCCGCCAGCGCCTGCAGACCGAGGCACACGCCGAAGATCGGCAGGCCGCGCTCGCGAACCAGGCGGATGGTCGCCCGGCAGTCGAAGTCGCGCGGCAGGCCCGGCCCCGGCGACAGCACGACCAGGTCGGGCGCGACGGCGTCGAGCACGGCCGGCTCGAGCGGGCTGCGCACGGTCGTCACGGTCGCGCCGGTCTGGCGGAAGTAGTTGGCCAGCGTGTGGACGAAGGAGTCCTCGTGATCGACCAGCAGGATGCGCGTGCCCGCGCCCACCGCGGCGGCCTCGCGCGCCGGGCCGGCGGCGCTGCCCGCATCCGCCTCGCGGATCGCCGCCAGCATGGCGGAGGCCTTGAGCTCGGTCTCCGTCTCCTCCTCGGCCGGGTCGGAATCGTAGAGCAGCGTGGCGCCGACACGGACCTGGGCGATGCCGTCCTTGATGCGCACGGTGCGCAGCGTCAGCCCGGTGTTCATGTCGCCGTTGAAGTGCACCATGCCGACCGCCCCGCCGTACCAGGCGCGCGGGCTCTTCTCGTTCTCCTCGATGAAGCGCATCGCCCACAGCTTCGGCGCGCCGGTGACGGTGACCGCCCAGGCGTGGCTCAGAAAGGCGTCGAAGGCGTCCATCTCCGGCCTCAGCCGGCCCTCGATGTGATCGACCGTGTGGATCAGCCGCGAGTACATCTCGATCTGCCGGCGGCCGATCACCCGCACCGAGCCCGGCTCGCAGACCCGGCTCTTGTCGTTGCGGTCGACGTCGGAGCACATGGTCAGCTCCGACTCGTCCTTCTTGGAGTTGAGCAGCTTGAGGATCTGCTCGGCGTCGGAGATGGCGTCGTCGCCGCGCTTGATGGTGCCGGAGATCGGGCAGGTCTCGACGCGCCGGCCGGTCACCCGCACGAACATCTCCGGCGAGGCGCCGACCAGATACTCGCCCTGGCCGAGATTGATGAAGAAGGAATAGGGCGACGGGTTGGTCGCCTTCAGCCGGCGCGACACCGCCGACGGCGGATGCGCGCAGCGCTCGAGGAACATCTGCCCCGGCACCACCTCGAACAGGTCGCCGCGGCGGAAGCTCTCCTTGGCCTTCTCCACCAGCGCGGCGTACTCGCCGGGCGCGTGGTCGCCGCGCGGCGGCACCGTGTCGGCCGGCGCGAACGGCACGGCCGCGCCCTCGCGCGGCAGGCCTGCCGTCGTCCATCCCTCGCCGGCATAGTCGTAGCGGTCGTGCCAGGCGCGCGCGGCGTGGTGGTCGACGACCAGGATCTCGTCGGGCAGGTAGAGCACCAGGTCGCGCTGGTCGGCCGGTCGCTCGCGCCGTTCGGCAACCGGGTCGAACTGGAAGGCGAGATCGTAGCCGAAGGCGCCGTAGAGGCCGAGATTGGGATCGGCGTCGCTGCGCAGCAGCGCGGTGATGGCGCGCACCACGGTGAAGACCGAGGGCACGCGCGAGCGCTCCTCCTCGAAGGCGACGCGGCCGGGCTCGGCCACCTGCAGCGCGACCGCCCCCTCCTCGTGCCGCATGGCGGCGACGCCGGCGAGGCCGTCGAGCGCGGCGGCGAGCGCCGGCAGCATCGCCGCGCCGCGCGCATTGAGCGCCTCGATGCGCATGGCCCGGCCACGCGCGGTGATCGCCAGCGGCGGGTCGACGATCGCGGTGTCCCAGCGGGTGTAGCGGCCGGGATACTCGTAGTTCGACGAGAACACCGCGCCGCGCCGCGCGTCGAGCGCGTCGACATAGGCGTCGATGGCGCCCGCATAGGCCGTCTCGCGCCGCGTGCGCGTGATGGCGATCCCGCCGGCGGTGACGAACCGCTCGGCGCCGTTTTCCAAGACTTCCACGCTCATGCCCTGCTCTCCCGTCTGTCAGGCGCCGGGAAGCCCGAAAACAAAGAAGGCCGCCCGGATTTCTCCTGCGGCCATCGTCGATGAATTTCGCGCAAGCGCTCCCGTGGCCGCTGTCAGCAGGCCCACCACCAGCGCATTGCGTGCGAAATCGTCATGCCCGTTTCCATAAGCGAGAACGCGGGGCAGAGCAAGCCGCAATCGACGCGGCGGGCCGTGCGCCCGGAGCCCTTCGGCTTGTCACGAAATCACAGATCGGCTCCAACTCGTTGTCTTGCCGCGTTTGCCGACGGCGAACCGGTTTCCACTTCGCCTGGAAACGCTCTAAAGCACCAGATCCCAGTGCTGGCCGACGAGATCGCGGCCGAAGGAGTGGTGTTTCTCCTCCTTGACCAGCGTGAAGCCGGCCGCCTGGTAGATGCGCCGGGCGGCGACCAGCACGTCGTTGGTCCACAGCGTCAGCTTGCCGTAACCGGCCGACCGCGCGAAGGCGACGCACTCCTCGACCAGCCGCCCGCCGATGCCGAGACCGCGCGCGGCCGGCTCGACATAGAGCAGCCGCAGCTTCGCGACCTCCGGCGTCGCGCGCACGAGGAACACCGAGCCGACGGTCTCGCCGTCGCGCTCGGCGATCCAGGCCCGCTCGCACGCCGGGTCGAAGTGCGTCGCGAATTCGCCGAGGATGCCGGCGATCAGCGCCTCGAAGGTGGCGTCGAAACCGTATTCGCGGTGGTAGAGCACCGCCTGACGGTGGATCACCCAGCCGATGTCGCCCGGCCGCAGGCCGCGCAGACGGTAGGGCGCGGCCTCAGCGGGCGGCGCGCCGAGCAGCCGCTCGACCGTGCCCATCGCCGCCACCAGCCGGCCGCGCGCATCGGCCGGCAGCGCGCCCAGCATGGCGGCGACCTCGGCCGCCGAACTGCGCTCGAGCGGCGCGAACGCGGCGCGCCCGGCTGCGGTCAGCGTCAGGACGGACTGCCGGCGGTCGTGCGGCGAGGCGGTGCGCGCCAGCAGCCCGTCGGCCTCGAACTTCTTGAGGATGCGGCTGAGATAACCGGCATCGAGGCGCAGCTGGTCGCACAGCCCGGCCGCCGTCACGCCCTCGCCATGCGCCAGCTCATAGAGCACGCGGGCCTCCGTCAGCGAGAAGGACGAGTTCAGAAGCGTGCGCTCGAGCAGGCCGACCTGCCGGGTGTAGAAGCGGGTGAAGCGCCTGACGGCATCGATGTCGCCGGCGGAAGGGGCGGGAGCGTTCATGGCATATCCTTGACCCAGTCAATCTTATTGTTGACTGAGTCAAGTGAACTGTCAACGCCCGGCTTCCTCGACATTGATGCGGCGCCACAGCGCCTCGGCGAAGGAATAGGCCGCGAAGGCGACCAGGCCGAGCCCGACGGCGCCGAGCAGCCAGGTGCCGGCCGGCAGCGACAGGATGTAGTCGAGCGCCTCCTTGAGACCGGGATTGCCGCCGTCCTCGCCCGCCGTCAGGCCGCGCCGATAAAACAGCAGCGCCACCAGGAAGAAGACCACGCCGCGCGCCAGAAGACCGCCGATCGCTACCGGGTGGATCAGCCGCATGGTGTCGGGCGAGGCGGCGATGTAGCGCTCGTACTTGCGCGTCAGCGCCTTCCAGGCATGCGCGCCGGCGACGACCAGGAACACCGCGGCGAGCGCCAGCGCCGCCGGCCGCGCGCCGACGAAGCCCGACAGCCACTGCGCGAAGCCGCCGCCGCCGCTGCCGCCGTCGCTGCCGAAGCCGCCGGCGCCCCACCACAGCGAGAAGGTGTAGAGGGTGAGCAGCGCGTAGGTGCCCGCCGAGGCGAGCAGCCCGGCGCGCACGCCGAGCCCGGTGATCGAGAAGCCGTGGTCGTCGGTGTCGAACACCGACTGCACGATCCGCCATGCGCTGTAGCCGGCCAGGCCGACGATCAGCACCAGCACCAGCACGGTGCCGGCGGCGTTTTCCGACAGGAAGCGGATCGCCGCCTCGGCGTCGCGGTTCTGGCCGCCGGCGAAGCCCGCCAGCACGGCGAAGAAGCCGATCACCAGATAGACCAGCCCGCGCGCGGCGTAGCCGAGCCGCGCGAAGGGCTTGAGCCAGCGCGGATGCGGCTTGGCGTGTTCGGCTGCGTCAAGCGTCATCGGGAGCGTCCTTCTGCCTGCGTCGCCAGTGCTGCAGCGCCGAGACGACGAGCCAGGTCAGGCTCGCCCATGCCGCGCCGACGGCCCAGCCGGCGGCCACGTCGCTCGGCCAGTGGACCCCGACATAGACCCGGCTCAGCCCGACGATGGCGGCGACGAACAGCGCCATCGCCAGCACGTAGACGCGCACCGCCCAGCCGTCGACCAGCCGCATGATGAGCGAGCCGAGGGTCAGATAGGCGACCGTGGTGACCAGCGCGTGGCCGCTCGGGAAGCTGGCGGTGTGGACCGGGTCGAGATGCTCGACCAGGTCGGGCCGCGGCCGGCCGTAATACTGCTTCAGGGTCTGGCTGATCAGCGCGCCGGAACCGACCGACAGGAAGACGTAGAGCGCCGGCCCCCAGCGGCCGATCACCAGCAGGAAGCCGATCACCGAGCCGACCGCCAGGATGATCAGCGGATAGCCGCCGAGCGCGGTGATCTCGACCGCCGTCTCCTCGAGCCAGGGCGGGCCGAGCAGCTCCAGCGTCTCGGGATCGCGCAGCATGAGGAACAGCGCCTCGTCGATGCGGCGCATCTCGCCCTCCGCCACCTCGTCGGCGATTTCCAGAAAGATGAACAGGCCGCCGGCGAGGACCGCCAGCATGGCAACCGGGACCGCGGCAGCCCGGGGATTCCACATGCCGCGCACCAGATCGGTGATTGCATTCGCCATGGCCGGCACAACGTGGCAGCCGGCGTGCGGTTCCTCAAGCCGCAGAACGCCGCAGGTGCCAGATGGTGGGATGCCAAGCCGCGCCCCATCGCCTAAATAGGACGCGAAGCGAAGCGACGTCGGAGAGACCGCAATGGCGTGGTCGTTCAGCCTGGGCAGGATCGCGGGGACCACCGTGCGCGTGCACGTGACCTTCTTCCTGCTGCTCGTGTGGATCTGGTTCATGCACTACCGCATCGGCGGCACGCCGGCGGCGTGGGAGGGCGTGGCCTTCATCCTGGCCGTGTTCGCCTGCGTCGTGCTGCACGAGTTCGGCCATGCGCTGGCCGCGCGCTATTTCGGCATCAAGACGCCCGACATCACGCTGCTGCCGATCGGCGGCCTGGCCCGGCTCGAGCGCATGCCCGAGGAGCCCGGCCAGGAGCTCGTCATCGCCATCGCCGGCCCGCTGGTCAACGTCGTCATCGCGGCGCTGATCTTCCTGGCGCTCGGCGGCGTGGCCGGCATCGAGCAGATGGCCCAGGTGGAGGACCCGCGCGGCGACTTCCTGGTGCGGCTGGCCGGCGTCAACGTCTTCCTGGTGCTCTTCAACCTGATCCCCGCCTTTCCGATGGATGGCGGCCGGGTGCTGCGCGCGCTGCTCGCCACCCGCATGGCCTGGCCGCGCGCCACGCAGGTCGCCGCGACCATCGGCCAGGGTCTCGCCTTCCTGTTCGGCTTCATCGGCCTGCTCTACAATCCGCTGCTCATCTTCATCGCCATCTTCGTCTACCTGGCCGCGGCGGCCGAATCGCAGAACGCCCAGATCCGCGACATCTCGGCGAGCGTCCTGGTCGGCGACGTGATGATGACGGAGTTCGCCAGCCTGCCGCGCTCGGGCGACATCGCGCACGCCATCGACACGCTGCTGGCCACCAGCCAGAACGAGTTTCCGATCGTCGACGAGGACGGCCATCTCGAGGGCATCCTGACCCGCAACGCGATGATCCGCGCCCTCAAGGAGACCGGGCCCGACGCGCCGGTCGCCGCCGCCATGCACACCGACGTGCCGCGCATCCACCGGCGCAAGGCGCTCGCCGAGGCCTACCGGCTGATGCAGGAAAAGGCGGCCGAGGCCGTCGCCGTCGTCGATTCGGCCGACCGGCTGGTCGGCCTCGTCACGCACGAGACGATCGGCGAGATGATGATGGTGCGCGCGGCGATGCCGGAAGGCTTCCGCTTCGACCGGCTGCGCCGGCGCACACCGCGGCCGAGCGGCGCCTGATCCGCCCGCCGGGGATCGATCCGCCCGCTGCCGCGTTGCACCGCGAACGGTTCGACATCCGGAGGAGCGCGATGCGCACGGTGATCCTGGCGGCTCTGGCGCTCGCCGCCGCGGCGGGCGGCACGGCGGCCGACGAGCATCTCGATGCGGCGAGCATCAATGGGGCGACCTACGACGCGGCGGCCTTCGCCGAGGGCCAGCACGCCGCCGTCGCCAAGGCGCAGGTCCTGCTCGACCGCGCCGACGCCTCGCCCGGCGTGATCGACGGCTATGCCGGCGAGAACGTCGCCAAGGCGGTGCGCGCCTTCGAGCGCATGGCCGGCCTGCCCGTCGACGGCCGCATGGACCGCGCCGTGTGGGACCGGCTGCAGGACGACAGGCCGGTGCTTCGCGGCTACACGCTGACCGAGGGGGACGTCTCCGACCTGACGGAGCGCATTCCCGAGGACTACGCCCGGATGGCGCGGATGGACCGGCTCGGCTACACCAGCGTCGCCGAGCGCATCGCCGAACGCTTCCACATGGATGTGGAGTTCCTGCGCAGCCTCAACCCGCGGGCCGACTTCTCCCGCCCCGGCACCGCGCTGACGGTGGCCGACCCCGGCAGCCGGCTGCAGACGGCGGTCGCCCGCATCGAGGCCGACAAGGCGCTCGCCCAGCTTCGCGCCTATGACGCGGCAGGCGATCTCGTCGCCGCCTACCCGGTGACGATCGGCAGCCGCCAGACGCCGTCCCCGTCCGGCACCCACGAGGTCGTCGGCATCGCCATCGAGCCGACCTACCGCTACAAGCCGGACGAGAACTTCCAGCAGGGCGACAACGACGAGCCGCTCACCCTGCCGCCAGGGCCGAACGGGCCGGTCGGACTGGTGTGGATCGACCTGTCGAAGCCGACCTACGGCCTGCACGGCTCGCCCGATCCCGCCGAGATCGACAAGGAGCAGTCGCATGGCTGCGTGCGCATGACCAACTGGGATGCGCGCGAGCTGGCCGAGCGCGTCTCGACGGGCGTCACCGTCGCCTTCCTGGAACGCTAGGGCCGATCGCCGTGCCGCCGGTGCCGAACGACAACCCGGCCGCTCGCCACGGCCCCGCCCCGCGCCCACCCCGCCGCGCGGGCTCCGGGCCGCGCAGGCGCGCGATGCCGCTGTTCGGCGCGCTGCTGGCCGGCCTGCTCCTCATGCCGGGCGCCGCAGCGGCGCCGGTCGAGCTGCCGCGCGACGCGCCGGTGCCCGTCGAGCGGCCGGCCGGGCCGCGCGGCGAGACCGACGCTCCCGACACCGGCGCGACGCCGCAGCCGCGTCCCGACGACGGTGCGCAGGCAGCGCCGGCCGCACCCGACGAACGGCCACCCGACGACGAGGCCGCGACCGTGCCGGCGCCGGACGCCGCCGCCGACGACGCGCAAGACGGCGCAGAGGCGGAGCGGACGGCGGAGCCGGCCGGCCCGACCGTGCCCGACACGCCGCGCGACCTGGCCTGCGAGGCGGCGCTGCGCGCGCTTTCCGTCGGCTTCGAGCGGCGCGAGCCGATCGCCGGCGAGGGCGCCTGCGGCGTCGCCCATCCCTATGCGGTGCGCGAGATCCAGCCCGGCGTCCTGCTCAAGCCCGACAGCCGGATGACCTGTCGCACGGCGCTGGCGCTCGCCACCTGGATCAGGCAGGTGGTCCAGCCGGCCGCCGCGAGCCTCGGCGAGGACGTGCGACTGGCCGAGGTCACGCACGCCTCGACCTATGTCTGCCGCAGCCGCAACAACCAGCCCGACGCGCGCATCTCGGAGCACGCCAAGGGCCGCGCGATCGACGTCACCGGCTTCGACCTCGACGGCCACGACCCGATCCCCGTGGTGCCGCGCGCCGACGACGGCGACCGCGCGGAGGCCTTCCAGCGCGCGGTGCGCGGCGGCGCCTGCCTCCACTTCACCACGGTGCTGGGGCCGGGAACCGACGCCTATCACGACGACCACCTGCACCTCGACGTCAAGCAGCGTTCGGGCGGCTATCGGCTGTGCCAGTGAGCAGAGGCGGGTCGCCGGCCGGCGCCCGCGCTCCCGGCTTCAGAACAGGCCTTCGATCTGGCCCTCGTCGTTGAGGAAGATCTTCTCCGAGGCCGGCGCCCTGGGCAGGCCGGGCATCGTCATGATCTCGCCGCAGATCGCCACGACGAAGCCGGCGCCGGCCGACAGCCGCACCTCGCGCACCGGCACGACGTGGTCGACCGGGGCGCCGCGCAGCGCCGGATCGGTCGAGAACGAGTATTGCGTCTTGGCCATGCAGACCGGCAGGTCGCCGTAGCCCTGTTCCTCCCAGCGGTGGAGCTGGTCGCGCACGGACTTGTCGGCGATCGCCTCCGAGCCGCGGTAGATGCGCTTGACGATCGTGTCGATCTTGTCGAACAGCTTCATGTCGTCGGGATAGAGCGGCGAGAACTGCGCCGTGCCGCCCTCGGCGAGCGCCACCACCTTGTGCGCCAGCTCCTCGATGCCGGCCGAGCCCCTGGCCCAGTGCTGGCACAGCACCGCCTCGACGCCCTGCCCGGCCGCATAGTCGCGGATCGCCTCCACCTCGGCGTCGCTGTCGGTGACGAAGTGGTTGATCGCCACCACCACCGGCACGCCGAACTGCTTCACGTTCTCGATGTGGCGGCCGAGATTGGCGCAGCCCTCGCGCACCGCCTCGACGTTCTCCTTGCCGAGCGCGTCCTTGGCCACCCCGCCATGCATCTTCATCGCCCGCACCGTGGCGACGATCACCGCGGCGTCGGGCGACAGCCCGGCCTTGCGGCACTTGATGTCGAAGAACTTCTCCGCGCCGAGATCGGCACCGAAGCCGGCCTCGGTGACCACGTAGTCGGCGAGCTTGAGCGCCGTCGTCGTCGCCATCACCGAGTTGCAGCCATGCGCGATGTTGGCGAACGGCCCGCCATGCACGAAGGCGGGGTTGTTCTCCAGCGTCTGCACCAGGTTGGGCTGGATGGCGTCCTTCAAGAGCACGGCCATGGCGCCGTCCGCCTTGAGGTCGCGCGCGAACACCGGCGTGCGGTCGCGCCGGTAGCCGACGATGATGGCGCCGAGCCGGCGCTCGAGGTCTTCCAGATCGGTCGCCAGGCACAGGATCGCCATGACCTCCGAGGCCACGGTGATGTCGAAGCCCGCCTCGCGCGGAAAGCCGTTCGCCACGCCGCCGAGCGAGCACACGATCTGGCGCAGCGCCCGGTCGTTCATGTCCATCACCCGGCGCCAGGCGACGCGGCGGATGTCGATGTCCTGCGCGTTGCCCCAGTAGATGTGGTTGTCGACCAGTGCCGACAGCAGGTTGTGGGCCGTCGTGATGGCGTGGAAGTCGCCGGTGAAGTGCAGGTTGATGTCGTCCATCGGCACCACCTGTGCCAGGCCGCCGCCGGCCGCGCCGCCCTTCATGCCGAAGTTCGGGCCGAGCGAGGCCTCGCGGATGCACACCGCCGCGCGCTTGCCGATGCGATTGAGCCCGTCGCCGAGCCCCACTGTCGTGGTCGTCTTGCCCTCGCCGGCGGGCGTCGGGCTGATCGCGGTGACGAGGATCAGCTTGCCGTCCGCATTGCCGCGCGCGCCGGCGACGAACTCGGCCGACACCTTGGCCTTGTCGTGGCCGTAGGGCAGCAGGTGCTCGGCCGGAATGCCAAGCCTGGCGCCGACCTCCTGGATCGGCTTCTTCTTTGCGGCGCGCGCGATTTCGATGTCGGACTTGACCTCGGCCATGAGCTCCCCCCGGGATGAATCGGTCGCGGCGCGGGCATTCGGCGCCGCAGCGCCGCATAAAGCCTCGCCGGCGCGCGCCGTGCCGTCTTGAAACAGCCATGCAATGCGCGAATTGCGACAGCCCGCGCGGCGCGGCCCGCCCGCCTCAGCGGTCGAGCACCTGGCGGATCTCGACCAGATTCGAGCGCACGCGCAGGATGTAGAAGCCCATCGTCGCCAGGTGGGTCGGCATGATCCAGCCGTCCTCGCGCCCGTTCGACACGATGGCCGGCTGGATGGCGAGCGCGGCGCGGAACTGGCCGAGCGTCGTCTCCCACAGCGGGCCGATCGAGCGCTGCTTGATGACGTCCTCGAAGTCGGCGCCGGCCGCCTGCAGGATGCCGTAGTAGCCGTAGAGCTGGCCGTAGGCGAACCAGAAGCGGTCGTCGGCGCGCGGATCGAACCAGCCGCTGTTGTGGCTCTCGGAGCGCTCGCGCAGGATCGCCGAGGTTGAGCCGATGTCGCTGGCGATGCGGTCGAGGAACTGCACCAGATTGTCGGCGCGCGCGTCGAACACGGCGTTGCAGGTCTCGAGCCGGTCGTTGAAGACCTGCAGGTCGCGGATCGCCGCGCGGTAGAAGCTCGGCGTCGGCGTCTTCGGCCCGAACGGGTTGACGCCGAAATACCAGGTGTACTCGTCGAACTGCAGGTTGCCGCGCGCGTCCTGCAGGTTCTGGTCGATCTGCGAGGTGCCGCGGATGCGGCCCAGCGTGTCGACCAGCTCGATGGTGGTGCGCCGCGCGGCCTGGTTGACGCCGCGCTGGAAGGAGGCCTTGTTGTCGAGGAAGGGGGTGTCGTCCCAGTCGATGCCGAACAGGCCGGTCTTGTAGAGAAGCATGGAGGAGATCCACGCGTTCTCGTTGACGTTGAAGTCGATCAGGTCGGCCGTCACGTCGGCGATGCCGGAGCGTCCGCAGGTCCGCGTCGTGTCGCCGCCGTCGGCCGCCGACACCTGCTCGCCGGCCGAGATGTTGCGGATCTCGAAGCTGTAGGTGTCGGCGTAGTCGGGGTCGAAGCCGCTCCACACCTGGGTGTTCCACACGAAGTAGCCGTAGAAGCCGACGAGCGCCAGGAGCGCAATGCCGATCGGCCCCTTGATGAGCCAGCCGCGCCGCGCGTACCAGCGCCCGAAGGCCAGGAACGGCCAGGCGATGGCGCCCGCCACGTAGCCGACGCCGCGGCCGATCGCCTGGAAGACGCGGCTGAAGAAGTTCACGATCGGATCGAGCACGAAGCGCCTCCCGTTAGAGCGTTTGCGGGCGAAGCGGAAACCGGTTCGCCGTCCACGCGGTCCAAATCCCTCGCAAGCCGCCGCGCTCTAGTCGGACAGCCCGTAGAGGCGCGCGCGCAACGCCGCCTTGTCCTTGAGATAGGCGCTTTTCAGAAGCGCCACAACATGCGCCCGCCAGGCCGGCGCCAGCGCCGCGTAGTCGGCGTAGAAGCCCTGCTTGTTGAACACATAGCGCGACACGACGTCGGACGGCACGAAGTCGGAGATCAGCCGGTTGACGAGCCAGGCGTCCGGATGGTCCGGCGCGGCCCGCACGACGAGGAAGCGGTGGAGCGGCGCCATCTCGTCGACCGCCAGCCGGCCGAGCTGGGCGATCTCGCGCCGCGCCGCGTTGAGGAACGGGTAGACGCCGTCGCGCCGCACCTGTTCGGCGTTCCTGTGCACCCAGGTCTGCAGCCACACCGGGTCGATGCGCGCCGGATCGGCCTGCGGGTCGGTGCGCCGCACCAGGTCGCGCACCGCCATGTCGGCGCGATGGTCGAGATAGCCGGAACCCTCGATCCACGAGGCGCGCGGCAGCTCGACGCGGCCGGTCTTCAAGAGGAAGTCGAACACCCGCCCGGCGTCGCGGATCGGCAGGTACGAGACCTGCCAGGGGCGCGAGCGGCGGAAGCCGGGCGCGGCCGGATCGCTGATGACGGTGGTCACGTCGGGATCGACGAACACGTAGACCCCGCCGAAATGGCTCGTCCAGTAGGCGGCGTGGCGGAAGATCACCTGGTCGGGCACCAGCGCGTTCTCGCGAATATCGCCGGTCTCGCGCGCCAGCGCCACCATGCGCTCCAGCATGGCGGTGTCGCGCCAGGCGTCGGGCTCCTGCTTCAGCCGGTCGACCAGCCGGCCGAGCTCGGCCGCCTTGCCGAGCAGGTCCTCCGCCGACAGCACGCGGAACTCCACCTGGTTGATCGACAGCAGGTCCTCGATGTCCTCCACCTTGGACACCGTGTCCTCGATCTCGCCGTAGATGACGTCCTTGATCGTCAGCGCGTGGATGGCGCGCGCGTTGCGGCTCATGAACTCGAACATGAGCTGCGACGTGTTGGAAAAGGCGGTGTGCACGACCGGCAGCTCGATCTGCGCCGGCGTCAGGATGACGAAGCGCCGGTTGACCGCGTTGGGATCGAGATAGTGCGGATCGCCGAGCGCCTCGGCGACCTGCGGCGAGAAGCCGGTGCGGTCGATCTCGAAGCGCTCGAGCGTCACCGCCGGCAGGCCGAAGGCCTCGAGCGCCCGGTTGTAGCGGGCGACCAGATGCGGCGCCTCGACCGGCAGCAGCCGGCCGTAGATCAGATCGGCATCGCGCAACAGGTTCATCGCGCGGGCACCAGGCGATCCGGAACACGCTGCGTCCGATGCCGGATGGCGTCCGCGAGCGCCCTCAATCGTCTGCCTCCGTCTCGTCCACCGCAGGCACGAAGCGCAACTCGCTGCTGACCGTGGTGCTCAGCCGTCCGTCGAGCGCGGCAACGATCGTTTCCAGGACGCCGTCCCGTTCCCTGAGGACGTCGACATGCCATACGCGCAACACTGACCATCCGGCAGCCTTCATACGCTCGTCTCGTACGCGATCCGACGCTTGGCCGGCATGCTGGCTTCCGTCGACCTCGACGACGAGCCGCCGCTCACGGCAGGCGAAATCGGCGAAGTAGGGGCCGATGGGAAGCTGCCGCACGAACTTGTACCCGTTAAGCCGGCGGGCGCGAAGGTTCGACCATAGAACCGCTTCGGCCTCGTTGTCTGTCCCGCGCAACTGCCGCGCCCGGCGCGTTCTGATGCGTCGCGGACCACGCATGCCCTCCCCCGTGAAAACAGCGGCTCCTCCGTCGGCGCACCATCGGCATGTCGAAGGATGGCGCAGCCGAGGCAGATCCAGCCGCGACCCTGCTGGAGTATGCGCCTGAAACGGGGAAGAAACAGCCCTTGCGTTGCGGTTGGCGCTGCCCCTCACCCTCACCCTCTCCCCGTGAACGGGGAGAGGGAAACGGCGATGCAGCCGCCCTTCTCCCCGCTCGCGGGGAGACGATGCCGGCAGGCGGATGAGGGGCAGCGCCCCCGCACCGGCCCTTCGCCCCGTTCTCCCCGTGCCCG
>NZ_JAOAOP010000031.1 GCF_030398335.1 Aquibium sp. A9E412
CCAGGCGAAGTGGAAACCGGTTCGCCGTTCGGAAACGCGGGAAAACAATGAGTTAGAGCCGGTCTGCGATTCCGTGAAACGCAGAACGGCTCTAGGCGCGCAGCGCCAGATCCACCGCCGCGACGACGCCGCGCGCCTGGCGGCCGATCTCGGCGATGCGCAGGCCGCGCGCCTTCATCCCCTCCAGGCTGTCGAGCAGCAGGTCGGCGAGCGCCGCCGCGCTCAGCCCGCGGGCGGCGAGATCGGTGCCGCGGCGCGCCGCCTCCTCGGCGACGGCGCGCGCGAACACCGCGGCCATGGCGTCGCGCCACTCGGTCACCAGGTCGCCGGCCAGGCTGTTCTTCATGTCGAGGATCTCGTCGCCGTGCGGCGACTCGTCGAACGGCGCCAGCGTGGTGAAGAAGGCGGCGTCGAGCGCCGCCGTCAGGCGCTCGGCGAAGCCGCCCCCGCCGGCCAGCGCCGCCTCTGCGGCCGTCGTCGTGCGCGCCATCATCGTCGCGCCGATGGCGCGGTAGATGTCGGTCTTGTTCCTGAACACGACGTAGAGCGCCGGCCGCGACACCTCCGCCGCGCGCGCGATGTCGTCCATCGTGGTGCGGGCATAGCCATAGGCGAGGAACACCTTGACGGCACCCTCCAGGATGCGCGCGCGCTTGGGATCGGCGGCCCGGGCCGCATCGTCGAGGAGTGGCTGCATAATCCCCTATAGCATGTCGCAACCGGGCCAACGCGCCCGGCCCCGCAGACATGCGGCGAGATCAATCGGACAGGCCATGATGCCGTTCGAACACCGCTGCATGCCTTTCGGCATCATGGTCTATTGACAAAATGACATATTTTGTCAAGTTGTTTCCCGGTCCGCGCCACGGGCCGCCACGCCATCAGCAAGCGGACGCGCCCATGCGCCTTACGGTGGACGGAAGACCGATCGAGATCGACGCCGAGCCGGACATGCCGCTCCTGTGGGCGCTGCGCGACCTGGCCGGCATCACCGGGCCGAAGTTCGGCTGCGGCATCGCCGCCTGCGGCGCCTGCACGGTGCTGGTCGACGGCCAGCCGGTGCGCGCCTGCGTCATGCCGGTCGGCGCGGTGGAGGGTGCGGTGACGACCATCGAGGGGCTGGCGGAGGGCGACGCGCTGCACCCCGTGCAGCAGGCCTGGCTCGACGAGCAGGTCGCCCAGTGCGGCTACTGCCAGGCCGGCCAGATCATGAGCGCGGTGGCGCTTCTGGCCGAGATCGCCGATCCGAGCGACGAGGAGATCGACGCCGCCATGGGCGGCAATCTGTGCCGCTGCGGCACCTATCCGCGCATCCGCGCCGCCATCCGGCGCGCCGCGCGCGACGGCGCGGGGGCCTGAGGCGATGTCGCGCGCCGGCACCATCACCCGCCGCACGCTGCTGGTCGCCGCGGTCGCCGTGGCCGGCGGCGTCGCCTTCGGCTACTACGCCTACCGCAAGCCCTACCCCAATCCGCTCGAAGCCGGGCTCGAGGCGGGCGAGGCGGCCTTCAACCCCTATGTGACGATCGGCAGCGACGATACCGTCACGATCATCGTGCCGCGCGCCGAGATGGGCCAGGGCGTCGAGACGACGCTCGCCGCGCTCGTCGCCGAGGAGCTCGACGTCGCGCTCGAGCGCGTGCGCATCGAGCACGGCCCGGCCTCGCCGGCCTATGCCAACATCGCCATGCTGAAGGAAGGCGTGCCCTTCCCGCAGTTCGACGAGTCCTGGCTGGCCGAGCTCGCCCGCGACGGCATCGCCGTGTTCGGCAAGTTCCTCGGCCTGCAGGCGACGGGCGGCTCGTCGTCGACCGTCGACGCCTTCGTCAAGATGCGGCGCGCCGGCGCGGCCGCCCGCGAGACGCTGAAGGCGGCCGCCGGCAAGACGCTGAACGTCGCCGCCTCTAGCCTGCAGACGGCCGACGGCCGCGTCACCGATCCCGCCACCGGGCGCAGCGTGAGCTACGGCGAGGTGGCGCAGGCCGCCGCCCGGCTCGATCCGCCGGCCGAGCCGGCCCTCAAGCCGCGCGAGGCCTGGCGCCTGCTCGGCACCGCGCTGCCGCGCACCGACATGCGCGCCAAGGTGACCGGCGCGCCGATCTACGGCGTCGACGTGGCGCTGCCCGACATGCTGCACGCCACCGTGCGCATGAACCCGCATCTCGGCGCGCCGATGCGCGGCATGGACGCGCAGGCCGCCGAGGCGATGCCCGGCGTCGTCAAGGTGGTGCCGATCGCGCACCGCCTGGGCCACGGCTTCGCCGTCGTCGCGCGCTCGACCTGGCACGCCTTCCGCGGCGCCGACGCGGTCGAGGCGGACTGGGCACCGGCCACCTATCCGGCCGACGACGACGGGCTGTGGGCGGCGATCGAGGCGGCGGCCGACGAATCCGGCTTCTCGTTGCGCGACGACGGCGACGTCGACGTCGCCTTCGCCGACGCGCCGCGCGAGCGGCTGGTCGAGGCCGAGTACCGCGCGCCCTGGCTCGCCCATGCCTGCATGGAGCCGATGAACGCCACCGCCCGGCTGGCCGACGGCCGGCTCGAGGTGTGGGCGCCCAACCAGGTGCCGACCCTCGTCCAGAAGCTGTGCGCGGAGGCGGTCGGCCTGCCGGCGGAGGCCTGCACCGTCCACACCACCTATCTCGGCGGCGGCTTCGGCCGTCGGCTCGAGACCGACTACGCCGTCTACGCCGCGCTGGTGGCGGCCGAGACCGACGGCCGCCCGGTCAAGGTCACCTGGACGCGCGAGGAAGACACCACGCACGACGCCTACCGCCCCGCCGCCTATGGCCGCCTGCGCGCCCGGCTCGGCGACGACGGGCTGCCGGCGGCGATCGACATGAAGATCGCCTCGCCCTCGATCATGGCCAGCATGGTGCCGCGCATCTTTCCCGGCGTGCCGCTCGCCGGTCCCGACCGCTCGCTGGTCGACGGCACCTTCAACCAGCCCTATGCGGTGCCCGACTACCGGGTGGAGGGCGTGCCGGTGCCGCTCGACCTGCCGGTCGGCTACTGGCGTTCGGTCGGCTATTCCTACAACGCCTTCTTCCACGAGTGCTTTCTGGACGAGATCGCGGCGGCCGGCGGGCACGACCCGGTCGCCCTGCGCCGCCGGCTGATGCAGCCCTGGCCGACAGCGGTCAACGTCGTCGACACGCTGGCCGCCATGTCCGGCTGGCAGACGCCGCCGGGCGACGGCCGGGCGCGCGGCATCGCGTTCTCCGCCTGCTTCGGGAGCTGGTCCGGCGCCGTCGTCGAGGTGGCAGAGGGCGAGCGTGGCGTGCGCATCGAGCGGGTGTGGCTCGCCGCCGACGTCGGCACCGCGCTCGACCCGCGCAACATCGAGGCGCAGCTCGTGTCGGGCGCCGTCTTCGGCCTGTCGGCGGCCACCGGCCAGGAGATCACCTTCGCCGAGGGCCGCGTCGCGCAGTCCAACTTCCACGACTACGACGCGATGCGCATCCACCAGTGCCCGCGTTTCGAGGTCGCCGTGCTGGAGACCGCGCCCGAGATGGGCGGCGTCGGCGAGATCGGCACGCCGCCGGCCATCGCCGCGCTGGTCAACGCGGTCTCGGCGCTGACCGGCGAGCGCCTGCGCCGGCTGCCGCTGTCGCATGCGGTGACGTTTGCATGAGGCGGCGCGCCCGCATGCTGGCGCTCGCCGCGGCGGCCGCCCTGCCGGCGCTTGCCCCGCTCGCCGCGCAGGACGACGGCGCGGCCGCGCCCGAGCCGGCGCTGGCGGTCGACCTGGAGCGCGGCCTGCCGGCCTGGCGCGCGATCGTCGCCGTGCTCGCTCATCCGCGCTGCGCCAACTGCCATGTCGAGGACAACCGGCCGCGCTGGTCGGGGCCGAGCTACGGCGCGACGCGGGCGCACGCCTTCAACGTGCGCCGCGGCGCCGACGAGTCGGGCTTCGGCAATCCGGGCCTGCGCTGCATGACCTGCCATTTCGAGACCAATTCGGCCAAGCCGCACGGCCCGCCCGGTGCGCCCTCCTGGCATCTGGCGCCGGCCGAGATGGCCTGGTTCGGCAAGTCGTCGGCCGAGATCTGCGCCCAGATCAAGGATCCCGAGCGCAATGGCGGGCGCAGCCTGGCCGAGATCGCCGTGCATGTGCGTGACGACGCGCTGGTCGGCTGGGGCTGGCAGCCCGGCCCCGGCCGCGAGCCGGCGCCGGGCTCGGCCGAGGCGACGTTCGCCGCCATCGAGCGCTGGTCGGCCGCCGGCGCGCCCTGTCCCGAGCCGGACTAGGGGCGGTCGGTGCGCGGTCGCCGCAAGCTGGCGAGGCCGGCGCCGTCGGTCCCGCCGCGGCATGTCCGCGAGCGCCGCACCGGCCGCCTGCAACCCTGTCAGGAGACCGGCCCGCCGGCGGGCGGGCACGAAGATTTGATGTTCTTTTTGCACTGCAGCAATGGTATAGAAACCGCCGCGCGCCGTCCGCCCGCCCTGCCCGCGATTGAACTGGCGGCGGCGGCGACCCATATCGAGCCGCGTGCCCCGCGTCCGGCCGCCGGCCGTCGCGCTGCCGCGCACCGGAAGACGTCATGGCCAGATTGAAGCTACACAAGGTTGCCGCGGTGCTCGTGCTCGCGGGAGCGACCGCCTGGATCGCCACGGGCGAGTTTTCCTCCGCGGGCAGCGTAGAGCCGGCCGACGAGGCCGCGCCCGAGCGCGTCGAGCAGGCGGTCGCGCCCACCACGGTGGGCGTCGTCGTGCCGCCGCGCGTCGCGCATGCGCGCGCCATCCGCATCGCCGGCGAGACCGAGGCCGACAAGCGGGCCACGCTGGTCAGCCGGCTGGCCGGCACCGTCGAGAGCCTGCCCGTCGAGCAGGGCGACGCAGTCGCCGCCGGCGACCTGATCGTCCGGCTCGAGGCCGAGGGCAAGCAGGCCGCGGTCGACACCGCGCGCCAGCTCGTCGTGCAGCGCGAGGCGGAAGCCGAGGCCGCCGAGCGGCTCGCCGCCTCCGGCAACCTGCCCAAGCTGCGCCTCGAGGAGGCGCGCTCGGCGCTGGCCGCCGCCCGCTCGCAGCTCGAATCCGCCGAGGCCGACCTGGAGCGCACGACGCTGGAGGCGCCGTTCTCCGGCATCGTCGACCGCATCCGCGTCGAGGAAGGCGCCGCGGTGATGCAGGGCTCCGAGATCGCCACGCTGCTGCAGCTCGACCCGGTGATCGCCGTCGGCGAGGTCTCCGAGCGCGATCTCGGCTATCTCGCCGTCGGGGATGCGGCGGAGGTGCGGCTCGTCTCCGGCGAGACGCGCACGGGCACCGTGCGCTACATCAGCCGCGCCGCCTCGCCGCAGACGCGCACCTTCCGCGTCGAGGTCGCGGTCGACAATCCCGAGCGCGCCGTTCCCGCCGGCATGACCACCGAGGTCACGCTGCGCGCCACCCCGGTGGAGGCCGTTGTGCTGCCGCGCTCGGTGGTGACGCTGAGCAACGAGGGCGACCTCGGCGTGCGCGCCGTCGACGCCGAGAACCGCGTCGTCTTCTATCCGATCGACCTCGTCGACGACACGCCGCAGGGCCTCGTGCTCGGCGGCGTGCCGGCCGACGCGCGCATCATCGTCGCCGGCCAGGATCTCGTCTCCGAGGGCGAGACCGTCAACGCGGTCGAGGCCGACGCGGAAACGATCCGCAGCCTCGTCGGCGGCGCCGCCGCGGCCGGCGGCACCCGGTAGGACGGCACGATGGGCATCGTCGACTACGCCATCCGCAATGCCAGGCTGACCCTGTCGATCCTGCTGTTCTTCGTGGTCGCGGGCGCGCTCGCCTACCAGTCGATCCCGAAGGAGGCCGAGCCGGACGTCCAGATCCCGATCATCTATGTCAGCCTCGGCTACCAGGGCATCTCGCCGGAGGACGCCGAGCGCCTGCTGCTGCGCCCGGTCGAGACCAAGCTGAAGGGCCTGAAGGGGGTCAAGGAGATGCGCGCCTCCGCCTATCAGGGCGGCGGCTTCGTGCTCGTCGAGTTCATGCCCGGCACGGCGATGTCGGACGCGCTGGAAGACGTGCGCGCCAAGGTGTCGGACGCCGAGCGCGACCTGCCGCAGGGTGCCGACGATCCGACGATCAGCGAGGTCAACGTCTCGGAGTTCCCGGTTCTCGTCGTCACGCTCGCCGGCAACCTGCCCGAGCGCGTGATGACGGCGGCCGGCCGCGAGCTGCGCGACCGCATCGAGGAGATCCCCGGCGTGCTCGAGGGCGCGCTGCGCGGCGCGCGCGAGGACCTCGTCGAGGTCATCATCGACCCGGTGAAGCTGTCCTCCTACGGCCTGCAGCTCGACCAGCTCGTGCAGGGCGTAAACGCCGGCAACAGCCTGGTCGCGGCCGGCACGCTGGAGGGCGACGAGGGCCGCTACGCCGTCAAGGTGCCGGCGCTGATCGAGACCGTCGAGGACGTCGCCAACCTGCCGATCGTCGCCGGGCCGAACGCGGTGGTGCGCGCCCGCGACCTCGCCACGGTGCGCTCCACCTACAAGGACGCCGAGACGATCACGCGGCTCGACGGCCGGCCGGCGATCGCCATCGAGGTGTCGAAGCGCGTCGGCGCCAACCTGGTCGAGACGGTCGACCAGGTGAAGGCGGTCGCCAACGCGTTCGCCGCGACCCTGCCCGAAGGCACCTCGGTCAGCTTCTCGCAGGACAAGTCGAAGACGATCCGCCAGCTTCTCGGCGATCTCGAGAACAGCGTGGTGACGGCCGTCATCCTGGTCTTCATCGTCATCCTCTACGCGCTGTCCGGGCGCGCCTCGATGATGATCGGCTTCGCCATTCCCGCCTCCTTCCTGATGGGCATGCTGCTGCTGTCGCTGGCCGGCTTCACGGTCAACATCGTGGTGCTGTTCAGCCTCATCCTGGCGGTCGGCATGCTGGTCGACGACGCCATCATCGTCACCGAGTTCGCCGAGCGCCGCATGTCGGAGGGCATGGAGCGCAAGCAGGCCTTCTCGCTCGCCGCCAAGCGCATGGCCGGGCCGGTGGTCGCCGCCACGATGACGCGCATCGCCGCCTTCTCGCCGCTCCTGTTCTGGCCCGACATCGTCGGCGACTTCATGAAGTACCTGCCGATCACGCTGATCGTGACGCTGTCGGCCTCGATGCTCTACGCGCTGGTCTTCACGCCGACGCTGGGCGCCATGTTCGGCAAGGCGCATCCCGAGCCGCAGGGCAAGCGCGACGGCCTCTACATGGGGATCGTCAAGCGCGCCGTGCGCTTTCCCGTCACCGTGCTGCTGCTCGCCGTCGGCCTTCTGGTCGGCGTCATGTACAGCTACGGCCAGTACGGTGCCGGCGTCGAGTTCTTCCCCGAGGTCGAGCCGGAGTACGGCCTGCTCTACGTGCATGCGCGCGGCAACCTGTCGCTGCAGGAGATGGACGCCATCGTCGCCCGCGCCGAGGAGCGCATCCTCGGCTGGCCCGGCGTCGAGACCGTCTACACCCGCGTCGGCAAGACGCGCGGCGGCGGCGCCGAGATCCCCGAGGACGTGATCGGCACCATCCAGTACGAGTTCGTCGACTGGCGCGAGCGCAAGCCGGCCAACGCGATCCTCGCCGATCTGCGCCAGGTGATGACCGGCATTCCCGGTGCCGACGTCGCCGTGCAGGTGCCGCAGGCCGGACCGCCGACCGGCAAGCCGGTGCAGATCCGCCTGTCGGCCGCCGACCCCTCCGGCCTCGACGCGACGGCCGCGCGCGTCGCGGCCCGGCTCGCCCAGATCCCCGACGTGATCGACATCTCCGACGGCCTGCCGCCGCCGGGCGTCGACTGGGAGATCCGCGTCGACCGCGCCAGGGCCGCGCAGTACGGCATCGCGCCCGCCTCGGTGGGCACGGTGGTGCAACTCGTCACCACCGGCCTCAAGCTGTCGGACTACCGGCCGGCCGGCTCCGACGATCCCGTCGACATCCGCCTCAGGCTGCCGGAGGACCGGCGCACGCTCGCCACGCTCGACCAGCTGCGCGTGCAGACGGCGCAGGGGCCGGTGCCGATCGCCAACTTCGTCACCCGCGAGCCAGCCGAGCGCGTCGGCACGCTCAACCGCATCGACGGCGAGCGCACCATCGTCGTCGAGGCCAATGTGCGCGAGGGCGCGCAGACGGCCGCCGTGCTGGCCGACGTCACCGACATGATGCAGGGCATGGAGCTTGGCGGCACGCGCTGGAGCCTGGCCGGCGAGGACGAGGAGAGCCGCAAGGCGCAGGCCTTCCTGTCCAAGGCGTTCGCCGCTGCGCTGTTCCTCATCTTCGTCGTGCTGCTCGCCCAGTTCAACAAGTTCACCAGCGTGTTCCTGGTGCTGTCGGCGGTGGTGATGTCGACGATCGGCGTCTTCCTCGGCCTGCTGATCACCGGCCAGCCCTTCGGCGTCGTCATGTCGGGCATCGGCGTCATCGCGCTCGCCGGCGTGGTGGTGAACAACAACATCGTGCTGATCGACACCTACGACCGGCTGCGCGAGGAGGGCTGGAACAAGCTCGAGGCGGTCTTGCAGACCTGCCGCGAGCGCGCCCGCCCGGTCGTGCTGACGGCGGTGACGGCGATCCTCGGCGTGCTGCCGATCGCGCTCGGCGTCAACCTCGAGATCCTCAACCACGAGACGACGATCGGCGCGCCGTCGACCCAGTGGTGGATCGCGCTGTCGAGCGCCATCGTCTACGGCCTCGCCTTCGCGACGGTGCTGACGCTGATCGTCACGCCGGCCGCGCTGATGGTGTTCACCCGCGAGACGCGGCCGCACGCCGCACGCCGCAGCCTGTTCGCGCGGCTGTTCGGCCGCCGCGACGCGGAGGCCGGGCCGGCCGGCGACGCGGCGCCGGCCGACGGCGGCAAGAAGCGGCGGGACCGCAAGCGCAAGGCCGACAACACCGACCTGCCGGGCGACGCCTTCCCGAAGGCGGCCGAGTAGCGCCGGCGGCGGGCCGGCGAACCGGCTTTCCCCTCGCCCGCAAACGCCCTATGCGGCGCGGCGGGCGCCGGCGACCACGTCGGCCGTGCCGGCCCGCCCGTCGAGCGCCAGATCGCGCACGGCCTGGCCGATCGCCGCCACGGGGTCGGTCGAGGGCAGCGTGCCGACCGCGCCGGCGAGCCGGTGTCCGTCGAGCGAATGCGGCGTCGACCACAGATAGGCCATCGCCGCCACTTCGCGCAGCATCGGCACGAACAGCCCGCCGGCGCGCAACAGCGTCCACGGCACGCCGCGCCGCGCCAGCGGCCGGCCGAGGGCGCGCTCCGTCGCCGCCTTCATCGCCGCGCCGGTCAGCGTGTGGCCGGCGAAGTGGAAGCGCGCGAAGCGCGCCAGCTCGCCGCGCCGCTCGGCCAGCGCCACGAAGGCGCGCGCCAGGTCGGGCAGATAGGCGAAGGCGTGCGGCACGTCCATCGGCCCCGGCCAGACGAAGACGTCGCGCTTCAGCTTGGCCAGGATCATCAGGTCGAGCCAGCTTCCCGGCCGCCTGCCGCCGTAGAAGTCGCCGGCGCGCAGCACGATCGTCTGCACGCCGCGCTCGGCCGCCGCGCGGGCGAACAGCGCCTCCATCGCGACGCGGATGCGGCCTTTCTCCGTGCCGCCCTGCTGCGCGGCATCCTCGGCCGTGTCGAGGCCGATCCCGTAGCCGAAATTGTAGACGTTGCCGGGCAGCATGTGGGTGGCGCCGCTGGCTTCCGCCGCGGCGAGCACGGCCTCGGCCATCGGCAGCACCTTGTCGGCCCATTCGGTGTATTGCGGGTTGAGCGCGTTGAGGATGACGTCGGCGCCGCGGCAGGCATCGATAAGCGCCGCGCGGTCGGCCGCGTCGGCCGCCACCGGCTCGACGCCGGGCGCCATCTGCGCCGTGCGCGCGCCGCGGCCGACGCCGCGCACCCGCCAGCCGGCCGCCAGGGAGGCACGGGCGGCCGCGTCGCCGACACGGCCGGCCGCCCCCAGGATCACGATCGTCGGCATGGCATGTCTCCTTTTTCCGTTGCCGGTTTCCATCGCTGTGGAACGGACGATCGCATCTTCATGCGTGAAGGAAAATTTGCTATTGTTGATCTTGTTTCATTCATGAATGAATAGATTGTGGCGCTGACCGACCTCGACTGGAACCTGATCAAGAGCTTCATCGCCATCGCCGAGACCGGCAGCCTGTCGGCCGCGGCACGGCGGCTCGGCACCAGCCAGCCGACGCTCGGCCGCCACGTCGCCGAGCTCGAGCGGGCGCTCGGCCTCACCCTGTTCCGCCGCGGCCGGCGCGGCTATGCGTTGAGCGACAGCGGCCTGCGGCTCTACGACCGGGCGCGCCGCGTCGGCGAGGAGGCGGCCGCCTTCTCGCGTCTGGCGCTCGGCGCCACGGAAACGGTGGCCGGCACGGTGCGCGTCTCGGCGAGCGAGATCGTCGCCACCTACGTTCTGCCGTCGATGCTGGCCCGGCTCGGCGAGGCGGAGCCGGAGATCGAGGTCGAGATCGTCGCCTCCGACCGGGTCGACAACCTGCTGCGCCGCGACGCCGACATCGCCGTGCGCATGGTGGCGCCCGAACAGCTCGACCTGCTGGCGCGCAAGGTGGCCGACCTGCCGCTCACCGCCTGTGCGGCGACGCGCTATCTCGCCCGCCGCGGCCGACCGCAGGCGCCGCTCGACCTGCTCGCGCACGACCTGATCGGCCAGGACCGCGACGACGCCATCATCCGCGGCTTCGCCGCCATGGGCACGGCGGTCGACCGCCACGCCTTCCGCCTGCGCTGCGACAGCCAGCCGGTGCTGTGGGAGGCGGTGCGCGCCGGCAACGGCATCGGCTTCGCGCAGCGTGCGCTGGTCGCCGCCGATCCACATGTCGAGGCGCTGCTGCCGGAGCTGCGCCTTCCGGTTCTGCCGATGTGGCTCGCCATGCATCGCGACGTGCGCACCAGCCCGCGCATCCGCCGCGTCGCCGATTTCCTGCACGCCGCGCTCGCCGCCTATGCGGCGAGCGGCTGACGGCCGGAGCGCCGTTCCGGCGCCTGCCGAGCGTTCCGCGACGGCGCCCGGGCGTCGCCGCCCGGCAACGCTCTACTCGAAGACGACGAGCAGGTCCTTGGCGTCGATCTGGTCGCCGGCCGAGACCAGCACCTCGGCCACCGTGCCGTCGCGCTCGGCGTGCAGCGCGGTCTCCATCTTCATCGCCTCGATGGACATCAGCACGTCGCCGGCCTTGACCGTCTGGCCGGCCGCCACGGCGACCGACGAGACCACGCCCGGCATCGGCGCGCCGACCTGCGCCTCGTTGCCCGGCTCGACCTTGCGCCGCGCCTTGGCCGCCCCGGCGCCGTGCGCCCGGTCGGGCACGCGCACGCGGCGCGGCTGGCCGTTGAGCTCGAAGAACACCGTCACCATGCCCTTGTCGTCGGCCTCGCCGATCGCCAGGCAGCGGACGACCAGCGTCTTGCCGCGCTCGATGTCGACCAGGATCTCGTCCTCCGGCGCCATGCCGTAGAAATAGACCGGCGTCGGCAGCACGCTGACCGGACCGTAGCTCTCCTGCGCGGCGGCGAACTCGACGAACACCTTGGGATACATCAGCCAGGCCGACAGCTCCTGCTCGTCGACCGCGCGGCCGACCGTCTCCTCGAGCTCGGCGCGCGCGGCATCGAGATCGGCCGGCGCCAGCAGCGAGCCCGGCCGCACGGTGATCGGCGCCTCGTCCTTGAGCGCCTTCTTCTGCAGCGCCTCCGGCCAGCCGCCCGGCGACTGGCCGAGATCGCCGCGCAGCATGGAGATCACGGAGTCTGGGAAGGCGATGTCCTTGTTCGGGTCGAGCACCTGCTCGACGCTGAGGTCCTGGCTGACCATCATCAGCGCCATGTCGCCGACCACCTTGGACGACGGCGTCACCTTGACGATGTCGCCGAACATCAGGTTGACGTCGTGATAGGCCTGCGCCACCTCGTGCCAGCGCGTCTCGAGCCCCAGCGAGCGGGCCTGCTCCTTCAGATTGGTGAACTGGCCGCCCGGCATCTCGTGCAGATAGACCTCCGAGGCCGGCCCCTTGAGGTCGCTCTCGAAGGCGGCGTACTGGTTGCGCACGGCCTCCCAGTAGAAGGAGATGCGCCGGATCCACTCCGGATCGAGCCCGGTCGCCCGCTCGTCGCGCTCGAGCGCCTCGACGATCGAGCCCAGGCAGGGCTGCGAGGTGTTGCCCGACACGGCGTCCATCGCCGCGTCGACGGCGTCGACGCCCGCCTCCACCGCCGCCAGAACCGTGGCCGCGGCGATGCCCGAGGTGTCGTGCGTGTGGAAGTGGATCGGCAGGTCGGTCGCCTCGCGCAGCGCCTTGAACAGCACGCGCGCGGCCGCCGGCTTGAGCAGCCCGGCCATGTCCTTGATCGCCAGGATGTGCGCGCCGGCCGCCTCCAGCTCGCGGGCGAGCCCGACATAGTAGTTGAGGTCGTATTTCGCCCGCTCCGGGTCCTGGATGTCGCCGGTGTAGCAGATCGCCGCCTCGCACAGCTTGCCCTCGGCGCGCACCGCGTCCATCGCCACACGCATGTTCTCGACCCAGTTGAGGCAGTCGAAGACGCGGAACAGGTCGATGCCGCCGGCCGCCGCCTGGCGCACGAAGTGCTCGACCACATTGTCGGGATAGTTGGTGTAGCCGACGCCGTTGGCGCCGCGCAGCAGCATCTGCAGCAGGATGTTCGGCGCGCCCTCGCGGATCAGCCGGAGCCGCTCCCACGGGTCCTCGGTGAGGAAGCGCATGGCGACGTCGAAGGTCGCGCCGCCCCAGCACTCCAGCGAGAACAGCTCCGGCAGCGCCCGGCCGTAGACGCCGGCGATGCGGGCGATGTCGAAGGTGCGCATGCGCGTGGCGAGCAGCGACTGGTGGCCGTCGCGCATCGTCGTGTCGGTGACCAGCACCCGGCGCTCCTCGCGCATCCAGCGTGCGAAGCCCTCCGGCCCGAGCGCGTCGAGCCGCTGGCGCGTGCCGTCGGGCACCGGGCGGTCGACGAAGGGCACGCGCGGCGCGGCGGCATGCGCGTTGGGCCGCGGCCGGTCGCGCGTCTCGGGATGGCCGTTGACGGTGACGTCGGCCAGGTAGTTGAGCAGCTTGGTGGCGCGGTCCTGCCGCTTGACCTGGGCGAACAGCTCCGGCGTCTCGTCGATGAAGCGCGTGGTGTAGGAGTTGTCGCGGAAGCGCGGATGCGCGACGATCGCCTCGAGGAAGGTCAGGTTGGTCGCCACGCCGCGGATGCGGAACTCGCGCAGCGCCCGGTCCATGCGCAGGATCGCCTCTTCCGCCGACGGCGCCCACGCCGTCACCTTCTCCAGCAGCGGGTCGTAGTAGCGCGTGATGACGGCGCCCGAATAGGCCGTGCCGCCGTCGAGCCGGATGCCGAAGCCGGTGGCGCCGCGATAGGCGGTGATGCGGCCGTAGTCGGGGATGAAGTTCTGCTCGGGGTCCTCGGTGGTGATGCGGCACTGCAGCGCGTGGCCGTTGAGCGCGATCTCCTCCTGCCGCGGCACGCCGGACGCCGGCTCGCCGATGCGCTTGCCTTCCAGGATGTGGATCTGCGCCTTGACGATGTCGATGCCGGTCACCTCCTCGGTCACCGTGTGCTCGACCTGGATGCGCGGATTGACCTCGATGAAGTAGAACCGGCCGCTGTCGGCGTCCATCAGGAACTCGACCGTGCCGGCGCCGACATAGTCGGTGGCGTTGGCGATCTTGAGCGCGTAGCCGGCCAGCTCCTCGCGCTTGGCCGCGTCGAGATAGGGCGCCGGCGCCCGCTCGACGACCTTCTGGTTGCGCCGCTGGATCGAGCAGTCGCGCTCGAACAGGTGCACCGCGTTGCCGTGCGTGTCGCCCAGCACCTGCACCTCGACGTGGCGGGCGCGCTCGACGAGCTTCTCCAGATAGACCTCGTCCTTGCCGAAGGCGGCCTTGGCCTCGCGCTTGGCCTCCTGCACCTCGCGCTCCAGCGCGCCGGCCTCGCGGATGACGCGCATGCCGCGCCCGCCGCCGCCCCACGACGCCTTGAGCATCATCGGATAGCCGATCGTCTCGGCCATCCGGGCGACCTCGGCCATGTCGTCGGGCAGCGGCTCGGTGGCCGGCACCACCGGCACGCCGACCTCGACGGCCAGGTTGCGCGCGGCGACCTTGTTGCCGAGCCGGCGCATCGTCTCCGGCCGCGGGCCGATGAAGATCAGCCCGTTGGCCGCGCAGGCCTCGGCGAACTCCGGGCTCTCCGACAGCAGTCCGTAGCCGGGGTGCACCGCATCGGCGCCGGCCTGCAGCGCCACGCGGATCACCTCGTCGATCGACAGGTAGCTCTCGATCGGCCCCAGGTCGCGCTCGAGATGCGGGCCGCGGCCGACCTGATAGGATTCGTCGGCCTTGAAGCGGTGCAGCGCGTACTTGTCCTCCTCCGCCCAGATCGCCACGGTTCGGATGCCGAGCTCGTTGGCGGCGCGGAAGACGCGGATGGCGATCTCGGAACGGTTGGCGACAAGCAGCTTGCGGATGGGCACGTGCGCGATCCTCCGGGAAGGGCTTACAGGCGGGTGTGACTGCTTAGCGCGGGAAATGGTGCGGTGCAAACGCGCAAGCCGCGGGATGTCGCCTGCACCGGACCGCGCGACGGAGGCATCGCGCTGCACGGCAAGCGCACAACAAAAGCGGCCCGGCGCCAGGCGCCGGGCCGCAGACCTCCGCAAGGCGCGTCGGCTACTCCTCGAGATAGCCGTACTGGCCGTCCTTCCACTCGTAGAACACGTAGCCGGGCAGCGTGACGTCGCCCTTCTCGTCGAACTCGAGCGTGCCGAGCACGGTCTCGAAGGTGCCGTCGTCGAGGGCCGAGACGACCGCGTCGTAGTCGGTCGAGCCGGCCGCCTCGACGGCGTCGGTCCAGGCCTGGATCGCGGCGTAGGTGTAGAGCGCGTAGCCCTCGGCGGTCTTGCCGGCGGCCAGCAGCGCGTCGACGACCGGCTTGGCGACCTCGTTCTTGCGCGGGTCGGGCGAGAAGGTCATCAGCGTGCCCTCGCCGGCCTCGCCGGTGATCGCCCAGTACTCGTCGGTGACCAGCGCGTCGCCCGACACCAGCACGGTGTCCATGCCCTGCTCGCGCATCTGGCGCGCCATCAGGCCGGCCTCGGTGTGGTAGCCGCCGACATAGAGGACGTCGATGCCCTCCTGCTTCAGCTTGGAGACCAGCGCGGTGTAGTCCTTCTCGCCGGCCGTGTAGGCCTCGTAGAGCGCCGGCGTGCCGCCGGCCGCCTCGTAGGCCGCCATGGTGGCGTCGGCCAGGCCCTTGCCGTAGGCCGTCTTGTCGTGCACGAAGGCCACCTTCTTGTCGCCGAAGTTGTCCATCAGGAACTGGCCGGCCACCGCGCCCTGCTGGTCGTCGCGGCCGCACACCCGATAGACGCCGGGACCGGGCCGCTCGTCGGTGAAGGCGGGGTTGGTCGAGGCCGGCGAGATCTGGATGATGCCCTCCTCGGCATAGACGTTCGACGCCGGGATCGACGAGCCCGAGCAGAAGTGCCCGGCCACGAAGACGACGCCCGAACCGGCGAACTGGTTGGCGACCGCCACGGCCTGCTTGGGATCGCAGGCATCGTCGCCCACCTCCAGGCGCAGCATCTCGCCGTTGACGCCGCCGGCGTCGTTGATGTCGGCGACGGCCTGCTCGGCCCCGGCCTTCATCTGCTCGCCGAACGAGGCGTACTGGCCCGTCATCGGGCCGGCGACGGCGATGACGATCTCCGCATAGGCGGCGCCCGTCATCGCGAAGCTGAGGGCGACCCCAGCCAAGAGTGACTTTTTCATGTTCTCTCCCTCAAAACACCGGATACTCCCCTGGCGCGCCGGAACGGTGCTCTCTCCGGATCTGCCGCGGCGGGACCTGCCTCCCGCGTGTCAAGCATCAAAGCCCAACTCCTTCGCGAAGGAAAGACTTCGTGCATGATTCTCATGCTTTGCCGCCCGGCCTTTCTTGCCATCCGAAGAGGCCGCGACGGGCGTATTTGAAACTGTACTGAACGGCCATCTGCCGGGCGCGCGTCAGCCGCTTGCCGGCAAACGCGACGACGAGCAGCACCAGAAGGTCGACGGCGTAGTAGTAGGGCGCCAGCAGCGTGCCGCCGAACAGCGCGAAGTGGATGAAGCGCGTCGCCGCCGCCAGCAGCACGATGTAGAAGACGAGCTGCGCGTCGGCCAGCCAGCCGCGCGCCATCGCCCGGCCGGTGAGATAGGCCGCCGAGCCGGCCAGGATCACCGTCACGAAGACGAATTCGGAGGCCGAGACCTCCCACAACAGCGCGTTCTCGTTCTCCATCGTCCGCTCTCCGCCGGATGTCCCCCGGGCGGCTAGTGCCGCCCGCCCTCGAGATAGGCCGCACGCACCTCCTCGCGCCGCAGAAGCTCCGCGCCGGTGCCGCTCATGGTGATGCTGCCGTTGACCATGACGTAGCCGCGATGCGCCAGCTTGAGCGCGTGGAAGGCGTTCTGCTCGACCAGGAAGACGGTCAGCCCCTCCGTCTCGTTCAGCTCGCGGATCGCCGCGAAGATCTGCTTGACGATCAGCGGCGCCAGGCCGAGCGACGGCTCGTCGAGCAGCAGCAGCTTCGGCCGCCCCATCAGCGCGCGGGCGATCGCCAGCATCTGCTGCTCGCCGCCCGACAGCGTGCCGCCGCGCTGGCCGATCCGCTCCTTGAGGCGCGGAAACAGCGTGAACACCCGCTCCAGGTCGCCGTCGAAGTGCTCCTCGGGCACCAGCGAGGCGCCCATCTGCAGGTTCTCCATCACCGTCATGCGCGGAAAGATGCGTCGGCCCTCGGGCGACTGGGCGATGCCGAGCCGCATGATCTCGTGCGTCGGCATGGCGGTGATGTCGATGCCGTCATAGACGATCTGCCCGCTGCGCGCCCGCGGATCGCCGCAGATCGTCATCATCAGCGTCGACTTGCCGGCGCCGTTGGCGCCGATCATGGTGACGATCTCGCCGCGATGGACGTCGACGTCGACGCCGCGCAGCGCGACGATCTTGCCGTAATAGGTCTCGACCCCGCGCACCGCGAGCAGCGTGTCGCTCATCGTCCGTCTCCCGCCGCGTCGGAGCGCGGCGTCCTGCGCGCCACCTGGTCGACGTCCTGCTTGATCTCCGCGACGTCGATCTCCTCCTCGTCCTCGACGCCGAGATAAGCGGCGATCACCCGCGGATCGGAGCGCACGAAGGCGGCGTCGCCGTCGGAGATCTTGACGCCGTAGTCGAGCACCACGACGTGGTCGGAAATCTCCATCACCACCCCCATGTCGTGCTCGATCAGCAGCACGGAGGTGTCGTGCTCGTCGCGGATGTATTTCAGCAGCGCGTTGAGCTCGGCGGATTCGCGCGGGTTGAGCCCGGCGGCCGGCTCGTCGAGGCACAGAAGCCGCGGCCCGGTGCACATGGCGCGCGCGATCTCCAGCCGCCGCTGCGCGCCGTAGGGCAGGTCGGCGGCCGGGTCGTCGGCGCGCTCGGTGAGCCGCACCTGCTCCAGCCAGTAGGCGGCCCTGTCGATCGCCTCGGCCTCCGCCTTGCGGTAGGACGGCAGGCCGATGATGCCGCCGACGGTGAAGCCGGACGCCACCATCAGCGGATTGTGCTGCGCGATCAGGAGGTTCTCGAGCACCGTCATGCCGCCGAACAGGCGGATGTTCTGGAAGGTGCGGGCGACCTTCGCCCGGTGCGCGATCTCGTGGTCGGGCATGCGCTCGAGCAGGAACACCGCGCCTTCGGCCGAGCGCCGCCAGCGCGCGCCGGAGTTGGTCAGCGCGTCGAGCGCCGCCTGCTGCCGGCCCGGCCCGTGGCGCATGGCGATGCGCCCCTCGGTCGGCTTGTAGAAGCCGGTGACGCAGTTGAAGACCGTCGTCTTGCCGGCGCCGTTGGGGCCGATCAGCGCGGTGATGTCGCCGCGCCCGACATTGAACGACAGGTCGCCGACGGCAGTCAGGCCGCCGAAGCGCATCGTCAGGTGCTCCACGGTGAGCACCGGGTCGCTGTCCCAGCGCGCCACCGCGCCGCCCGTCTCGGCCGCCGCGTCCATCAGTGCCCCTCGCCCTGCGCCACCAGGTCGGCGCCGATCTTCTTCTTCTCCTTGAGCGCCACCGACGGTTCGCGCGTAGCGATCAGCCCGCGCGGCCGCCACACCATGATCAGCACCATCGCCAGGCCGAAGATCAGCATGCGGTACTGCACCGGGTCGAAGCCGTCGCCGAAGACCTGGCTGAGGAAGCCGATGTTGCGCAGCATCTCGATACCGCCGATCATCACCACCGAGGCGATGACGACGCCGATCTGCGAGCCGAGGCCGCCGAGCACGACGATCGCCAGGATGATCGCCGATTCCAGGAAGGTGAAGCTTTCCGGCGAGATGAAGCCCTGCCGCGTGGCGAAGAAGGAGCCGGCGAAGCCGCCGAACATGGCGCCGATGGCGAAGGCGGTGAGCTTGGTGTTGCGCGTGTTGATGCCGAGCGAGCGGCAGGCGATCTCGTCCTCGCGCAGCGCCTCCCAGGCGCGCCCGACCGGCAGCTTGCGCAGCCGGATCGTCACCAGATTGGTGATCAGCGCCAGCACGAAGATGATGTAGTAGAGGAAGATGAAGCGGTGGATCGGGTCGTAGGCGAGGCCGAACACGTCAGCGAAGCCGCCCTCGCCGCGCTTCAGCTCGAGGCCGAACAGCGTCGGCTTGGGGATGCCCGAGATGCCGTCCGGCCCGTTGGTGAACTGGTACCAGTTGAGCAGCACGATGCGGATGATCTCGCCGAAGGCGAGCGTGACGATCGCCAGATAGTCGCCGCGCAGCCGGAGCACGGGAAAGCCGAGGATCAGCCCCCACATCGCCGCCAGCACGCCGGCCAGCGGCAGCGCCATCCAGAAGCCGAGATCGAAGTGCTGCGCCAGCAGCGCGAAGGAATAGGCGCCGACGGCGTAGAAGGCGACGTAGCCGAGGTCGAGCAGCCCGGCCAGGCCGACGACGATGTTCAGCCCCCAGCCGAGCATGATGTAGGTCATGATCAGGATGGCCAGGTCGATGAACTGGCGGTCCCGCCCCGGCACGAAGGTGATGAAGAAGAACGGCAGCACCAGCGCGAAGACGAACAGCCCCCGCATCAGCCACTTGGCCGCCGTGGCGAGCTGCGGCGCGCCGGCCGCCGCGCCGGCGGCGAGCCGGCCGGTCACCGGCCGGCGGGTGCGGAAGACGAACAGGTTGAGCGCCAGCCGGCCGGCGAAGACGACCAGGATCGCCACGACCAGCGCCGTCCAGCGCGTCGTGATGGTGAGCCCGCCGGGCGCGATGTCGGTGCGCAGGCCGATGAAGAAGAAGCCGAGCACGCCGGCCAGGAGCGCGGCGAGCGCGGCGTCGCGCACCGATTCGGCCAGCGAATGGGGGTCGCGCGCGGGCACGGTGTGCGGCGCGGCGCGGCGGCTCTCGGCCTTCGCCTGGGCGCCTGCCGGCCGGTTGTCGGCGGCCGGGACCGGCGTCGTCTCGCCGGCCATCAGACCTTCTCCACTTCCGGCTTGCCGAGCAGCCCGGACGGCAGGAAGATCAGCACGATGGCGAGGATCGAGAAGGCGGCGACGTCCTTGTACTCGACGGTGAAGTAGCCGGACCAGAACACCTCGATGAGGCCGATCAGCAGGCCGCCGAGCATGGCGCCAGGCAGCGAGCCGATGCCGCCCAGCACGGCCGCGGTGAAGGCTTTGATGCCGGCCAGGAAGCCGATGTAGAAGTCGATCACGCCATAGAGCAGCAGGAACATCAGGCCGGCGACGGCCGCCAGCGCCGCGCCCATGACGAAGGTCAGCGAGATCGTGCGGTCGACGTTGATGCCGAGCAGCGCGGCCATCTTGCGGTCCTGCTCGCAGGCGCGCTGGGCGCGGCCGAGCGCCGTGCGCGAGATCAGCAGCGTGAAGCTCGCCATCAGCACCAGCGTGGTGACGATGATGATCATCTGCATGTAGGAAAGCTGCACGGCGATCGGCCCGTTCTCCGTCATGCCCTCGAGCAGCGTGACGCCGCCCTGGATCTGCGGCGGCAGCGGCTTGACGCGCGCGCCCTGGGTGATCTGCACGAAGTTCTGCAGCACGATCGACATGCCGATGGCGGTGATCAGCGGTGCCAGCCGGAACGAGCCGCGCAGCGGCCGGTAGGCGAGCCGCTCGACCGTCCAGCCCCAGGCCGAGGTGAACAGCATCGCCACGATGAGAACGATGAGAAGAACCACCGGCAGGAAAGCAAAGCCGAGAACGCTGGTCAGGATCAGGAAGACGGCGAGCGCGATGAACGCGCTGATCATGAAGATGTCGCCATGGGCGAAGTTGATCATGCCGATGATGCCATAGACCATGGTGTAGCCGATGGCGATGAGGCCATAGATCGACCCCAGCGTCAGCCCGTTGATAAGCTGCTGGACGAAGTATTCCATTGTCGCACACGGCTCCCCCGGAACGTCGCCGGTGCGGGCGCGTCCCTTATCGTTGTTTTTTCTTGTTCCTCTACTCGTAGCCGATGCAGCGGGGAATGCAACGCGGTTTTCGCCTCGCCGCCGCTCGCAAGCAGAGTGCGCCCGCCCGGTCTCCCTCCGGGATGCGGCGCGCGGCGGAAGCTAGCAGCCGGTTCGCGCAATGTCCGTGCGAGGAGCGCGAGCCGAAGCGTGAACGATGCACGAAACGTGCACAATAGACGCAAGTGGAAGATTTTCTCGCAGCCGGGCGCCATCGCGGGATCGCCCGCCGGCGGCGCTCAGCGCACCGTGAAGCCGTGCGCGAAGGGATCGCGCTCGTCGATGAAGATCGTGTTGAAGCCGGTCATGCGCGCCCAGCCGCCGATCGACGGCACGATCGCCGGCCGCTCGCCGACGCGGGTGGTCGCCTCGACGCGCCCCTCGAACAGCGAGCCGATGATCGATTCGTGCACGAAGCGGTCGCCGGGCGCGAGCCGGCCGCGGGCGGCGAGCTGCGCCATGCGCGCCGACGTGCCGGTGCCGCAGGGCGAGCGGTCGATCGCCTTCTCGCCATAGAACACGGCGTTGCGCGCATCCGCCCCCGCCGTCTGCGGCGCGCCGGTCCACAGGATGTGCGACAGGCCGCGGATGCCGGGATCGAGCGGATGCACGAAGCTGTGCGCCGCATTGAGCCGCTCGCGCAGCACCGGGCTCCAGCGCACCAGGTCGCCGGCCGTGTGGTCGGCGAGGTCGCGATAGTTCTCCTGCGGCTCGACGATGGCGTAGAAATTGCCGCCATAGGCGACGTCGACCGTGAGCGGCCCGAGATCGGGGCACTCCACCGTCAGGCCCTCCGAATGCAGGAAGGCCGGCACGTTGGTCAGCCGCACCGAGTCCACATGCGCGCCCTCCTGCCGGTAGCCGACGACGACCGGGCCGGCCGGCGTGTCGAGCCGCAGCGTGCCCGGCGTCTTCGGCCGCACCAGGCCGTTCTCGATGGCGAAGGTGACGGTGCCGATGGTGCCGTGGCCGCACATCGGCAGGCAGCCCGAGGTCTCGATGAACAGCACGCCGACATCGCAGTCCGCGCGCGTCGGCGGGTAGAGGATCGAGCCCGACATCATGTCGTGGCCGCGCGGCTCGAACATCAGCCCGGTGCGGATCCAGTCGTACGCGGCGAGGAAATGCGCCCGCCGCTCCATCATCGTGGCGCCGTCGAGCGCCGGCCCGCCACCGGCGACCAGCCGCACCGGATTGCCGCAGGTGTGGCCGTCGATGCAGAAGAAGGAATGGCGCCCGCTCATCGTGTCCCCGTCTCCCTCAGGCGAAGCGACCGGCCGAAAACGGCGCCAGGTCGATGGCCGGCTCCTGATGCGCGACGAGCGCGCACACCAGGCGGCCGGTCGCCGCCGCCTGGGTGAGGCCGAGATGGCCGTGGCCGAAGGCGTAGACCACCGTGCCCGGCCCCGGCACCCGGTCGATCACCGGCAGCGAGTCGGGCAGCGACGGGCGATAGCCCATCCACTGCTGCCCGCCCTCGGTCTTGAGCCCGGGCAGGAAGCGCTGCGCCTTGTCGAGCATGGCGCGCGCCCGCGCGTAGTTGGGCGGCCGCTCGAGGCCGCCGAGCTCGACCGCGCCGCCGACGCGCAGCCCGCTGGCGAGCGGCGTGACGACGAAGCCGTGCCGCGAGAAGACGAGCTGGCGGCGAAGATCGAAGGCGTCCACCGGCAGCGTGGTGTTGTAGCCGCGCTCGGTCTCCAGCGGGATGCGGTTGCCGAGCTGGCGGGCGAGCCGGTGCGACCAGGCGCCGGCGGCCACGACGAGCGCGCGCGCCAGGACGCGCCGGCCGTCGCCGGTCGTCACCGCGACGCAGTCGCCCTCGCGCTGCAGCCGGTCGACCGCGGTCCGGCGCAACCGCGCGCCCTGCGCCTCGGCATGCGCCCACACCGCCTTGCCGAGCGCCTGCGGATCGGCGACCGTCTTCCAGCCCGGCACGAAGGTGCCGCGCACGAAGCGCTCCGACAGGCCGGGCTGCAGCGCCGCCAGGTCGGCACCGGCGACGTGGCGGAAGGCGATGCCGAAGCGCGCCCGCTCGTCCCAGCCGGCCTGCGCGGCGGCGAACTCCGCCGCGCTCTCGTAGAGCTCCAGACAGCCGTCCTCGCGCAGCATGTGGCCGCTCGCCGAGCGCTGCATCAGCGCCGCCCACTCGCTCTCGGCCAGCCGCATCAGCGCCGCCTGCGCGGCCAGGCTCGCGGCCCGCCGGGCCGGCCGGCCGGCGCGCCAGAAGCGCCACAGCCAGGGCATCAGCCGCGGCAGGTAGGCCGGCGGGATCGACAGCGGCCCGAGCGGGTCCATCAGCCAGCGCGGCACCTGCCGCGCCATGCCCTTGTGGGCGAGCGGCAGCACTTCGGAAAAGGCGAAGGCCGCCGCGTTGCCGGCGCTCGTCTCCTCGCAGATGCCGCTGCGGTCGATCACCGTGACGTCGCGCCCGGCCTCGGCCAGCGCCGCGGCCGCGCACACGCCGACGATGCCGCCGCCGATGACGACGACGTCGAGAGGGGTATCGGCGGGTGCGGCCATCGGTGCCCGTTCGCTCAGAAGTCCGGCAGGGCCGGACGCTTGGCAAGCGCCTCCGCGATCACCGCCTCCGCGGCCGCGCGGCGCGCGCCGGCGAGCGGCTGGCGCGGCATGCGCACGCGGTCGTTGGAACCGATCGCCATCGCCTCGGCGAGCTTGATGTTCTGCACCAGATAGGTCGACACGTCGAGGTCGAGCAAGGGGCGGAACCAGCGATAGATGGCCAGCGCCTCGGCGTGGCGGCCCTGCTGCATCAGCCGGTGGATCGCCACCGTCTCGCGCGGGAAGGCGACGACCAGGCCGGCGACCCAGCCGACGGCCCCGACGGCAAGCGCCTCGAAGGCCAGGTTGTCGACGCCGGTGAAGACGGCGAAACGGTCGCCGAAGGCGTTGATGATCTCGGTCGTGCGGCGGATGTCGTCGGACGATTCCTTGACCGCGACGAAGCGCGGGTCGGCGGCCAGCTCCTGCATGATCGGCACGGTGACGTCGACGCGGTAGGCGACGCGGTTGGAGTAGATCATCACCGGCAGGTCGCCGGCCGCCGCCACCGCCTTGAGCGTGTCGACGGTCTCGCGCGCGTCGGTGTGGTAGATCGGGCTCGGCACGATCATCAGCCCGTCGGCGCCGGCCTTGGCCGCCTCGCGCGCCAGCGCACAGGCATCGCGCGTCGCCGCCTCGTTGACGGTCATCAGCACCGGCCGGCCGCCGGCCGCGCCCTGCGCCGTCTTCAGCACGGCAAGCTTTTCCGGCGTCGACAGCATCGGCCCCTCGCCGAGCGAGCCGGCGACGATCAGCCCGTCGCAGCCGGCCTCGATCTGCAGCGCGAAGCAGCGCTCCATCTCGCCGTGGTCGAGCGCGTCGTCTTCGGTGAACTTGGTCGTGACAGCGGGGTAGACGCCGTTCCACATGGTCTCGCTCCTTCTGATATATCTGTGATATATCTCTATCGCGATTGGCCGTCAACGGCCTTGGCAGACTCATATATCAATCGTATATCAGATCGATGGCCAGCGACACCGCCCCCTTCGAGCCCGCCGCCGCCCGTGCCTACCGGGCGCTCGAGCGGCTGATCGTCACGCTCGAGCTGGCGCCCGGCAGCACGACCACCGAGGGCGCGCTGATCGAGCGCCTCGGCCTCGGCCGCACGCCGGTGCGCGAGGCGATCCAGCGGCTCGCCTGGGAGGGTCTCCTGGAGGTGCGGCCGCGCGCCGGCATCGCAGTGGCGCCGCTGCATGCGAGCGACTGGCTGCGCGTCATGCAGGCGCGACGCGGCGTCGAGGCCGTGCTCGCCCGCCAGGCGGCGCGCTACGTCACGCGCGACACGGCGGACCGGTTCCGCGCCGCCGCGCTCGCCATGCAGCGGGCGGTGATCGCCGGCAACGCGATCGGCTATCTGGAGGCCGACAAGGCGATGGACGAGGCGATGGCGGCGGCCGGCGACAACCCCTTCGCCGCGCGCCTGGCCGCGCCGTTGCAGACCCACAGCCGGCGCTTCTGGTTCCGCTATCAGGCCGACACCGGCCTGGCGGCGGCGGCCGAGCACCATGTCGCGCTGATCGCCGCCATTCTCGACGGCGACGCCGAGGCGGCCGAGGCGGCCGCGCTGCGGCTGATGGACCTGCTCGAGGACAACGCCCGCCGCCACGCGACGTGAGGCGCAAGCTGCGCGCAGCCCGATGGCGTTCTCATGCGCAGCGGAAACCGGTTCGCCGTTCGCAACCGCGTCAAGACAATGACCTGGAGCCGATCCGCGATTTCGCAAAAAACAGATCGGCGCCAAAAAAAAGCGCCCGCGCCACGAGGGCGCGGACGCGCGAAGCGAGGCGGACGGGGCCGCTCAGTTCATCGTCGGCAGCACGAACTCCGCGCCTTCCTTGACGCCCGACGGCCAGCGCGAGGTGACCGTCTTGGTCTTGGTGTAGAAGCGGAAGGCGTCGGGACCGTGCTGGTTGAGATCGCCGAAGGCGGAGGCCTTCCAGCCGCCGAAGGTGTAGTAGGCGATCGGCACCGGGATCGGCACGTTGACGCCCACCATGCCGACATTGACGCGCGCGGCGAAGTCGCGCGCGGCGTCGCCGTCGCGCGTGAAGATCGCCACGCCGTTGCCGTACTCGTGCTCGTCGGGCAGCCGCAGGGCGTCCTCGTAGGTCTTGGCCCGCACCACCGAAAGCACCGGGCCGAAGATCTCCTCCTTGTAGATGCGCATGTCCGGCGTCACCTCGTCGAACAGGCAGCCGCCCATGTAGAAGCCGTCCTCGTAGCCCTGCATCTTGAAGCCGCGGCCGTCGACCAGCAGCTTGGCGCCTTCCTTGACGCCGAGATCGACGTAGCCCTTGACGCGCTCCAGCGCTTCGCGGGTCACCAGCGGGCCGTAGTCGGCCGCGGCGTCGGTCGACGGGCCGACCTTGAGGCTCTCCACGCGCGGCACCAGCTTCTCGACCAGCCGGTCCGCCGTCTCCTGGCCGACCGGCACGGCGACCGACACGGCCATGCAGCGCTCGCCGGCCGAGCCGTAGCCGGCGCCGATCAGCGCGTCGACGGCCTGGTCCATGTCGGCGTCGGGCATGATGATCATGTGGTTCTTGGCGCCGCCGAAGCACTGCGCGCGCTTGCCGTTGGCCGTCGCCCGGCCGTAGATGTACTGCGCGATCGGCGTCGAGCCGACGAAGCCGACCGCCTTGATGTCGGGATCGTCGAGCAGCGCGTCGACGGCTTCCTTGTCGCCGTTGACGACGTTGAGGATGCCCTCCGGCAGCCCCGCCTCGACGAACAGCTCGGCCAGCCGCATCGGCACCGAGGGGTCGCGCTCGGACGGCTTGAGGACGAAGGCGTTGCCGGCCGCGATCGCCGGCGCGATCTTCCACAGCGGGATCATGGCGGGAAAGTTGAACGGCGTGATGCCGGCGACGACGCCGAGCGGCTGGCGCATCGAGTAGACGTCGATGCCGGGGCCGGCGCCCTCGGTGTATTCGCCCTTCATCAGGTGCGGCGCGCCGATGCACACCTCGACCACCTCGAGCCCGCGCTGGATGTCGCCCTTGGCGTCGGGGATCGTCTTGCCGTGCTCGCGCGCCAGCAGCTCGGCCAGCTCGTCATACTCGCGGTGCACCAGGTCGAGGAACTTGATGAGCACGCGCACGCGGCGCTGCGGGTTGGTCGCCGCCCAGGCCGGCTGCGCCGCCTTGGCGTTCTCCACCACCTGGCGCACCTCGCCGGCCGACGCCAGCGCGACCGTGCCGCGCACCGAGCCGTCCATCGGCTGCAGGACCTGGGCGGTGCGCCCGCTCGTGCCGGCCACGCGCTTGCCGCCGACGAAATGACCGATCTCGACCATCGTCTTCTCCCTTCCGTACCTGAAAAAGCGGGCGCAAAACGCAGCCCCACGCGATGCATTGTCTTGGTTTGCCGGGCCGAATGCAACGCAAGCGAGACCGGACCCGTTGTGCATGAATTGATGCTCGGCTAGAGTGGGTACGACAGATGCCGCAAAGAAGCCGCGCCGCGACGGCGCCCGACCGGCGGCCGCAGCGATGAACTGGGACGACGTCCGCATCTTTCTCGCCGTCGCCCGCGCGGGCCAGATCCTCGGCGCGGCGCGCCGGCTCGAGCTCAATCACGCCACGGTGTCGCGCCGCGTCGCCGCGCTCGAGGCGCGGCTGAAGACGCGGCTGTTCCGCCGGCTGACCACCGGCACCGAGCTGACGCCGGCCGGCGAGCGCTTCCTGCGTCATGCCGAGCGCATGGAGGCCGACCTGATCGCCGCGCGCGCCGAGGTCGCCGGCGAGGGCGACGTGGTCGCCGGCACCGTGCGCATCGGCGCGCCCGACGGCTTCGGCGTCGCCTTCCTGGCGCCGCGGCTCGGCGCGCTGACGGCGCGCCATCCCGATCTCGCCATCCAGCTCGTGCCGGTGCCGCGCTCGTTCTCGCTGTCGCGCCGCGAGGCCGACATCGCCATCACCGTCGACCGGCCGACCGAGGGCCGGCTGGTCGCCGGCAAGCTGGTCGACTACACGCTGCAGCTCTTCGCCGGCCGCGGCTATGCGGCCGAGCACGGCCTTCCCGGCACGCTCGACGAGCTGGCGCGCCACCGGCTGGTCGGCTATGTCGCCGACCTCGCCATCTCGCCCACCCTCGACTATGCCGCCGAGATCAGCCCCGACTGGAACGCCGCCTTCGCCGTGTCCTCGGCGATGGGCCAGGTCGAGGCGGTGCGTGCGGGCGCCGGCATCGGCATCCTGCACAGCTTCATCGCCCGGCGCCACGACGACCTGGTGCCGGTGCCGGTGGCGCCGCCGATCCGCCGCAGCTACTGGCTGGTCTATCACGAGTCCGTGCGGCCGATGCGCCGCGTCCAGGCGGTCGCCGAGCACATCGCCGCGCTGGTCGACGCCGAGCGCGGCCTGTTTCAGTGACCGCCGGGCGCGCCGCGCGCGGCCGCGCTGCGCGATGCGGCCGGCGCGAGCAGCCAGCCGGCCAGCCACAGCGCCGCCACCGCGCCGGCGCATTCGGCCGCCACGAAGGCCGGCACGTCGGCCGGCCGGATGCCGGCGAAGGTGTCCGACAGGCCGCGCGCCACCGCCACCGCCGGATTGGCGAAGGCGGTCGAGGCGGTGAACCAGTAGGCGGCGGTGATGTAGAGCCCGACCAGCCAGGCCACGGCCTCGGCGCGGTGGCGCAGGCCCGCCAGGATGACGAAGACGAGGCCGAAGGCGGCGACCGCCTCGGCGAGCCACTGGCCGGAGCCGCTGCGCACCGTGGTGCCGACCTGCAGCACCGGCAGCGCGAACATGGCGTGCGCCAGCAGGCTGCCGGCGATGCCGCCGGCGACCTGCGCCGCGCCGTAGCCGGCCGCGGTGCCGGCACGCAGATCGCCGCGCAGCGCGAAGACCAGCGTCACCGCCGGGTTGAGATGCGCGCCCGAGACCGGGCCGAGCGCGACGATCAGCACCACCAGGATGGCGCCGGTCGGCAGCGTGTTGGCGAGCAGCGCCAGCGCCCGGTCGTCCGTCAGCCCGTCGGCCATGATGCCGGAGCCGACGACGGTCGCCACCAGGAGCCCGGTGCCCAGCGCCTCGGCCGCCAGCCGGCGCGGCAGGTCGGCACCGGCCATCTCAGACCGCCTGTTCGGAGCGCCTGCCGATCTCCTTCAGCCGGCGCTCGAGCGCCATGCGGTCGAGCGTGGCGACCGGCAGGCTGACGAAGATCGAGATGCGGTTGGCGAGCATGCGGTAGGCGTCGGCGAAGGCAAGCCGCTTCTTCGCCTCGCTGCCATCGGCCGCCGCCGGGTCGGGCACGCCCCAGTGCGCCGTGATCGGCCGGCCGGGCCACACCGGGCAGGTTTCGGCCGCGGCGGCGTCGCACACGGTGAAGACGAAGTCCATCTGCGGCGCGTCCGGCCCGGCGAACGCCTCCCAGCTCTTCGAGCGGGCGAAGCCGGTGTCGTGGCCGAGGCTCGCCAACAGGTCGAGCGCGTAGGGGTGCACCGTGCCCCGCGGCTGCGATCCGGCGGAAAAGGCGCGGAAGCGGCCCGCCCCCTCGCGCGCCAGGATCGCCTCGGCGAGGATCGAGCGCGCCGAGTTCGCGGTGCACAGGAACAGGACGTTGCGGGTCGCGTCGGGCATTCTGCCTCTCCCTCAGTCGCAGGCCACGGCGGCGATCACCGGCGCGCACAGCTCCGGCGCGCCGCGGCAGCAATCTTCCATCAGATAGGCGAGCAGGCCGCGCAGCCCGGCCATGTCGGCGTGGTAGCGGATCGAGCGGCCGTGCCGCTCGCCGCGCACCAGGCCCGCCTGCACCAGCACCTTGAGATGCGCCGACAGCGTGTTGGGCACGGTGTCGAGACGGGCGGCGATGTCGCCGGCCGCCAGGCCGCCGGTCCCGGCGCGCACCAGCAGACGGAAGACGTCGAGCCGCGTCTCCTGTCCGAGGGCGGCGAAGGCGGCAAGGGCGTCGGGCTTCGCGATCATTCGAAAATTCCAGATTTATGGAAATATAGACCACGCTTCGTGACAGCGATGTGACACCCGGTCAACCGCGGCCGGCGGCGCGGGCGGTTCGGAAAGGCAGGAGGCGGGAGGCGGGCGCGTCGCCGGCTCAGCCGACGAAGGCGCGCTCGACCACGAAGTCGCCCGGAGCGCTGTTCGAGCCCTCCGTCAGGCCGGCCGCCTCGACCAGCGCGCGCACGTCGCGGATCATGTCGATCGAGCCGCAGATCATCACCCGGTCGGTCGCCGGGTCGAACGGCGCCGTGCCGAGCGTGTCGAACAGCGCGCCGCTCTCGATCAGCGTGGTGATGCGGCCGGTGCGCGGCGAGGCCTCGCGCGTCGTGCTGGCGACGTAGCGCACCCGCCCGGCGGCGAACGTCCCGATCAGCGGGTCCTCGGCGAGGCTCTCGACCAGGCCGTCGCCATAGGCCAGCTCGGCGACGTCGCGGCAGGTGTTGGTCAGCACCACCTCGTCGAACTTCTCGTAGGTCTCGGGATCGCGCAGCAGGCTGGCGAAGGGCGCGATGCCGGTGCCCGTGGCGATCATGTAGAGCCGCCGCGCCGGCGACAGCGCGTCGAGCACCAGCGTGCCGGTCGCCTTCTGCCGCATCAGCACCGTATCGCCGGGCTGGATCCTCTGCAGATGCTGCGTCAGCGGCCCGTCCGGCACTTTGATGGAGTAGAACTCGATCGCGTCGTCCCAGGCCGGGCTGGCGATCGAGTAGGCGCGGAACACCGGCTTGGCCGCGTTGGGCAGGCCGATCATGACGAACTCGCCGGAGCGGAAGCGGAAGCTCTGCGGCCGGGTGATGCTGAAGGAGAACAGCCGGTCGGTGTGGTGCTCGACCGACAGCACGGTCTCGGCATGGACGCCGGCCGGGATCGGGAAGCGCTCCGGCTCGGGCGCGACGTCATCCTTGCGCAGGGCGGCGGTCGGCATGGGCGTCCTTTCTGCAACGGGTGCGCGGGGCGTCTGACACGGCGGCCGGGCCGCGCAAACGACCCGCTCTTGCCAAGTAAATTAATTAGTATACAAACAATTTTCGCGTCAAGATCGCGGCGGAGAGCGGCGTTCCAAATGCACGCCGCTTGCTAGGTTGCTGGTCCGGGATTCGGCCGATGCTTGAAAAAGGCGACGCGACGGGCGGATATGCGGTGGCCGGCGTCGATGTCGGCGGCACCTTCACCGACCTGATCCTCGTCGACGGCCGCGCGGGCGGCCGCGTCTTCGTCGCCAAGACGCCGACCACGCCCGACAACCAGGCCGCCGGCGTCGTCGCCGCGCTCCAGGCGAGCGGCTTTCCCGTCGGGCACCTCGACCTTCTCGTGCACGGCACGACCACCACCACCAACGCCGTGCTCGAGCGCCGGCTGGCGCCGACCGGCATGATCACCACGGCCGGCTTCCGCGACGTCATCGAGCTCGGCCGCCGCACCCGGCCGGCGCCCTACGGCATGACCGGCCGCTTCGTGCCGGTGATTTCGCGCGACCTGCGGCTCGAGGTGGACGAGCGCGTCGACGCCGACGGCCAGGTGCTGGTGCCGCTCGACGAGGACGGCGTGCGCGCCGCCGTAAAGACGCTGCGCGCGCGCGGCTGCGTGTCGCTCGTCATCCACTTCCTGCACGCCTACGCCAACCCCGCGCACGAGCGCCGCGCCGCCGCCATCGCCGCCGCGCTGTGGCCCAACGACCACATCACCACCGGCCATGCGCTGCTGTCGGAATCGCGCGAGTTCGAGCGCGGCGTGACGGCGGCGGTCAACGCGGCGGTGCAGCCGGTCCTCGAGCGCTACATCGGCCGGCTGCGGCGCGAGCTGCGCGGGCTCGGCTATGCCCGCGAGTTCCTGGTGATGAACGGCAACGGCGGCATGATCTCGGCCGGCAGCGTCACCCGCGAGGCGGCCAAGACCGTGATGTCGGGGCCGGCCTCCGGCGTCATGGCGGCCGCCTACACGGCGCGCCGCGCCGGGCTCGAGAACCTGATCACCTACGACATGGGCGGCACCTCGACCGACGTCGCGCTGGTGCGCGGCGGCCGCGCCGCCGTGTCGCACGAGATCGAGCTGGAATACGCCATGCCGATCCACGTGCCGATGGTCGACGTGCACACGGTCGGTGCCGGCGGCGGCTCGATCGCGCGCGTCGACGAGGCCGGGCTGATCCAGGTCGGGCCGCACAGCGCCGGCGCCGTGCCCGGGCCGATCTGCTACGGCCGCGGCGGCACCGAGCCGACCGTCTCCGACGCCAATCTGGTGCTCGGCCGGCTGTCGCCCGACCGGCTCTTGTCGGTCGACCGGCCGGTGACGGCCGAGCAGGTCCGCGCGGTGTTCGCGGCGCGGCTCGGCCGCGCCGTCGGGCTCGACGGCGTCGCCGCGGCGGCGGCCGCGCTCGGCATGGCCAATGTGCGCATGGCCGGCGCCGTGCGCATGGTCTCGCTCGGCCGCGGCCACGACCCGCGCGACTTCACCCTGTTCGCCTTCGGCGGCGCCGGCCCGCTGCACGCCTGCGCGCTGGCCCGCGAGCTCGGCATTCCGCGCGTCATGGTGCCGGCCCGGCCGGGCATCACCAACGCGCTCGGCTGCGTCGTCGCCGATCTGCGGCACGACTTCACCAACACGCTCAACCGGCCCGTCGCCGGCCTCGACATGGCCGAGCTGCGCGCCGTGCTGGAGCGCCAGCGCGCCGCGGGCGCGGCACTGATCGACGCCGAGGCGGTGCGCCCCGAGCGCATCGAGCACGTGCACACCGCCGACATGCAGTTCGTCGGCCAGACGCATCTGCTCACCGTCGCCCTGCCCGGCCCCGCGGTCGACCGCGCGACGCTGCAGCGGCTCTTCGAGGAGGCCTATTTCGCCCGCTTCCGGGTGCGCCTGCCGGAGATCCGCGCCAATCTCGTCAATCTCAACACCTCGGTGATCGGCGTGCGCGGCGACATCGACCTGGCGACGCTGATCGATCCGGCCGGCCGTGCCGGCGATCTCGACGCCGCGCGCGTCGAGCGCCGGCCGGTGTTCTTCGACGGCGCCTGGCACGACACGCCGGTCTACGCCCGCGAGCGCCTGCCGCTCGACGCGGTGATCGACGGCCCGGCGATCCTCGAGCAGCTCGACGCCACCACGGTGATCGAGCCGGGCGACCGGGCGACCACGGATGCCGACGGCAACCTGCTGGTCGCGGTGGGAGGTGCGCTGTGAGGCCGCGCATGCCGCTTTGCCGGCAAAGGACCTGGTGCCGATCGGCCGTCGCTGCCGCTCTTCGGGCGCGCGGCGAGGCCGCCGCGGAGGCCGGACGCGCATGACCGGGAGCCTCGACGCGCTGACCCTGTCGGTCATCCAGGCGGCCTTGCAGCAGGTCTGCGACGAGATGGACCTGGTGTTCTCGCGCGCCGCCTTCTCGCCGGTGATCGCCGAGGCGAACGACCGCTCCGACGGCATCTATGCCGCCGAGGACGGCGCGCTGATCGCCCAGGGGTTGGGCGGGCTGCCGGTCTTCGTCGGCGTCATGCAGCACTCCACCCGCACGCTGATCGAGATGATCGCCGACGGCCGCTGCCAGCCGCCCGAGCCCGGCGACATCTACATCGTCAACGACCCCTATCTCGGCGGCACGCACCTGATGGACGTGCGCTTCGCCCGGCCGGTCTACCGCGGCGGGCGCATCTGGTGCTGGCTGTCGAACACCGGGCACTGGCCCGACATCGGCGGCGCGGTGCCCGGCGGCTTCTCCGCCTCGGCGACGGCGGTCGAGCAGGAGGGGCTGCGCCTGCCGCCGGTCAAGCTGTTCAAGCGCGGCCGGCTCGACCCCGAGATCCACGCCATCATCGCCTCCAACATCCGCGTCGCCGACCAGCGCATCGGCGACATCCGCGCCCAGGCCGCCGCGCTCGACATCGGCGAGGAGCGGCTGTGCGCGGTGCTCGACCGCTATGGCGACGAGACGGTTTCTGAGGCGGTCGGCGAGCTGCGCCGGCGCGCCGCGGCGCAGATGCGCGCGCGCATCGCCACCATTGCCGACGGCACCTACACCGCCCGCGCCTTCGTCGATTCCGACGGCGTGGTCGACGCGCCGCTGACCATCGCGCTGGCCGTGGAGAAGACCGGCGAGCGCCTGGTCTTCGACTTCGCCGGCTCGAGCCCGCCCTGCGCCGGGCCGATGAACAGCGTGCTCGCCACCACGCTGTCCTCGGTCTATCTCGCCATGCGCCACATCTTTCCCGACGTGCCGCTGTCGGCCGGCGCCTTCGAGCCGCTCGAGGTGCGCCGGCCGGTCGGCACCTTCCTCGACGCCGCCTATCCGCGGCCGGTGTCGGGCTGCGCGGCCGAGGTCTCGCAGCGCATCGCCGAAGCCGTTTTCGCCGCCCTGGTCCAGGCGCTGCCCGAGCGCGTGACGGCGGCACCGGCCGGCTCGAGCGGCAATTTCGCGCTCGGCGGCCACGATCCGGCGCGCGGCCGCGACTATGTGATGTACCAGATCTCCGGCGGCGGCTACGGCGGCAGCGCGGCCGGCGACGGGCTGACCAACGGCTGCTCGACCATCGGCATCTCGAAATCGCCGCCGGTCGAGGTGATGGAGCAGGCCTTCCCGGTGCTCTACCGCCGCTACGCGCTGCGCGAGGGTTCCGGCGGCGCCGGCCGACGGCGCGGCGGCTTCGGCCTGTCCTACGAGGTCGAGCTGCGCCGCGGCACCGCGCGCGCCTCCTTCGTCATGGACCACGGCCGCAGCGGGCCGCTCGGTGCGCTCGGCGGCCACGACGGCGCGGTCAACCGGGTCGCGGTGTGGCGCGACGGCGTCGCCCACGTGCCCGCCCACCTGTCGAAGGAGCAGGACATCGCGATGCAGGCGGGCGACCGCGTGGCCGTCGACACGCCGGGCGGCGGCGGCTACGGCGACCCCTTCACGCGCGAGCCGGCGCTGGTCGCCGCCGACGTGGCGCTCGGCTACTACACGGTCGAGGAGGCGGCGTGGCTGTTCGGCGTCGCGCTGACGGCCGACGACGCGGTCGACGCCGAGGCGACGCAGCGCCTTCGCCGCGCCGGCCGGCCCGGCTGAGGGGCCGCGCCTTCCGCCTCAGGCGGCGGTCATGCCGGCACGCTCGGCCCGGTGCAGGATGTTGCGTGCGCGGGCCTGGATCGCGCCGTCGACCATCTGCCCGTCATGCATGACGGCCCCGGCGTCGCCCAGCGCCAGCACCTCGCGCGCCCAGGCGACCTCGCGCTCGGCCGGCGCGAAGCCGCGCAGCACCGGCGCCACCTGGCGCGGATGGATGCACAGCTTGCCGGCGAACCCGAGCTCCCAGGCAAAGCGCGCGTCGGCCTCCGTCTCGTCGGCCTCCAGCGTCAGCGTCACCCCGTCGACCGGTCCCGCGAGGCCGGCCAGCCGCGAGGCGAGCACCAGCTCGCCGCGCGCCGCCGCCAGCGCCGGACGGGTGTGCGCGGCGCCGAGATCGGCGGCGAAGTCGACGCTGCCGAAGGCGAGCCGCGCGCTGCCCTCGGCCGTGGCGAGCGCCCGTGCGGCGGCGATGCCGGCCGCGCTCTCGACCAGCGGCACCAGCGCCTTGCCGGAAAGCCGCGCGGCCATCCGCGCGAGGAGCGCGGCGTCGTCGGCCTTGGGCAGCATGACGGCGTCGACGTCGAGCCCGGCGACGAGCGCCAGGTCGTCCTCGAACCACGGCGTGCCGTGGCCGTTGACGCGCACCAGCGTGACGACCGGCAGCCGGCCGGCCGCGGCAAGCCCGGCGCGCGCGGCCTGCTTGGCGGTCGCCGCCACGGCATCCTCGAGATCGACGATCACCGCGTCGGCGCCCGACGCCGCCGCCTTGGCGATGCGCTCGGGCCGGTCGCCCGGCACGAACAGCGGCGCGGTGAAGGCGAAGCGCTCGGCCGGGCCGGCCGCGCTCACGCCCCGCGCTCCGCCGGTGCGACGTCGGCCGCCGTCAGCGCCATGCCGCCGCTGCGCGGGTCGGCCGCGCCGCTCATGCGCCCGGTGGCGGGATCGCGCAGCACCACATGCGGCCGACCGGCGAAGAAGTCGAAGCTGTAGGGCGAGTGGCGCACCGTGTGGCCCTGCGCGGCGAGCCGCGCCGCCACGGCGCGCGGCACCCGCGCCTCGAGCTCGACGGCCGGCCCCTCGCAGTGGATGCGCGGCGCCGACACCGCCTCGAGCGGGCCGAGGCCGAAATCGACGAGATTGCTGATCGTCTGCACGACGCCCGACACGATGCCGTGGCCGCCCGGCGCGCCGACGGCGAGCCACGGCTGCCCCTCACGGAAGGCGAGGCAGGCCGACACGGCGTGCTGGCGCACCCGTCCGGGGGCGATCGCGTTGGGCCGGCCGGGTCGCGGGTCGAACAGCATCATGGCGTCGTTGTACATGAAGCCGAGCTCGGGCGTCACCACGCCGGAGCCGAGCGCCAGCGTGTGCGTCAGCGACACCGCCGTGCCCTCGCCGTCGATGACGCTCAGATGCGTCGTGTCGCGGCCGTCCGGCACCGCGTCGTCCGGCGCGGCCGGATCGCAGAACAGCGCCGCGCGCAGCGCGTCTGCGCGCTCGCCCGACAACAGCCAGTCGACCGGGTTGTCGACGAAATCGGGATCGCCGGTATGCGCCTTCCAGTCGGCCAGGCCGAGCCGCAGCGCGCGGGCGAGCAGGTCGAGATGTTCGGCGCCGTTGTGGCGAAGCGCGCCGACGTCGAACCCGGCCAGGATGTTGAGCACCGACAGCACGGCCACGCCGCCGCCGGGCGGCGGCGGTGCCTTGAGGGCGATGCCGCGATAGCTGCCTTCGACCGGCTCGCGCCACACCGGGGCGGCGCGGGCCAGATCCTCGAGCGTGATCAGGCCGCCATGGGCGGCGAAATCGGCCACCATGGCGCGCGCCACCGCGCCGTCGACGAAGTCGCGCGGGCCGGCCTCGGCGAGGCGCCGCAGGCTGGCCGCATAGGCGGCGGTGTCCATGCGCTCGCCGACCTCCAGCATCCGGCCGTCGCGCATGTACTGCGCCGCGCAGGCCGGCGTCGCCGAATGCCGCGTGATGCAGTCGACATAGCCGGCGACCTGCCGGCTCCAGCGCTCGTGCACGTGGTGGTAGACCGGCGCGCCCGCCTCGGCGATGGCGATCGCCGGCTCGACCAGCGCTGGCCAGGGCAGCCGGCCGTGCGCGGCGTGCAGCGCGCCGAGTCCGGGCGCGGCGGCCGGCGTGCAGACCGACAGATAGCCGATCTCGTTGATCCGGTCCTGCAGGATGAAGCCGCCCCAGCCGGCCGGCCGCTCGATGCGGTCGGCGAACATGTCGGGCGTCGCGGCGAGCGGCGCCCGGGCGTAGAAGTCGAGCACGCGGGTGCGCCCCGAGGCCCCGTCGTGCACCGTCGCCGAGCCGCCGCCGCCGAGCCCGCACATCTGCGGATCGACCACGCCCTGCACCAGGGCGGCGGCCACCGCGGCGTCGACCGCGTTGCCGCCGGCCGCCAGGATCTCCGCGCCGGCCTCGGCCGCCAGCGGCTGCGGCGCCGAGATCATGCCGCCCTCGCCGTTCGTCGCCATCGCGCGCCCTCCCGCCGTCAGTTGGCCGCGAAGAAGTCGAGGACGATGCGGCCGAAGCGCTCGGGGTCCTCGTTGAAGTAGTTGTGCGAGCAGTCCTCGAAGACGACGAGCTCGGCGCCGGGGATCGCCTCGGCGACCGGCCGCGCCATGCGCGGCCCGGTGATCAGGTCCTGCTCGCCGCCGTTGGAGATCTGCACCGGGCAGCGGATGCTGCCGGCCGTCTGCCGCACGTCATGCGCGATGTAGGCGTCGGCGATGCGCTCGAAGGACGACTGCTGCGGGAAGGTCTGCTCGCCGGCGCGCGCCTTTGCCGCGTCGCCCACCAGGTCGGGCTGCCGGTCGAAGGAGGCCGGCGTGTAGCACCAGTGCGTCACCTCCTCGGCCCACAGCACCGGATCGAGCGCCCGCAGCCTCTTCCACATCGTCAGGATGCTGACCAGGAAGGGGTCGGCCTTCAGGCACGGCGAGCCGAGATGCAGCGCGCTGACGCGCCCGGGGTGGCGGATGGCGAGCTGCATGGCGACCAGCGCGCCCATGCCGCCGCCGCCGAGCACCCGCGCCGAGGCGATGTCGAGATGGTCGAGCAGCTGCGCCAGGTCGTCGCCCATGGTGGCGAAGTCGGTCGGCCCCTCCGGCGCGCTCGAGCGGCCGATGTGCCGGTGGTCGTGGCGGATCACCCGGTAGCGCTCGCAGAACTGGCCGTGGTGGCGGGCGAAGGCACGCTCGGCCAGCGCCCAGCCGGTGGTCACCAGCAGCGGCTCGCCGGCGCCGGCCTCCTCGTAGAACATGTCGATCTCGCGCAGCTTGGCCAGCGGCATGGGCGGCTCCTCTCGGGTTTCGGACGGACGGCCGGGCGTCCGCCCGGCCACGGGATCATTTGTCGGCCAGGCTGGGGTCGAGATAGTCGCGCAGCGCGTCGCCGAGGATGTTGACGCTGAGCACCGTCAGCATGATGGCGAGGCCGGGGAAGGTGGCGACCCACCAGGCCTGGCTGAGATAGTCGCGGCCGGCCGCCAGGAGCCCGCCCCAGGAGGCCACGTTGGGCGGCATGCCGACGCCGAGGAACGACAGCGCCGCCTCCAGGATGATCATCTGCGGCACCGCCGCGCTCGCCACCACGATCAGCGGCGTCGCCGCGTTGGGCACGATGTGGCGCAGGATGATGCGGCCGCTGCCCGCCCCCATGGTGCGCGCGGCCAGCACGTATTCCGCGCCGCGCAGCCGCAGCGCCTCGGCCCGCGCGATGCGCGCGTACATCGGCCAGGTCGTCACGATCAGCACCACCACCACGTTGGCGAAGCCCTGGCCGAGCACGAACATGATGATGATGGCGAGCAGGATGAACGGGAAGGCGAGCTGCACGTCGACCAGCCGCATGGCGACCTCGTCGACGGCGCCGCCGAAATAGCCGGCGACGACGCCGACCGCGGTGCCGATCAGCCCGGCGCCGAGCACCGAGACGATGCCGACGGTGAGCGAGATGCGCGTGCCGTAGAGGATGACCGACAGCACGTCGCGGCCGGCCGCGTCCGTGCCCAGCACGTAGAGCTCGCCGTCGAAGGACGTCGACAGCGGCGGCAGCAGGTTGTCGAGGATGTTGCCGTTGACCGGATCGTGCGGCGACAGCACGCCGGCGAAGATGGCGATGAAGACGACGAGCAACAGCACCATCGCGGCCAGCGCGGCCAGCGGGTTGCGCAGCCACCAGTTCCGGCGGCGCGGCGCCGGCTCGGCAACGGCGACGTCGGCGGCGCTCTTATCCATAGCTCACCTGCGGGTCGAACCAGGCATAGGCGAGGTCGGCGATCAGATTGGCCGCGACGACCAGAAGCGCGATGACGAACACGCCGGCCTGCAGGATGGGAAAGTCGCGCTGGCCGATCGCCTGGATCATCAGGCGGCCGACGCCGGGCCAGGCGAAGATCGTCTCGGTGACGACCGCGCCGCCCATCAGCAGGCCGAAATCGACCGCCAGCACGGTGATGACGGGGATGGCGATGTTGCGCAGCGCATGGCGGCGGAAGATCAGCGGCTGCGGCAGGCCCTTGGCGCGCGCGGTGCGGATGTAGTCGCGCGAGACGACCGACAGCAGCTCCGAGCGCACCAGCCGCGTCAGCCGCGCCAGCGAGAAGAAGCCGAGCGTGATCGTCGGCAGGATCAGGTGCTGCCAGGTGCCGCTGCCCACGGTGGGCAGCACGCCGAGCCAAGTGGCGAAGACCAGCACCAGCATCAGGCCGAGCCAGAAGTTCGGCACCGATTGGCCGAGCAGCACCATGAACATCGCCGCGCGATCGGTCAGGCTGCCGCGCCACATGGCCGACACCGAGCCGACGACGAGCGCGATGACGAGCGCGAAGACCATCGCCGCGACCGTCAGGAGCAGCGTCGCCGGCAACCGGTCGAGCACCAGCTCGAGCGCCGGCCGGTGCTGCCAGGGCGACACGCCGAAGTCGCCGCGCACGGCGTCGCCGAGAAACGCGACGTACTGCGTGAGCAGCGGCCGGTCGAGGCCGAGCTCGCTGCGCAGCGCCGCCACGTCGGCGTCGGTCATGCCCGGCTGGATCATCAGCGCCACCGGGTCGCCGAGCAGCCGCGCCAGGACGAAGATGACGGTGACGACGCCGAACACGACGACGGCCGCCGACAGGAATCTGCGTACAAGAAAGCGTAGCAAGTCCGTCTGCTCTCCTTGCTGGCGCATGACCCGCGGCGGCCCGGGCGGCCGTTCGCGCGTCATGCCCGGTCAAACGTGGGATCGCGGCGCCCCGTCCGGCGAAGGCGTCGCGATCCGGATTTCAGCCCGCCGGCCGGCTGGCCGGGGCACGCGGACCGGGACGCCGAGGCGTCCCGGCCGCGACCGGCGCTATTCGGCCGGCTGCATGTCCTGCACGAAGATGAAGTCGTCGCCGCGCGCCGACCACGCGATGCGGTTGCTCACGCCCCACAGCGAGAACGGCTCGTAGAGGAACAGCCACGGCGCGTCCTCGTGCACGATCTCGGCCATCTCGCGCATCGCCTCGCCGCGCACCTCGTCGCTGGGCGCGGTCTCCGCCTTGCGGATCAGCTCGTCGACCTTCGGGTTGTCGTAGTGCGTCCAGTTCCAGTTGCGGTCCGACACCAGCACGGTGGCGACGACGCGCTCCAGCGTCGGCCCCGCCTTGTAGTACATCAGGAACAGCGAGCCGAGATCGGCCTGCTTGTTGGTGAAGTCGAACAGCTTGCCGGCGAACACCGACCACTCGTCCTGCTGGATCGTGGCCTCGATGCCGACCCGCTTGAGATCGGCGGCGATCGCCTGGGCGAGCAGCGAGCCCTGCGGCACGACGCCGGTCGGGAAGTTGATCTCGAGCGACATGCCGGTCGCGCCCGCCTCCTCGAGCAGCGCCTTGGCCTTCTCCGGATCGTA
>NZ_JAOAOP010000032.1 GCF_030398335.1 Aquibium sp. A9E412
CCCGCCACGGCCGCCCGAGAGCCGATCTGCCTTTCACGGATGCGCGGATCGGCTCCGCCTCGTTGTCTTGACGCGTTTGCCGACGGCGAGCCGGTTTCCACGTCGCCCGGAAACGCGCTAGCCGGCGCGGCGCCGGTCCTCCGCCGCGTCCGGCTCCTTCAGCTCGGCGGCGACGGCCGCGCGCAGCGCCGCCATGCGCGCGGCCAGGAAGGGGCTCATGCGCCCGGTGTAGGAACCGGTCTGCGCGGCGTCGAGCCGGTGGCGCAGGCGCTCCAGCGCGGCACGGGTCTCGGGTCTGAGGTCGGGCGAGAACATCGCGGCATCTCCTCGTTCGCGGGTGTTGTCGTTGTCTCGGCGCGCACGGCGCCATCAGGCCGTTTCCCCTCACCGGGCAGATAGGAAGCCGCAGGCAATTGATCCAATCGAAAGGCTTCCCCATATCCGATAGGATTCAGCTATCGAAACCCGGGTCGCTCATGCCGACGCTCAGGCAGTTGTCCTATCTTGTGGCGCTTGCCGAGGAGCGCCACTTCCGGCGCGCGGCCGAGCGCGTCCACGTCTCGCAGCCGACGCTCAGCACGCAGCTCCAGGAGCTCGAGCGCCGGCTCAAGGCGCCGCTGATCGAGCGGCCATCGAGCCGCGTCGCGCTGACGCCGCTCGGCCGCGACATCGCCGAGCGGGCGCGCCGGGTGCTGGCCGAGGTGCAGGACATCGTCGACCTGGCGGCCGCCTCGCAGCACGGCCTGTCGGGCACGCTGAGGCTCGGCGTGCCGCCGACGCTGGGGCCCTACCTGCTGCCGCACATCCTGCCGCGGCTGCAGGCCCGCCATCCCGAGCTCAAGTTCTACGTGCGCGAGGGCAAGCCGCACGCGCTGCAGAGCGACCTGCAGGGCGGCTACTACGATCTGGTCGTCTCGCCGCTGCCGGTCACGCAGGCCGATCTCGCGGTCGAGCGGCTGTTCCGCGAGCCGCTGCTCGTGGTGGCGGCGCGCAACCACCCGCTGGCCGGCCGCCAGCGCATCGACCGCAGCGACCTGGCCGGCCAGAAGGTGCTGGCGATCGAGCCCGGCCACCACCTGCACGAGCAGGTGCGGGCGCTCTGCGACGAGCTCGGCGCGACGCTTCTGCGCGACTACGAGGGCACCAGCCTCGACACGCTGCGGCAGATGGCCGGCATGGGCTTCGGCCTCGCCTTCCTGCCGGCGCTCTACGTGCGCTCGGAGATCGGCGCGCGCGGCGAGGTGGCGGTCATCGCGCTCGAGGGGCGCAGCCTGTCGCGCCAGATCGGCCTGCTGTGGCGCCGCCGCTCGGTGCATGCCGAGCGCTTCGCCGCGCTGGCCGGCGTCATCCGCGCGCTCGCCGGCCAGCACCTGCCCGAGGTGACGGTGACCGGCTGACCCCGCGCCGGCCGCCGCACGTCGTGTGCGGGCGCGACCGCACCGGCGGTGGACATCGGACCGGCCGCGCGCGCACACTGGGCCCGACCCGACACACGACAGCGAGATGCCCTTGCCGCTTTCCACGGCCGGCCGCGCCGGACGGCAGCCGCGACAGTCCCCCCGGAAGCCGCGCCCGGCCGGTGCGCCGGCGGTGCGGGCGCTGGCGCGCGACCTCGTGTCCGGCCTCGACGCGGACGAGCGCGCCGCGCTGTCCCGGCTGGCGGCCGCCCCGCAGGGCCTGGCCGTCGACGCGCTCGAGCCGGCGATGCTGGAGCGGCTGTCGCGGCGCCTCGGCAACTGCCTGAAGCTCGACCCGGCGGGGCCGACCTTCGGCTTCACGACGGCCGATCTCGCGGCCCCGTTCGCCGCTGCGCTGCGCGACGCAGCCCCGCCGCGGTCCAACGCGGCGGCCGGCGGCGCCACGCTCACGGCCATCCGCGCGCTGCTTTCGGCTGGCGACGAGGCCGGCGCGCTGGCGCTGTTCCGGCGTGCCGGCGGCGTCTTCTTCATGCATTTCCACGGCCTCGACGCCTGCCTGGAGGCGGTGCGCGCCTTCCCGCAGGAGATGCGCGAGGGCGAGAGCGCGCTGGTCTTCGCGCTCGCCATGCATGCGCTGAAATCCGGCAATGTCAGCCGCGCGCGCTTCCTGATCGCGCAGCGCTACGGCGCGGAGGCGAACGATCTCGGCCTGATCCTGGCGCGCCCCGGCCGCTTTCCGCTCGACCTGCGGCTGTTCCGCTTCCTGATGGCGATGTACGAGGACACCGCCATCACCGACGCGATGCGCACGCAGCTCTTCGACGCGCTCGGCGAGGTGCCGATCGACGACCACCTGCAGCGCGGCAGCTTCTACAACGCGATGCTGGAGGTGTTCGTCAGGCGGCGCGAGTTCGACGCCGCCGGCGCGCTGGCGCAGCGCGCGCGCCACCACTACGGCCGGGCCGACGCCCACCTGCTCGGCTTCTACATCGATCTCTACCAGGCGATCCTCGCGCTGATGCGCGGCGTGCTGCCGGAGGCGGAGGTGCACTGCCGGGCGGCGGCGGCGGCGCTGCGCCAGGTGCCGTTCGACACCGCCTCGGACGCGCGCCTGCTCGGCCTGGTGCAGGCTGTGCTGCGCTACGAGCGCGGCGAGGTGGAGGCGCTGGTGCGCTTCCTCAACGAGGAGTTCGACAAGTTCGCCTACGGCGAATTGTGGCCGACGGTCGCCGAGCTCGCCATCAACTACGGCGCCCAGGCGCTCGCCCGCCACGTGGCGATCCCCGCCGCGCGGCTGTTCCTCGACAAGTGGCGCATCCAGGAGTGGCGGTCGAACCGCTTCCGGCTGATCATCACGCTGCGCGAGGTGACGATCCTGCAGTCGGGCAACCGCTGGCAGGAGGCGGCCGACCTGCTGGTCGCGGTGCAGGCGCGCATCAACCGCACCTGGGTGGAGAGCGCGGCCGACAGCCTGCTGCGGCTGGTCGACCCGCAGGAGATCGCGCTGGCGATGGCGTGGCTGCGCCACCTGATCTGGGAGGTGCCGAGCCGGCCGATGCTGCGCGAGCAGCTCGCAGAGCTGCTGCGCAACGACCACCTGACCGAGCGCCAGCGCATCACGGCGCTGATCTGGTCGGCGCATGTGGCGCGGCTGCAGCGCGACGTGACGGCCGCGCGCGGCGCGCTCGTCAAGGCGCTGGAGGCGAGCGGCCGGCTCGGCACGGTGATGCCGCTGGTCGAGGAGTCGGGCCTGCTCGAACGGCTGCTCGCCGACAAGCGGCTCGGCCCGTTCGCGCTCGCCTCGGGCGAGGCGCGGACGATCGTGCGCCGGCTCAAGGCGACCGACGCGCCGGTCTCCGAGCGCGCCCGGCGCGCCGGCCTGACGCGGCAGGAGATGAAGGTGCTGACGCTCGCGGTGGAAGGCGGCACCAACAAGTACATCGCCCGCAGCCTCGGCCTGTCGGAGGTCACGGTGAAGTTCCACCTGTCCAACGTTTACCGCAAGATCGGCTGCCGGCGGCGCGCCGAGGCGATCGCAACGGCCCGGGCGCTGGGCTGGGTGGCGTAGGCAGCGCCGGCCGCGGCCGACCAAAACCTATACCTATTTGCACAAACCCTATACTTCGGACGCCTTGATCGGCGGTTCCGGCGGATTCCAGACTGCCCGGCAGAACGCGCGGCGGACGAACCGCCGCCGGGAGGCGGACCGCAGGGCCGATGAACACGACCTATCTCGACGTCCTCGTCAGGCGGATGATCGGCTTCGCCGGCGTCCTGTTCATCCTGTCGCTGATGATCTTCGTGCTCGCCCGCGTCGTGCCGGGCGATCCGGCGCGCATCGCGCTCGGGCCGAGCGCCACCCAGGCGCAGGTCGAGGCGATGCGCCAGGAGATGGGCCTCGACCAGCCGGTCATCGTGCAGTACGCCGACTACCTGACGGGCGCGCTGCAGGGCGACTTCGGCCGCTCGCTGATCTCCGGCAAGCCGGTGATGCCGGAGATCATGGCGCTGCTGCCGGCCACGCTCGAGCTGGTGCTCGTCACCCTTCTCATCATGATCGCGGTCTCGGTGCCGCTCGGCGTCGTCACCGCGCGCTACCGCAACACGTGGATCGACAACACCGGCCGCTTCTTCTCCATCGTCGGCGTGACGATGCCGAGCTTCCTGTTCGCCATCCTGCTGCAGCTCGTCGCGGCCAACTTCATCGCCGACTGGCCGCTGCTCGGCCGCGTCAGCCACACGCTCGACCTGCCGCCCGGCCCGACCGGGCTGCTGCTCGTCGATTCGCTGCTGCACGGCCGCGGCGACGTCTTCGTGTCCGCCCTCAAGCACATCCTGTTTCCCGCCCTGGCGCTGGCCATGGCCGGCATCGGCCAGGTCACCCGCATCACCCGCTCGGCGATGATCGAGCACCAGCGCCGCGACCACGTGCTGACGCTGAAGTCGTTCGGCGTGCCCGACCGGGTCATCATCTTCCGCTACCTGCTGAAGCTGTCGTCGATCGCGCCGCTGACCATCATGGGGCTGGAGTTCGCGTCGCTGATCGGCAACGCCTTCGTGGTCGAGCTGGTCTTCTCGTGGGGCGGCTTCGCCTCCTACGGGCTGGAGGCGATCCTGCAGAAGGACCTCAACGCCGTCATGGCGGTGGTGCTGGTCTCCGGCTTCTTCTTCATCGTCGCCAACCTGGTGATCGACGTCGCCCTGCTCGTCATCGACCCGCGGCTGCGCTTCAAGGAGGCGCGCTGATGAGCCTCGCCGCCGCGCCCGAGCCGCAGACCCTGACGACCCGCTACATGGCGTGGTACCGCTTCACGCGCAATCCGGCCGCCGTGATCGGCGGGCTGATGGTGGTGTCGGTCGTCCTGGCGGCGGTCTTCGCGCCGCTGATCGCGCCCTATCCCGACCATGTCGGCGCCGTCGTCGACTTCCGCAACCGCCATGCGCCGCCCTCGGCCGAGCACTGGTTCGGCACCGACAAGGTGGGCCGCGACATCCTCACCCGCGTCGTCTTCGGCTTCCGCGTGTCGCTGCTGTTGGTCATCGGCGTGCTCGGCGTGGCGGTGCCGGTGGGCGCCGCGCTCGGCCTGCTGGCGGGCTATTTCAGCGGCCTGGTCGAGCGCATCATCACCGGCTTCACCAATGTGATGCTGGCGATCCCGCCGCTGGTCATGGCGCTGGCCATCGGCAACGTGCTCGAGCCCAACCTGGTCAACGCCATGCTGGCGATCACCCTGCTGTGGTGGACCTGGCACGCGCGGCTCGTCTACCGGGTCTCGAAGTCGATCGCCATGGAGGACTACATCGAGGCCGCACGGCTGGCCGGCGCCAGCCACTGGCACGTCCTGACGCGCGAGATCCTGCCCAACTGCGTGTCGGTGATCTCGGTCAAGACGACGCTCGACGCCGCCTTCGTCATCCTGTTCGGCGCGACGCTCTCCTTCCTCGGCCTCGGCGTCAAGCCGCCGACGCCCGATCTCGGCTCGATGGTCGCCGACGGCCGCCAGTTCCTGCCGGAGATGTGGTGGGGCGTGCTGGCGCCGGGCTTCGCCATCTTCTACGCGACGCTCGGCTTCAACCTGCTCGGCGACGGGCTGCGCGACATGTTCGACGTGGAGGCGTGAATGGTCCAGCCGCTGCTCGACATCGCCGGCCTCAACGTCGCCTTCCACACCTACGGCTACCGCGCGCACGTGCTCAAGGACGTGTCGCTGACGATCCCCGAGGGCGGCCGCGTGGCGCTGATCGGCGAGACCGGCTCCGGCAAGTCGGTGACGGCAAAGACCATTCTCGGCACGCTGCCGGCGAACGCGGCGGTGGAAAGCGGCGCGGTGCGCTTTGCCGGGCGTGACGTGCTCACCCTGCCCGAGGCCGAGCGCGACGCCATGAAGGGCACCGCCTTCTCGATCATCATGCAGGACCCGCTGTCCTCCTTCAATCCGGTGTTCCGCATCGGCCGGCACCTCGACGACGTGATGCGCTTCGCCGACCGCCGGCTCGGCCGCGCCTCGAAGGAACAGGAGCGCACGCGCCAGATCCACGCCGTGCTGCGCAAGGTGCAGCTCTCCGACCCCGAACGCATCTGCCGCGCCTATCCCGCGCAGCTTTCCGGCGGCATGCGCCAGCGCGTCCTGATCGCGCTCGCACTGCTGCACCAGCCGCGGCTGCTGATCGCCGACGAGCCGGGCACCGCGCTCGACGTCACCACCCAGGACGAGATCATGAAGCTGATCAACCGGCTGGTGGCGGAGAACGGGCTGTCGCTGCTGATGATCACGCACAATCTCGGCGTGGTGCGCCAGATGGCCGACGACATCTACGTCATGCGGCACGGCGAGATCGTCGAGCACGGCGCGCTGCGCACGCTGTTCACCGCGCCGCGGCAGGACTACACGCGCCAGCTCGTCGAGGCGATCCCGCCGCTCTACGGCCCGCAGGTGACCGACCAGCCGCCGGTCGCCACGCCGCCGATCGTCGAGCTTGCCGGCGTGTGGAAGACGTTCCGCGAGCGCCGCCTGATCGGCCGCGGCAGCGCGCACGACGCGGTGCGCGACGTCAGCCTGTCGATCCGCCAGGGCGAGATCTTCGGGCTGGCCGGCGAGTCCGGCTCGGGCAAGACGACGGTCGCCCGCATGATCATGGGCCTGATCGGACCGAGCGCCGGCACGATCAGCGTCGCGGGCACGGCGCTCGCCGGCACCGTGCGCAGCGAGGCCTTCCGCCGGCTGACGCAGATCGTCTACCAGAACCCGGGAACCTCGCTCAATCCGAAGCGCACGGTCGGCCAGACGCTGTCGGTGCCGCTCACCTTCTCCGGCCTGGAGCGGGCGCGCCACGGCGAGCGCATCACGCGGCTGCTGCGCCAGGTCGACCTGGCGCCGCACTACGTGTCGAAATATCCGCACGAGCTGTCGGGCGGCCAGAAGCAGCGCGTGGCGATCGCCCGGGCGCTGGCCGCCAACCCGAAGATCATCGTGCTCGACGAGCCGACCTCGGCGCTCGACGTGTCGGTGCAGAAGAACGTCATCGCGCTGCTGCAGCGGCTGCGCGACGAGCTCGGCCTGACCTACCTGTTCATCTCGCACGACCTGTCGCTGATGCGCAATTTCTGCAGCCGCATCGCCATCATGCTGAAGGGCGAGATCGTCGAGGAGGGCGAGCCGAAATCGGTCTTCGCCGCGCCCGAGCACCCCTACACCCGCGCCCTCATCGCCGCCGTGCCGGTCATGGCGGAGGAGGAGGAGCGCATGAAACCGTCCGTCAGCCTCGAGGAGAGGCGGCGGTTCCTGGTCGACGCCGTGGCCTGACGGCCGGCCGACCGAAGTCAGAAGGAGAGCTTCGTGTATCGCTTGGGAGTGGATGTCGGCGGCACCAACACCGACGCGGTGGTCATGCACGGCCGCCAGGTGCTGGCCGGAGTGAAGGCGGCGACGACGGAGGACGTGACCTCCGGCGTCCTGGAGGCGCTCGAGCAGGTGCTGGCCAAGGCCGGCGTCGAGCGCGGCCGGATCGCCAACGTGATGATCGGCACGACGCACTTCACCAACGCGGTGATCGAGCGCAAGCACATCAGCCAGGTGGCGGCGATCCGCCTCGGCCTGCCGGCGACGGCCTGCCTGCCGCCGATGGTCGACTGGCCCGACGCGCTGCGCCAGGCGACCGGCGACCTCGCCTATCTGGTGCGCGGCGGCTACGAATTCGACGGCCGGCCGATCGCGCCGCTCGACGAGGCGGAGATCGACCGCATCGCCGACGACCTGGCGGCCAAGAAGGTGAAGGCGGCGGCGATCAGCTCCGTGTTCAGCCCGATCAACCAGGAGATGGAGCAGACTGCGCGCGCGCGGCTGCAGCGCAAGCTGCCCGACCTGCCGGTCGTGCTGTCGAGCGACATCGGCCGCATCGGCCTGCTCGAGCGCGAGAGCGCGGCGATCATGAACGCCAGCCTGCTGGCGCTGAGCGCGCGCACGGTCGACGCCTTCGCCAAGGCGCTGCGCACCACCGGCCTCGACTGCCCGTTCTACATCACCCAGAACGACGGCACGCTGATGGACGCCGAGATGGTCAAGCGCTTCCCGGTGCTGACCTTCGCCTCCGGCCCGACCAACTCGATGCGCGGCGCCGCCTTCCTGACCGGCATCAGGAACGGCATCGTCGTCGACATCGGCGGTACGACGACCGACGTCGGCGCGCTGCAGCACGGCTTCCCGCGCCAGGCGGCCACCGTCGTCGACATCGGCGGCGTGCGCACCAACTTCCGCATGCCCGACGTGTTCTCGATCGGCCTCGGCGGCGGCTCGCTGGTGCGCCGCGACCGGGACGGCGCGGTGACGGTCGGGCCGCAGTCGGTCGGCTACCGCATCGCCAGCGAGGCGCTGGTGTTCGGCGGCGAGACGCTGACGGCGACCGACGTCGCGGTGCGGCTCGGCCAGGCCGGCATCGGCGAGCCGGCGCGCGTCGCCGGCATCGAGGACGGGCTGGCGCGCGAGGCGCGGGCGACGATCACCCGCATGCTGGAGACGGCCGTCGAGCGCAGCCGCATCTCGCCCGAGCCGGTGCCGGTGATCGCCGTCGGCGGCGGCTCGATCCTGATGCCCGACCGGCTCGGCACGCTCGAGGTGCTGCGGCCGGACCATTTCGCCGTGGCCAACGCCGTCGGCGCGGCGATCGCCCAGATCAGCGGCGAGGTCGACCGCATCTACTCGCTGGAGAACGGCCTGACGCGCGAGAGCTGCCTCAAGGAGGCCGAGACGGAGGCGACCGAGCGGGCGATCGGCGCGGGCGCCGACGCGGCGACCATCGAGGTGATCGAGCGCGAGGACGTGCCGCTCGCCTACCTGCCGGGCAACGCCACGCGCATCCACGTCAAGGTCGTCGGCGACATGGGGGGCGTCGATGCTCACCAGGCCTGATCGCCTCTGGACGCTCGGCGAGGAGGACATCGAGGCGCTGGAGATCGGCGCCGCGATCCTCGGCACCGGCGGCGGCGGCAGCCCCTATATCGGCAAGCTGCGCGCCCGCCAGGCGCTGCGCGAGGGCAACAAGCTCAGGATCCTGCCGCTCGAGGACCTGCCGGACGACGCCAAGGTCGTCGCGCTCGGCGGCATCGGCGCGCCGCTGATCTCGCACGAGCGCATCAAGGAGGGTCGCGAGGGCCTGCGCTGCGTGCGCGCGCTGGAGGAGCGGCTCGGCTTCAAGGCCGACGCCATCGCCTGCGAGGAGATCGGCGGCCAGAACGCCATGGAGCCGCTGATCACCGCGTCGCTGGCCGGCCTGCCGGTGGTCGACGGCGACGGCATGGGCCGCGCCTTCCCCGAGATGCAGATGACCACCTACTCGATCTACGGCCACCGCTCGACGCCGAGCGTGATGTGCGACCCGCACGGCAATGTGGTGATCTTCGACCACGCGATCTCGGAGACGTGGCACGAGCGCATGGCGCGCGCCTGCGTGGTCGCCCAGGGCGGCGCCTCGACGCTGGCCAGCGCGCCGATGAGCGGCGCCTTCGTGCGGCGCTTCTCGATCCCCAACTCCTACACCAAGGCGATCGCGCTCGGCCGCGCCGTGCGCGAGGCGCGGCGCCGGCACGAGGACCCGATCGCCGCGGTCTGCGAGAAGGAGAACGGCCGCGTCGTGCACACCGGCAAGATCGTCGACCTGAAGCGCCACCTGCGCGGCGGCTTCGTCACCGGCGAGGCGCTGATCGAGGGCTTCGACGCGCATCAGGGCTCGCGCGGCTCGGTGCTGATCCAGAACGAGAACCTGGTCTTCAAGCGCGACGGCACCGTCGAGGTGGTGGTGCCCGACCTGATCATCATCCTCGACATCGATTCGGGCAACGCGATCACCACAGAGATGCTGCGCTACGGCCAGCGCGTCGCGGTGCTGGCGGTGCCCTGCCACCCGCTGCTCGCCACGCCGGAAGCGCTCGAGGTCGTCGGTCCCAAGGGCTTCGGCTTTCACGACATCGTCTACCGGCCGATGGCCGGCGCACAGCACGAGGAGGCGCCCGTCTCATGACCAAGTACACCGTTTCGGCCGACGAGATGGAGCAGATCGCGCTCGGCGGCGCGTTTCTGGGCACCGGCGGCGGCGGCGACCCGCACATCGGCAAGCTGATGGCGCAGGCCGCCATCGCCGAGCACGGCCCGGTGCGCGTGATCGATGCCGAGGAGGTCGCCAACGACGCGCTGTGCGTGCCGGTGTGCATGATGGGCGCGCCGACCGTGATGGTGGAGAAGCTGCCGCGCGGCGACGAGGCGCGCGAGGCGCTGGCCCAGCTCGAGACCTTCCTCGGCCGCAAGGCCGACGCGCTGATCTGCATCGAGGCCGGCGGCCTCAACTCGACCATCCCCTTCGCCGTCGCCTCGGCGACCGGCCTGCCGCTGCTCGACGGCGACGGCATGGGCCGCGCCTTCCCCGAACTGCAGATGGTGTCCTTCACCATGCACGGCATCGCCGCGACGCCGATGGTGATCGCCGACGAGAAGGGCAACTCCTCGGTCATCAACGCGATCTCCAACCAGTGGACCGAGCGGCTGGCGCGCGCCCAGACCGTGCAGATGGGCGGTGCCGCGCTCGTCGCGCTCTACCCGATGGACGGGGCGGCGATGAAGAAGGGCCTGCTGCGCAACACGCTGTCGCTCGTCAAGGAGATCGGCGAGACCATCGCGGCCGAGCGCAAGGCGCACCGCAACCCGGCCGACGCGCTGATCGCCCGGCTCGACGGGCGGCGCCTGTTCACCGGCCGCGTCGTCGACATCGAGCGGCGCACGACGGGCGGCTTCGCGCGCGGCAAGGCGACGCTGAAGGGCATCGACGCCGACGCCGGCCGCAGCTTCGCGCTCGAGTTCCAGAACGAGTTCCTGATCGCGCGCGACGAGACCGGCGCGGCGCTGGCGACGACGCCCGACCTGATCTGCGCGCTCGACGCCGACGGCGGGCTGCCGATCACCACCGAGCAGCTCCGCTACGGCCTCGGCGTCTCCGTCATCGGCCTGCCCTGCGATCCGCAGTGGCGCACGCAGGCCGGCCTCGACCTCGTGGGGCCCGGCTACTTCGGCTACGAGCAGGGCTTCGTGCCGATCGAGAGGCTGCGCGAGGCCGTCTGAAGCAGACCAACGACAACACCGACCCAGAGGAGAATGCCCATGAAACGGTTCGTCCCCATCGCGCTTGCCGCCGCGCTCGCCGGCACGACGGCGCTGGCCGGCACGGCGCGCGCGCAGGAAGACAGGATCTCGCTGGTCGTCAACGCCGTGCAGATCTTCGGCACCGTCGATCCGGCCAAGGTCAACGACTACACCGAGTACATGGCGATCGTGAACCTGTACGACGCGCTGACCACGGTCGACGCCGACGGCAACGTGGTGCCGCAGCTCGCCGAGAGCTGGGAGGTCTCGGACGACAGCAAGACCTACACCTTCACGCTCAAGCAGGGCGCCACCTTCCAGGACGGCAGCCCGGTCGAGGCCAAGGACGTGGTCTACACCATGCAGCGCCTGCTGGCGCTCAACGAGGGCCCGTCCTACCTGTTCGCCGATCTGGTCGACCCCGACGGCGTCGAGGCGCTCGACGACCGCACGGTCGAGATCACGCTCAACCGCGTCTACGCGCCGTTCATCTCCAACACGCCGCTCATCCTGGTGGTCAATTCCGATCTGGCGAAGGAGCAGGGCGACGGCGAGTGGGCCGAGACCTATCTCGCCGACACCCCGGCCGGCGCCGGCCCCTACCGGCTGGCCACCTGGAACCGCGGCGCGCAGATGGTGATGGAGCGCTACGCCGACTACCACATGGGCTGGCCGAACGAGCGGCCGATCGACGAGCTGCGCTTCGTCATCACGCGCGACGAGGCGACCGTCAAGGCGCTCGCCACCAAGGGCGAGCTCGGCATGTCGTCGCAGTACCAGTCGAACGAGACCTACGAGGCGATCGACGCGCTCGACGACTACAAGATCATCGCCGCCGACACGGCGACCGGCTTCTACATCAAGCTCAACAACCAGGTGCCGCCGACCGACGACGTGCACATCCGCCGCGCCATCGCCTACGCCATCGACTACGACACCGTGCGCGAGGTGATCTATCCCGGCGGCGTGCTCAAGGGACCGCTGGCGCCGGTCTTCGCCGACGCCCATCTCGACAGCCTGCCGGAGCCGGAGTTCAACCTGGAAAAGGCCCGCGAAGAGGTCGCCAAGTCGAAATATGCCGGCCAGGAGCCGATCAAGCTCAGCCACGCCTATGTCGCCAAGACGGCGTTCGAGGAGGAGATCGGCCTCCTGTTCAAGTCGACCCTGGAGACGATCGGCTTCGAGGTCGAGCTGCAGCCCGAGCCGTGGAACCGCATCACCGAGCTCGCCTCAGCGGTCGAGACGACGCCGGATTCCACGCAGGTCTTCTACGGGCCGACCTACCCCTCGCCCGATTCCGTCTTCTACGTGCAGTACCACTCCAAGGCGGCCGGCACCTGGTCGTCGATGGAATGGGTGATGGATCCCGAGATCGACGCGCTGATCGACAAGTCGCGCGAGACCGTCGAGCGCGAGGCGCGCAACGCGATCTACAAGGAGATCCAGGCCAAGCTGCACGAGCGCCAGTCGGACGTCTTCCTGCTCACCCAGAAGAAGCGCTTCGCGGCCAACAACTGCCTGCAGGGCTACGCCTGGGTGCCGATGCAGAGCTGGGACACCGACTTCTCCCGCTTCTGGTGGGACTGCGAGGGCTGAGAGCCGGACCCCGGCGGGGGCGAACGCGCCGGGGCAACAGCGGAACGGACCGCCGGCGCGCTTCCCCAAGGCGGCGCCACGGTTCTCTCCCTGGGCGGCCGGCGACCGCCGCCCCACCTGGAACCGGTCCGGCCGATGCCGGCCGGTTCCTTTTCTTTCGGCCCGCCGCTCAGCCGGAATAGCGGCGCGGATAGGTGGAGATCGCCCGTGCGGCGGTGGTCACGCCGGCCAGCAGCGCGTCGTCGAGGTCGGCGCCCTGCGCCCAGGCGGCGAGGAAGGCGGCGTTGAAGGTGTCGCCGGCGCCCACCGTGTCGATGACGCGCACGCGCGGCGCGGCGGCCCGGGCGCGCCGCGCGCCGGCGCGCAGGAAGGCGCCGGCCGCGCCGTCCTTGACCACCAGCACGGCGTCGGGCCGCATCGCCGCGGCCATCGCCCCGGCCGCCGCCTCGCGCCCGGCGCGGCCCGACCAGCCGACGGCCTCCTCCGCGTTGGCCAGCGCCATGTCGGCGGCGGCCAGCCATTCGGCCATGCGGGCGCGGTTGTCGGTCGTCCAGCCCTCGGGCGGCCAGCCGGGGTCGATCGCGGCCGACCAGCCGCGCGCGGCGAGCGCTGCGATCAGCCGGCCCGTGCCGTCGCGCAGCGCCGGCATCAGGAAGCCGCCGGCGATCAGCGCCACGGCGCGGCCGGCGGGCGCCGCCGGCAGCCGGTCGAGCACGTCGTCGAGGCCGGCCGTCTGCAGATGGCCCGGCGTGGTGAGGAAGGCGCGGTCGCCGCCGCGATGCACGATGCCGACGGTGAGCGTCGTCGGGCCGTGGCCGACGATCCACTCGGTGCTGGCGGCATCGAAGGCGGCGCGCAGCCAGGCGCCGTTGGCGTCGTCGCCGGAGGCGGCGATGTAGCGGTGCGGCACGCCCATGCCGGCGAGCGCCAGCGCGGCGTTGCCGGCCGAGCCGCCCGGCCGCATCTCGCTGCGCTCGACGACGACCTCGGTGCCGACCGCCGGCCAGCCGTCGATCTCGCCGAGCACGAGATCGACATTGGCGTTGCCCAGCACCAGGAGGCGCGGCAGCGCGCGGGCGGTCCTGTCCGCCACGCCTCAGCGCGCCACGAGCGGCACGTAGTCCTCCAGCTCGGGCGCCGGGAAGCGCACCGTCTGGCCGGTCTCGGCCGAGCGGTAGAGCGCCATCAGGATCTCGACCACGGCGAGCCCGTCGTGGAAGCTCTCGGTCGGTCGCTCGCCCTTGCGGAAGCACTCGACCATGTGGCGGTTCTCGTCGGTGTAGCCGTAGACGCCGGCCTCGTCCTCGAGCACCGGCATCAGGCCCTGCTCGGCATTCTGCTTCTCGACCAGGTCCTCGCCCTCGTCGCCGGTGACGGCGCGCGACATGAAGATGCGCAGGCCCGAATTGAGCGAGTTGAACTCCATGGCGTATTCCGGCCCGAGCAGCTCGAGCTGGATGCGCAGGCCGGCGCCGACATAGGCCCACGAGGTCGTCGCCTCGATGACCAGCGGGTTGCCGGCGGCGTCCTCGAGCTCGATCGTGCTGCGGGCGAAGTCCTCGGCCGGCTTGTTGCGGTAGTCGACCTCGCCGCCGTAGCGCTCGGCCAGCAGGTCGGCATAGTGCGGCCGCGTCCACTTCAGGTTGGCGACGGTGCCGTGCACCGCCTTGATGGTGAGCGAATCGCGCGGCGCGCCGGGCTCGGTGAGCAGGTGGCGGGCGACCTCGACCGAATGGCACATCATGTCCGACAGGACGCCGCCGCCCTGGCGCGCGGCCTGCCAGAACCACGGCTCGTGCGGGCCGGAATGCTCCTCCGCCGCGCGCGCCAGATAGGGCCGGCCGGTGGTCGCGGCGGCGCGCCGCCAGATGATCTCCTTGCCGCGGATCACCGGCGTGCAGAACACCTGGTTCTCGAGATAGCCGTGGTTGAGGCCGGCATCCTCGGCCAGCCGCAGCATCTCGCGCGCCTCGCCGATGGTACGCGCCAGCGGCTTCTCGCAGGCGACGGCGAAGACCCGGCTGCGGCCGGCCTTCACCGCCGCGTGGATCTCCTGCATGACGGCGAGACGCGTGTCGTTGGGCGACAGGATCCAGATCGCGTCGACGTCGTCGGCGCAGATCAGCGAGTCCAGGCTGTCATGCGTGCGGCAGTCGCCGAGATCGTGCTCGACGACGTTGCGGGCGAAGCGCTCGCGCCGTTCGGCCGAGCGGCTGTAGACGCCGGTCACCTCGACGTTGCGCACGCCGACCATCGCCTTGAGGTGGAAGCCGGCGATGAAGCCGCTGCCGACGAAGCCGACGCGCAGGCGCTTGATGGGAAATTCCGGCATGATGAGCCCTTCCTTCTGTGTCTATGCGTGTGGCCGCCGGCCGGCGGGCGGCGGCGGCGCGGTGGTGCCGCGCACCTGGAGCGCGGTGTCGAGCACGACCGGCCGGCGCGGTCCGCGGCCGCCCGACAGGATGTCGAGCAGCATGGTCATGGCGGTGCGGCCGATCTCGGTGCGCGGCTGGCGCACGGTGGTGAGCGGCGGGTAGAACGCCTCGCTGAGATAGAGGTCGTCGAAGCCGACGACCGAGACGTCGCGCGGCACCTCGCGGCCGAGCCGGCGCACCTCGTGGATGGCGCCGTAGGCCATCTCGTCATTGGCCGCGAAGATCGCCGTCGGCGGCTCGTCGAGCGCCAGCAGCGCGCGCCCGGCACGGCGACCGCCATCGAGCAGGTAGTCGCCGGGCTGCTCGTAGCCGGGCGGCACGGCGAGCCCAGCTTCGGCCATCGCCGCGCGGTAGCCGGCGCGCCGGCCGCGGCTCATCGGCTCGGGCACCGGGCCGCAGACATGGGCGATGCGCCGGTGGCCGAGCCCGATCAGGTGGCGCACGGCCGCCGCGGCGGCCGCCTCGTTGTCGATCTGCACGTGCGGGAAGCCGCTGTCGGCGATCATCTCGAGCGCCACGACGACCGGCGGCGCCTCGGGCAGCGCGTCGAGCACGGCGGTGTCGGCCGGCAGCTTGCCGGTCATCAGGATCATGCCGTCGGCATGGCCGTCGCGCAGCATGTGGAAGTACTCGACCTCGCGGTCGGGGTCGTTTTCCGTGTTGCCCATCAGGACGGCGTAGCCGGCCGCGCGCGCCGTCGCCTCAACCCCCTTGAGGATGTCGAGATAGAACGGGTTGCCGACGTCGCGCACCACCATCAGCACGGCCATCGCCCGGCGCGTGCGCAGGCTGCGGGCGCTGGCGTTGGGCCGGTAGTTGAGCGTGCGGGCGGCCTCGCGGATGCGCGTGCGCGTCGGCTCGGCGACCAGATCGCCGTCGCCCAGCGCGCGCGAGACGGTGGCCGAGGAGACGCCGAGCATGGCGGCGATGTCCTTGATCTTCGGCCGGCCGTTCATGCCCGCATCGTCCGGCCGCGGCCGTAGAACAACATGAGCACCAGCAGCGTCGCGCCGAACACCATCTGGCGGCCGGATTCGTCGATGTTCACCGTCGTCAGGATGCTCTGCAGGATGACGAGCAGCACCGCGCCGGCCATCGTGCCGGTGTAGCCGCCGCGGCCGCCGGCCAGCGGCGTGCCGCCGAACACCACGGCGATGATCGAGGGCAGCATGTACTGCTCGCCGACATTGGCGAAGGACGAGCCGGAATAGCCGAGCAGGCAGATGCCGGCGATGGCGGCGAACACGCCCGACAGCGTGAACAGCGCCACGCGCATGGTGCGCACCGGAACGCCGGCCATGTAGGCGGCGTGCTCGTTGGAGCCGATCGCGTAGATGCGGTGGCCGAAGACGGTGCGCTTGAGCACGAAGGCCATGACCAGACCGATCGCGATCCACAGCCAGATGATGCCCGGCAGGCCGAGCAGGAAGGGCCGGGTGACGAACTCCGACAGCGCCGGCGCGGCGCGGCCCGAGGGGATGCCCTGGCGGATGACGACCAGCAGGCCCTGCAGCACGCCGAGCATGCCGAGCGTCATGACCAGCGGCGGGATGCGCAGCAGCGTGACGCCGAGGCCGTTGAAGGCGCCGAACAGCGCGCCGGTCGCCACGCAGGCGAGGATCGCCATGGCGATGCCGCCGTCGGCGCCGTTCATCACGTTGCCGGCGACGATGGCGCTCAGCGACACGACGCCGCCGACCGACAGGTCGATGCCCTCGCGGCCGCCGAGGATGACCAGGTTCTGGCCGGCCGCAACGATGCCGAGCAGCGCGGCGACGATCAGCAGGCGCAGGATCTGCTCGAACGAGGCGAAGCCCGGCGACAGCGCCTCGCCGAGCGCCAGCAGCGCGACGATCAGGATCAGCGCGACGACGACCGGCGCCTTCAGCGCGCCGAGCCGCAGCCGCGGGCGCGGCGGCGCATCGCTGCGGGTGGTGTCGGCGCTCATGCCCGCGCCCTCCGGCTGACCATGATGCCGACCATCAGCGCCACGAGGATGGCCAGCCCCTGCACCAGGTTCTGCCACTCCGACGGCGTGCCGACGAAGAAGACCAGCGAGTTGATGAGGCCGATGATCAGCGCGCCGAGCACGGCGCCGATGGCGGTGCCGAAGCCGCCGGACAGGGCGCAGCCGCCGAGCACGACGGCGGCGACCGAAAGCAGCGTCATCTTGCCGCCGACCAGCGGATCGCCGCTCGCCGTGTCGCCGGTGATGCAGAAGGCAGCGAGCGCGGCGAACAGGCCGCACAGCGCATAGCCCTTGATGCGGATCAGCGTCACCGGCAGGCCGCTCTGATAGGCCGCCTGGGCGTCGTCGCCGACGGCCAGAAGCTGCGTGGCGAGCCGCGAGCGGGCGAGCAGGTAGAGGACCAGCGCCAGGCCGAGTGCGAGATAGACGACGAACGGCACGCCGAGCAGCCGGCCGCCATAGGTGCGCCAGAAGACGGCCGGCGCCGGCGTGCCGGCGACCGGCAGCACGTAGAGCGCCAGCCCGGTGAAGAAGATGCTGGTGGCGAAGGTGGCGACGATCGGCTGCAGCCGCAGCGCGGCGACCACGATGCCGTTCGCGAGCCCGCAGGCGAGCCCGACCGCGAGCCCCACGGCGAGCGCCAGCAGCACCGACGGCACGCCGCCGCCGAGCTGCTGCATCACGACGATGATCGTCACGTTGACCAGCGAGGCGATGGCGCCGACCGACAGGTCGATGTCGCTGGCGAACACCACATAGGCCTGCGCCACCGACAGCAGCATCAGCGCCAGATAGGTGCTGAGCAATCCGGTGAGCGCGCGGAAGCTCAGGCTGTTGGGCGCGAAGACGCCGTTGAGCGCCAGAAGCACCACGAGGATGACCAGCGCCGGCAGGAACGGGTAGCGCTCGAACAGCCGCTTGAGGCGGCCGGGCGCCGCGCCGTGGACGGGAGAGGAGACGCTCGCCATCAGGCCGCCTCGTAGGCTGCGTGGTAGAGGTTGTAGCGGGTGCGCTCGTCGCCGACGAGTTCGCGCGAGATGCGGCCGCCGTTGAACACCAGGATGCGGTCGGCATTGGCGAGCAGCTCGGCGTCCTCGGATGAATACAGAACGATGCCCAGCCCCTCGCCCGCCAGCTCGCGGATCAGCGCGAACAGATCGGCCTTGGTCGACAGGTCGATGCCCTTGGTCGGATCGTCGAGCAGCAGCACGGACGGCCGGTCGATCAGCCAGCGGGCGATGACGATCTTCTGCTGGTTGCCGCCCGACAGCGAGCTGACCGGGTAGCCGAAGCCGGCGAACTTGGTGCGCAGCGCCTCGAGAGCCGGGCGCGCCTTGTCGCGCAGCGCACCGGGCCGGGCGAGCACCAGGCGGTTGCGCAGATAGTGGATCGGCATGACGTTCTCGAGGATCGGCCGGCCGGTGATGACGCCGTCGCGGCCGCGGTCGCCCGACACGTAGGCGCAGCCGCGGCGGATCGTCTCGCGCGGGCCGCGCGAGGCGAGCGGCCGGCCGGCCAGGCGCACGCTGCCGGCGCTGTGCGGCAGCGCGCCGAACAGCGCCCGCAGCACCGCCGACTGGCCCTGCCCGTGCAGCCCGCCGAAGCCGAGGATCTCGCCGCGCGCGACGGCGAAGGACACGTCATGGAAGCCGGCGCCGGTGAAGCCCTCGACTTCGAGCAGCGGCTCGGCCCGCCCGCTGGCGACCGCTGCGGCCGGTTGCGGCGCGGCGGCGGCCAGCTCGTCCTTCTCGCCGACCATCAGCCGGATGACGGCCGCCGGCTCGGTGTCGGCCAGCGCCATCGTCGCCACCGTCTCGCCGTCGCGGATCACCGTGACGCGGTCGCCGATGGCGAAGATCTCGTCCATGCGGTGCGAGATGAAGATCATGCTGCGGCCCTCCTGCTTGAGGCCGCGCAGGATGGCGAAGAAGCGCTCGACCTGGGCGCGGTCGAGGGCCGAGGTCGGCTCGTCGAAGATCAGCACCGGCGCCTCGGTGGCGAGCGCCTTCATGATCTCGACGAGCTGGCGCTGGTCGGCGCGCAGCCGGTCGACCACCGCGTCGGCGGCGAAATCGTCGCCGGCGACATCCTCGAACAGCGCGATGTAGCGCTGCGCGCGCTCGGCCAGGGCCCGGCGGTCGACGAACAGGCCCGCCTTGCGCGGCAGGTCGGTGAGGCAGATGTTCTCGGCCACGGTGCGCTGGCCGGCGAGGCTGAGCTCCTGGTAGAAGATGCCGATGCCGAGCGCGCGGGCAGCCTGCGGCCCCGACACGGCCACCGGCTCGCCGTCGAGCAGCACCGCGCCGGCGTCCGGCCGCACGCTGCCGGCGACGATCTTGCACAGCGTGCTCTTGCCCGAGCCGTTCGAGCCGATCAGCACGTGCACCTCGCCGGGCGCGATCTCCAGGTCGCCGCGGCGCACGGCCTGGGTGGCGCCGTAAGCCTTGCTTACGCCGCGCAGGGTGAGCTTGGTCATCGGCTGCGGTCTCCGGAGCGCGGGCCGGCGGCGCGACAGGCCGCGCCACCGGCGCGACTGGTCCCTACTTGAAGAGCTCTTCGGCCTCGTCGATCGAGAGCTGGCTGGTGTAGGAGTAGTAGCCCGGCTTGCCGTCGAGCTCGGCCGCCGCCTCCTCGACGTTGCCGCCGTCGATGAAGGGGATCGGCAGGTAGAGCGCGTTGCCGTACTGGCCGGCGTCGGCGGGCTCCGCGAGCTCGCGGCCCTGCAGCAGGAAGACGGCGACGTTGAGCGCGCTCGCCATCACGCCGGGCGGGTTGACCGAGGCGCCGGAGGTGAAGTCGTTCTCGACCCACAGGTCGATGAAGTCCTTGCGGATCTCGCCGGTGGCGGCGATCTCGCCGGTCTTCTCGGCGTCCATGATCGAGCGCCAGGCGCCGGCGGCCATGCCGTCCTGCACCCACACGCCGTCGATGTCGGGATAGGTGGCGAGCAGGTTCTGCATCGCCTGCTGGCCCTGCGCCTGGTCCCAGTTGGCGTTGACCTCGTTGACGATCTCGATGTCCGGATAGCCGGAGAAGACCTCCTGGTAGCCGGCGACGCGCATCTGGTTGGCCGGATGGCCGGCGACGCCGTTGATGGCGACGACCTTGCCCTTGCCCTCGAGCGCCTCGGCCAGCCACTTGGCGCTCGCCTCGGCCCAGCCCTTCTGGTCGATGCCGACATACATGGCGTCGGGCGAGGAGACCTCGGCGTCGGTCGAGATGACCAGGATGCCGGCCTCCTTGGCCTGGGCGAACACCGGGTCGAAGGCGGTCGGGCTGTTCGGGTTGATGATGATGGCGTCGACGCCCTGGCTGATGAAGTTGCGCACATGGGCGATCTGGCCGGGCACGTCGACATTGGCGCTCTGCACCAGCACCTCGACGTCGACGCCGCGCTCCGACCACGCCTCGGCGGCGGCCTGGGCCTCGTCGATCATCTGCGTGCGCCACTCGCTGCCGACCCAGCCGTTCGACAGGCCGATCGTGTAGTCCTGCGCGGCGGCGAGACCGGCCGACAGGCCGAGCGCGGCGACGCTGGTCAGTGCATAGGCGGTCCACTTCCTCATCGTTTCCTCCCTGAGCAACGGACGATGGGGCGAGTTTAGGCAGAAAATGAAATCGATTACAACGGGGTCGGAACCGTCCCGCGGCGGCGGCGCACCGCCGCATCCCGGCACGGCGGACCGGGCGCGGGCGGCGCGGGGTTCAACGCCAGATTGCCGGCCGCGCGCGAGGCGGGAACGGCGGCCGCGCAACGGTGCCCCAAAAGCCCGACGATCTTTGAAAAATCCGTGCCTTGCGCAATGCCGGGCCGGGCCGTAGCTTGGCCCGCCTCGAGCCGCACCGGTCGGCCCGAAGGAACACGAGAAGGGGTTTCGCCATGCGCCGCATCCTGTCCGCCATCGCCACGGGCCTCGCCGTGGCAGGCCTTTCCGCCACCAGCGCGCTTGCCGAGGAATGGCGCTTCAACAACGGCCTGCCGGAGGGGCGCGAGGAGTCCAAGCAGCTCGACATGTTCGCCGCCGACGTGGCCGAGCTGACCGACGGCGGCCTGACGATCGACGTCTTCCACGGCGGCTCGCTCAACCTGCAGAACAACGACGTGCTGCGCTGGCTGCCCGGCGGCGCCGTCGAGATGGGCCTGGTGTGGGCCAACTACATGGGCCGCGACGCGCCGGCGCTCAACGCCGTGCTCATCCAGGGCTCGGTCGGCAGCTCCGAGGAGCTGTTGCAGGTGATGCCGGAGATCCGCGGGATCTATGCCGAGGAGCTGGCCGAGTGGAGCGTCGTGACCACCGGCTTCATGGCGCTGCCGCTGCTCAAGGCGTCGATCTTCTGCCGCGGCGAGCCGGTCAACACGCTGGAGGACCTCAAGGGCAAGAAGCTGCGCGTGTGGAGCAACGACCAGGTCGAGACCTTCCGCCGGCTCGGCGTGTCGGCGCAGATCGTCGGCCAGACCGAGCTCTACGTGGCGCTGCGCACCGGCGTCGTCGACTGCGCCGTCTACCCGGCGCTGTTCGCGCACACGATCTCGCTGCAGGAGGTCACCGACTACGCCGCCTACCTCTATCCGGTGGCCAGCGTGCCCTACGTGCTGGGCGCCGACGAGGAAGCCTGGGACGCGCTCACCGACGCGCAGCGCGAGGCGGTGACGACGGCCGCCGGGCGCGTGTGGGAGCGCACCAACGACTACTCCGACGCCGACGCCAAGGAGCAGGCCGCCCGCGACGCGCTCGCCGAGCAGGGCGTCGAGTTCCTCGAGCCGTTCCCCGAGGAGGACCGCCAGGCCTTCCTCGAGGCGGCCTCGCAGACCTGGAAGGCGATGGCCGAGGAGGCCGGCGGCAAGGCGCCGGAATACCGCCAGCGCATCCTCGACACGCTGGATCGCTGAGCCGTGGACGCGGCCGGCCGCAGCGACGACCGGCTGGCGCGCGCGGCCGGGCGCGCCGAACGGCTCGTGCGGCCGGTCTTCGTTGCGCTGGCGCTGCTGGCCACCGCGGCCGGCGCGGCGATGGTGGCGCTGATGGTGGCGAGCGTCGCCATGCGCCATCTCGCCAACGCGCCGCTCTACTTCACCGAGGAGCTGATCGGCCTGCTGCTGACGGCCGCCTTCTTCCTGGCGCTGCCGCTGGTCACCCTCAACGGCGAGCACGTGCGGGTGACGCTCGTCGTCGCCAACCTGCCGCCGCGCGGCCGCTCGGTCGCGGCGGCCGCCGCCGGGCTCCTCGGCATCGCCTTCTGCGCCTGGTTCGTCGCGCTCGCCATGCCGTGGCTCGACTTCGCGCTCTCGCGCGGCCTCAAGTCGGAGGTCGCCCGGCTGCTGCTTTATCCCTGGATGGCGCTGGTGCCGTTCGGCCTGGTGCTGTCGGGGCTCGCCTTCGCCATCCGCGCGGCAGCACCCGCGCCGGCGCCGGCCGGGCGCTGAGCGGCACGCGGCGGGGCGGACGGGGCGCACGCGATGTTCTGGGGGATCCTGCTCGGCGGCCTGACCGCCTTCGCCGCCTCGGGGCTGGCGCTCGGCGCCGCGCTCGGGCTGACCGGCTTCCTGCTGCTCGAATTCGCCGCCGGGGGTGCGACCTTCGTCGCCGTCGACGCGGTGTGGAACGTCTTCAACGCCTTCACGCTGTCGGCCATCCCGCTGTTCATCATGCTCGGCGAGGTGATGCTGCGCAGCGGCATCAGCGAGCGCATCTACAACGCCCTGGCGCCCGTCTTCCGCCGCGTGCCGGGCGGCCTGCTGCACACCAACATCGCCGTGTGCACGCTGTTCGGCGCGGTCAGCGGCTCCAGCATGTCGACGGCCGCGGCGATCGGCTCGGTCGCCTATCCGGAAATGGTGGCGCGCGGCTACGACCGGCGCACCGTGGTCGGCTCGCTGGCCGGCGGCGGCACGCTCGGCCTGCTTATCCCGCCGAGCCTGTCGCTGCTGATCTACGGCGCGCTGACGGAAACCTCGATCGGCAAGCTGTTCATCGCCGGCATCGTGCCCGGCCTCGTGCTGGCGCTGCTGTTCATGCTCTACGTGCTGCTGCGCAGCCTGGCCGAACCGCGCCTGGCGCCGGCCGACGAGACCACGGTGCGGCCGCTGCATGTCGTCCTCGCGCTTCTCAAGCTGTGGCCGTTCGGCCTGCTGGTCCTCGCCATCATGGGCAGCATCGCCTGGGGCTTCGCCACGCCGACGGAGGCGGCAGGCGTCGGCGTGGCGGCGGCCATCCTCATCGCGTTTTCCTGGGGCACGATGACGCCGCGCGTGCTCGGCGAGGCGATCTACCGCTCGGTGCTGCTCTATGCCGGCATCGCCTTCGTGGTGATGGGCGCCACCATCCTGGCCCAGGCCGTCAGCCTGCTCGGCGTGCCGCAGGCGATCCTGGAAGGCGTGCGGGCGGCCGATCTCGGCCCGCTGACGGTGCTGGCGCTGGTCGTCGCCATCTATCTGGTGCTCGGCTGCTTCTTCGACGGCCTGTCGCTGATGATCATGACGCTGCCGATCGTCTTTCCGCTGATGACGGGGCTCGGCTACGACCCGATCTGGCTCGGCGTCATCATCACCATCATGATCGAGATCGGCCAGGTGACGCCGCCGGTCGGGCTGAACCTGTCGGTGCTCGTCTCGGTGACGCGCGAGGAGGTGACGCTCGGCCAGGCGGCGGCGGCCACCGTGCCCTACTGGCTGATCCTGCTCGCCTCGATCGCGCTGCTGACGGCGGCCCCGCAGCTCGCGCTCACCCTGCCCGCCCTGTTGATGTGAGCTTCCCCTTCCCCATCCGAGGACAGACGAATGGCCCTGAAATTCAAGCCCAAGACCTACGGCCCCTTCTCCACGCGCTTCGCCGAGGACGGCTCGGTCACGGTCGCCACCGCGCCGCAGCAGACCGTCGCCCTCGCCTCGCCGCCGACGGCCGAGGCCGGCTCGCCGGTCGACTTCCTGCTCGCCGCGCTCGCCTCCTGCCTCGCGATCTCGCTCGCCTATGCGGCGCGCCAGATGGCGCTCGACACCGGCGAGATCACCGTCTCGGCCGGTGCCAGCAAGGCCGAAGACCCACCCGCACGGCTCGCCGGCTATACGATCGAGGTCGGCTTCGAAAAGACGCCGGGCGAGGAGGCCTGCGCGCAGCTTCTGGCCCGCGGCAAGGCGCTGTGCACGGTCAGCAATTCGCTCGCCGCGCCGGTCACGCTCACCGTCCGCGCCTGACGCGATCGCAGCCGGGCCCGCCCCGCGGCGCGGGCGGATTGACGCTGCACCGGCTTTTCAACATACTCGGTAGTATGTTGTTGGCGAGGGAGGAGGCGACATGGCGTTCGCGCGCGTGAACGGCGTCGTGATCCATCACGAGCTGCGCGGCCCGCAGGACGCGCCGGCGCTGACATTCGCCAACTCGCTGGGCACCGATTTCCGCATCTGGGACGCGGTGGTCGCGGCGCTGCCGGGCTACCGCATCCTGCGCTACGACAAGCGCGGCCACGGGCTGTCCGAGGCGACGCCGGCCCCCTATGCGATGACCGACCACGTGGCCGACCTCGCCGGCCTGCTCGCGCATCACGACATCGCGCGGACCGCCGTCGTCGGCGTGTCGGTCGGCGGCATGATCGCCCAGGGGCTGGCCGCGCTGCGGCCCGACCTGGTGACGGCGCTGGTGCTGTGCGGCACCGCGCACCGGATCGGCACCGAGGCGATGTGGGACGAGCGCATCGCGGCGGTGACGCGCGAGGGCATCGGCGCGCTTGCCGACGGCGTCATGCAGCGCTGGTTCACCCCGGCCTACCGCACGGCCGACAACCCCGACTTCGTCGGCTACACGGCGATGCTGACGCGCACGCCGGTGGCCGGCTACGCCGGCACCTGCGCGGCGCTGCGCGACGCCGATCTCACCGAATCGACCCGCGCGCTCGCCGTGCCGACGCTGTGCCTGGTCGGCGACCAGGACGGCGCGACGCCGCCGGAGCTGGTGCGCGAGACGGCGGCGCTGATCGACGGCGCGCGCTTCGAGATCATCGCCGGTGCCGGCCACCTGCCGTGCATCGAACGGCCGGACGAGACGGCACGGCTGATTTCCGGCTTCCTGGCCGGCACCCGAGACGAACGGAAGGACGACTGAATGAGCAAACCCGTGACGGTCGCGCGCGACGGCAACGTCGCCGTCATCACCCTCGACAACCCGCCGGTCAACGCGCTGAGCTTCCATCTGCGCAAGCCGCTCAACGAGGCCCTGGAGACGCTGCGCGACGACGCCGACGTGGCGGCGATCGTGATCGCCTGCGCCGGCCGCACCTTCATCGCGGGCGCCGACATCACCGAGTTCGGCAAGCCGATGCAGCACCCCAGCCTGCCCGACCTGATCGCCACGCTCGAGACCATCGACAAGCCGACCGTGGCCGCGATCCACGGCACCGCGCTCGGCGGCGGGCTGGAGCTGGCGCTCGGCTGCCATTTCCGCGTCGCCGACCGCAAGGCGCGGCTCGGCCTGCCGGAGGTCAAGCTCGGCCTCCTGCCGGGCGCCGGCGGCACGCAGCGCCTGCCGCGCCTGGTCGGTCCGCAGAAGGCGCTCGAGATGGTCGTCTCCGGCCGGCCGATCGGCGCCGGCGAGGCGCATGAAGCCGGGCTGGTCGACGCGCTGGCCGACGACGACCTCGTCGGCGAAGCGGTGGCGCTGGCGCGTGCCGAGGCGGCAAGCGGCGCGCCGATGGTCCAGGTGCGGGCGCGCGAGGACAAGCTCGCCGCCGCGCGCGCCGACATCGGCGCCTTCGACGCCGCCGTCGCGCAGGCGACGCGCAAGGCGCGCGGCCTCGAGGCGCCGCTCGCGTGCGCCCAGTCCGTGCGCAACGCGCTGACCATGCCGTTCGACGAGGCGCTCGCCAAGGAGCGCGAATATTTCGCCCGGCTGGTTTCCGGCGACCAGTCGAAGGCGCAGCGCCACCTGTTCTTCGCCGAGCGCGAGGCGGCCAAGGTGCCGGGCATCGGCAAGGAGGTGAGGCCGCGCCCGGTCGCCCGGGTCGGCGTCGTCGGCGCCGGCACGATGGGCGGCGGCATCGCCATGGCCTTCGCCAATGGCGGCCTGCCGGTGACGCTGCTCGAGCGCGACCGCGAGGCGCTCGACCGCGGCCTGGCGACGATCGAGAAGAACTATGCCGCCTCGGTCCGGCGCGGCTCGCTCGACGAGGACGGCAAGGCCGCGCGCCTCGGCCGGCTGAGCGGCACCACCGACTATGCCGGGCTGGCCGACTGCGACCTCGTCATCGAGGCGGTGTTCGAGGACATGGCGGTCAAGGAGGAGGTGTTCGGCCGGCTCGACGCCGTGGTCAAGCCGGGCGCGGTGCTCGCCACCAACACCTCCTATCTCGACGTCGACGCCATCGCCGCGACGACCGGCCGGCCGCAGGACGTGATCGGCCTGCACTTCTTCTCGCCGGCCAACGTGATGCGGCTGCTGGAGATCGTGCGCGGCGCCAGGACAGCGCCCGACGTGGTGGCCACCGCGCTGTCGCTCGCCAAGACCATCGGCAAGGTGCCGGTCGTCGTCGGCGTGTGCCACGGCTTCGTCGGCAACCGCATGCTGTCGGCGCGCTCGGCCGAGAACGAGGCGCTGCTTCTGGAGGGCGCGACGCCGCAGCAGATCGACAAGGCGTTCACCGATTTCGGCTGGCCGATGGGGCCGTTCCAGATGGGCGACCTCGCCGGGCTCGACATCGGCTGGCGCAACCGCAAGGCGCTCGGCAAGACCGCCCCGGTGGCCGACGCGCTGTGCGAGCTCGGCTGCTTCGGCCAGAAGACCGGCAAGGGCTTCTACCTCTACGCGGACGGGTCGCGCACGCCGCAGCCCGACCCGGAGGTGACGCGGCTGATCGAGGACAAGGCCCGCGCAGCCGGCGTCGAGCGGCGCAGCATCTGCGACGAGGAGATCGTCGAGCGCACGCTCTACCCGATGATCAACGAGGGCGCGCGCATCCTGGAGGAGGGCATCGCCGCGCGGCCGTCCGACATCGACATCGTCTGGGTCAACGGCTACGGCTTCCCGATCGGCAAGGGCGGGCCGATGTTCTGGGCCGAGCAGCTCCGCGGCCTCGACACCATCGTCGCGCGGCTCGCGCACTGGCACGGCGAGACCGGCCGCGCCGTCTTCGAGCCGGCGCCGCTGCTGAAGCGTGCCGCCGCGTCCGGCGGCGGCTTCGCCGGCGAGGCGCGCAAGGGAGCCGCGTAGGGACACCACCGATGGCCGGCGCTCCGCTCCCCTGGCAAGACGCCTACCCGCCCGGCCTCGACCCGGCGACGGTGCCGGAGCCCTTTCCCGTCCATCGCATCGTCGACGAGGCGGCGGCCGCGTGGGGCGACCGCGACGCGCTGGTCTTCCGCGGGCACCGCCTCCGCTTCGCCGCGCTGAAGCAGGCGGTCGACCGCTGGGCGGCGGCCTTCGCGGCGGCCGGCATCGGCGCCGGTGACCGGGTGGCGCTGCTGCTGCCCAACACGGCGGTGCACCTGTTCGCCTTCTTCGGCGCGCTGAGGGCCGGCGCCACGGTGGTGCATCTGAGCCCGCTCGACGCCGCGCCCGTGCTGCGCCACAAGCTCGCCGACAGCGGCGCGCGCCTCATCGTGACGACCAACATCGCCGACACCGCCCTGCGGGCGGCGGCACTCGCCGCCGAGGGCGCGGTGGCGCGCCTCGTGGTGGCCGACGACGCCGCCTTCGGCCCCTCGCCGCTCACCGGGCCGCTGCCCGACGGCGAACGGATCGTCGCGGCCGACGCCTTCCTCGCCGCCGGCCGCGCCGCGCCGCCGGCCGCCGAGCCCGATCTCGATGCGCTGGCGCTGGTGCAGTACACCGGCGGCACGACGGGCCTGCCCAAGGGCGCCATGCTGACCCACCGCAACCTGTCGAGCGCGGTGGCGAGCTACGACCTGTGGTTCGCCGCGCACGGGCTGATGCGGCCGGCCAGCGAGCGCACGCTGCTTTTCCTGCCGCTGTTCCACATCTACGCGCTTACGGCCGTGATGCTGCGCTCGGTGCGCAACGGCCAGTGCCTGCTGATCCACACCCGTTTCGACCCGGAGACCGCGCTTGCCGCCATCGAGGCCGGGGCGACCAGCTTCGCCGGCGTGCCCACCATGTGGATCGCCATCGCCGCGACGCCCGGCTTCGAGACGCGCGACCTGTCGGCGCTGCGCTACTGCGCCTCGGGCGGCGCGCCGCTGCCGGTCGAGCTGGCGCGGCGGCTCAAGCGGGCGACCGGGCACGACATCCTGGGCGGCTGGGGCATGACGGAGACCGGGCCGGCCGGCACCAACATCCCGCCCGGCCGCGCCGACAAGATCGGCACGATCGGCGTGCCGCTGCCCGGCATCCGGCTCGACGTGGTGGCGCTCGACGATCCCGCGCGCACGCTCAGCCCCGGCGAGACCGGCGAGCTGCGCGTCTTCGGCCGCAACGTGACGGCCGGCTATCTCAACCGGCCGGAGGAGACGGCGGCCGCCTTCAGCGACGGCGGGCTGCTGACCGGCGACATCGGCTTCATGGACGACGAGGGCTTCTTCACCATCGTCGACCGCAAGAAGGACATGATCCTGTCGGGCGGCTTCAACGTCTATCCGCAGATGATCGAGCAGGCCGTCTACGCGCATCCGCATGTCGAGGAGGTGCTGGTCATCGGCGTGCCCGACGCCTATCGCGGCGAGGCGGCCAAGGCGTTCGTCAAGCTGCGCGACGGGGCGCCGGCGCTGACGCTGGAGGCGTTGCGCGCCTTCCTCGCCGACCGGCTCGGGCCGCACGAGATGCCGGCCGCGCTCGAGCTGCGCGAGGCGCTGCCGCGCACCGCCGTCGGCAAGCTTTCCAAACTCGACCTCAAGCAACAGGAAGCCGCCCGGCAGAGCGCCGCGCCGGCAGCACCCGGGAGCATCGCATGAGAGACGCCGTCATCGTATCGACCGCCCGCACGCCGATCGGCAAGGCCTATCGCGGCGCGCTCAACGACACCACCGGCGCCACGCTCGGCGCGCACGCCATCCGCCACGCGCTGGAGCGCGCCGGCGTCGAGCCGGAGGCGGTCGAGGACGTGGTTATGGGCTGCGCCATGCAGGAAGGCACCACCGGCCTCAACGTGGCGCGCCGGGCGCTGCTGGCCGCCGGGCTGCCGGTGACCACCGCCGGCACGACCATCGACCGGCAGTGCTCGTCGGGGCTGCAATCGATGGCGCTGGTCGCCAACGCCATCCGCAACGACGGCGTCGAGGTGGCGGTGGCCGGCGGCATGGAATCGATCAGCCTGGTCCAGAACGAGCACCGCAACACCTTCCGGCTCAAGGACGAGCGGCTGATGGAGATCAAGCCGGAGGTCTACATGGCGATGATCGACACGGCCGAGGTGGTCGCCGCGCGCTACGGCATCTCGCGCGAGACGCAGGACGCCTATGCGCTGGAAAGCCAGCGCCGGGTGGCGGCGGCGCGCGAGGCCGGCCGCTTCGACGCCGAGATCGCGCCGATCGCCACCACCATGGCGGTGATCGACAAGGAGACCAAGGCGGTGAGCCACACACAGGTGGAGCTGGCGCACGACGAGGGGCCGCGGCCGGGCACCACCGCCGACGGCCTGGCCGGGCTGAAGCCGGTGCGCGAGGGCGGCACGATCACCGCCGGCAACGCCAGCCAGCTTTCCGACGGCGCGGCGGCCTGCGTGATGATGAGCGCGGCGGAGGCGGCGCGGCGCGGGCTCGAGCCGCTCGGCATTCTGCGCGGCTTCAACGTGGCCGGCTGCGAGCCCGACGAGATGGGCATCGGCCCGGTCTTCGCCGTGCCGCGGCTGCTCGCCCGGCACGGCCTCAAGGTCGACGACATCGACCTGTGGGAGCTCAACGAGGCCTTCGCCGTGCAGGTCGTCTATTGCCGCGACCGGCTCGGCATCGACCCCGACAAGCTCAACGTCAACGGCGGCTCGATCCCCATCGGCCACCCCTACGGCATGTCCGGCACGCGGCTTTCCGGCCACGCGCTGATCGAGGGCAAGCGGCGCGGCGCACGCTTCGCCGTGGTGACCATGTGCGTGGGCGGCGGCATGGGCGCGGCCGGCCTGTTCGAGATCAACTGAGGCAACCGCCGCGCCGGCGCTCGGCGCGCCACGCGACCCCGGGAGGGCTGACGATGGACCTTCGCTACACCGACGACGAGATCGCCTTTCGCGACGAGGTGCGCGGCTTCCTGCGCGACACCGTGCCCGACGACATCCGCCGCCGGATGGTCGACGGCGAGCATGTCGGCAAGGACGACATGGTGCGCTGGACACGCCTGCTCAACGACCGCGGCTGGGCGGTGCCGCACTGGCCGGAGCGCTACGGCGGCACCGGCTGGGACCCGATGAAGCAGTACATCTTCCTCGAGGAGCTGCAGAAGCACCCCGCCCCCTCGCCGCTGCCCTTCGGCGTCAACATGGTGGGGCCGGTGATCTACACCTTCGGCTCCGACGCGCAGAAGGCGCGTTTCCTGCCGCGCATCGCCAATCTCGACGACTGGTGGTGCCAGGGCTTCTCCGAGCCCGGTGCCGGCTCCGACCTCGCCTCGCTGAAGACGCGCGCTGTGCGCGAGGGCGACCACTACGTCGTCAACGGCCAGAAGACCTGGACGACGCTGGCGCAGTATGCCGACTGGATCTTCTGCCTGGTGCGCACCGACCCGCAGGCCAAGAAGCAGGAGGGCATCTCCTTCCTCCTGATCGACATGACGACGCCGGGCATCGAGGTGCGCCCGATCGTTACCATCGACGGCGGCCGCGAGATCAACGAGGTGTTCCTGACCGACGTGCGGGTGCCGACGGAAAACCTCGTCGGCGAGGAAAACCGCGGCTGGGACTACGCCAAGTTCCTGCTCGGCAACGAGCGCACCAACATCGCCCGCGTCGGCATGTCGAAGCAGCGCGTGGCGCGCATCCGCGAGCTCGCCGCCAAGGAGATGTCGGGCGGCCGGCCGCTGCTCGAGGACCAGCGCTTCCTGGAGAAGCTGACGGCGATCGAGATCGACCTCAAGGCGCTCGAGATGACGCAGCTCCGCGTCGTGGCGGCCGACGCCAAGCGCGGCAGCACCGGCCGGCCGGACCCCGCCTCCTCGATCCTCAAGATCAAGGGGTCTGAGATCCAGCAGGCGACGACGCGGCTCCTGATGGAGGTGATGGGGCCCTACGCCATGCCCTATGCGCAGGCCGCCGAGGCGGGCTGGAACGAGCCGCCGGTCGGGCCGGACTACGCCGCGCATGCCGCGCCGGCCTATTTCAACACCCGCAAGGTGTCGATCTACGGCGGCTCCAACGAGATCCAGAAGAACATCATCGCCAAGGCGGTGCTGGGGTTGTGATGTGAAGGATACGCAATGACAGCGGTTTCTAGAAATACCTACTGCAAATGGGTCGTGAACGCGCTTCGAGCACTCGGTCCCTCGCGTCCCGAAAACGTCTACCGATGGATCAAAGCCAACGAGCCTGTTCCGGCCTCCGAACTAAACGGAACGACTAGTGACGGTGAGAACCTTTTCAAGAAGAACGTGAGGTGGGCGCGGTTCACGCTCTACAATGATGGCACCGTCACTAGTCCCTCGTATGGCGTTTGGGCACTCAGATAGAGAAACTCTATGGACTTTGACCTTTCCGAGGAACAATCGATCCTGAAGGACTCGCTCGACCGGCTTCTGGGCGACAAATACGGGTTCGAGGAGCGCAACCGCATCCTGAAGTCGGATACCGGCTGGAGCGCGGAGATGTGGCGCCAGTACGCGGAGATGGGCCTGATGGCGCTGCCCTTCGCCGAGGCCGACGGCGGGCTCGGCGGCGGCGCCGTCGACATGATGATCGTGATGGAGGCGCTCGGCCGGGTGCTGGCGCTGGAGCCCTACTTCGCCACCGTGGTGCTCGGCGGCGGCTTCCTGCGGCTCGGCGGCACGGCCGAGCAGCGCGCCGCGCTCGCCCCGGCGGTGGCGGCCGGCGAGACGAAGCTCGCCTTCGGCCACACCGAGCGGCAGTCGCGCTACGACCTGCACCATGTCGAGACGACGGCGCGGCCGGACGGCGCGGGCTGGCTGCTCGACGGCGCCAAGAGCGTGGTGCTCGACGGCGACAGCGCCGACCATGTCTTCGTCACCGCGCGCACGGCCGGCGGCCCGCGCGAGGCGGCCGGCATCGGCGTCTTCCTGGTCGACGCGGCGGCCGAGGGCGTGTCGCGGCGCGGCTATCGCATGCAGGACGGCCGGCGCGCGGCCGAGCTGGCGCTGGACGCGGTCAGGGTCGGGCCGGAGGCGGTCTATGGCGCGCCCGAGGAGGGCCTCGCGCTGGTCGGCGCCGTCGTCGACCGGGCGATCGCCGCGCTGTGCGCCGAGGCGGTCGGCGTGATGGGCGCCATGCACGCCGAGACGGTCGACTACCTCAAGATGCGCAAGCAGTTCGGCGTGCCGATCGGCGCCTTCCAGGTGCTGCAGCACCAGGCCGTCGACATGTATGTCGCCACCGAGCAGGCGCGCTCGATCACCCACTACGCGACGATGATGGCGGAGGACGACGACGCCGAAGCCAGGGCGCGCGCCATGCACGCGGCCAAGGCCGAGATCGGCCGCGCCGGGCGCCAGGTCGGCGAAGCGGCGATCCAGCTTCACGGCGGCGTCGGCATGACGGAGGACTATGCCGTCGGCCACCGCTTCAAGCGCATGACGATGATCGACCTGACCTTCGGCGACGGCGAGCACCACCTGCGCACCCTGGCCGGCAAAGGCGGGCTGGCGGCCTGACCCTGGCGCAGCCGGGTCGGCGCTCCCGGCATCGCACGCAGGCGGCTCGTTCGGGGGCCGCGGACCGCGGGGGCGGACGGCGCGTGCCGGCGGCCGCGCGCGCCGGAGGGCGGCCGGCTCAGGCGGTCTCGGCGGCGGCTTCCTGCGCGGCGGCGGCCTTCGGCGCGCAATAGATCGCGTAGAGCGTCTCCAGAACCCGCTCCACCTTGCCGGAGGCGATGCGGTAGTGGATCGTGCGGCCGTCGCGGCGCGTGGCCACCAGCTTGAGCGCACGCAGCTTGGCGAGCTGCTGCGACAGCGCCGACTGGTTCATGCCGACGCGGTCGGCGAGCGCCTGGACGGGCATCTCGCCATTCGCCAGATGGCACAGCACCATCAGCCGGTTGGGGTTGGCCATCGCCGCGAGAAGCTCGGCCGCGTCCTCGGCCGACTCCTCGATGCGGTCGATGTCGAGAGCTGCGGTCATGGGCTGGATTTTTCCTCTTGCATATGTGAATATGTCATCATATTTAGCCTTCATGCCGGCGCAAGACAAGCCGGGAACGCGAACGACAGAGGAAAATCGTGCTCACCGAATTCACCCCCATCCAGTCGCTCCTCGGCGGCGTCCTGATCGGCCTGGCGGCCGTCATGCTGATGGCCTTCAACGGCCGCGTCGCCGGCATGACCGGCATCGTGTCCGGCGTTCTGCCGCCCTACAGCGGCGCCAACCGCTGGCGCCTCGCCTTCCTGGCCGGCGCCATCGCCGCACCGATCGCCTATCTGGCGCTCGGCGGCGGCATCGGCTTCGCCGTGCCGGTCTCGACCACGGCGCTGATCGTCGGCGGCCTGATCGTCGGCGTCGGCGTCACCTACGGCTCGGGCTGCACCAGCGGGCACGGCGTGTGCGGCATGGCGCGGCTGTCGCCGCGCTCGATCGTCGCCACGCTCGTCTTCATGGCGACGACCTTCGCCACCGTCTACGTCACCCGCCACGTGATCGGAGTCTGACCCCATGGCCAAGATCGTATCCGCTCTCGCCGCCGGCGCCCTGTTCGGCATCGGCATTGCGATTTCCGGCATGGCCAACCCGGCCAAGGTGCTCAACTTCTTCGACGTCGCGGGCACCTGGGACCCGAGCCTGATCTTCGTGATGGGCGGCGCGCTGGTGACGGCGGCCATCGGCTACCGGGTCCTGTTCGGCGCGGCCAAGAAGCCGGTGTTCGAGACCCAGTTCCACCTGCCCGCGGCACGCCAGATCGACGCGCGCCTGGTCGGCGGCTCGGCGCTGTTCGGCGTCGGCTGGGGCATCGCCGGCTTCTGCCCCGGCGGCGCGGTGCCCGCGCTCGGCGTCGGCTTCGCGCCGACGGCGACCTTCCTCGCCGCCATGCTGGCCGGCATCCTCGTCGCCCGCTTCCTGCAGGAACGGGCTCTCAAGGCGGCGACCGCCTGATTTCGAAGCGCAACCAGGAGTGACAGCCATGACCCTGCCCTTCTCCACCGACACCAAGGTGCAACCCGAGGTGAAGGCCTTCTTCGACGAGGCCACCAACACGATCTCCTACGTCGTGAAGGATCCGAAGTCGAACGCCTGCGCCGTCGTCGATTCGGTGATGGACATCGACTACGCCGCCGGCCGCATCACCTTCGACAGCGCCGACGCGATCATCCAGTACATCCGCGACAACGACCTCAAGGTCGAGTGGATCATCGAGACGCATGTCCATGCCGACCACCTGTCGGCCGCGCCCTACATCCAGGAGAAGCTGGGCGGCAAGATGGGCATCGGCGAGAACATCACCATCGTGCAGGACACCTTCGGCAAGGTGTTCAACGAGGGCACCGCGTTCCAGCGCGACGGCTCGCAGTTCGACCGCCTGTTCACCGACGGCGACAGCTACCAGATCGGCTCGATGACCGCCCATGTCATGCACACCCCCGGCCACACGCCGGCCTGCATGACGCATGTGATCGGCGACGCGGCCTTCGTCGGCGACACGCTGTTCATGCCCGACGGCGGCTCGGCGCGGGCCGACTTCCCCGGCGGCGACGCGCGCACCCTCTACCGCTCGATCAAGCGGGTGCTCGAGCTGCCCGAGGAGACGCGGCTGTTCATGTGCCACGACTACGGGCCGAACGGACGCGACATCCAGTGGGAGACGACCGTCAAGGACGAGCGCGAGCACAACATCCACGCGCGCGACGGCGTCGGCGAGGACGAGTTCGTGCGCATGCGCGAGGAGCGCGACGCGACGCTCGCCATGCCGAAGCTCATCATCCCGTCGCTGCAGGTCAACATGCGCGGCGGCCGCATGCCGGAGCCCGACCCGGCCGGCAAGACCTTCCTCAAGGTGCCCGTCAACACGCTTTGACAGGCCTGCGGCCCGCTGGCACCCTGCCGGCGGGCCGCCCGACAACCAGACGAAACGAGACGACACATGGACATCCGCAAGATCAACGAGGACTTCGCCGTCGTCGGGCAGATCGGTCCCGACCACGTTCCCGCCATCGCCGATGCCGGCTTCCGCAGCGTGATCTGCAACCGCCCGGACAGCGAGGACGGCGCGGTGCCGCACGACGCGGTGGAAGAGGCGGTCCGCGCGGCGGGAATGGAGTTCCGCTTCCTGCCCGTGGTTTCCGGCGCCATCACCCCCGACGACGTGACCGGCATGGCGAAGGCGCTGGCCGACCTGCCGCGTCCGGTGCTCGCCTACTGCCGCACCGGCGGGCGCTGCATGAACCTGTACGGCCTCGCCCAGCAGGCCGCCGCCGGCTGACGCCTGCCGCCGACGCCCGACCCTCGACCCTGCGTGCCGTTCCCGCGGCGCCGGCTCCGGCCGGCGGCCGACGGGGGACGTATGCCCGCAAGACCGCAGATCCGCGACCGACAACGAGAAGGCAGCATCCGTGCCCGATACCGTGAAGCGCTATTTTCCGATCCTCGAATGGGGCCGCACCTACGACCGCACGACGGCGACCAACGACCTGGTGGCCGCCGCGATCGTCACGGTGATGCTCATTCCCCAGTCGCTCGCCTACGCGCTGCTCGCCGGCCTGCCGCCGGAAATGGGGCTCTACGCCTCGATCCTGCCGCTCGTGCTCTACGCGCTGTTCGGCACCAGCCGGGCGCTCGCCGTCGGCCCGGTGGCCGTCGTCTCGCTGATGACGGCCGCCGCCATCGGCAAGGTTTCGGCCGACGGCGGCATCGACGCCGTGACGGCGGCCATCACGCTCGCCTTCATGTCGGGCCTGTTCCTCATCGGCCTCGGCCTGCTGCGCCTCGGCTTCCTGGCCAACTTCCTGTCGCATCCGGTGATCTCGGGCTTCATCACCGCCTCCGGGCTGGTGATCGCCACCAGCCAGCTCAAGCACGTGCTCGGCGTGACGGCGGAGGGCGACACGCTGCCGGCGCTCGTCGCCTCGATCGCCGCGCACATCGGCGAGGCCAACCCCTACACCATCGCCATCGGGCTCGGCTCGCTCGCCTTCCTGTTCTGGGTGCGGCGCGGGCTGAAGCCGCTGCTCGGCCGCTTCGGCGTGCCGGCGCGCGCGGCCGACATCGCCACCAAGGCCGCGCCGATCGCCGCCGTCGCCGTCACCACGCTGGTCGCCTGGGGCTTCGACCTCGGCGCGCGCGGGGTCAAGCTCGTCGGCGCGGTGCCGCAGGGCCTGCCGCCGCTGACGCTGCCCTCCTTCGCGCCCGACCTGTGGGCGGGGCTCGCCATGTCGGCGGTGCTGATCTCGATCATCGGTTTCGTGGAATCGGTCTCGGTGGCGCAGACGCTGGCCGCGCGCAAGCGCCAGCGCATCGACCTCGACCAGGAGCTGGTCGGCCTCGGCGCCTCCAACATCGGCGCCGGCATGGGCGGCGGCTATCCGGTGACCGGCGGCTTCGCCCGCTCGGTGGTCAATTTCGACGCCGGCGCGGAAACGCCGGCGGCCGGCGCCTTCACCGCCGTCGGCATCGCGCTGGCCACCGTCTTCCTGACGCCGCTGCTCTTCTACCTGCCGCAGGCCACGCTTGCCGCCACCATCATCGTGGCGGTGCTGTCGCTGGTCGACTTCTCGATGCTGCGGCGCACCTGGCGCTACGCCAAGGCCGACTTCGCCGCCGTCGCGGTGACCATCCTGCTCACCCTCGGGCTCGGCGTCGAGGCGGGCGTGTCGTCCGGCGTCGTCCTGTCGGTGCTGATCCATCTCTACAAGACGTCGCGGCCGCACATGGCCGTGGTCGGCCGCGTGCCGGGCAGCGAGCACTTCCGCAACGTGCTGCGCCACAAGGTGGAGACCGACCCCACCGTCCTGTCGGTGCGCGTCGACGAGAGCCTCTACTTCGCCAATGCCCGCCATCTCGAGGACCGCATCTACGACATGGTGGCCGGACGGCCCGAGCTGAAGCACGTCGTCTTGATGTGCTCGGCGGTCAACGCCATCGACATGAGCGCGCTGGAATCACTCGAGGCGATCAACGAGCGGCTCGACGCGCTCGGCGTGCGCTTCCACCTGTCGGAGGTCAAGGGACCGGTGATGGACCGGCTGATGCGCACCGACTTCCCCGACCACCTGACGGGCGAGGTGTTCCTCAGCCAGCACGACGCGATGCGGGCGCTGGCGTCGGGACCGCCGGAGACCCCGCAGCAGCAGGCGGCCACTCAGTAGAGCAGGCGCATCAGCCAGAGCGTGATGCCGGGAAAGGCGGTGAGCAGCGCCACCCGGACCACGTCGCTGACGATGAAGGGCATGACGCCGCGATAGGTGGCGGCGATCGGCGTGTCGCGGGCCATCGAGTTGAGCACGAACAGGTTCATGCCGACCGGCGGCGTGATCAGCCCGACCTCGACGACGATCAGCACCAGGATGCCGAACCAGATGGCGAACTCCTCCGGCGTCAGCCCGAAGTCGAGCGCGGTGACGATGGGGAAGAAGATCGGCACCGTGAGCAGGATCATCGACAGCGAATCCATGACGCAGCCGAAGGCAAGATAGACGAGCAGGATGAGCGCCATCACCAGCCAGGGGTTGAAGCCCTGCTCGGTGACGAAGGCGGCGGCCTGCTGCGGCAGCTGCGACAGCGCCAGGAAGCTGTTGAAGAAGCTGGCGCCGAACACGATGAAGAAGATCATCGCGGTCGCGCTCGCCGTCGCCAGGATGGCGCCGACGAAGCTGCGCACGGTCAGCCCGCCGTTCAGAAGCGCGATGAGCCCGGTGCCGGCCGCGCCGACGGCGGCCGCCTCGGTCGGCGTGAAGAAGCCGAGATAGATGCCGCCGACGACGGCGAGGAAGACGAGCAGCACCGGCCACACGTCGACCAGCGCGCGGAAGCGCTCGGCATAGGGCGCGCGCTCGCGCATGCCGGCCGAATCCGGCTTGAGCCGGACATAGATCGAGATCGCCAGCATGTAGCCGATCGCCGCCAGCACGCCCGGCACGAAGGCGGCGACGAACAGCTTGGCGATGTTCTGCTCGGTGAGGATGGCGTAGATGACCAGGATCACCGAGGGCGGGATGAGGATGCCGAGCGTGCCGCCGGCGGCCAGCGTGCCGGTGGCGAGCCCGCCCGAATAGCCGTAGCGGCGCAGCTCCGGCAGCGCCACCTGGCTCATCGTCGCCGCCGTGGCGAGCGAGGAGCCGCAGATCGCGCCGAAGCCGGCGCAGGCGCCGACGGCCGCCATGGCGACGCCGCCGCGGCGGTGGCCGAGCCAGGTCTCGGCGGCGCGGAACAGCGCCCGCGACATGCCGCCCAGCGTCGCGAACTGGCCCATCAGCAGGAACAGCGGGATGATCGACAGCGAGTAGCTGGAAAACGTCGAGTAGGTCTCGTTCTTCAGCTTGGCCAGCACCGGCACCGTGCTGCCGGTGATGATCCAGGTGCCGACGATGCCGCAGATCAGCATGGCCAGGCCGATCGGCAAGCGCAGGAAGATGAGGACGAGCAGGACGGGGAACGACCAGATGCCGAGTTCGAGATTGCTCAACGGCCACCCCCGTGGCCGGTCTCGGCGGCGGGGGTCGCGCCGGCGAGCTCGCGCACGCGCAGGCCGGTCATGTAGACCGACACGATCACCGCCACGGCGGCGGCCGCCATGCAGGCGGCGTAGGGCCACCACAGCGGGAACTGCAGGATGAAGGTGGTCTCGCCGTAGCGCAGCTTGTCGGTCATGCCATACCACAGCCGCCAGGCGATCAGCGCGATGGCCAGCGTCATCAGGCTCTCCGACACCACGTCGATGACGCGGTTGGCGCGCGGCGACAGGAAGCTGGTGAACAGGTCGACCGTGGCGTGGCCGCGGTTGAGCTGGCACCACGGCAGGAAGGCGAAGACGGCGAAGCCGACGCCCGCCTCGACCAGCTCGAAATCGCCCGGCACCGGCCCGAGGTCGGCCCAGACGAGCGAGCGGCCGGTGACGCTGACCACCGTGAGGAGCGTGATGACGACGAGCACCACGCCGCCGAGAATGGCCAGCGCGCGCGCAAGCCAAACGACTGTCCTGTGCAGGATCATGCCCCTTGCAACCCCGGTTCCGCTGCGGAAGCTAGCCCGCGCCGACGCCTCGGGCAACCGGCGGCGGGCGGCGCCGTTGCCGCACCCGCCGGCGGCCCCGCGGCACCCCCCGCGCGACCGGCGTCG
>NZ_JAOAOP010000033.1 GCF_030398335.1 Aquibium sp. A9E412
CGCCCGGTGCCGCCGGGCGAGGTGGGCGGCGGGTCGCGGCGCGACACGACGATCCTCGACATCATTCTGGGCAACTGAGCCGCCGCGCCCGCCGTTGTTCTCAAAACCGGCACGGCCTGTGTCGCCGGTCGTGCTGCATGCGGGCGCGCGGCGGGTGAGTCACGCGGCTGCGACATGCTATAGATCGGGTGCACGGACAGCCGGCGGGAGAGGGCGCGGACGATGGCCGACGGGGCGGACACGAGACGGACGCTGGTGCTGACGGGGGCGAGCCGCGGCATCGGCCACGCCACGGTAAAGCGCTTCTCGCGCGACGGCTGGCGCGTCATCACCTGCTCGCGCCAGGCCTTCGCCGACGACTGCCCGTGGCCGGCCGGGCCGGAGGACCACATCCGCGTCGACCTGTCGGACGCCGAGGATGTCGGCATCGCGGTGAGCGAGATCCGCCACCGGCTGGCACCGCATGGCGGGCGTCTCGACGCGCTGGTCAACAACGCGGCGATCTCCCCCAAGCGCGACGACGGCGGCCGGATGGATTCCATCGAGACGCCGATGCATGTCTGGCGCGACGTCTTCCAGGTGAACTTCTTCGCGCCGATCATGCTGGCGCGCGGCCTGTTCGGCGAGCTCGCCGCCGCGCGCGGCTCGATCGTCAACGTCACCTCGATCGTCGGCAGCCGGGTGCACCCGTTCGCCGGCACGGCCTACGCCACCTCGAAGGCCGCGCTCGCCGCGCTGACGCGCGAGATGGCGGCCGATTTCGGGCCGCACGGCATCCGCGTCAACGCCATCGCGCCGGGCGAGATCGAGACCTCGATCCTGTCGCCGGGCACCGAGGCGCTGGTCCGCGAGATTCCGCTGCGCCGGCTCGGCCAGACCGCCGAGGTCGCCGAGACGATCCACTTCCTGTGCTCCGAGCGCGCGTCCTACGTGACCGGCGCGGAGATCCACATCAACGGCGGCCAGCACGTGTGACGGGGCGTCAGCCGGGCATGGTCGACAGGTGCGACAACAGCTCGGCGACGTTGGCCGCCCGGCATTTCTTCAAAAGCCGCGCCCGGTAGCTCTCCACCGTGCGCGGCGAGATCGCCAGCGCGCGGGCGATCTCCTTCGACGTGCGGCCCTCGCCGAGATGCATGACGATCTGCCGCTCGCGCGTCGTCAGCGCCAGGATGGGGCGCGAATCCGACAGGTCGGCGAAGCTCCACACGGCCCGGCGCAGCGGGTCGTCGTCGCGCGTCAGCGAGTGGCCGCGCACCCGGCACCAGAACAGCGCGCCGTCCTTGCGCGCCATGATGCGCTCGTCGGAATAGCGGTTGGCGCGCCGCAGCGGCTCGACGCCGACGTCGCGGATGCGCACGAACTCCTCGAGCGAGGGGTAGAGGATGGCGAAGGATTCGTCGACCAGCTCGTCCCGGCGGTAGCCGAACATGCGCGCGAACTCCGGGTTGCAGGCCCGGATGACGCGGCTTTCGGTGACGACGATGCCGACCGGCGCATGCTCGAAGGCGATCTCGCTCAGGGTCTGCGCTGTCGGAATCATGCGTATTTCTACGATATTGCGGCGATCTGACGTGCGCCGATAATGAAGCCCGGTTCGCATCGTACCACAAAACGGGCGCGAGGACGCTTGTGCGATGCGGGCCGCGGGAGGAGCGCCGGCCCAGCCGAGATCGCGCCGCACCGGGTGGTTCGCCGCCCGGCGGCGGCCGCGCACCCGCCCGCCGGGACGATTCCGCCCGGCCGTCCCGTCGACGGGGGAGGCCGGAGGCTCACCACACCGTGCCGTCGAGCATGTGGAGGATTGACGCATGAAGAGACTTCTTGCCGCGCTTGCCATGGCCGGCGCCGCCGTCGCGGTGCAGCCGGTCGTCGCGCAGGAGGACCCGGTCAGGATCGCGCTGGTGCACGGCCTGTCCGGTTCGCCGCTGGAGGCCTTCTCCAAGCAGACGACCACCGGCTTCAACCTCGGCCTCGAATACGCCACCGACGGCACGATGGAGATCAACGGCCGCAAGATCGAGGTGATCGAGAAGGACACGCAGTTCAAGCCCGACGTCGCCCGCTCGGTGCTGGCCGAGGCCTATGGCGACGACGACGTGCTGATCGCCGTCGGCGGCACCTCGTCGGGCGTCACCACCGCGATGCTGCCGATCGCCGCGGAGTACGAGCGCATCCTGCTCGTCGAGCCGGCCGTCGCCGATTCGCTGACCGGTCCCGATTCCAACCGCTACGTCTTCAAGACCTCGCGCAACTCGTCGATGGACATGCAGGCCCAGGCGCTGGCGCTCAATCCCGACGAGAACCTCAATGTCGCCACGCTCGCCGAGGACTACGCCTTCGGCCGCGACGGCATCGCCGCCTTCAAGCGGGCGCTCGAGGGCACCGGCGCCACGGTGGTGAGCGAGGAATACGTCCCGCTGCAGACGACCGACTACACGGCGACCATCGAGCGCCTGTTCAACGCGCTCAGGGACAAGGAAGGCCGCAAGGTCGTGCTGATCTACGTCGCCGGCAGCGGCGACCCGATGGGCGCGCTGGTGCAGGCCCAGCCGGAGCGCTACGACATCGAGATCTCGACCGGCGGCCACATCCTGCCGGTGCTGCCGACCTACAAGCGCGTGCCCGGCATGGAGGGCGCGATCTACTACTATTACGAGGCGCCCGACAACGCGATCAATGACTGGCTGGTCGAGCAGCACCAGGAGCGCTTCGGCTCGCCGCCCGACTTCTTCACCGCCGGCGGCATGGCTGCCGCGCTCGCCGTCGCCAAGGCGCTCGAGACTGCCGAGACGTGGGACACCGAGACGCTGATCGAGACGATGGAGGGCATGAGCTGGGAGACGCCCAAGGGCACCATGACCTTCCGCCCGGAGGACCATCAGGCGCTGCAGTCGATGTACCACTTCAAGATCCGCGTCGACGAGGACGTCGAGTGGGCGATCCCCGAGCTGGTGCGCGAGATCAAGCCGGAGGAGATGGATATCCCGGTCGGCCGCAACAACCAGGAATAGGCTGACGGCCGGCCGCCGGCGGGAGGCGGGGCATTCCCCCTCCCGCCCGGCTGGTCGCCCGCCGCCGCCCCGTCCGACCGCAGCGCCGAGCCCGCCGCCCGATGACCCCCTCGCTCCGCACCGAAGACCTGACCATCCGCTTCGGCGGCCATGCCGCGGTCAGCGGCGTGACCTGCGCCTTCCGGCCGGGCGAGCTGACCGTCATCGTCGGCCCCAACGGCGCCGGCAAGACGACCTGGTTCAACCTGGTGTCGGGCCAGCTCCGCCCGAGCGCCGGCCGCATCCTCAAGGACGGCCGCGACATCACCGGCCTGTCGCCCTCGGCGCGCGCCAAGGCCGGCATCGGCCGCGCCTTCCAGCTCACCAACCTGTTTCCCAAGCTCAGCGTGCTGGAGAACGTGCGTCTCGTCGTCCAGGCGCGCGAGGGCATCGGCCCGCGCCTGTTCCGCCCGGCCGGCGCGTTCCGCCGCCTCGTCGACGAGGCGCAGGCGCATCTCGAGCGCGCCCGGCTCGCCGGCGTCGCCCACCTGCCGGCCGCCGCCCTGCCGCACGGCGACCAGCGCAAGCTCGAGGTCGCGCTGCTGCTCGCGATGCAGCCCGACATCTTCATGTTCGACGAGCCGACCGCCGGCATGTCGGTCGACGAGGCGCCGGTCATCCTCGAGCTGATCGGCGAGATCAAGGCCGACACGGCGAAGACGGTGCTGCTGGTCGAGCACAAGATGGATGTGGTGCGCGCGCTGGCCGACCGCATCGTCGTGCTGCACAACGGCGAGCTGGTCGCCGACGGCGACCCGGAGCGGGTGATGGCCGAACCGATCGTGCGCGAGATCTATCTCGGCGTCGGCGAGGAGGAGACGGCATGAGCGACGCCATCCTGCGCCTCGACGACGTGCACACCGACATCGCCCAGTACCACGTGCTGCACGGCGTCAGCTTCGACGTGCCGGAGGGCGGCGTGCACGTCCTGCTCGGCCGCAACGGCGCCGGCAAGACGACGACGCTGCGCACGATCATGGGCCACTGGCGCGCCCGCAAGGGGGCGGTCGTCTTCCGCCACCACGACATCACCGCGCTGCACACCTCCGAGATCGCCCGGCTGGGCATCGCCTACGTGCCGGAGAACATGGGCGTCTTCGGCATGCTGACGGTCGAGGAGAACATGCGGCTGGCGGCCTATTCCGGCCGCTTCGACGGCGACCGGCTGGCCCGCATCTTCGCGCTGTTTCCCGCGCTCGAGACCTTCTGGACCAAGCAGGCCTACGCCCTGTCGGGCGGCCAGAAGCAGATGCTGGCGATCGCCCGCGCCATCATCGAGAAGCGCGACCTCATCCTGATCGACGAGCCGACCAAGGGGCTGGCGCCGTCGATCGTGCGCGCCATGATCGACGCCTTCCGCGAGATCGCCGCGGAGACCACCATCCTGCTCGTCGAGCAGAACTTCCAGTTCGCCCGCGCGCTCGGCTCCGGCGTCGCGGTGATCGACGACGGGCGCATCATCCATCGCGGCACGATGGCCGAGCTCGCCGCCGACGGCGCGCTGCAGACGCGGCTTCTCAGCCTGTCGCTGGAGGCCGGGTGAGCGCCATGCGAGCAACCGTCTTCTCCGCCCGCGGCGCGGCGGCGCGCGCGACAACCCCGCAAGCCGAAAGGACAGCGCGATGAGCGACTGGCGGCACACGATCGACCGCTTCGGCGGCGTCATGCTTCTGCCCGTGGCGCTGGCCGCGCTCGCCTTCGTGGCGATCGCCCAGCCCTCGACCTGGGTGACGCTGACGGTCGCCGGCCTCGCCATGGGCATGATGATCTTCCTGATGGCCTCGGGCCTGTCGCTGATCTTCGGCCTGATGGACGTGCTCAATTTCGGCCATGCCGCCTTCGTCACCTTCGGCGCCTTCATCGCCGCCAGCGTGCTGGCCGCGCTCGCCGCCTGGGTGCAGGGCGACAGCGCGCTGCTCAACATCGTCGCGCTGCTCGCCGCGGTGGCCGCGGCGGCGACCTTCGGCGCGGCGTCGGGCTGGTTCTTCGAGCGCGTCATCGTGCGGCCCGTCTATCGCGACCACCTGCGCCAGATCCTGATCACCATCGGCGCGCTGATCGTCGCCGAGCAGATCGTTCTGGCGGTGTGGGGCGGCGCGCCGGTCGCCGTGCCGCGGCCGGCGATCCTGGAGGGGTCGCTGGTGTTCGGCGACATCTCGGTCGAGATCTACCGGCTGTTCGCCTTCCTGCTCGGCCTGGCCGTCTATGTCGGGCTGCATCTCACGCTCAACCGCACGCGCATCGGCCTGCTGATCCGCGCCGGCGTGGAGAACCGCGAGATGGTCGAGGCGCTCGGTTACCGCATCGACCGGCTGTTCATCGGCGTCTTCATGGCCGGCTCCGCGCTCGCCGCCATGGGCGGGGCGATGTGGGCCGGCTACCAGGGGCTGATCACCGGCGCGGTCGGCTCGGAACTGATGATCCTCGTCTTCATCGTCGTCATCATCGGCGGGCTCGGCTCGATCGAGGGCTCGCTGCTCGGCGCCGTGCTGGTCGGGCTGATGGCCAACTATGTCGCCTTCCTGTTCCCCAAGCTGTCGCTCGCCTCCAACATGCTTCTGATGATGGCGGTGCTGTTGTGGCGACCCTACGGGCTCAAGCCCGCCGTGAAGGGATGACCGCGATGCCGAGACGCGTGAACCGGTTCCCGCGGGCCTGCATGGCCTTGCCCGCTGCGCTTGCCGCGGCCGTGCGGCGCCGGGCGAGGCGGCGGCGCTGCGCCATGCTGCAGGAGATGCCGATGCGTTCCACCCGGCCCCGCTTGATGTTGCCGAGCGCCGCGGGAGGCGCGTCGTGAGCGCGACGGCCGCCGCCGGCGGCGCGGCCGCCGCGTCGCGCCCGGCGCTGCGTGCGCGCACCGGCCGCTTCGTCGTCTACGGTCTGGTGCTGGCGATCGGGCTGTGCCTGATGGCCGCGCCCTTCCTGTTTCCCGAGGTGCGGGCGCAGGAGGTGGCGGCGCGCATCTGCGTGTTCATCGTGCTGGTGGCGAGCTACGACCTCCTGATCGGCTACACCGGCATCGTCTCCTTCGCCCACACCATGTTCTTCGGTCTCGGTGCCTACGGCACGGCGATCGCGCTCAAGGCGTGGGGGCCGGGCTGGGACGCGGTTCTTATCGGCGGCGGGCTCGGCGTCCTCGCCGCCTTCGTGCTCGCCGTGCTGATCGGGCTTCTGTCGCTGCGCGTGAAGGCGATCTTCTTCGCCATGGTGACGCTCGCCGCGGCCTCGGTGATGATGGTGCTGGCAAGCCAGCTCTCGCAGTTCACCGGCGGCGAGGACGGCATCACCTACCAGGCGCCGCGCGTCCTGTCGCCGGCCTTTAAGCTGGTCACCGATGCCGACGGCAAGGTGGTCCAGCTCTTCGGCGTGCGGCTCAACGGCAAGATCGTCGCCTACTACTTCGTCTTCCTGTCCTCGCTGATCCTGTTTCTCGCCATGCTCAGGATCGTCGCCTCGCCGCTCGGCACCGTGCTCGAGGCGATCCGCGAGAACGAGCTGCGCGCCGAGGCGATCGGCTACCGCGTCGTCGCCTACCGCACGGCGATCTTCTGCATCGCCGCCGTCATCGCCGCGCTCGCCGGCATCGTGCGCGCGGTGTGGCTGAAATACACCGGACCGGAGGTGGCGCTGTCCTTCGCCATCATGATCGACATCCTGCTGATGGTCGTCATCGGCGGCATGGGCACGATCATCGGCGCGGTGATCGGCGTCGTCGTGATGAGCCTGGCGCAGTTCTACCTGAAGGACCTGATGCAGGTCGCCGCCGACGCCACGGCCGGCGTCCCGCTCTTGCCCGACCTGCTCGACCCCGACCGCTGGCTGTTGTGGCTCGGGCTGCTGTTCATCCTGCTCGTCTACTTCTTCCCCGCCGGCATCGCCGGCACGCTGATGGGCAAGGGAGGCCACCGATGACCGGCCCGCGCTCGACCTATGTGCCGGCCGCCGGCTTCGAGCTGCACGTCACCGAGTGGGGCGAGCGCGGCCGGCCGGCGCTCGTCATGTGGCACGGCCTGGCGCGCACCGGCCGCGACTTCGACGAGGCGGCCGCTGCGCTGTCCGACAGCTATCTGGTCCTGTGCCCCGACACGCTGGGCCGCGGCCTGTCGAGCTGGGCGCGCGATCCGGTGGCCGACTACGCCTACCGCCGCTTCGGCGACACCGCGCTCGCCATGCTCGACCACTACGGCGTCGACCGGCTGCGCTGGGTCGGCACCTCGATGGGCGGCCTGATCGGCGTCACGCTGGCCGCCGGCCGGCTGAAGGACCGCATCACCCATCTGGTCATCAACGACATCGGCCCCGACCTGCCGGCCGCCGGCGCCGGCCGCATCGCCGAGTATGTCGGCAGCCCGCCCGTCTACGACACGGTCGCCGAGCTCGAGGCCTGGCTGCGCCGCAACTACGCGCCGTTCGGCGCCAACAGCGACGCCTTCTGGCGGCGCATGGCCGACACCTCGGCGCGGCGCACCGACGACGGTCGGGTGACCGTGCACTACGACCCCGCCATCGCCACCCAGTTCACCCACCACAAGGCCGATCTCGACCAGTGGGAGGCCTATGACGCGATCACCGCCCCGACGCTGGTGCTGCGCGGCGCGGAGTCCGACGTGCTGCCGGCCGCGGTGGCCGAGGCGATGACGCGGCGCGGGCCGCGCGCCCGGCTCGAGACGCTGCAAGGCTGCGGTCACGCGCCGACGCTGACGACGGCGCGCGAGATCGCCCTGCTGCGCGACTTCCTGGCGGGTTAGCGCGTCCAGGCGAGCCGGCAACCGGTTCGCCGGCCCGACACGGGTCAGGCCTGATCGGCCATCAGCACCTTTTCCATGTCGCCGATCGTGTGGTTGGTCAGCGTCTTGGCGATCTCGCCGGCGACGCGCTGCTCGACCTCCTTGTGCAGCGCCTTGCGCAGCTCGCCCAGCACCAGCGGCGGCGCCACCAGCACGATGTGCTCGAAGCGGCCGCGATGGGCGAGCTTGTAGAGCCGGTCGGCGATCTCGTCGGCGAAGCGCTCCTTCTCGATGCGGTGCCAGTCGGTCTCCTGCACGGCGGAGCGGTGCGCGCTGGTCGCGTCGTTGAAGCGGCCGGGCCGGTCCGTCCCCTGCTCGCGCGTCGGCGGGTTCTCGTCGTGCATCTCGCGCACGACCTCGAGATTGGGGTAGGTGGCGTCGCCTTCGTTGCGCAGAAACAGCGCCTTCTCGCCGTCCGCCACCAGCACCCAGATGTCGTGAACAAGTCGCATGCCGGCCATCGTCTTTGCCTCGTCTGTCTGATCCTCAACCCCGCTCGCCGAACGCGGGCCGGCGGACCGGAGTTCCCGCGACACTGCCACGACCGCCGGGTCGCCGCCAGCGCCGCGGAGGAAATTTGCGCCGCCGCGGCCTGCGGCAAAAAACCAATCGCCCGGCGCATGGCTGCCGCGCCAGCCGGTTTCTTCAAGCCGCCGGCGACACGGGCGATGATCGGGCCGATTTTCCGGAGCCCGCGCCATGCCCGCACCGACGCCCAAGCTGAACGCCTTTCCCGTCTTCATGCGCGTGACGGGGCGCGTCGTCACCATCGTCGGCGGCGGCGAGGAGGCGCTCGCCAAGGCGCGGCTGCTCGCCCAGTCGTCCGCCCGTCTGCGCCTCGTCGCCGCGGCGCCCGAGCCGGCGCTCGCCGCCTGGGCCGCCGAGACCGGCGCGCAGATCGTCGCCGCGCCCTACGAGGCCGGCCATCTGCACGGCTCGGCGCTGGTCTTCGCCGCCACCGGCGAGGCGGCGGCCGAGCGCCGGGTGGTCGACGACGCACGCGCGCTGGCGATCCCGGTCAACGCGGTCGACCGGCCCGAGCTCTGCGACTTCTACACCCCGGCGCTGGTCAACCGCGCCCCGGTCGCCGTGGCGATCGGCACGGAAGGGGCGGGCCCGGTGCTCGCCCAGATGATCCGCGCCCGCGTCGACCGCATGCTGGCGCCCTCGCTCGGCAGCCTCGCCGCGCTCGCCGCGCAGTACCGCCCGGCGGTCGAGCGCGTGCTGCCGAAGGGGCTCGCCCGGCGGCGCTACTGGAAGGCCTTCTTCACCGGCGAGACCGCGCATGCGCTCGCCGCCGGCGATGCGCCGCGCGCCCGGCGCAGCGCCAGCGCGCTGCTGCAGGCCGGCGGCCGCGGCACCGGCCATGTCGCGCTGGTCGGCGCGGGGCCGGGCGCGGAGGACCTGCTCACCCTGCGCGCCCAGCGCCTGATGATGGAGGCCGACGTCATCGTGCACGACGCGCTGGTGCCCGAGGCGGTGATCGCCATGGGCCGGCGCGACGCCGAGCGCATCGACGTGGGCAAGCGCAAGGGCCGCCATTCCACCAGCCAGCAGGCGATCTGCGACCTGCTCGTCGGGCTCGCCCGCGACGGCCGCCGCGTGGTGCGGCTCAAGGCGGGCGATCCGCTGGTCTTCGGCCGCGCCGGCGAGGAGCTTGCCGCGCTCGCCGAAGCCGGCGTGTCGAGCGAGGTCGTGCCGGGCGTCACCGCCGCCTTCGCCGCGGCCGCCGATCTCGGGCTGCCGCTCACCCTGCGCGGCGTCGCCTCGACGCTCGTCTTCACCACCGGCCACGACCTGTCCGGCGCGGTGCTGCCCGACTGGGCGCGGCTCGCCGTCGGCGGCGCCACCGTCGCCGTCTACATGGGCGGCAGCGTCGCCGGCAGCGTCGCGTCGCGGCTGATCGAGGCCGGGCTCGGCCCCGACACGCCGGTCGCCGTGGTCGAGAACGCCAGCCTGGCCGAGCGCCGGCTGTTCGCCGGCCGGCTCGCCGACCTGCCGGCGCTCGCCGGGCGCGGTCTGGCCGGACCGGTGATGACGGTCATCGGTCAGGCCGTCGCCGCCGCCGCACTCGACCGTGCCGAGCCGCTCGCCGAACCGCGCCTGCCCGCGCGCGCCGCCTGACAGGAGTCCGACGCATGCAGATCCTCACCGCCAACCGCCTGCTCGACGGCGAAGCCGTCTGGCTCGGCCCCGACCGCCTCTGGCACGAGACGATCGCGGCCGCCGAGGTCGCCCATGACGCCGCCGCCGCGGCGCGGCTCGAGGAGACCGGCCGCGCTGCGCTGGCCGCCAGCCATGTGGTCGACGTCGCCCTTGTCGATGTCGAGCTCGTCGACGGCCGGCCGTGGCCGAAGCGGCTGCGCGAGCGCATCCGCGCCGCCGGCCCGACGACCCGCACCGACCTCGGCAAGCAGGCCCGCCCCGCCACCGCGCGCGCCGCCTGAGCGCCCGCGCCGAACCCGGAAAGGAAAGCCCGTGTACCGCTACGACGAGTTCGACCATGCCTTCGTCGCCGCGCGCGTGGCCGAGTTCCGCGACCAGGCGGAGCGGCGGCTGGCCGGCGAGATCACCGAGGAGCAGTTCAAGCCGCTGCGCCTGATGAACGGCGTCTACCTGCAGCTGCACGCCTACATGCTGCGCATCGCCGTGCCCTACGGCACGCTGTCGTCGCGCCAGATGCGTATGCTGGCGCACATCGCGCGCACCTACGACAAGGGCTACGGCCACTTCACCACGCGCCAGAACATCCAGTTCAACTGGCCGGCGCTGGCCGACATCCCGGCGATCCTGGCCGATCTCGCCGCGGTCGAGATGCACGCCATCCAGACCTCCGGCAATTGTATCCGCAACGTGACGGCCGATCATTTCGCCGGCGCGGCGGCGGACGAGGTGGCCGATCCCCGGCCCTATGCCGAGATCCTGCGCCAGTGGTCGACGGTGCACCCGGAGTTTTCCTACCTGCCGCGCAAGTTCAAGATCGCGGTGACCGCGGCCGAGCGCGACCGCGCCGCCATCCAGGTGCACGACATCGGCCTGCATCTGAAGAAGGACGCGGACGGCCGGCTCGGCTTCGCCGTCTATGTCGGCGGCGGCCAGGGGCGCACGCCGATGATCGCCAAGAAGATCCGCGACTTCCTGCCGGAGGCCGATCTCCTGTCCTACGTGACGGCGATCATGCGGGTCTACAATCTCAACGGAAGGCGCGACAACAAGTTCAAGGCGCGCATCAAGATCCTGGTGCACGAGACCGGCGCGCAGGCCTTCGCCGCGGCCGTCGAGCAGGAGTTCGCCGCGCTTGGCGACGGCGCGCTGCGCCTGCCGGAGGAGGACGTGGCGGCGATTGCGGCCTATTTCGCGCCGCCGGCGCTGGCGCCGCGGCCCGAGGGCGATGCCGCGCTGGCCGCCGCGCGCGCCGCCGATCCGGGCTTCGCCGCCTGGCTCCGCCGCAACGTCCACCAGCACCGCCACCCCGACTACGCCTCGCTGACGATCTCGCTCAAGGGCATCGGCGAGGCGCCGGGCGACGCCAGCGACGTGCAGATGGACGCCGTCGCCGACCTCGCCGAGGCCTATGCCGGCGACGAGATCCGCGTCAGCCACGAGCAGAACCTGATCCTGCCGCACGTCGCGCGCGCCGACCTCAAGGCGGTCTACGACCGGCTCGTCGCCATCGGCCTGGCGACCGCCAATGCCGGCCTGGTGACCGACATGATCGCCTGCCCCGGCCTCGACTACTGCGCGCTGGCCAATGCGCGCTCGATCCCGGTGGCGCAGGAGATCGCCGGCCGCTTCGCCGACCAGGCGCGGCAGGAGGAGATCGGCGACCTGAAGATCAAGATCTCCGGCTGCATCAACGCCTGCGGCCACCACCATGTCGGCCATATCGGCATTCTCGGCGTCGAGAAGAAGGGCAGCGAGCTCTACCAGATCACCCTCGGCGGCTCGGCCGACGAGGCGACCTCGATCGGCGAGATCGTCGGCCGCGGCTTCGGCCCGCAGGAGATCGCCGGCGCGGTGGAAACCATCGTCGAGACCTATCTCGGCCACCGCACCGGGCGCGAGGAGAGCTTCCTGGCCGCCTATCGCAGGCTCGGCCCCGGCCCCTTCAAGGAGGCGCTCTATGGCGATCACGCCAAGGCCGCCTGAGACCGAGCGCGACGCGCTCGAGCTCGCCGCCGCGCTGGAGGACCGGCACGGCGACCGGCCGGCCGCCGCCATCGTCGCGCTGGCCGTCGAGCGCTTCGGCCCGGCCGGCCTTGCCGCGGTCTCCTCCTTCGGCGCCGATTCGGCCGCGCTCCTGCACATGGTGGCCGCGGTCGAGCCCGGCCTGCCGGTGATCTTTCTCGACACCGGCCAGCACTTCGGCGAGACGCTCGCCTATCGCGACCGGCTGGCCGCCGATCTGGGCCTGACGGACCTGCGCATCGAGGCGCCGCGCCCGGCCGCGCTCGCCAAGGGCGACCCCGACGGCCGGCTGCACGCGCGCGATCCCGACGCCTGCTGCGCCCTGCGCAAGGTCGAGCCGATGGCCCGTGCGGTGGCGCCGTTTCACGCCTGGTTCACCGGCCGCAAGCGCCACCAGGCGGAAAGCCGGCGCGCGATGCCGGTGTTCGAGGCCGTCGGCCCGCGGCTGCGCATCAACCCGCTGGCGCGCTGGACGACCGCCGACCAGGCCGCCTACATGCGCCGCCACGGCTTGCGCGAGAACCCGCTGGTCGCCTTCGGCTACGCCTCGATCGGCTGCTTTCCCTGCACCGAGCCGGCCGGCCCCGACACCCGCGACGGCCGCTGGGCCGGCCGCGCCAAGACCGAGTGCGGCATCCATCTCGGCGGCCTGGCCGGCGCGCTGTCGTGACCGCCGCGCCCGCGCCCCGCAAGACGTTCGCCCCGCAAGTCGTTCGAGAGAGGACACCGATGACCGAGCCTGCCAGCGAGACCCGGCTGTGGCGCCCCGGCGGCTTCTGCGCCGACCCGTGGCGGCGCCCCGCGCCCGACGCCGCGCCGCCCTTCGCGGCGCCGGCGCTGCTCGGCCTCGACGCCTACCTGGCGCTCGACGCGGCGACGCGCGCCGCCCATGCCGACGCGCTGGCCGTCGAGCTGTTGCCGGGCGAGCCGCTCGAGGCCATCGTGCCGCATCTCGACCGCCTGCCGATGGTCGCGCTCGCCTTTCCCGGCTTCGCCGACGGCCGCAGCTACTCCAAGGCGGCGCTGTTGCGCAGCCGGCACGGCTATGGCGGCGAGATCCGCGCCACCGGCGAGGTGCTGATCGACCAGGTCGCGCACATGCTGCGCTGCGGCTTCACCACGCTTTCCGTGTCGCACCCCGTCGCGCTCGCCCGCCTGGCGGCCGGCACGGCGCCCGGCCTGCCCGGCCACTACCAGCCTTCGCCCGCCGCCGCCGGGCGCGCCGGCCGCTACGCCTGGCGCCGCCTGCCGGCCGCCTGAGCGCGCTCGCCCGCAAAAAGACGCTTTCGCGGCCGCCGCCGGCGGGCGATAATGCGCCATGGGCGTGGCGGATGCGGATTTCGACTATGTGATCGTCGGCGGCGGCTCGGCCGGCGCGGTGCTCGCCGCCCGGCTGTCGGAGGACCCGACCGTCAGCGTGTGCCTGCTCGAGGCGGGCGGCGCGGGGCGCGGCCTCCTGGTGCGCGCGCCGGCTGCCGCGGTGGCCGCCATCCGCGGCCGGCCGCGGCTCAACAACTGGGCCTACGAGACGGTGCCGCAGGCCCGGCTCGACGGGCGCCGCGGCTACCAGCCGCGCGGCCGCGTGCTGGGCGGTTCGAGCGCGATCAACGCCATGCTCTACACGCGCGGTCACCCGCGCGATTACGACGAGTGGGCAGCACTCGGCGCCACCGGCTGGGCGTGGGACGACGTGCTGCCCTATTTCCGCCGGGCCGAGCGCAACCAGCGCGGCGCCGACGCGTTCCACGGCGCCGACGGGCCGCTGCAGGTGGCCGACCAGGCGAGCCCGCGGCCGGTCGCCCGCGCCTTCGTCGCGGCGGCGGCCGAGTGCCAGATCCGCCGCAACGACGACTTCAACGGCGCCGAGCAGGAGGGCGCCGGGCTCTACCAGGTGACGCAGTTCTTCGACCGCGGCCGGAGGGGCGAGCGCTGCTCGGCGGCCGCGGCCTATCTGCACGACCACATGGACCGGCCCAACCTGACCGTGCTGACGCGCGCGGTGGCGACGCGCATCCTGTTCGACGGGCGCCGCGCCTGCGGCGTGCGCTACCGCCGCCGGCGCCGCGAGCACGCCGTGTCGGCGCGCCGCGAGGTCATCCTGTCGGCCGGCGCCTTCAACTCGCCGCAGCTTCTCATGCTGTCGGGCGTCGGCCCGGCGGCCGAGCTCGCCCGCCACGGCATCGCCGTCGTGCACGACCTGCCGGAGGTCGGTGCCGGCCTGCAGGACCATCTCGACTTCGTCGTCGCCTGGACCAGCCCGACGACCGATCTCTTCGGCCTCGGGCTCGCCGGCACGCGCCATCTGCTGCGCCAGATCGCCGCCTGGCGGCGCGACGGCAGCGGCATGATCGCCACGCCCTTCGCCGAGGCCGGCGCCTTCGTGAAATCCGACCCCGGTCTCGAGCGGCCCGACCTGCAGCTTCACTTCGTCATCGCCATGGTCGAGGACCACGCCCGCACGCTGAGGCGCGGCTACGGCTATTCCTGCCATGTCTGCGTGCTGCGGCCGCACGGCCGCGGCACGGTGCGGCTCGCCAGCGCCGACCCGCTGGCGCCGCCGGCGATCGATCCCGGCTATCTCGGCGATGCGCGCGACGCGGCATCGCTGCTGCGCGGCGTGCGGCTGATGCGGCGCATTCTCGCCGCCCCGGCGCTGGCGCCGTTCCGCGGCCGCGAGGTCCATCTCGAGGGCGTCGCCGAGGACGACGAGGCGGCGCTGACGCGCCACATCCGCGCCCGCGCCGACACGATCTACCATCCGGTCGGCACCTGCCGCATGGGCTCGGACGCCGATGCGGTGGTCGACCCCGCGCTCTGCGTGGCCGGGCTCGAAGGCCTGCGCGTGGTCGATGCCTCGGTGATGCCGCGGCTGATCGGCGGCAACACCAACGCGCCGACCATCATGATCGCCGAGCGCGCAACCGACCTCATCCGCGGCGCCGCCTGAGGCCGGGTGCGGCCGGCCGCAGCGTCCTCGGCGCTCGAAATCGGCGGCCATCGACCCTATATGTTGGCTCTACGGGGTGGATTTCGGCCGCGAAGTGGCTATGGTGCGCCCCTTCGCCGAGTCGCGCGCGCGCCTCGGCCGCCCGGCATGCGCCATCGGCCCCGGGCCGGAAAACAGAAGCCGTTCGAGACAGAAGGAAGACCATTGCAGGTAATCGTCAGGGACAACAATGTCGACCAGGCCCTCAAGGTGCTGAAGAAGAAGATGCAGCGCGAGGGCGTTTTCCGCGAGATGAAGTCGCGCCGCGCCTATGAGAAGCCTTCGGAGAAGCGCTCGCGTCAGCGCGCCGAGGCGGTGCGCCGGGCGCGCAAGCTCGCCCGCAAGCAGGCGCAGCGCGAGGGTCTGCTGCCCAAGAAGAAGTCCTCGCGGCCCGCGCCGCGGCCGGCGGCCCGCGCCGCCTCCTGACGCATGGCGCGGCCGGGTGCCTCCACCCGGCGGCGCAGCCATGCGGCAAGGCCGGCGCGCCAGACCGTGATGCCGTGCGAAAGCGGCGGCACGCCGTGCGGCGTGATGCCGCCGGCGTCGGCCGGGCGACACGGGGCCCGCCGCGCCGTGCGCTGACGCGTCAAGACGATCGGTCGGAGCCGCTCTGCCCTCCGCTGAAGGGCAGGACGGCTCGGATCGTGGCGCGCGGTCGGCGGCTTCGTCCGGCCCTTGTTTCCGGGAAATCGGCCCGTCCGCCCGCGTCCGGTCCCTCCGGCAGGCGGGATGCGCTGTGCGGGCGCAGGTGATCCAACGTCGAAGGGCGGGGCTCGCAAGCCCCGCCCTTTGGCGTCCTGGGAGGGTTTTCGTCGGTGCGTGCGCCGGCGCGTCGCCCGGGTCCGCGCCTCAGCGGGCGTCGAAACCGTTGCTGCCGGCCCGCCTTTCGGCGGCGTCGAGCGCGCGCAGCAGGTCGTCGAACCGGTCGGGCGTGTCGTCGTCGACACCGAATGCCGGCATGCTGCGCAGATATCTGGCGTTGGCCGGCAGATGAAGCTGCCGGCGCAGCAGACGCGCGGTCTCGCGCGCCTGCATCGCCTCGTCGTCGCTGTCTGCCATCACTTGCCTTCCGTCTCGCTGTGGATGGTTCGCCGTGCGAACACCTTGGAAATTGAACCCCGGGCGCGAAAAATCGTTCCGAAACAACGCTCAACAGCGCCATCACGGGTTCGTAGGGTAAATTTTGATTTAAAATCGAGCGAATGCTGCGCCCGCTGCCGGCGGCGCGACAGGATCGTGCGCGCCATGCGCCGGGCCGCCGCGCCGCAACGCGAACGCCCCGCCGGCGGACCGGCGGGGCGGGCAGATGAGGCCGGCCTTGGCCGCGCCGGGCGGGCTGCCGCCCGCCCGGCTCACTCGGCCGGTCTGCGCACGCGCTCGGCGCCCGTCACCACCTCGCTGTGCAGCTTGCGCACCCGCGCGTAGTAGGGATAGACGAGCTCGGCGAAGTCGGCCTGCGACTTGTAGACCCTGGCGAAGAACGGGTCGTCGGCCAGGTAGTCCTGCACCACCTCGTTCTGCGCCTCGATGAACAGCTCGTAGTACTCGTCGGGCGTGTCGAGGAGCTGGATGCCCTCCTCCTCGTATTCGCGCACCGCCTTGGCGTTCTCGTGCAGGTTGACCGCCTGGGTCATCGCCACATTGGCCATGACCGCCGTCTCCACGATGGCGCGCAGGTCCTCGGGCAGGTCGTCCCAGAAGTCGCGGCAGACGACCAGCTCGCCGACGTCGGTCTGCTGGTGCAGGCCCTGCAGGTAGTAGTAGTTCCAGATGCTGTCGAGGCCGAGGTTGCGGTCGTCGGCCGGGCCGATCCACTCGGCCGCGTCGATGGTGCCGCGCTGCGCCGAGGGCACGATGTCGCCGCCGGGCATGGCGACGGCCGGCACGCCCATGGCGTTGTAGGTCTGGCCGGCGATGCCGGGCGGCGAGCGGTACTTGATGCTGCGGAACTCGTCCATGTTCTCGAACGGCTTCGAGAACCAGCCGAGCGGATCGGGACCCATCGGCTGCATCAGGAAGGGCACGACGTTCATGCCCATGATGTCCTGGGTGAGCTCGGTGTAGAGGGCGCGGCCCTCGCCGCTGTAATACCACGACATCAGGCTCTGCTGATCCATGCCGGTGCTGGCCGGCACGTTGGAGAACAGCACGTAGGCGGGGTGCTTGCCCGACCAGTAGTGCGGCCAGGCATAGCCGGCCTCCACGACGCAGTTGCTGACCGCGTCGAGGATCTCGAACGCCGCCACCTCGGCACCGTCCGGCAGCACCTCGACCTCGATGCGGCCTCCCGACATCGTCTCGACCTTCTCGGCGAAGTCCTCGACCAGACCGAAGTAGAGGCTCGAGGTGGGCACCGCGGTCTGGATGTTCATCCGGTGGGTCTCCTCCTGCGCGTGCAGCGCGCCCACCTGCGCCAGCGCCGCGACCGCGGCCCCTGCGCATGCGACCTTCATCGTCTTCAACACCATGCTCTTCCTCCTCTAGGTTTGGTCGTTTTTCGTGCTCCTCCCCGAAGCCGCCGGCCGGCGGGCGCTCACTCCAGCGCCCTGGGCAGCCACAGCACGATCTCGGGAAAGAGGACCAGCAGCAGGACGACCACGAGCTGCAGGACGACGAACTGGGTCATGCCGACATAGATGTCGCTCATCTTCCATTGCGGCACGACGCCCTTGAGGAAGTAGGCCGACAGCGCCATCGGCGGCGTCAGCCACGACGTCTGGAGCGTCACGGCGATGAGGATGCTGAACCAGAGCGGGTCGTAGCCCATCTCGACCATCGTCGGCAGGAAGATCGGCACGATGATCAGCACGATGGGGATCCACTCCAGCGGCGAGCCGAGCAGGAAGACGATGCCCAGGATGATGAGGAGCATGACCGTCGGCGAGAACGGCAGGCTCAGGAGATAGTCCGTCAGCAGGTTTCCGCTGCCCAGCCGGGAGAACACGGCGCCGAAGAAATTGGCCGAGCCGAGCAGGAACATGATCATCGCGGACATGATGACGGTGTTGTAGACGCAGCGCTTGAAGGAGGCCCAGCTCATCTTGCGGTAGAGTACCGCCAGCACGAGCGAGGCCAGCGCGCCGCTCGCCGCCGCGTCGGTCGGCGTGGCGATGCCGGCGATGATGACGCCGAGGGTGAAGGCGATGACGATGGTCACCGGGATGATGCCGAGCAGCAGCTCGGTCAGCTTCTCGCCGCGCGTCGTCTCGCCGATCTCGTCTTCGGTCAGCGGCGGGCCGAGCTCCGGATTGAAGTAGCTGCGCACCAGCGTGTAGACGATGTAGAGCGTCGACAGCAGCAGCCCCGGCACGATGGCGGCGGTGAACAGGTCGGACACCGGCACGCCGACCACCGGGCCCATGACGATCAGCAGGATGCTCGGCGGAATGAGGATGCCGAGCGTGCCGCCGGCCGCGATGGCGCCGGCCGAAAGCCGCGTGTTGTAGCCCGAGGCCTGCATGATCGGCGCGGCCATCACGCCGAGCACCGTCACCGAGGCGCCGACGATGCCGGTCGCCGCGGCGAACACCGTCGCCACCAGCAGCACCACCAGGTAGAGCGAGCCGCGCACGCGGCCGAGCAGCAGGCGCAGCGCCTTGAACATGCGCTCCATCAGCCCCGACTGCTCGAGGATGAAGCCCATGAACAGGAACAGCGGGATCGCCGCCATCGTCGTGTTGCGCATCAGCGAGAAGAACTGGAACTGCATCAGCGCCACCACGCGGTCGCCCATGCCGAACCAGCCGAAGACCAGCGCGATGAAGATGAAGGTGAAGGCCATCGGGTAGCCGGTCAGGATGCCGACGAACACGAGGCCGAGCGAGATCAGGCCGAGCACGGGTTCGCTCACAGCTTCGCCCCTTCCTCGTCGCGGAAGCGCCGGTTGGTGGCCACGCTGTAGAGGCTCTTCAGGAGCTCCGAGACGCCCTGCACGAACAGCAGCGCGCCGGTCACCGGCATCACCGTCTTGAGCGGATAGATGATCGGCATCATCGGGCTCGTCGGGATGCGCTCGCCGCGCATCCAGGAGGTCAGCGCGTAGTCGAAGGTCGCCAGGGTGAAGAAGTACATCGCCGGGAAGAACAGAAGCAGGGTGAACAGCGCGTCGATCACCCCCTGCCAGCGCGGCGACAGAACGGCGAACAGGAAGTCGGCCCGCACGTGCGAATCGCGGCCCAGCGTCCAGGCGGCGCCGAGCATGAACAGCGCGCCGTACAGCATGAAGGTGGCGTCGTAGGCCCACATGGTCGGGCTGTTGAAGCCGAAGCGCGCGATCACCTCGTAGACCAGCGCGCCGACCATCGGCACGATCAGCCAGGCGGCCGCCTTGCCGACCAGCCTGCCGGGAAAGTCGAGGATCGCCGTCGCCGTCCGCAACCGGCGCTCGGCCGCAGCGCTCATCGCCATGGCGACGGCCTTTCCGCCGGCGCGGGCGCCGCCGCGCCGGCCGCAGGGTGCGCGGCCCGGCTCAAGAGGCCCCCAGGGACGATGCGTTCCTCATCCCCACCTCCGCGAAAAACGAGACGAATAGGCTCAATAAAACACCCTCCCTCGCATGTTGGCAACGACCAATCGGCCGTCGGCCATGGTCCACGCCCGCGGCGGCATCGCCTGTCCGCCGCGGCCGCAGCGTCAAGGCGCCGTCACGCCGCCCGCCCCGCCGCCGCGGCGCCGGCCGCGCGGCGCCGGTCCTCGACGATCATGTCGCTCGCCTTCTCGCCGATCATGATCGCCGGCGCATTGGTGTTGCCCGACACGATCTCGGGCATGATCGAGCAGTCGGCGACGCGCAGCCCGCGCACGCCGCGCACCCTGAGGCGCGCATCAACCACCGCGTCGGCGCCGATGCCCATCTTGCAGGTACCGGTCGGGTGGTAGATCGTCGTCGCGGTGTTGCGCGCCCATTCGAGCAGGCCGGCGTCGTCGTCGACCTGCGGGCCGGGCCGGAACTCCGCGGAAATCTTCGAGCTGAGCGGCGGCGCGGCGGCGATGCGCCGCGCGATGCGGATGCCCTCGACGATCGTGCGGCGGTCGGTCTCGGTGGCCAGGTAGTTGGGCCGGATCGCCGGGTGCTCGGCCGGATCGGCCGAGCGCAGCGCGATCTCGCCGCGGCTTTCGGGCCGCAACTGGCACACCGACATGGTGAAGGCGGAGAACGGGTGCACGCCCTCGCCGGGACTGTCGGCCGACCACGGCTGCACGTGGAACTGGATGTCGGGCGTCTCCAGATGCGCCGCCGTCTTCAGGAAGCCGGTGGCGAGGCTTGCCGCCATCGTCATCGGCCCGGCCCGGAACAGCGCGTATTTGAGCGCGATGCGCGCCCGGTTGAACAGGCTGCGCACCTCGTCGTTCAGCGTCGGCTCGTTGCACTTGAAGACGAGCCGCGCCTGCAGGTGGTCCTGCAGGTTGCGGCCGACGCCCGGCAGGTCGGCCGTCACCGCGAGGCCGAGCGCGCGCAGCGTCTCGGCCTCGCCGATGCCCGACAGCATGAGCAGCTGCGGCGAGCCGATGGCGCCGGAGGCGAGGATCACCTCGCCCTCGGCCGCCACGGTGTGCTCGCGGCCGAGGCCGTCGCGGTAGACGACGCCGGTCGCGCGGCCGTCCTCGACGACGATCCGCGACGCGTGCGCCCGGGTGACGATGCGCAGGTTCTCGCGCCGGCGCACGGGATGGAGATAGGCGACCGCGGCGCTGCAGCGGCGGCCGTTGCGCGCGGTGAGCTGGAAGTAGCCGACGCCTTCCTGCGTGGCGCCGTTGTAGTCGGGGTTGAACGGATAGCCGACCGTCTGGGCGGCCGCCACCCAGGCGTCGCACACCGGCCGGGCGAGCCGCATGTTGGAGACCCACAGCGGCCCGTCGGCGCCGTGGTAGGCGTCGGCGCCGCGCTCCTGGCGCTCGGCGCGCTTGAACAGCGGCAGGACGTCGGACCAGCCCCAGCCCTCCAGCCCCATCTGGCGCCAGCGGTCGTAGTCCTGCGGCTGGCCGCGCACGTAGAGCAGGCCGTTCAGCGACGACGAGCCGCCCAGCACCTTGCCGCGCGGCCAGTCGAGCCGGCGCCCGTTGAGGCCGGGGTCGGGCTCGGTCGTGTAGCACCAGTCGACCGACGGGTTGTGCATCGTCTTGAAGTAGCCGACGGGAATGTGGATCCACGGATTCCAGTCGCGCCCGCCGGCTTCCAAGAGCACGACGCGCACCGAGGGGTCGGCGCTCAGCCGGTTGGCCATCACGCATCCCGCCGATCCGGCACCGACGATGACGTAGTCGGCCTTCATCCGCGCGCTGCTCCCCTCGTGTGCGGGCGGTCGGCCTGGCCCGCCGCCATCGCGTTTCAGGCAGCCTAGGCAATAAATAATGAGACGACAAGTCTCAAAAATTTGGCTATCTCGACGGAGCGGTGTCTCCGTCTTTCGTCGATCCGGCGCATTCGCCGATTGATGGCCCGCGACCCATTCCATAGCTTAGGCGCGGCTGCCGTCCGGCAGCGGCGCCCCGCCACCAGGACAGCGATGAGCGATCCGAAGGACACCATCCCCACCAATCTGCGGCTGCTCCTCCTGCTCGAGGAGGTCGCCGGGCGCGGCGTTCCAGTGACGCCGAGCGAGGTCATGCGGGCGCTCGGCCTGCCCAAGCCGACGGTTCACCGGCTGTTCGCGACGCTGGAGCAGGAGGGTTTCCTGCAGCGCGACATCGACGGCAAGTCCTATGCCCCCGGCCGCCGGGCGCGCGAGCTGGCCGGCGGCATCCTGTCGTCGCTGCGCGTGCGCACCGCGCGGCTGGCGATCCTGACGCGGCTGGCCAACCGGATCGGCGAGACCTGCAACATCGCGCTGCCGGAGCGCGATTGCATGGTCTATCTCGAGCGGGTGGAGACCGAGTGGCCGCTGCGCATCCAGCTTCCCGCCGGCACCCGCGTGCCGTTCTACTGCACGGCGAGCGGCAAGATGTATCTGAGCTCGCTGCCCGACCATCACATCGACCGCTACCTGGCCAATGCGGAGCTCGTGCCGCACACGCCGCGCAGCCTGACCGACGCGCCGCGCCTGCGCGCCCAGCTCGACGAGATCCGCAGCGCCGGCTACGCCATCGACGACGAGGAGTTTCTGGAAGGCATGATCGCGCTCGCCGTGCCGGTGCCCGACGGGCACGGTCGGCTGTTCGCGACGCTGTCGTTCCACGCGCCGACGCAGCGCTTCGACATCGCGCGGGCGAAACAGCACCTGTCGCAGCTTCGCGAGGCGGCCGCCGAGCTGTCGCGCCTCAGCGTGTCGGGCTGAGGCGGCGCGCGCCGCGCCTCACACGTCGAGATTGGCGACGCTGAGCGCGTTGTCCTGGATGAACTCGCGGCGCGGCTCGACCTCGTCGCCCATCAGCCGGGCGAACAGCGCGTCGGCGTCGGTGGCGTCGCCGATCCTGACCTGCAGCAGCGAGCGCGCGTCGGGATCGAGCGTCGTCTCCCAGAGCTGCTCGGCGTTCATCTCGCCGAGGCCCTTGTAGCGCTGCATGGTCAGCCCCTTGCGGCCGGTGGCGAAGATCGCGTCGAGCAGCGCCATCGGGCCGGCCAGCCGCTCGCTGCGGTCGTTGCGGCGCAGCAGCGGCTGGCGCGCGTAGATCTCCTGCAGCCGGGCGGCATAGCGGACGAGCGCGCGCGCGTCGGCCGAGTTGATCAGCGCGGCATCGAGCGTCACCGCCTCGCGCACGCCGCGCACGGTGCGCTCGAACAGGTAGCCGCCGACGCCCTCGTTGGACGGGTTGACGCGGCCCTGCCAGCCGCGTTCGGTCTCCTCGGCGATCATGTCGAGGCGGCGCGCCACGTAGTCGGCCGCCTCGCTCGCGCGGCCCGGATCGGCCAGCAGCTTGGCGTCGAGCGCGCCGGCGATCGCCGCCTGCTCGACCACGGCGCGGTCGTAGCGCGAGTGCAGCCCGTTGATCAGCGCGCGCACGGCACGCGCGTCGTCCACCACGGCGCGCAGATCCTGGCCGGAGCGCACCTCGCCGTCGGCCAGCTCGAGCGACGCCTCCTCGAGGCCGGAGGCGATGAGGAACTCCTCGAACGCCGCCTCGTCCTTGATGTACTGCACCGACTTGCCGCGGCTCACCTTGTAGAGCGGCGGCTGCGCGATGTAGAGGTGGCCGCGCTCGATCAGCTCCGGCATCTGCCGGAAGAAGAAGGTCAGCAGCAGCGTGCGGATGTGCGCCCCGTCGACGTCCGCGTCGGTCATGATGATGATCTTGTGGTAGCGCAGCTTCTCGGGGTTGAACTCGTCCTTGCCGATGCCGGTGCCGAGCGCGGTGATCAGCGTGCCGATCATGTCCGACGACAGCATGCGGTCGAAGCGCGCGCGCTCGACGTTGAGGATCTTGCCGCGCAGCGGCAGGATCGCCTGGTTCTTGCGCGAGCGGCCGGACTTGGCCGAGCCGCCGGCCGAATCGCCCTCGACGATGAACAGCTCCGACTTCGCCGGGTCGCGCTCCTGGCAGTCGGCCAGCTTGCCCGGCAGCGAGGTGATGTCGAGCGCCCCCTTGCGCCGCGTCAGCTCGCGCGCCCGGCGCGCCGCCTCGCGCGCGGCGGCCGCCTCGACCACCTTGCCGACCAGCACCCGGGCCTCGCCGGGATGCTCCTCGAGCCAGGTGCCGAGCGCCTCGTTGACCAGCCCCTCGACCACCGGGCGCACCTCGGAGGAGACGAGCTTGTCCTTGGTCTGCGAGGAGAATTTGGGGTCCGGCACCTTGACCGAAAGCACCGCCGTCAGGCCCTCGCGGCAGTCGTCGCCGGTCAGCGACACCTTTTCCTTCTTGGTCAGGCCGGAGGATTCGGCATAGGCGGTCACCTGGCGGGTCAGCGCGCCGCGGAAGCCGGCCATGTGGGTGCCGCCGTCGCGCTGCGGAATGTTGTTGGTGAAGGCCAGCACGTTCTCGTGGTAGCTGTCGTTCCACCACATCGCCACCTCGACGGTGATGCCGTCGCGTTCCGCCTTGATGGCGATCGGCGCGGGGATCAGCGGCTTCTTGGCGCGGTCGAGATACTTGACGAACTCCTCGAGCCCGCCCTCATAGAGCAGCTCCTCCGTCTTCACGTCGGCGTGGCGCCGGTCGCTCAGCACGATGCGCACGCCGGAGTTCAGGAAGGCGAGCTCGCGCAGCCGGTGCTCCAGCGTGCCGTAGTCGAACTCCGTCATCGAGAAGGTTTCGGGCGACGGCAGGAAGGTGACCTCCGTGCCGGTCTCCCCGCCGGCGTCGCCGGTCACCGCCAGCGGCCCCTCGGGCACGCCGTTGGCGAAGCGCATCTCGTGCACCTTGCCGTGCCGCCGGATCTTCAGCTTGAGCCACACCGACAGCGCGTTGACCACCGAGACGCCAACGCCGTGCAGGCCGCCCGACACCTTGTAGGAGTTCTGGTCGAACTTGCCGCCGGCATGCAGCTGGGTCATGATGACCTCGGCCGCCGACACGCCCTCGCCGGCATGGATGTCGGTCGGGATGCCGCGGCCGTTGTCGGTGACCGAGACCGAGCCGTCGGGATTGAGCGTCACGGTGACGCGGTCGGCATGGCCGGCCAGCGCCTCGTCGATGGCGTTGTCGACCACCTCGTAGACCATGTGGTGCAGGCCCGAGCCGTCGTCGGTGTCGCCGATATACATGCCCGGGCGCTTGCGCACCGCGTCGAGGCCCTTGAGAACCTTGATGGATTCGGCGCCGTAGTCGTCGCGGTCGCCGGGAATCGTTTCGGGCGTGTCGGTCATGGATGGCTTTCGATCGAAGGTGCCGACGGGCACCGGGCAAGGCTCGCGAATCGGCCGGCTACGACCTTGAAACATATAGGCGTTCGGCGCTGTTTTTCCAAGTTTTCGCCGGCTGTCGCGGAGCGAGCGGGAACTCGCGGGCGTCTTCATTCCGCCGCGACGGCCAGCGCTTCGAGGCGCTTGCGCAACATCCCCGGAATAAAGGCGTCGGACGAGGCAAGCCGTCCCGACTTCTCGAGGTCTTCGGCGATGTCCAGTGCTTTTCGCAAATGCCGCTGCGGATCGCCACCGCCGGCGGTGGCGATCTTGAAATGCGACACGATCAGATCGCGCTGCCATCCGGTGTGGGACGGGTCGGAGGCGGCAAGGCGCTGGCGGATCGCCAGCCCGGCTGCGTAGGACTCCTTTGCCCCGGCGAGGTCGCCCTGCGCCATGCGCGCGTCACCCACCCTGTGCAGAACTCTGGACGTGAATTCCTGCACGTCGCTGTTGGTGGGATCGCGATTCCGGATCGGAACCATACGATCCAGGGACGTTTGGTATTGCGCAAGCGCTCCCTCGAGATCGCCCTGCCTTTTCTGGATGAATCCAAGGCGCTCGTTGAGGAAGGAGAGACGGTACCGCCATTCGGCATTGTCCGCGTCGGCCTCGGCCAACCGCTCGGCGATGGCGAGACTTGCTCGATACGCCTCCGTCGCCCCGGCGAGGTTGCCTCGCATGTTGCGCACGTCGCCGATCTGGATGTGGCTCACCGACAGGTCGCGCTGCCATCCGGCATTGCCGGGGTCGCTTGCGGCGAGCCGCTCTGCGATTTCGAGGCCGGCCTCATAGGCCTTCAGGGCACCAGCGAGGTCGCCCTGGGTTCGACGTGCGTTGCCGATCCTCTCATTGCTCACCATGACGTCGCGCTGCCATGCGGTGTTGCCCGGGTCGGCCGCGGCCAAGGTCTCGGCAAGGCGGCGGCTAGCTTCGAAGGCTTGCAGCGCGCCGACGAGGTCGCCCTGATCTGCGCGCACATCGCCTATTTTTAGCTGGCTGACGGACAGGTCACGTTGCCACAGGAGATTTCTGGGATTGGTCTCAGCGAGCCGCTCGGCGATGTCTAGGCTGGCCCGATAGCTCCGCCGTGCGCCGGCCAGGTCGCCCTGCGCTCGCAGAATGTCGCCTATCTTGTTGTAGCTGACAGAGAGGTCGCGCTGCCATTCCGTACGCGTGGGGTCACGTTCCGCGAGACGTTCGATAATCGCATGGCCCGCTTCATATGCCTCCTTAGCACCAGCGATATCGCCCTGCGCCACGAGCACGTCGCCGATCCTGCCATGGCTGACCCAGAGATCGCGGCGAGCGTCCGGTTCGTCGGGCGACGCATCGATGCGCGCCCGCACGGCCGCGCGCATTCTCTCATAGGCATCCAGCGCGGCCGGGGTGTCGCCCACCAGACCATTGAGATAGCCCAGTTCGGCCAGCAGCCAGTTGCGGTCGCGCCGGGCGCTGTCGGGCACCTCGAGCGCCGCGACCTGCCGGTGCAGCGCGGCGGCCTCCTCGAGCACCGCGATCGCCTTTGCGTGATTCAGCGCGGTGCGGGCGATGCCGGCGCGCGCGTCAAGCGAGGCGGCCTGCGACAGCGTCCTTTCGAGGAAGACCGCGCCGACCGTCTGCCGCGCCTCCTCGTCGATGGCGATGGCGCGGTCGAGGTGGCCGGCGGCCTCGTCCAGGGCGCCGAGCGCCAGGCTCGCCTCGGCCTGCGAACGCAGCCGCGCCACACGCGGATCGCCGGAATCGAGAAGCCGCAGCCGCCGCCGGGTCTCGACGAAGGCCTGCGCGGCCGCCGCCAGCTCCTTCCCGCGATCCGCCGGGGCGAGCGCATTGAGACTGGCCGAAACGAACGCACCGTAGAGCGGCGCCAGCGGCATGTCGTGCCCGGCGGCGATCTTCTCGATCTCGTCGCGGATCGCCGGCGTCACCTCGGCCATGGCCAGCAAGAGGCGCTCGCGCTCGGGGAGCGCGCCGCGCGTGGTCGAGGCGAAGAAGGTCGCCGGCAGGCCGCTTTCGACATAGGGAAGCTGCGACCCGCGCGTGACGTCGTAGACCTCCTGCTGGACGAGCGTCAGAACGGAGCGGATCTCCAGCCCGTCGGTGCCGAGATACTTCGTCAGCGCCGCCGTGAAGGGCGAGTTGTCGCCGTCGCCGTCGGCCGCCGTCTCGCCGGGCGCGGCGGAAAAGGCGAAGAGCACGTTTTCCGACCGGCCCATGCGCCCGAGGCCGGGCGTGACCGTCGCGGGCAGGCCGGCCGGCATGAGGCTGGCCGCGCCGCGGCCGGCAGCACCCGAGGCCATGCCGAAGGGATCGTCGCGGCAGGCGTCGAGCACGACCAGGCCGACGGGCGCCACCCGCGTCACCGTCTCGCGGACCGCTGCAAGCGTCAGCGAGGTCGCCTCGAGCGCGGCGGGCGAGGAGGCGTCGGCGTCGACCGGCAGCAGGCGGTTGACGCCGCCGACCTCGACGCCATGGCCGGCGAAGAAGACGAGCGCCACGTCGGCGCCCTCGGCGTCGTGGACGAAGTCCTCCAGCGCGCGCCGCGTGCGCCTGAGGTCGCGGTCGGTCTCGAGGAAGACCTCGAAGCCCAGCGCCTCCAGCGTGTCGCGCATGGCAAAGGCGTCGTTGACCGCATTGCCGAGCGGGCGAAGAGACTCGTAGCGGTCGGCGCCCATCACCAGCGCCACGCGGCGCTCGGCATGGGCGAAGGCCGCGCTCCAGCAGATCACGATGACAGCAACGAGAACCCGCACGCCTGCGCTCCGCTCGATCGTGGATCTCGACCTAGGCCGCAATCCAGCCAATCGTAAGGCAGATCGGGGCCGTCGTTCCAGCCCGGCCACGCAGGTCCCCGCGCGGCCGAGGCCGCCCTTTGCCTTTGCCGTGAAACCCGTTATGAAGCGGCCGAAAATCGGCACACGCGGACAGGGGCGCCATGGCCACGATCAGCCCGAAACCCAAGCTCGTCACCGTCTTCGGCGGCTCCGGCTTCATCGGCCGCCATGTGGTGCAGGCGCTCGCCCGGCGCGGCTATCGCGTGCGCGTCGGCTGCCGCCGGCCCGAGCTCGCCCACCATCTGCAGCCGCTCGGCGCGATGGGCCAGATTCACGCCGTGCAGGCCAATCTGCGCTACCGCTGGTCGGTCGACCAGGCGGTCGAGGGCGCCGACCACGTCATCAACCTGGTCGGCATCCTGTTCGAGACGGGTCGCCAGCGCTTCGATTCGGTGCAGGCCTTCGGCGCCCGCGCGGTCGCCGAGGCGGCGCGCGCGGCCGGCGCCGGCCTGACGCAGGGCTCGGCGATCGGCGCCGACGCGCAGTCCGACTCCGACTACGCGCGCAGCAAGGCGGCCGGCGAGCAGGCGGTGTTCGAGACGCTGCCGCAGGCCGTCGTCATCCGCCCGTCGATCGTGTTCGGCCCGGAGGACGGCTTCTTCAACCGCTTCGCCAACATGGCCCGCTTCACGCCGGTCCTGCCGCTGATCGGCGGCGGCAAGACGCGGTTCCAGCCGGTCTATGTCTCCGACGTCGCGGAGGCCTTCGCCCGCACCGTCGACGGCACGGTCGCGACCGGCCGCATCTACGAGCTCGGCGGGCCGCGCGTGCTGACCTTCCGCGAGTGCATGGAGGAGATGCTGGAGGTGATCCAGCGCCGCCGCCTGCTGGTCGACGTGCCGTGGTGGCTCGCCCGCCTGCAGGGCCGGGTGCTCGGCATGCTGCCCGATCCGCTGCTGACGCTCGACCAGGTCAAGCTGCTGGCCACCGACAACGTGGTCTCCGAGGCGGCGCAGGCGGACGGCCGCACGCTCGAGGCCTTCGCCATCCGGCCGCACTCGATCGACGCGATCCTGCCCACCTATCTGTGGACCTACCGGCCGGCCGGCCAGTTCTCCGGCCAGCGCCCCGCCTGACCGGCCGCGCGCTTGGCGGAGGTCCTGCTGCCCGACGGCCTCGCGCCGGCGGGCGCGCTGCTACTCGTCGCCGCTAGCCTTCTGACCTCCGCGCTCACCGCCGCCTTCGGGCTGGGCGGCGGCGTGGCGATGCTCGCCGTTCTCGGCCTGGTTCTGCCGGTGGCGGCGCTGATCCCGCTGCACGGCGCCGTGCAGCTCGGCTCCAACGCCGGCCGCGCCTGGCACCGGCGCGCCGACATCGACCGCGCCATGGCGCTTCCCTTCGTCGCCGCGAGCCTGCTGGGCGCGGCGGCCGGCGTGCTGCTCGTGTTGCGGCTGCCGGATGCGCCGCTCAAGCTGCTGCTCGGCCTGTTCGTCCTCGCCATGGCCTGGCTGCCGCCTCCGCGGCCGTCCGCCGCCGCGCGGCCGGGCGCCGCGGGCCTTTATGCCGGCAGTGCGCTGATCGCGCTCGTCACCATGGTCGTCGGGGCGACGGGGCCGCTGCTCGCCGCGCTGCTCGGCCGGCGGTTTGCCGATGACCGGCGCCGCCTGGTGGCGACCCATGCCGCCGGCATGACCGTGCAGCACGCGCTCAAGGTGGCCGCCATCGGTGTCGCCGGGTTCGCCTTCGCGCCCTGGCTGCCGCTGCTCGCGGCGATGATCGCGGCCGGCTATCTCGGCACCCTCCTCGGCAGCCGGCTGCTCGACCGCCTGCCGCAGCGCGCCTTCGCGCTGGTCTTCCGGCTCTTGCTCAGCGTCCTCGCGCTCGACCTGGTGCGCCGCGGCCTGCTCGGCCCGGGCTGAGCTCAGCCGAAGGCGAGCAGTGCCGCCAGGCCGACGCTGCCGACGACCAGACGCCACCAGCCGAACAGCGCGTAGCCGCGGCGCGAGACGAAGTCGAGCAGCGAGCGCACCACGAAGAGCGCGGTGATGAAGGCGGTGACGAAGCCGGCCGCGATGATCGGCAGGTCGGCCGCCGTCAGCACGTCGTAGTTCTTGTAGAGGTCGAAGGCGAAGGCGCCGGCCATGGTCGGCATCGCCAGGAAGAAGGAGAACTCGGCCGCCGAGCGCTTGTCGGCGCCGAGCAGCAGGCCGCCGACGATGGTGGCGCCCGAGCGCGAGGTGCCGGGGATCATCGACAGCGTCTGGAACAGGCCGATCTTGAAGCACATGGCGAGCGGGAACTGCTGCACGTCGGTGTAGCGCGGCCGCACCGCCCAGCGGTCGACCCACAGGAGCACGAAGCCGCCGAGGATGAGCATGACGCAGATCAGCATCGGCGTCTCGAACAGCACCGACTTGATGAAGCCGTGCGCCGAGGCGCCGATGACGGCGGCGGGCAGGAAGGCGAGCAGGATGCCGGCGACGAAGCGCTGCGTCGATGGGTCGCTGGGCAGCGCCCGCGCCATCGCCCAAAGCCGCGCCGAATAGACGCTCAGGATGGCGAGAATCGCGCCGAGCTGGATCAGAACCTCGAACGCCTTGCCGGTCGATTCGAAGCCGAGGAAGTGGCCGGCGAGCAGGATGTGCCCGGTGGAGGAGACCGGAATGAACTCGGTCAGGCCCTCCAGCGCGCCGAGAAGCAGCGCCTCCGCGATGGTCTGTTCGCTCACGTTGTCAGGTCCGCCGCCGCTCGCTTGTCACTGTTCGCGTCTGCCCCTATAGCTCGAAGCCCAGCGGCTCCGGCCCAACGGCCGCCGAGGATTAGCCGCGCCGCCATCAAATGGCCAGAGCCATCACCGACACCGCTGCCATGCTGACTCTTTTTCATCACCCGCTCTATGCCTCGTGCCGCTTCGTCCGGCTGCTGTTCGGCGAGTACGGCGAGGAGCTGGCGCTGATCGAGGAGCGGCCGTGGCTGCGCCGCCGCGAGTTCCTGGCGCTCAACCCGGCCGCCACCCTGCCGGTGCTGCTCGCCGAGGGCGACCAGCCGGTCGTCGGGGCCGCGGCGATCGGCGAGTATGTCGACGAGACGCGCGGCGTGCTCAAGCGCGAGCGCCGGCTGATGGCCGAGGACCCGGTCGGGCGGGCCGAGATCCGCCGGCTGATCGACTGGTATCTCGGCAAGATGGACGGCGACGTGACCCGCCATCTGGTGCGCGAGCGCGCGCTGAAGCCGCACATGGCGCCGGAGCATGGCGGCGGCTCGCCCGATTCGACGGCCATCCGCGCGGCGCGCGCCAATGTGCGCCAGCACCTGAAATACACCAACTGGCTGGCCGGCACGCGCAACTGGCTGGCCGGCGAGCGGCTGAGCGCGGCGGACCTCGCCGCCGCCGCCAGCCTGTCGGTGCTCGACTATCTCGGCGAGGTCGACTGGCGCGACAACGACGCGGCGCGCGACTGGTACAGCCGCGTCAAGTCGCGCCCCGCCTTCCGCCCGCTGCTCGCCGACCGCGTGCGCGGCCTGACGCCGGCCTCGCACTACGCCGATCTCGACTTCTGATGGCCGCCTCCGGCGACCCCGCGGCGCGGCTGCGCGCCCTGGTCGAGGCCGAGGCGCGGAAGACCGGCTTCGACGCCGTCGGCGTGACGACGCCCGACGCGGTGGAGGGCTCCGGCGAGCGGCTCGCCGCCTTCCTCAAGCTCGGCCGGCACGGCACCATGGACTGGATGGCCGACACGGCGGCGCGCCGCGCCAGCCCGCGCGCGCTGTGGTCGCAGGTGCGCTCGATCGTCATGCTGGGCATGAACTACGGCCCCGACGAGGACCCGCTCGCCGTGCTCGCCCGGCGCGACCGCGGCGCCATCTCCGTCTATGCCCGCAACCGCGACTACCACGACGTGGTCAAGGGCCGGCTCAAGCAGATCGCCGGCCGGCTCGCCGCGAAGGGCGGCGCCGACGTCAAGGTGTTCGTCGACACCGCGCCGGTGATGGAAAAGCCGCTCGCCGCGGCCGCCGGGCTCGGCTGGCAGGGCAAGCACACCAACCTGGTCAGCCGGCCGCTCGGCTCGTGGCTGTTCCTCGGCGCCATCTTCACCACCGCGGCGCTCGCTCCCGACCGGCCGGAGCGCGACCATTGCGGCTCGTGCCGCGCCTGCCTCGACGTCTGCCCGACCGACGCCTTTCCCGCGCCCTACCAGCTCGATGCGCGGCGCTGCATCTCCTACCTGACGATCGAGCACAAGGGGCCGATCCCGCGCGCCCTGCGCGGCGCCATCGGCAACCGCATCTACGGCTGCGACGACTGCCTGGCGGTGTGCCCGTGGAACAAGTTCGCCCGCCGCGCCCGCGAGGCCCGGCTGGTGGCGCGCGACGACCTGCGGGCGCCGCGGCTCGTCGACCTGCTGGCGCTCGACGACGCGGCCTTCCGGCGGCTGTTTTCCGCCTCGCCGGTCAAGCGCATCGGCCGCGACCGCTTTCTGCGCAACGTGCTTGTGGCGGCCGGCAATTCCGGCGACGCCAGCCTCGTCGCGCCGTGCCGGCGGCTGGCCGGCGATGCCTCGCCGCTGGTGCGCGGCGCGGCGGTGTGGGCGCTGTCGCGGCTCGCCGCGCCGGACGCGCTTGCCGCGCTTGCCGCGCGGCTGCGGGCGGACGAGCCGGACGAGCAGGTGCGCGAGGAATGGCGGCACGCCCTTGCCGAGGCGCCGGCGGCATGACACGGAAGGCGCCATGATCGACCGTCTGTTCATCTTCGGCGCCGGCTTCTCGGCCCGCGCCTTCGCCCGCACGCTCGCCCCCGGCACCGACGTCCTCGGCACCACCCGCAGCGCCGACAAGACGGCGCGGCTTAAGCGCGCCGGCATCCGGCCGCTGCTCTTTTCCGGCGAATCCGTCTCCGAGCCGGTCGCCGATGCGCTCGCCGGCACCACCCACCTGCTCGTCTCCGCCGCCCCCGGCGAGGCCGGCGACCCGGTGCTCCACGCGGCCGCGGCGGCCATCGCCGAGCGCATGCCGAAGCTCGCCTGGATCGGCTATCTGTCGACGGTCGGCGTCTATGGCGACCATGGCGGCGCCTGGGTCGACGAGGAGACGCCGTGCCGGCCGGCCTCCCGCCGCTCGACGGCGCGGCTGGCGGCGGAGGACGCCTGGCTGGCGCTCGGCCGCGAACGCGGCGTGCCGGTCGCCGTGCTGCGGCTGGCCGGCATCTACGGGCCGGGCCGCAACGCCTTCGTCAACCTAGAGCGCGGCACCGCGCGGCGCGTCGTCAAGCCGGGACAGGTGTTCAACCGCATCCATGTCGACGATATCGCCGGCGGCCTGTCGCACCTGATCGCCGGCGGCCATGGCGGCCTGTACAACCTGGCCGACGACGAGCCGTCGCCGCCGCAGGACGTGGTCGCCCATGCGGCCGGCCTGATGGGCATCGAGCCGCCGCCCGAGATCGCCTTCGAGGAGGCCGAGATGGGGCCGATGGCGCGCTCCTTCTACGGCGAGTGCAAGCGCGTCTCCAACGCCCGCATCAAGGCGCTCGGCTACCGCTTCGCCCGGCCGACCTACCGCGACGCGCTGGCCGCCATGTGGCGTGCCGGCACCTGGCGCAGCGAGGACTGAACCGCCCGGTCGGCGTCGGCGCCCCGCTGTGTTATGATTCGTCCCGCGGCGGCGGCGAGCGGACGAGGCATGCGATGCGGCGAGACATGACGCGATGGATGCGCCTGGCGGCGCTGGTCGGCGGGCTCCTGGCGGCCGGCGTGGCGGCGGCTTCCGCCGAGCCGCTCGCCAAGACGCTGTTCGGCCACAAGCAACTGCCCGCCGCCACCGCGCCCGCCGCACACGGATTCTACTCCAAGGGCTGCCTGGCCGGCGGCATCGCCATCGCCGTCGACGGGCCCAACTGGCAGGCGATGCGCGTGTCGCGCAACCGCCGCTGGGGCCATCCCGAGCTCGTCGCGCTGATCGAGCGGCTGTCGCGCGAGGCGGCCCGCGACGGCTGGCCGGGCCTGCTCGTCGGCGACATCTCGCAGCCGCGCGGCGGGCCGATGCTGAGCGGCCACGCCTCGCACCAGATCGGCCTCGACGCCGACATCTGGTTCACGCCGATGCCCGACCGGCGCATGAGCGTGGCCGAGCGCGAATCCGTCAGCGCGGTGTCGATGCTCAAGCCCGGCACGCTGACGGTCGACGACCGCAAGTGGACGCCGGCGCATGCCGCGGTGCTGCGCCGGGCGGCCGGCTATCCCGAGGTCGAGCGCATCCTGGTGCATCCCGGCATCAAGAAGAAGCTGTGCGACACGGTGACCGGCGACCGCTCCTGGCTGTCCAAGATCCGCCCCTTCTGGGGCCATCACTACCATTTCCACGTGCGCATCGGCTGTCCCGACGGGTCGCCCGGCTGCCGCGCGCAGGCGGCGCCACCGGCGAGCGACGGCTGCGGCGAGCAGCTCGCCTGGTGGTTCACCGAGGAGCCGTGGCGGCCGGCCGAGGGACCGCAGAAGCCCAAGGCGCGCGACGTGATGACGATGGCCGCCCTGCCGGGCGCCTGCCGCGCCGTGCTCGAGGCGCCGGCGCCGCCGTCGGAGGCGGCGGTCACGCTGGCCGGCCCCGAGGGCGTGCCGCTTCTCGCCTATGGCGGGGCGGAGCCGGCCCGCGCCTCCGTCGGCCTGCCGCGCACCGACATTCCCGTGCCGCAGCCGCGCCCCGCCGACCGCTAAAGCGATTCCAGGCGAAGCGGAGACCGGTTCGTCGTTCGCAAACGCGTCAAGACAACAACTTGGAGCCGAGGGTGCGGCGCGCGGCGCGCTGTGCTATGCCGCCAGGCGCCGGCTGCGCGCCGGCGGCTCCAGCAGACGAACATCCCGCCCATGCCGTACACGACCGACCCCGAGACCGTGCTCAACTTCCCGATCCTGGTCGGCGACATCGGCGGCACCAACGCGCGCTTCGCCATCCTGGTCGATTCCTACGCCGAGCCGCGCCTCTACCCGGTTTTGCGGACGGCCGACTATGCCTCGATCGACGAGGCGATCCAGACGCAGATCCTCGACCGCACCTCGATCCAGCCGCGCTCGGCGGTGCTCGCCGTCGCCGGACCGGTCGACGGCGACGAGATCGACCTGACCAACTGCGACTGGGTCGTGCGGCCGAGGGGCATGATCGCCGCGCTCGGCTTTTCCGACGTCGTCGTGCTCAACGATTTCGAGGCGCAGGCGCTCGCCGTGGTGGCGCTCGACGCCGCGCATCTCGAGCGCATCGCCGGGCCGGCCGGCGAGGTCTCCGGCAGCCGCGTCGTGCTCGGCCCCGGCACCGGCCTCGGCGTCGCCGGCCTGGTGCGCGCGCGGCACATGTGGATCCCGGTGCCCGGCGAAGGCGGCCATGTCGACATCGGTCCGCGCACGGCGCGCGAGATCGCCGTGTTCGGCCATGCCGAGACCATCGAGGGGCGCATGTCGGCCGAGCAGATGCTGAGCGGGCACGGCCTTGTCAACCTCTACCGCGCCGTCGCGGCGGCCGACGGCGCCGAGCCGCTGCTCGCCGGGCCGGCGGCCATCACCGGGGCGGCGCTTTCCGGCGACGACGCCACGGCGAAGGCGACGCTCGACCTGTTCGTGACGCTGCTCGGGCGGGTCGCCGGCGACCTGGCGCTGATCTTCATGAGCCGTGGCGGCGTCTACCTGACCGGCGGCATCGCGCAGAAGATCCTGCCGGCGCTGAAGAACGGGCTGTTCCGCGCCGCCTTCGAGGACAAGGCGCCGCACAGCGCGCTGATGCGCACGATCCCGGCCTATGTGATCACCGACCCGCTCGCCGCGCTTGCCGGGCTCGCCGCCTATGCGCGCACGCCGGCCCGCTTCGGCGTCGAGACGCGCGGCCGGCGCTGGCGCAGCGTGTAGCCGGCGCTGCTCGGCCATTGCAACGCGCCGGCCGAGCGGGCATAGACCGTGGCGCCGGCCGGGCGCGGCGGCGGTAACGGACAGGACGGCAGTGGCGGACAGGACGCAAGCCAAGCGCAAGGCCGATCCCGGCGAGATCGTCGCGGTGATCCGCCGCGTGCTGGCCGAGAACGGGCGCGACTACATTCCGCACTACGCGGTGGCCGCCGTGTGCATGCTGGCGATCGCCGGCACCACGGCGTTCTCGGCCTGGATCATGCGCGACATCGTCGACGAGGTGTTCTACCGCCAGCGCTGGGAGCTGCTGTGGCCGATCTGCGGCGCCATCCTGGCCGCCTTCACCATCCGCGGCTTCGCCACCTACGGCCAGGCGGTGCTGCTCGCCCGCGTCGGCAACAACATCGTGGCGCGCTACCAGCGGCGCATCTTCGACCATCTGATGAAGCTCGGCGTCGGCTTCTTCACGCTGACGCGCTCGGGCCAGCTCGCCGCCCAGATCAGCCAGAACGTCACCGGCGTGCGCGACCTGTTGAACATGACGCTGACCTCGCTGGCCCGCGACGCCGTCACGCTGGTGGCGCTGGTCGTCGTCATGGTGATGCAGGACCCGCTCCTGTCGGTCATCGCGCTGACCATCGGCCCGCCGCTGATCTTCGCCGTCAACTACCTGATGAAGCGGCTGCGCCGGGCGACCCGCGAGGCGGTGGAGATCAATTCGCGGCTGCTCGGCGCCATCCAGGAATCGACGCAGGGCATCGCCATCATCAAGGCCTTCACCATGGAGGAGCAGCTCGCCCGCCGCATGGGCGTGCTGATCGAGCATGCCGAGGGCCGCGCCAACCGCATCGCGCGGGTGTCGGAGCGGCTGGCGCCGATCACCGAGGTGCTGTCGGGCTTCGCCATCGCCGGCGTCATCGCCTATGCCGGCTACCGCGCCAGCACCACGGCCGAGCCGCCGGGCTCCGTCTTCGCCTTCATCACCGCCCTGCTGCTGGCCTACGATCCGGCGCGCAAGCTCGCCCGCGTGCAGGTCAATCTGGAGCGCGCGCTGGTCAATGCGCGCATGATCTACGAGATCCTCGACATCGAGCCGCACCAGGGCGACGCGGCCGACGCACGGCCGCTCGCCGTCGCCGACGGCCGCATCCGCTTCGACGGCGTGACCTTCTCCTACGGCGAGGGCCTGCCGGTGCTGCGCGGCGTCAGCTTCGAGGCCGCACCCGGCCGCACGACGGCGATCGTCGGCCGCTCGGGCGCCGGCAAGTCGACGCTGGTGGCGCTGCTCGAGCGCTTCTACGACGTCGACGCCGGCCGCATCACCATCGACGGCCAGGACATCGCCGGCGTCACCAAGCGTTCGCTGCGCCAGGCGATCGCCTACGTCTCGCAGCAGCCCTATCTCTTCGAGGGCTCGATCCGCGACAACATCCGCTACGGCCGCCCCGGGGCGAGCGACGCCGAGGTCGAGGAGGCGGCGCGGCTGGCGCATGCCGACGACTTCATCCGCCGCCAGCCCGACGGTTACGACACCATGGTCGGCGAGAACGGCGTCACGCTGTCGGGCGGCCAGCGCCAGCGCGTGTCGATCGCCCGCGCCATCCTGCGCGACGCGCCGATCCTGCTGCTCGACGAGGCGACCTCCGCGCTCGACAACGAATCGGAGGCGCGCGTGCAGGCGGCGCTCGAACAGGTGATGCGCGGCCGCACGACGATCGTCATCGCCCACCGCCTGTCGACGGTCGTCAACGCCGACCACATCGTTGTCATGGAGGACGGCGAGGTGGTCGAGGAGGGCACGCACGGCGCGCTTGTCGCGCGGCCGGGCGGCGTGTATGCGCGCTTCCACCGCATGCAGGGCAAGCCCGGCGACCTGCTCGACCCGGCGCCGGCCGACCGCGCGGTGGTGCGGCCGCAGCCGCAGACGGCGGGCCAGGAAGGGGACACAGGATGAGCGACATGAAGCTGGTGGTGACGGGCGCGGCCGGCCGCATGGGTCAGGCGCTGGTGCGCGCCGTCCACACCATGGAGGGCGTGCGCGTGGCCGGCGCGCTGGAGCGCCGCGGCTCGCCGTATGTCGGTCGCGACGCCGGCGAGCTCGCCGGCATCGGCATCATCGGCGCCGAGATCACCGACGATCCGCTGCCGGCGATGGCCGCCGCCGACGGCGTGCTCGACTTCACCGGCCCCGCCGCCACCGTTGCGTTCGCCGGCTATGCCGCCCAGGCACGCATCGTGCACGTTATCGGCACCACCGGCTGCTCGGCCGAGGACGAGGCGGCGATCGCCGCGGCCGCGCGCCACGCCACCATCGTCAAGTCCGGCAACATGAGCCTCGGCGTCAACCTTCTGGCGGTGCTGGTGCGCCAGGCCGCGCGCGCGCTCGACGCCGATTTCGACATCGAGATCGTCGAGATGCACCATCGCCACAAGGTCGACGCGCCGTCGGGCACCGCGCTGATGCTCGGCGAGGCGGCGGCCGAGGGCCGCGGCATCGCGCTTGCCGAGCACAGCGAGCGCGGCCGCGACGGCCACACCGGCGCGCGCGCCGACGGCGCCATCGGCTTCGCCGCGCTGCGCGGCGGCACGGTGGTCGGCGAGCACAGCGTCATCCTGGCCGGCCACGGCGAGCGCGTCGTGCTCGGCCACCAGGCGGAGGACCGGGCGATCTTCGCGCGCGGCGCCGTCAAGGCGGCGCTGTGGGCGCATGGCCGCAAGCCCGGCCTCTACTCCATGCACGACGTGCTCGGCCTTGCCGCGGCATGACCGCCCGCCGCACCGGCCCGGCCGTGCGATCCTTCCGCTGACAGACCAGGAGACACCATGTCCGGCACCCTCGTCCTCGTGCGCCACGGCCAGAGCGAATGGAACCTGAAGAACCTGTTCACCGGCTGGAGGGACCCCGGCCTCAGCGACAAGGGCCATGAGGAGGCGCGGGCGGCCGGCGACCGGCTGAAGGCGCACGGCATCCGCCCCGACATCGCCTTCACCTCGGTGCTGTCGCGCGCCATCGTGACCAACGATCACATCCTCGAGGTGCTCGGCCAGAGCGATCTCGAGACGATCCGCGACGAAGCGCTCAACGAGCGCGACTACGGCGATCTCGCCGGCCTCAACAAGGACGACGCGCGCGCCAGATGGGGCGAGGAGCAGGTGCATGTGTGGCGCCGCTCCTACGACGTGCCGCCGCCGGGCGGCGAGAGCCTGAGGGACACCGGCGCGCGCGTCTGGCCCTACTATCTGCACGACATCCAGCCGCACGTGCTGCGCGGCGAGACGGTGCTCGTCAGCGCGCACGGCAACTCGCTGCGCGCGCTGGTGATGGCGCTCGACGGGCTGACCGGCGCGCAGATCGTCAAGATGGAGATCGCCACCGGCGTGCCCATCGTCTACCGGCTCAACGCCGATTCGACCGTCGCCTCGAAGGAGACGCTGGAGGCCTGAGCGCGCACCGCCGCGCCGCACGGCCCGGCGGCCGCGGCGCGGCGCGCGGCCGTGCGGCGACAAACCGGCGGGCGCCGGCGCACAGGTGGAAAATCCGCGTTGACACGGCAGCCCCGCCCGCCTACATCGGCAGCGCAACCGGCCCAGGTGGCGGAATTGGTAGACGCGCACGGTTCAGGTCCGTGTGCCGCGAGGCGTGGAGGTTCGAGTCCTCTCCTGGGCACCATCCCCTTCGGGGGGATGGTCCGCCGCGCATCTCCCGACATCGTCGATCGAAGACCGCCGAGCCCCGCCGGCCGCCATGGCGTTTGCAGGCGACCTGGAAACCGCTTCGCCGGCCGCAAACGCGTCAGGACGATAACTTAGAGCCGATCTGCGATGCGGTGAGAAGCAGATCGGATCTATAGCGTTTCCAGGCGAAGTGGAAACCGGTTCGCCGTTCGGAAACGCGTGAAAACAATGAGTTAGAGCCGATCTGCGATTCCGTGAAACG
>NZ_JAOAOP010000034.1 GCF_030398335.1 Aquibium sp. A9E412
GAGCGCGCGCTGCTCGATCCCGCCGCCGTCTATGCCGGTCCCGAGGCGGTGCCGGCCGACGACGCGCTGACGGCCGATCAGAAGCTCGCCGTCCTGCTCGCCTGGCAGTACAACGCGGCGGAGGAGGAGGTGGCGCTGGAGGAGGGCATGCCGGGCAACGAGACCGGCATGCTGCCGCGCGTGATGGCCGCGCTCGACCAGGTCGCCGGGCCGGACGCGGTCGAGCGGCGCGGCCCCATCAAGCAGCACGGCCTGGTCGCCAAACATCGCTGAGCGGCCCGCACCCCGCGCCGCTCACGCGCACAGCGGATGCGGCATGTAGCCGACGAAGCCGGCGATCTTCCACGTGTCGGCGACGCGGCGGCAGAAGTAGAGCGTCTGCCAGTTGAGCCGGTCGGCGGTGCCGTCGGCGCGCTGCACGGAGCCGTTGAACTTCTTGTGCAGCACCGCCTTGTCGCCGCCGACGTCGATGTCGCGCATGTTGGTGATGCGGAACAGCGCCTGCTCCAGCGGCTCGGCGAACGCCACCTTGGCGGTGTCGCGCGCCTGGCGCAGCCACTCGTCGCGGTAGGCTTCCAGCGTGGGGAACTGCAGCCGCCAGGAATCGGCGTCGTTGAGGAAGTGGGCGTGCATGCCGAAGAAGCCGTCGGCGATGAAGTCGTTCTCGACGATCGACCAGTCCTGCGCCATGAAGGCGGCGATGTCGCGCCGCACCAGCATCTCCCACAGCGCGTGGCGGTCGGCGTCGCCCTGCGGGAAGGGGTTCTTGTCGAAGATCATCGGGTCTCCTCCTGTGGCATGCGGTGCGGCTCAGTCGACGCGGCCGCGCGCGGCGACCGGCAGCCGGTCGACCACGACGCCGTCCTCGACCAGCGTGACGGCGTCGAACAGGTTCGACACCACGCAGACGTGGTTGGGGATGACGCGGACCTTCTCGCCCACCGCCGGCCGCGCCGCGCAGGCCGACAGGTCGACCGTGGCGTGCTCCTCGCTGAGGCCGGAGATCAGCGCGTCGGGATATTCGACGATGTGGCCGTGGCCGGGCGCCGCGCAGGTGTCGGCGGCGAGCGCCTTGGAGCCGGCGTCGAGGATGGCGCGCTCGGGCGTCGGCCGGCTGACGACGGTCGCCAGCACCGTCAGCGCGCAGTCGGCCAGCGTGCCGTGGCCGAGCGAGACCTGCATGCGGTCGGAATAGATGTAGGTGCCGGGCCGGTGCTCGGTCGCCGAGCGCACCTCGGCGGCGGAATAGAAGCCGGGCGAGCCGCCGTTCGAAATGCGGTTGACCGGCAGGCCGGCCGCGCGGATCAGCGCCGCGGCGCCCGCCAGCCACGCCTCCACGGTCTCGTTCGCCGCGCGCGGCGGGTAGGTCATCAGCCCCTCGAAGGCGAGGCCGGGCGCGGCGTCGATCTGCCGGGCGAGCGCCAGCGCCTCGTCCGCCGTCTGCACGCCGCAGCGCCCGCCGCCGGTGTCGCACTCGACCAGAACGGGCAGCCGGCGGCCGGCATCGGCGAAGCGCGCGGCATAGCCGGCGACCGTCTCGGCGCTGTCGGCCGTCACCGACAGCGTGACGCGCCGGTGCAGCATCGCCAGCCGGTCGAGCTTGGCCGCGCCGAGGATGTTGTAGGGGATGAAGATGTCGTCGATGCCGGCGTCGGCCATCACCTCGGCCTCGCCCAGCTTCTGGCAGGTGATGCCGACGGCGCCGAGCGCGATCTGCCGGTGCGCGAACAGCGGCAGCTTGTGCGTCTTGACGTGCGGCCGCAGCGGCAGCCCGTGCCGGTCGGCATAGGCCTGGGCGCGCTGCAGGTTGCTCTCCACGATGCGCCGGTCGATCACCACGCAGGGCGTGTCGAGGGTCTTGGTCAGCATGGCGGCTCAGTCTCCGATCGGCAGGTCGGGGTTGCGGATGTTCTGGCTGGCCAGGCTGTGGCGCACCCGGCGCAGCGGCTCCAGCACCGGCGGGCCGATCGCCTCGGCCGTCGCCATGGCGAGGATGTCGACCGCCGCCAGCAGCGCGTAGCGCGTCGCCGACGGCTTGTAGAGGTTTGGGTCTTCCTTGAAGGTCAGCGGCAGCAGCGCGTCGCCGGCCGCCGCCAGCGGCGAGCCCGGCGTGGTGATGACCAGCGCGCGCGCGCCGTACTGGCGGGCGATCGACACCGCGTCGATCACCGAGGCGGCCTGGCCGGAGATGGAAAAGCCGATCACCATGGCGCCCGGCTCGAGCACCGAGGCGCTCATGCGCTGGAGCTGCGGGTCGGTGTGCGCGGTGGCGTGCAGGCGCAGCCGGAACAGCCGGTTCTGTAGCTCGACGGCCGCCATCGAGGAGCCGCCGCCGGTGCCGTAGACGAGGATCTGGCTCGCCCGGCTGAGCGAGCGGGCGATCGCCTCCAGGTCGACGTCGGCGAGCGCCATCGACATCAGCTCGATCGCCGCATGCGCGCCGCCCGCCACCTTGGCGACCACCTGGCCGGCCGGCGTCAGCGCCTCCGCCTCGCCGCCGCGCGAGCGCAGATAGGCGCCGCCGATCGCCAGCGCCTGGGCGAGATGGAAGCGCATCACCCGCGTGCCGGGAAAGCCGAGCGCCCGGGCCAGCCGCGTGATCGTCGGCTCGCTGACGCCGGCGCGCTCGGCGATCTGCGCGATCGGCGCGTGGGCGGCGAAGTTGAGATCGGCGAGCATGGTCTGCACCAGCCGGCGCTCGGCCTCGCGGCCCTGCTCGAGGCGGTTCTGCAGCCGCGCCACGATGTCCACGTTGCGCCCGTCGCTCGCCGCGCCTGCCGCGCCCGCCGCCGCCCCGCGCCTTGACTTGCCCGCCGCCATCGCGCCCTCAGCCGGCGATCTGGCGCAGGAAGGGCAGGTTGCCCGCCGTCAGCCCGCCGTCGACCGGCAGCGTCGCGCCGGTGATGCCGCTGGCCGCCGGCGAGGCGAGGAAGGCGACCGTGCGCGCCACCTCGGCCGGCTCGACCAGGCGGCCGAGCGGGTAGAGCCGGCGCACGCCCTGCATGATCTCGGGGTTCTCGGCGATGCGGTGCTCCCAGGCGCCGGTGCGGATCGAGCCCGGCGCCACCGCGTTGGCGCGGATGCCGTGGCCGCCCTCCTCGGTCGCCAGCGCCCGCGTCCAGGCGATCAGCGCCGCCTTGGCGGCCGAATAGGCCGGATTGCCGCAATGCGCGAGCGCGTTGACCGAGGTGACGAAGACGAAGGCCGCGCCGCCCGGCCGGTCGCGCATGGCCGGCAGCAGCGCGTGGCTGAGCAGCGCGGCGCCGGTGAAGTTGAGATCCATCTCGTGCCGGAGCGCCTGCGGCGTCACCTGGTCGAGCGTCTCCGCGCGCGTCCAGCCGGCGTTCGAGATCATCGCCGCCGGCGCGCCGCCGGCCAGGATGCGCGCGGCCGCCGCCTCCACCGCCGCCGCGTCGACCAGGTCGAAATGGTGCGCCTCGACGATGCCGTCGGCGCCGAGGTCGGCCTCCGGCAGGTCGCAGGCCACGACCTGCGCGTTGCAGCGCGCCAGTTCGGCGACCAGCGCCTTGCCGACGCCGCCGCCGGCGCCCGTGACGATCACGCGTCCGCCGTCGAAATCGATCATCCCGCCTCCTTGCCCGGCCGTTCGCCCGCTGTCGTGCCGCTGCCGCGCAGCACGCTCGGCAGCCACCGGCAGGATGCGGAATTTTTGTAACAAAGCAACATCGCGGCCCCGAGATTGTGGTTTTTCATCGTCCCGTGTAAGAAGCTTACACAGGAGAACGGTCGGCCGTGGCTTGCCTGCCGGGGGCGCGCCGGGCGACAAGGCCGCACCCCGGCGCCGGCAACGGCGTCGGGCAGCAACGTCCATCGCAGGAGAATCAAGCATGAGCAAGCAGTGTTTCGGCTCGTCCCACGTGCCGCTGTCGCCGGCGGTCCGCGCCGGCGATTTCGTCTACGTGTCGGGCCAGGTTCCGGTCGCCGACGGCGTCGTCGTCAAGGGCGGCGTCACCGAGCAGACCGAGCAGGTGCTGTCCAACCTGAAGGCCGCGCTGGCGCTTGCCGGCTGCGCGATGGAGGACGTGGTCAAGACGACGGTGTGGCTCGAGGACGCGCGCGACTTCGGTGCCTTCAACGCCGTCTATGCCAGGCACTTCCCGAAGGACCCGCCGGCCCGCACGACGGTCGAGGCGCGGCTCATGATCGACATCAAGATCGAGGTGGAGGCGGTCGCCTACAAGCCGCTCTGAGCGGCGGGCGAGCCCGGCCGGCGGCGCCCGCCGCCGGCTTCCACCCGCACAGGACCGAACGCCCATGCGCGTCTTCACCGCTTCGCTGGCCACCGAGACCAACACCTTCTCGCCGGTGCCGACCGACCGCAAGGCCTTCGAGATGGCGCTCTACGCGCCGCCCGGCCGCCACCCCGACACGCCGACGCTGTGTTCGGCGCCGATCACGGTGCTGCGCCGGCGCGCCCGCGCGGAGGGCTTCACGCTGGTCGAGGGCACGGCGGCCTGGGCCGAGCCCGGCGGCTATGTGCGCCTCGACGTCTACGAGGCGCTGCGCGACGAGATCCTCGGCCAGCTCCGCGCCGCGCTGCCGGTCGACTGCGTGGTGCTCGGCCTGCACGGCGCCATGGTGGCGCGCGGCCTCGACGACTGCGAGGGCGACCTGCTGGAGCGCGTGCGCGCCGTCGTCGGCCGCGAGACGGTGGTGGCGGCCGAGCTCGACCCGCACAGCCACCTGACCGCCCGGCGCGTCGCCGCCGCCGACATCCTCGCCACCTTCCTGGAGTTTCCGCACACCGATTTCGAGGCGCGCGCCGAGCACGTCGTCGACCTCGCCCTGCGCGCCGCGCGCGGCGAGATCCGCCCCGTGCAGTCGGTGTTCGACTGCCGCATGGTCGACGTCTTCCCGACCAGCCGCCAGCCGATGCGCGGCTTCGTCGACCGCATCGAGGCGCTCCAGGGGCGCGACGGCGTCCTGTCGGTGTCGCTGGTGCACGGCTTCATGGCCGCCGACGTGCCCGAGATGGGCACCCGGGTGCTGGTCGTCACCGACGGCGACGCGGCACGGGGCGCGGCGCTCGCCGCCCGGCTCGGCCGCGAGGTGCGCGCCATGCGCGGCACCACCCGCCAGCCCAGCCTGCCGGCCGCCGAGGCGGTGGCGCGGGTGGCCGCCGCGCCGGCCGCCGCGAAGCCCTTCGTCATCGCCGACATGTGGGACAATCCCGGCGGCGGCACGGCCGGCGACAACACCGCGATCCTGCACGCGCTGGTCGGCGCCGGCGTGACGCGCGCCGCGCTGGCCACGCTGTGGGACCCGCAGGCGGTCGCCTTCGCGCATGGCGCGGGCGCCGGCACGGTGCTCGACATGCGGCTCGGCGGCAAGGCCAACGCGGCGAGCGGCCGGCCGTTCGACGCCACCGTCGAGGTGCGCACGGTGGCCGAGGCGGGCTGGCAGTCCTTCGGCGCCAGCCGCGTGCCGCTCGGCCCGGTGGCGGTGGTGCGCCCCGTCGGCACCGAGCTCGACATCGTCCTCAACACCAACCGCACGCAGACCTTCGAACCCGACGTCTTCACCAATCTCGGCATCGCGCCGGGCGACAAGCACGCGCTGGTCGTCAAGTCGACCAACCATTTCCGCGCCGGCTTCGCGCCGATCGCCCGCGAGATCCTCTACGCCACGGTCGAGGGCTGCTATCCGAGCGATCCGCGCACCACCGCCTACCGCAAGCTCGACCGGCCGATCTGGCCGATCGTCGACGAGCCCTGGGCCGACGAGGAGACGGATGCGGCGCCGGACGTCGCGGCCACGCGCGCCGCCGCGGCCGGGAGGCGCTGAATGGACTTCGATCTTCTGATTGTCGGCGGCCGGCTCGTCGATCCGGCCTCCGGCCTCGACGCGGTGCGCGATGTCGGCTTCGCCGGCGCCCGGGTGGCGGCCATCGCGCCGGCGCTGCCGCGCGAGCGGGCGGCGCGCGTGGTCGAGGCCGCCGGCTGCCTGGTGACGCCGGGGCTGATCGACCTGCACACCCATGTCTACTGGGGCGGCACGCCGCTCGGCGTCGACGCCGAGCGGATCGCCGCGCGCGCCGGCACCACCACCTTCGTCGACGCCGGCAGCGCCGGGGCGGGCAACTTCCTCGGCTTCCGCGCCCATGTGATCGAGCGCGCGGCGGTGCGCATCCTGGCCTTCCTCAACATCTCCTTCGGCGGCATCTTCGGCTTCTCGCGCAACGTGATGGTGGGCGAGAGCGGCGATCTGGCGCTGCTCGACGCGCGCGAGGCCGTCGCCTGCGCGGCCGACAACGCCGACCGCATCGTCGGCATCAAGGTGCGCTCGGGCCGCATCGCCGGCGGCGACCGCGGCATCGCGCCCGTCGACATCGCGCTGGAGGCGGCCGACCGCGCCCGCCTGCCGCTGATGGCGCATATCGACGAGCCGCCGCCCGGCCGCCTCGAGGTGCTCGACCGGCTGCGTCCCGGCGACGTCCTGACCCACTGCTTCCGGCCGTTTCCCAACGCGCCGGTCGACGGCGCCGGCGCCATCCGCCAGGACATGCTGGCCGCGCGCGCCCGCGGCATCGTCTTCGACATCGGCCACGGCATGGGCTCGTTCGACTTCGCTGTGGCGCGCGCCATGCTCGCCGGCGGCTTCGCGCCCGACGTGGTGAGCAGCGACCTGCACCTGTTCTGCGCCGACGGCCCGGCCTACGACCTGCTCGTCTCGATGAGCAAGCTTCTGGCGCTCGGCATGCCGCTCGCCGACGTCGTGGCGGCGGCGACGGTGCGCCCGGCCGAGGCGATCGGCCGCGCCGATCTCGGCCGGCTGGCGGTCGGCGGCGTCGGCGACGCCGCGGTGCTGGCGCTCGACGAGGGGCCGGTGCGGCTGCACGATTCCACCGGCGCAGAGCTCGTCGCGCAGCATCGTCTCGTCTCGCGCGGCATCGCGGTGGCCGGCCGCTGGCACGACAACCAGGAGGGCGATCCGCTCGCCGGCCCGCCGCCGGCCCTGCCTCCGCGCGCCACCCACGCCGACCACCTGCGCCGCCACCTCGGCCACCGCATGAGCGGCCGCGACTGAGCCGGCGCAGCCTCCGTCCACCCATCCGCCCGAATGGCGGGGCCGTCGCACCACGAAGGCGCCTGGCACGGAGGTGTCGGCTGCCCGGCGGGCAGATCCCGCCTTTCGAGGACACATGGTCGGGAACTCGGAACCGGGGGCTCAGCCGTGGCGAGAGACCTCGCGCGCATCGCACAAACGGTGTGCGCCGGCCCGCTCTCTTGCTGTCGACAGCGAAAGTTCGGCCGGACCGTGAGATCGGCCGGCGCAAGGCGGCTCGTAGCCGCTGGTCTCCTCCAGCACCACCGCATCGGGAATCGACTTGAACTGCTCAATGAGATCGGCAAGCCCGGCATCGAAGACGGATTCCGATCTGCCGCTGCAGGGAAACCGGATGCGGAAGAAGGCCAATCACAAGGAATGCGAGCGGCTGGATAGGGGCTTTCGACAGGGGATGATGCAGTTCGCGCTGCGCACCCAATTCACATGTCAGCTTGCTCAATCTGCAAGGTCAGCTTATCGTGTAGTGAGGATTCGCCATGCCTGCGGAAGGAGTTCGACAGCAAAATGAGCGCCAGCGACCTTCAACCGCAGATAGGGCTCGGCGAGCAGGCCTACAAGAAGATCAAGGACGACATCGTTTGGTGCCGGCTGCGCCCCGGCGACGAGGTCAGCGAGGCGAGGCTGTGTGAGCTCTACGGTTTCGGCAAGGCGCCGGTGCGGCAGGCGCTGTCACGGCTGGCGCAAGAGGCCTACGTCGTCTCGCAGCCGCGTCGCGGCCACGTCATCGCGCCGGTTACGCTGAAGACGGTGCGCGAGCTGTTCGAGCTGCGCAGCATCGTCGAGCCGGCCACGGCGGAGCTCGCCTGCGGCCGTGTCGACCGTGATCGGCTGGTGGCGCTCGACGCGCGCTGTGTGGAGGGCTACGTCCCCGGCGACGTGGCCAGCGAGGCGCGCTTTGTCGCCGCCAACAACGCCTTCCATCTGGAGATTGCGCGGGCCGCCAACAACTCGCGGCTGACGGGGCTTCTTGCGCAGATCCTCGACGAGATGACACGGCTCCTGCATCTTGGTTATGTGCTGCGCGAGCGGCCGCATGCGACGCGTGCCGAGCACGAGGAGCTGATCGAGGCGCTTGTCGCCGGCGACCGCGCCGCCGCGCGCGCCTGCACGCTTGCCCACATCGAGAGCGTGCGCGGCATGGTGATGGACGGTATCGCCAAACATTCCAGCCTGAGCGAGGCGAATATCGCACCGATCGAAGCGGGCGCGCTGGAGCGGCCGTAGCCGCCGGCGTCCGGGCTTTGCCGTTCGCATGGCAATGCGGGCGGCCCGGCGGCGCGCGGCGCCGTCTTGTCGAACAGACGTGCCAACCAAGGAGAAGGCCATGACTCCCGTTTCCACTTCCGAGGCGCCGGCCGCCGTCGGCCCCTATTCGCAGGCCGTGCGCACCGGAAACCTGCTGTTCGTCTCGGGCCAGCTCCCGATCGACCCGGCGACCGGCGAGTTCGCCGCCCCCGACGCGGTCGGCCAGATGCGCCAGTGCATGGCGAACATCGCCGCGATCGCCCGTGAGGCCGGCACCGACATCTCGCGCACGGTCAAGACGACGATCCTGCTGACCGATCTCGGCGGTTTTGCCGCCATCAACGACGAATACGCCAAGGCCTTCAAGGAGCCGCATCCCGCGCGCGCCTGCTACGAGGTCTCCGCCCTGCCCAAGGGGGCGCAGGTCGAGGTCGAGGCGGTGATCGAGATCGCCTGACGCGCCGCGCGGGACCGCCGCAAGCGGGGACGCGCTCGGCGCGTCCCCCTTTTCCTTGGAGCCGATCTGCTTGTCGCGGAAGCGCCGGACGGCTCCGACACATCGTCTCGTCGCGTTGCCCGACGGCGGCGAACCGGCTGCCGCCGCGCGACGTCAGCCGAGCCTGCCGAGAAGGTCGCCGATCGACTGCCGCGCGTCGCCGTAGAGCATGCGCGTGTTGTCTTTGAAGAACAGCGGGTTCTCGATGCCGGAATAGCCGGTGCCCTGGCCGCGCTTGCTGACGATGACGCTGCGCGCCTTCCACACCTCCAGAACCGGCATGCCGGCGATCGGCGAGTTCGGATCGTCCTGCGCGGCCGGATTGACGATGTCGTTGGAGCCGATGACGATGACGACGTCGGTGTCGGCGAAGTCGTCGTTGATCTCGTCCATCTCCAGCACGATGTCGTAAGGCACTTTGGCCTCGGCCAGGAGCACGTTCATGTGGCCGGGCAGGCGGCCGGCGACCGGGTGGATGGCGAAGCGCACCGTCTTGCCGCGTGCGCGCAGCCGCTGCGTCAGGTCGGAGACGGCGTTCTGCGCCTGGGCGACGGCCATGCCGTAGCCGGGCACGATGACGACGCTGTCGGCGTCCTCGAGCTCGGCGGCCACCTCGTCGGCCGTGGTGGCGACCATCTCGCCGTCGATTGCGGCCTGCGGCCCGCTGCTGCCGCCGAAGCCGCCGAGGATGACGGAGACGAAGCCGCGATTCATCGCCTTGCACATGATGTAGCTGAGGATCGCGCCCGACGAGCCGACCAGTGCGCCGGTGACGATCAGCAGGTCGTTCGACAGGGTGAAGCCGATCGCCGCCGCCGCCCAGCCCGAATAGGAGTTGAGCATCGACACCACGACCGGCATGTCGGCGCCGCCGATGCCCATGATGAGGTGGTAGCCGATGAAGAAGGCGAGGACGGCGATGAGCACGAGCGGCAGCATGCCGCCGGCGACGAAGTACCAGATCGCCAGGCCGACACAGGCGGCCAGCGCGGCGGCGTTGAGCGCGTGGCCGCCGGGCAGCTTCGCCGGCTTGCCGTCGACCTTGCCGGCCAGCTTGCCGAACGCGACGATCGAGCCGGTGAAGGTGACGGCGCCGATGAAGATGCCGAGCACGACCTCGATCTGCAGGAAGGCGATCTCGGGCGGCGTCTTGCCGGCCACCGTGGCGGCGAAGGCCGCGAGCCCGTCGAGCGCCGCGCCGGAGGTCCGCAGCGCCGCCACCCGCAGCCGCTCCATCTCGGCGTTGAGGCCGACGAAGACGGCCGCCAGGCCGACGAAGGAGTGCAGCGCGGCGACGAGCTGCGGCATCTGGGTCATCGCGACCCGGCGTGCGACGACGATGCCGACCACGGCGCCGGCGAGCATCATCGCCAGCATCAGGAGATGGTTGTCGATGCCCGGTCCGAGCGCGGTGAAGAGCACGGCGAGCGCCATGCCGACGATGCCGTACCAGACCGCGCGCTTGGCGCTTTCCTGATCCTTGAGGCCGCCGAGGGAAAGGACGAAGAGAACGCCGGCTGCCACCGCGGCGGCGGTCACCAGTTGCTGATTGAGCATGAAAGGGTCCCTTCCGGTCAGGATTTGCGGAACATCGCCAGCATGCGGCGCGTCACCAGGAAGCCGCCGACGACGTTGATCGTCGCCACCAGAACCGAGACCGCGGCCAGCGCAGTGACCAGCCAGTGGCCGGACCCGATCTGCAGCAGCGCGCCGAGCACGATGATGCCGGAGATCGCGTTGGTGACGGCCATCAGCGGCGTGTGCAGCGCATGGTTGACGCTCCAGATCACCTGGAAGCCGACGAAACAGGCCAGCACGAAGACGATGAAGTGCTGCAAGAAGGAGGCCGGCGCGAAGACGCCGATCAGCGCCATCAGCGCCGCACCGGCCGCCAGCAGGCCGACCTGCATGCGCGTCTGCCGCCGCGCGGCCGCCTGTTCGGTGGCCTGTCGCTCCGCCGCGCTCGGCTGCGTCTCGCGTGGCCTGGGCTTCTGCGCGGCGATCGCCTTCACCTTGGGCGGCGGCGGCGGGAAGGTGACGGCGCCGGCATGGGCGATCGTCGCGCCGCGGATGACGTCGTCCTCCATGTCGTGCACGATCCGGCCGTCCTTGCCCGGCGTCAGGTCGGCGATCAGATGGCAGACGTTGCGCGCGTAGAGCGCCGAGGCCTGTGTGGCCATGCGCGAGGGGAAGTCGGTGTAGCCGATGACGACGACGCCGTTGTCGGTGACGATCCGCGCGTCGGGAACCGTCAGCTTGCAGTTTCCGCCGCGCTCGGCCGCCAAATCAACGATGACGGAGCCGGGCTTCATCGCCCGCACCATGTCCTCAGTCCACAGCTCCGGCGCTTCGCGGTTGGGGATCAGCGCGGTGGTGATGACGATGTCGACCTGCGGCGCCAGCTCGCGGAAGCGGGCGAGCTGGGCGGCGCGGAACTCGGGCGAGGAGGGCTTGGCGTAGCCGCCGGTTTCCGCGCCGTCCGCCTGGTCTTCCTCGAAGTCGAGATAAACGAACTCCGCACCCATCGATTCGACCTGCTCGGCGACCTCCGGCCGCACGTCGAAGGCGAGTGTGACGGCGCCGAGCGACGTCGCGGTGCCGATCGCGGCGAGCCCGGCGACGCCGGCGCCGACGACCAGCACCTGGGCCGGCGGCACCTTGCCGGCGGCCGTTACCTGGCCGGTGAAGAAGCGGCCGAAATTGCCGCCGGCCTCGATGACGGCGCGGTAGCCGGCGATGTTGGCCATCGACGACAGCGCGTCCATCTTCTGCGCCCGGCTGATGCGCGGCACCATGTCCATGGCGACGACGGTCGCGCCGCGCCCAGCAGCGCGCGCCATCAGCGCCTCGTTGGCGGCCGGATGGAAGAAGCCGACGAGCAGCTTGTCCTTGTCCAGGCGGTCGACCTCGGCTTCGCTTGGCGGCCGCACCTTGGCGATGACGTCGGCCCAGGCCCACACGGCCTCTGGCGCGGGCAGGATCTCGACGCCAGCGTCGCGGTAGGCGTCGTCGGTGAAGCCGGCCTTCTCGCCGGCGCCGCTCTCGATGGCGCAGTCGTGGCCGAGTTTGCGAAGCAGCGCGGCGCTTTCGGGGGTCATGGCGACCCGCGCCTCGCCCTCCAGGGTTTCCCTGGGCGTTGCGATCTTCACTGTGTGATCCCCTCGTGTTGATTGCGCGGTCGTGGGCGAGCCGTTCCGCCTTTCATCGAAGCGCGGATCGGCTCGAACTTGTCCTCTTGACGCGGTCGCGCTAGCCGGTGGCCGTCTCGGCGAGGGCGTGCCGGCTGCCCGTGCGCGCCCGCTTGAGCGCCGGCGCCTGGATTCGTTCGGCGAGCGGCGGCGCCTGGTGGGAGCGCCGCGTTTGCACGGCCGGCGGGGTGCCGTAGAGCGTCGTGCGCTGGCGCGGGATGCGTCCGGCGCGACGGATCGCCGCCTCCATGCGCTGCGGCGCGTATTCCTGACCATGCTCGGTGCCGGCCGCGCGGCTGATCGATTCGTCCATCAGAACGCCGCCCAGATCGTTGGCGCCGGCCGCCAGCGCAGCGGCGATGCCGGCCTCGCCCATCTTCACCCACGAGACCTGGATGTTGGGAATGACCGGGTTGAGGGCGAGGCGGGCCACCGCGTGCATCAGCACCGCCTCGCGGAAGCTCGGCCCCTGGCGCGCCTCGCCCTTGAGATAGATCGGCGCTTCCATGTGCACGAAGGGCAGCGGCACGAACTCGGTGAAGCCGCCGGTGCGCTCCTGCGCGGCGCGGATGCGCGTCAGGTGGCGCGCCCAGTGCGCATAGCCCTCGACATGGCCGAACATGATGGTTGCGGTGGTGCGCAGGCCGGCCCGGTGCGCCGCCTCGACGACCTCGAACCACGCCGCCGTCGACAGCTTCTCGGCGCACAGCGTCGCGCGGATCTCGTCGTCGAGGATCTCGGCCGCCGTGCCCGGCAGGCTGCCGAGACCGGCCTCCTTCAGCCGCTGCAGGAAGTCGGCGACGGGAAGGCCGAGCGTGTCGGCGCCGTGCCGCACCTCGAGCGGCGAGAAGGCGTGCACGTGGATGTCGGGCACGGCGCGCTTCGCAGTTCGGCAGATCTCCAGATAGGTCTCGCCGGTGTAGTCGGGGTGGATGCCGCCCTGCATGCAGACCTCGACGCCGCCGCGCTGCCACGCCTCGTCGACGCGCCGCGCGATCTCGGACAGCTCTAGGTCGTAGGGCCGGCCGCGCAGATGTTCGGCGGTGCGGCCCTTCGAGAAGGCGCAGAAGCGGCAGCCATAGCCGCACACATTGGTGTAGTTGATGTTGCGCGTGACGACGTAGCCGACCGTGTCGCCGACGCGTTCGCGGCGCACCGCGTCGGCCGCCGCCACGACGGCTTCCCGCGCGCTGCCGCGCGCCTCGAAGAGCGCCGTGATCTCGCCTTCGCTGAGCGCGCGGCCGGCCGCGGCCCGGTCGATGGTGCGGCCGATGGCGGCCTGCGGCCCGGCGACGGCGGCCGCCTGCGGGAAGGGGTGCGCATGCTGCTCGCGGCCGACGCGCCAGCCGCTCTCATGCGCGTGGCCGGAGCCGTCCTGCCGGCGCAGCGCCGCCATGCGCGGTTCCGGCGCCAGCCAGCGCGCCGCGTCGGCCAGCCAGTCGGGATAGACGGCGAGGCGCGGCACCAGCGTCCGCCCGGCGTTAGCGGTCTCGTCGGCCAGCCGCTGCAGCTCCGGCCACGGCGCCTCCGGGTTGACGTGGTCGGGCGTGACCGGCGAGACGCCGCCCCAGTCGTCGATGCCGGCGCCGATCAGCGCGCCGAGATCCTGGGCGCGCAGGTTGGGCGGCGACTGGATGGCCGTCTCGCGGCCGAAGATCAGCCGGGCGACGGCGATCGTCCACACTTGGTCCGCAAGTCCCGGCTCGGCGGCGTCGGCCATCCTGGTGCCGGGCTTGGCGCGGAAATTCTGGACGATGATCTCCTGGATGTGACCATGGCGCCGGTGCAGCGCGCGCAGGGCCAGAAGCGCCTCGATGCGCTCGCGGCGCGTCTCGCCGATGCCGATCAGGATGCCGCTGGTGAAGGGCACGGCGGCGCGACCGGCCGCCTCGATCATCGCCAGGCGCACCGCCGGCTGCTTGTCGGGCGAGCCGAAATGCGGCCCGCCGCGTTGGCTCAGCCGCTCGGCCGCCGTCTCCAGCATGATGCCCTGCGAGACCGAGACCGCGCGCAGGTCACGGATTTCCGCCTCGCTCATCACGCCGGCATTGATGTGCGGCAGCAGCCCGGTCTCGCGCAGAACCATGCCGGCCATCGCCTGCAGGTAGTCGGCCGTCGTGGCATGGCCGAGCGCCTTCAGTTCCTCGCGGGCGACGGCGTAGCGCAGCTCCGGCTTGTCGCCGAGCGTGAACAGCGCCTCGTCGCAGCCGGCCGCGACGCCCCGGCGGGCGATCTCCAGCACGGCGTCGGGCTTCAGGAAGGCTTCGCGGCAGTTGCGCGGCGCCTGGGCGAAGGTGCAGTAATGGCAGACGTCGCGGCAAAGCTGCGTCAGCGGGATGAACACCTTCCGCGAGACGGTGACGCGGTCGCCGGCACGCGCGTCGCGCACCGTACCGGCCGCACGGGTGAGCGCCGGCAGGTCGTCGCAGCCCGCCAGCAGCAGCGCCTCCTCGTCAGTGAGGCTCCCGCCATTGATGAGTCGGTCGGTCCAGGGCGCGATCGGCGGTATGCTCATCGGACAAGCTCCCGTGTTGGATGGGGTGTGCCGGGCGCTCGGCGAGCGCCGCGGCAAGCGCGCGGCTACGTCGGCCGTGCGGGGTGCAGGGCTGCCGGCCGAGGCGCGCGAGGTCGGCCGGCGCGTCGATGTCGAAGGCGAAGGAGGCGAGCGGCATGGCACGCGGCGGCAGCGCCTCGCGGTCGGCGGCCAGGTGGCGGCGGAAGCTGCCCGGCCCGAACCGGAAGCGCGGCACCGCCGCACGGGCAAAAACGAGGCCGTTGGTGCCTTCGCCGGCATGGTCGGGGACCACGGCCCGGCGGCCCGACCGCGCAACGGCGGCGAAGGCCTGGTCGAGCTCGGTGCCGTCGGCCAGCGGCAGATCGCCCGGCAGCACGGCGATCAGCCTGGCGCCGTGATCACGCAGGGCTTCGGCGCCATGCGCCAGCGCGGCGTTGAGGCCGATAGCGGAGGCCGGTTCCTGGATGAACAGGTGGCCGGCGCGCCGCGCCAGCTCCGCGGTCGCCACGTCCGGCCCGCACAGCGCGACGCCGGCAAGCAGCGCGGAGCGCTCCAGCCCGTCGATGAGATCGAGCAGCATGGCGCGCTGCAACGCGGTGCGCTCGACCGGCGAGAGCACCGGCGACAGCCGCGACTTGGCGCCGGCGCGGTCCTTCACCGGAACCAGAACCCAGGCGCCGCGGATCATCGGGCGTCTCCGGCGGCATGGTCGCGTGCGGCCGCGAGCACCCGCTGCGCCAGGGCGATGCGGTCGTCGAGGCTTTGCATCAGCGTCGGCGCGAACACCGTCGCCGGTCCCGCGACCGTGACTGCGCTGTCGGTCTCGTCGGCGATCAGAACGTTGAGGAAATCGTCGTAGTGATCGGCGATCGCCTGCAGCGAGACGGCGAGGCCGAGCTCGCCCATCAGCTTGGCGAGCGGGCCCTTGACCGCGGCGCCGCCGATCAGCGGCGCGACGGCGACGACCGGTGCGGCCGCCGCTCGGAGGGCTTCGCGGATGCCGGGCACGGCGAGCATCGGGTCGATGGACAGCCACGGATTGGACGGGCAGATGACGATGGCCTCGAGCGCCGGATCGGTGAGTGCGGCAAGCGCCTCGGGCGCCGGGCGCGCGGTCGCCGCACCCTCGAAGGCGAGGGCGGCGACGCGCGGCTGCCAGCGCCGGGCGACGAAATACTGCTGGAAGGCAAGGCGGCCTTCGTCGGTGTCCAGGACGGTCGCGATGCGGTCGTCGCTGGCCGGCAGGATGGTGCAGCCGACACCGAGCGCGCGGGCGATCTCGCCGGTCACCGTGGTCAGCCGGGCGCCCTCGGCCAGGCGCTGGGTGCGCACCGCCTTGGTGGCCAGGTCGGTATCGCCGAGCGCGAACCAGTCGGGTCCGCCGAGCGCGCGCACCGCCGCCATGAAGCGCCAGCTCTCGCCGTCGCGGCCCCAGCCTGTCTCGGCGTTGGCGCGGCCGGCCAGCGTGTAGGTCACGGTGTCGATGTCGGGGCTCACATGCAGGCCGAGATGCTGGAAGTCGTCGCCGGTGTTGACCAGCATCGTCAGCCTGTCCGCCGGCACCACGCGCGCCAGGCCGAGCGCCAGCTTGGCACCGCCGATGCCGCCGCACAGCGCGACGACGCGGCCGTCGCGGCGACGTCCGTCGCCGCTCACCGGAAGAGATCCTGTTCGGCCTGGCGCAGGCCGTCGCGGATCGTCCGCTCACCGGGCTGCCAGGCGAGGCCGCGCACGATCGCCGCCGGCACGCCTTCCGCGCCTTCGCCCATCGCCAGGCCGGCGGCCGCGGCGACGGCATCGGCGAAGCCGGTCTCGGTGACCTGCATGGCGCGGCCGAACAGGTCGGCCTCGCCGCGCCGGTCGATCACCGCCGGTACCTGCGCGATACCGAGCGCGACGCCGGTGGTGCCGACGCGCCAGGGGCGGCCGAAGCTGTCGGAGACGATGACGCCGAGGCGCCCGACGTCGGGCGGGCATAGCCGCGTCCTGAGGGCGCGGGCCGAGCCGTCCGGGTCGGCCGGCAGCAGCAGGATCGTCTCGTCGTCGCCGCCGCGTGCGGCGACGTTGGACTGGTCGATGCCGGCATTGGCCATGATGTGGCCGAGCCGGTGCTCGACGATCAGAACGTTGGGCACGGCGCGGATGACGCTGCGGCTTTCCGACAGCACCGCTTCGACCAGCCGCGGGTCCTTGTGCACCGTCGCGGCAAGTGCCTGCGCGCGCGGCGAGGGCGCGAAGTCGGCCAGCCGGCGCTGCCGCCCCTCCGCCTTGCTGACCACCTTCTGGGCGACGACGAGGATGTCGCCGTCCTCGACGCCGAGACCGGCGCGCGCCATCGCCGCCGCCAGTTCGGCGGCCAGGTCGCTGTCCGGCCCGATCATCGGCAGGCCGCAGACGGGCAGCAGTTGCAGCGACGGCGCGGCGGAGGTCATGCCGATGCGTCGGCCCGCGGCCCGATCCCGGTGACGACGATGCCCGCGCCCTCGGGAACGTTGTAGCGCTTGTTGATGCCGATCAGCACCGAGGTCAGAGCCTCGGCCGCCACCGAATTGGCCAGCGGGCCGGCATGCACGCCGCGCAGGCCGATGCGCTCGGCGAGTGCGACGATCGCGGCGCGTGCCGCAACGTCGTCGGAAAACAGCAGCACGTCGCCGGCGATCGCCTCGCCGCTTCTCAGCTTCTGCGCCGAGACGCTGTGGAAGCCGGTCACGAGCCGTGCCTCGGAACCCAGCGCGGCCGCTGCGCGGTTCGCCGCCGATCCCTCCGCCGGCATCTGCACGCGCGCCACCTTGGGCGGCACCAGCGGCACGGTGGTGTCGAGCACGATCTTGCCGGCCGTCGCCGCGGCGATGCTTTCGAGCGTCGCCACCTGGCTGGCCGCCGGAACGGTGACGGCGACGATGTCGCCGGCCTGCGCGCAGGCGACATTGTCCATGCCGGTGACGCTCGCACCGGTCGCCGCGGCGATCTCGGCCGCCGCCGCGGCGGCGCGCGCGCCGTCGCGCGAGCCGATGAACACCGTCATGCCGGCGCGCGCGCAGGCCATGGCCAGACCGCCGCCCAGGGCGCCTGTGCCACCCACGATGGCGATGCTTTCGAAGCTTTCGGGTTCGCTCATGTCTGTCCTCAGTGGTCGCTTGGCTCGCGGCGCCGCCATCAGATGTGCGGCACCACCTCCTTGGCGAAGATTTCCATCTGCTCGTAGAGCTCGGGCAGCGTGTTGACCGCGAAGTAGAGGCCGAGCAGGTGCGTGGCGCCGGCCGCCTTCAGCGCTTGTGCCTTCTCGATCACCCAGGCCGGGTCGCCGATCAGGTTGATGTCCTCGTGCCGGACCTCGCCCTGGTCCTTCAGCGTCGACTGGGACAGCGAGACCAGATGCTTGTGCATCTGGCTGTCCTTAAATCGGCGGACGGCCTCCTCGCGCGTCGTGCCGACATAGACGACGTATTGCGGCGCCACCTCGATGTGCCGCGGGTCGCGGCCGCGTGCCTCGACCAGCGCGTGCAGCTTGTCGACGTTCTCGCGCAGCTTCTCGACCTGGAGGCAGGCGGGCAGCCAGCCGGTCGCGTAGTCGGCGGTCCGCTGCAGCGCGTTGACGTTGTTGCCGCCGACATAGGTGGGCAGCACCGGCTGGAACGTCTTGGGATACATCTCGATGTCGTCGAACTTGTAGAACTCGCCATCGAAGCTGGAGACGCGCTGGTTGTAGAGCAGGTCAAGCGCCTGAAAGGCCTCCTCCACCATGCGGCCGCGATGCACCTTCCAGTCGGGATGCAGCGCCTCGAACTCCTCGCGATAGGCGCCGATGCCGATGCCGATCTCCAGCCGGCCGCGGCTCAGATGGTCGATGGTGGCAATCTGCTTGGCGGCCACCACGATGTCGCGCCGCATCGGCAGCACCAGCATGCCGGTGCCCATGCGCAGCTTCGTCGTTTCGGCGGCGATGTAGGCGTAGGTGCTGAGGATCTCCCAGAAATTGGGCGCCTGGTCGAACTCCTCGCGCACATAGCGCTGGGTGGTCATGTGGTCGTTGCCCCAGACCGAATCGTAGCCGAGCGCCTCCGCCCGCTTGGCGACGTCGACCAGGTCGTGCACCCCGGCGAACGGCACGGGATACATCATGCCTTCCATGCCCGTGGGCAGACCGACGCTTACCTTCATTCTCGTACTCCTCTCCAGCCCGATATTACGATTATAGAAACGGCGTTGCGAAAATCATTCAGGCTGTGGATTGCTTTGTCAAGCTTGCATAGGTCACAATGGCCTTAGTGCGCATCTCGATACACCATATTGACATGTCAGGATAGCATCGCCTAACGTGAAAAATATCGAAATGATGTTCCTTTAAACGGAACATTCTGAGGGAGGGGATGTATGCTTCTGAACCGCGGCCGGCTCGAGGGTGCGCTGTCCGAAAAGCGGCTGGACGCTGTCGTCGCGGCGACACCGGAGAATGTGCGCTATCTCACCGGCGTGGGCAGCGTGTCTCTCAAGATCCATCCCTATTTCGGAAGCTGTTTCGCGGTGCTTCCGGCCGGAGCGTCGGCCGCGCCGCAGCTCGTCTCGAGCGTCGGCGAGTCGGATCAGATCCTCGACGCCTTCGAGGGTGTCGAGGTGGCGGCGACGTTCGGCACCTTCCATCGTGAGATGCGCGACGACGGGCCGCTCGCGCTGTCGCAGGCCGAGCAGCGCCTCAAGGCGGCGTCGGTCGATCTGGCCTCGTCGGGCAGTCCGGCTGCCGCGCTCGCTTCGGCGCTCAGCGCTGCCGGTCTGGAGCGCGCTCATGTCGGCCTCGACAGGGACGGGCTGAAGCCCGGCGTCGAGGACGAGCTTTGCGGCCTGCTGCCGGCTGCCCGATTCTCGGACGCCAGCGACCTTCTCGCCTGGACGCGGCGCGTCAAGACGGCCGAGGAGGTGCGTCGCCTGCGCCGTGCGGCGGCCGCCACCGAGCAGGCCATCCGCGCCGTCTCGGCCATTCTCGAGGAGGGGCTGACCGAGCGCGAGATGATGCTCGAGTTCAACCGCACCGTCGCCGCGCAGGGCGCGACGCCACAGCTCACCATGATCCGCATCGGCCGCAATGGCGTCGGCGGCCAGGTGACGCCCGACCGCACGCCGCTGCGCAAGGGCGACACCATCTGGTTCGACGTCGCCTGCACGCGCGACGGCTACTGGTCAGATATCGCCCGCAACGTCGCCTTCGGCGAGCCCGATGCGCGGGTGGCGGCATTCTACGCCGCGCTCAAGCACGGCGAGGACGTCGCGATCGCGGACGCCCGTCCGGGCATGACCGCCGGCGCGCTGTTCGACCTCATGGTGGACGCAGTGCGCGAGGCCGGCATGCCGCACTATCGGCGCCACCATGTCGGCCATGGCATCGGCACCGAGATCTACGAGAAGCCCGTCATCACGCCGGGCAACGACCTCGTGCTCGAGGCGGGCATGGTGCTGAACGTCGAGACGCCGTACTACGAGTTCGGCACCGGCGGCATCCATGTGGAAAATCCGTTCGTGCTGGGCGAGGCTGGCAACACCCTGCTGACGACGCTCAGCCGCGAACTGATGGTGGTCGAGCCGTGAGGCGCTTGCCGCCGCGCGGCGGGGCGCGCCGTTCAGGGAAGCCGGCCTTCGGTCCGGTAGGTGATCTCGCGCGACATCTGGCGGGCGAGCTTGAGCAGCGGTTCGATTTCCAGCCGGCCGGCCTCCAGGAGGTGCAGCGGAAAGCCGAGCGACAGCCCGGCAATCACGTTATCCCGCGCGTCGTAAAGCGGTACGCCGAGCGCGCCGATGTCCTCGAAATTCTCGCCCAGGCTGAGCGCGAAGCCCGACCGCCGCACCTCCTCGATCTCTTCCTGCAGTGCGTCGGACGTCGTCTTGCTTCTGGCCGTGCGCTCGGTCAGCGGCGCCTGCCGCACGAAGCGCTCGAAAAAGGCGCCGTCCTGCGCCGCCAGCAGAACCTTCCCGATGGCGGTGGTGTGCAGCGGGATGCGCTCGCCGACATGGGCGGAGATCTTCAGCGCCCCGCGGCCGTCCTGAACCGCAGTGTAGACCACCTCGAAGTTGCTCAGAACCCCGAGATAGAAGCTGTGCTCGAAGGCCCCCGAAAGGTCCTCGAAGACACGCCGCGCCACCTCCTGCAGCGGGTTTTGCTCGGAGTAGCGGCGCGCAAGGCGCATCACCTTGGCGCTCAGCCGGTAGCGCGACGAGGTCTTGGCATGCTCGACATAGCCGAAGTTCTGCAGCGTCGTCAGCAGCCGGTGGATGGTCGTCGGGTTGGCATCGAGCGCGCGCGCGAGCTCGCGCACGCCCCATTCCGGCCGCTCGCTGTCGAACGCTTCGAGAATGCGCAGGCCGCGCGCCAGATTGAGGTTGGGCTGGCTGCGCGGGTCGATCATCTCGCTGTCGCGCGAAGGCGTGAAAGTGGACATCACCGTCTCGCTGGGGCTGGTTTGCGGCCGCGTTCCTCGCCGCGCGCCATCGCTGGGCCGGCTGGATACATTCCATCTATCGAAACGGTCAACCGAAAAGAGAAACGTCTTGCCGCTGCAACACCTGGGGTTCCATGCTGACCGCGCGCACTGAATCGCTGGCCACCGGACAGGTCCCGATGGGCGGGGCCGCCGCGACGCTGCCGCTGTTCCCACCGCGCATCGGCGACTACCGCCATGATGCCGATCCGTCGCTTCCGTGGCCGCTCGAACTCGCCTTCGACTACGGCCGGGTCGAACCGTCTTTGTTCGCACAGCGCGCTGCCGGTCCAAGCTGTGGTCTTGCCGCCTGGGCGCCGCTGATGCCGCCGCTAACGCGTGAAACGAACCTCGGCGAGGGCGAAACCCCGCTGTTCGAGGTTCCGGCTCTGGCCGCGTGGGCCGGCATCGACGGGCCGCTGTTCCTCAAGGACGAGGGGCGCAACCCGACCTGGAGCCACAAGGACCGGCTCAACCGCTGCACGGCGAGTGCCGCACAGCTCGCCGGCGCGCCCGGCGTGATCGTCGCCTCGTCGGGCAACCACGGCGCCTCGGCCAGCGCCTATGCAGCGGCCGCCGGCCTGCCGTGCATCGTTCTGGCCAGCGCCACCGCGCCGCTCGCGATGCAGCGCTTCGTTGCCGCCTACGGCGGAGCGGCGCTCGCCGTTCCGGCCGACCGGCGCTGGGAGCTGATGGCGCGGCTCTGCGATCGGACCGGCTTCCATCCCGTCAGCAACCTGACGCCCGAAGCGCACACCGGCCACCCCTTTGCGATCGAGGGCTACAAGTCGATCGCCTACGAGCTGTTCCGCGATCTCGGTGGCGTCGCGCCCGGCTGCGTCTTCGTGCCGACCGGCTATGGCGAACTGCTCTACGGCGTGTGGAAGGGTTTCGAGGAGCTGCGTGCCCTCGGCCGGATCCCGGGTGTGCCGCGGCTCTTCTCGTGCGAATCGCGGATCTACGGCCCGTTGCATCGCGCCATGCGCGACGGCCGGCCCGTCGCCGCCGTCGGCACGCCCGACGACACCACCCGCGCGCTGTCGATCGCCTCGCCGGTCGGCGGCTTGCGCGGCCGCCGCGCCATCGAGGAGAGCGGCGGCGCGGCGCTCGCCATGAGCGACGCGGAGATCGAGGCGGCGCGTGCGCGGCTCGCCCGCGCCGGACAGTGGGTCGAGTTCTCGGCGGCGGCCGGTCTCGCCGGTCTGCGCCAGCAGGCGGCCCGCGCGCCGCTGCCCGAGGGGCCGGCGGTCTGTCTCGTCACCGCCAGCGGAATGAAGGACGTCGACGGGAAGGGCGAGGCTCTGCCCTCGACCGACGGTTCCTTCGACCATGCCTCGCGGGTGCTCCGCGAGCACTATGACCTGGACATCTGAGGCAATCGGAGTTCGCACACAGCGGAGAAGTACGGGTCAAACGCAACGCCAACCCAGCAAGCCTCCGAACAAGAAACCACAAACGGAGGGGATCAGAAGGAGAATGCAAGTGATGAAACAGTGGATCAGCGCGGCCTTGGTCGCCACCGTCACCGCCGCTGCGGCCGTTCCCGCCCTGGCGCAGGAGGAGGAGCCGATCGTCTGGCGCATGTCGAGCTACGCCGGCGAGACCTGGGGCCTGTGGAAGAACATCGTTGTGCCCTTCACCGAGCGCGTCAACGAACTGGCCGACGGCCGGCTGGTCATCGAGCCCTATCCCGTCGACGTCCTGGCGCCGGCCACCAAGAACTACGAGGCCGTGCTCGACGGCACCGCCGATGCGGCCATGATCACGCCGCTGTACGCCGTCAACGCCGACCCCGCCAACACCTTCTATGCCGGCCATCCCGGCGGCATGGGACCGGAGACGCTGATCCACTGGCTCTACGAGGGCGGTGGCCAGGAGCTGCTGACCGAGTTCAAGCGCGACACGCTCGGCCTGCATTCGCTGGTCGGCGGCGTCGTCGGGACCGAGCTGTGGCATTCGCACAAGCCGATCGAGAGCGTCTCCGACCTGGAAGGCCTCAAGTTCCGCGCCGCGGGAAGCTGGGCTTCCATCCTTGCCGAGGAGTTCAACGCAGCGCCGGTCTTCGTCACGGGCGCCGAGGTCTACCAGATGCTCGATCGCGGCGGCGTCGACATCGCCGAATGGTCCGGCCCGGCGGACAACCAGATCGCCGGACTGCAGAACGCAGCCGAGTACATTCTCGCGCCCGGCCTGCACTTTCCCGCCGGCATCAACGAGTTCATCGTCAAGGCCGAGGCGTGGGACGCGCTGCCCGACGACCTGAAGCAGATCGTCACCTCGGCAGCCAAGCTCGCGGTATTCGAAAGCTACCTGCAGTCAGGCATGGGCGACATCGTTGCCATGCAGGAACTGCGCGCCGGCAACAACAAGTTCGAGGAGCTGCCGGCCGAGGTGACGGAGGCAATCACCGAGGCGGGCCGGAGCTGGGCGGCGGCCAAGGCCGAGGAGCAGACCGAAGCCGGCAACGCATGGATGAAGAAGATCGGCGACAGCTACTTTGCGTTCCAGGACCTCTACGCCGACGGCGCGTCCTACAAGCACGTCGACCGGGACTGATCCGGCAGGGCCGGGGCCGCGCGGCCCCGGCCGCCTCTTTCGCAACGAAGGCGCCGCTATGAAGTTGATCGACAGACTGTCATCGGGCTTCGCGATCCTCTCCGGCCTCATGGTGTTCGCCCTGATCGCCGTGATGATCTTCGAGGTCGTCAGCCGCTACGTCTTCGGCAGCCCGACCCTGTGGGCCGGAGATCTGACCTATATGCTCGGCGGCGCGCTCTTCATGGGCGCTGCGGCCTATTGCCTGAAGCAGGACGGTCACGTCAGCATCGACTTTATCGTCCTGATGCTGCCCGACCGCCTGCGCGCAGGCATCCTGGCGGTACTGCTGCTCGGCCTCGCCCTGCCGACCTTCACGGCGGTCAGCTACGTCGCCGTGCGCGAGGCGTTGCGTGCCTACGAGCGCGGTTCGGTCGACCCGGTCAGCGCCTTCGCTCCGCAGCTCTGGCCGTTCTATTCGGCACTCGCCGCCGGCATGGTGCTGCTCACTGCGCAGACCCTCGTCACCGCGCTTCGTTCCATTCTCGTCGCGGCAGGCCGGCATGGGTGATCCCTTTCTCGCCGGGCTCATGTTCCCGGTTCTGTTCCTTCTCATCCTGCTCGGGCTGCCCGTCGCCTTCAGCCTGATCGTCACGGCTTTCGGCTTCGCGCTGCTTGCCTTCGGCGACCTGGCGCCGGCGCAGCTCTACCGCTTCGTCGACAAGGTGGCCTCGCAGCCCACCTTCGCGGCCATTCCGCTGTTCGTCTTCATGGGCGCCATGCTGGAGCGCTCGGGCATCGCGGCGCGGCTGTTCGAGGCCATGCGCCTGTGGCTCGGCCGGCTGCCCGGCGGCCTGTCGCTCGCCGCCATCTCGATGTGCGCCATCTTCGCCGCTGGCACCGGCATCGTCGGCGCGGTCGAGGTCATGGTCGGCATGATGGCGATTCCGGCCATGCGCAAATACGGCTATTCCAACGACCTGGTGGCGGGCACGATCTGCGCCGGCGGCTCGCTCGGCACCATGATCCCGCCCTCGATCGTCGTCGTCGTCTACGCCACCCAGGGCCAGCTTTCGATCGGCGACCTGTTCGCCGCCGTGATCATTCCGAGCATCCTGATGGTCGCTTGTTTCCTCGGCTATGCGCTGGTGCGCTGCATGCTGCGCCCGCAGGACGGCCCGCCGGTCGCCGCCGAGGAACTGGCGATCCCGCTCGGCGAAAAGCTGTGGGTGACGCTCACCTCGCTGCTGCCCGCGCTCGGCCTGGTGCTCGCCGTGGTCGGCTCGATCATCGCCGGCATCGCCGCGCCCACCGAGGCGGCCGGCGTCGGGGCGCTCGGCACCATCGTCCTCACGCTGCTCTACGGACGGCTGTCGTTCGGTGTGCTGTGGTCGGCGACCCGCGCCACCCTGGTCATCACGGCGATGGTCATGTTCATCGTCGTCGGCGGCACGATGTTCACCAGCATTTTCCAGATCAATGGCGGGCGCGAGCTCATCCAGAACACCATCGTGGCGATGGAGCTGAGCGAGGGTCAGCTCATCCTGGTCATCATCCTCATCATCATGGTGCTCGGCTTCGTGCTCGACTGGATCTCGATCGTGCTGATCTGTGTGCCGATCTACGACCCGCTGCTGCGCGCGGCGGGCATCGATCCGGTGTGGTTCGCCGTGCTCGCCATCATCGCGCTGCAGACCAGCTATCTGACCCCGCCGATGGCGCCGTCGCTGTTCTATCTGCGCTCGATCGCACCGCCCGACATGAGCTATCGCCAGATGGCCGTCGGTGTCATGCCCTTCGTCGGCTGCCAGCTTCTGGTGCTGCTCGTCGTCTACATGGTTCCGGAGACCGCGACATGGATGACGTCGTTCGTTGGGTTCTGAACGCAGAGGTGGGTCAATGAGTCAGGCAAACGACAGGCCGGCGACCGCGACCGGTGTGGGGGCGGCGCTGCCGCGGCGCGAGGACGCGCGCTTCCTGCACGGCCGCGGCCGCTACATAGCCGATCTCGAGCTGCCGCGCATGCTCGACGTCGCCTTCCTGCGCAGTCCGCTCGCCCATGCCGCGATCCGCGGCGTCGAAAAGCCCGAGGGCGCGCAGGACCGCGTGTTCACCGCCGCCGACATGGCCGGCCTCGTCGCCATACGGCCGACAACCAACGTGCCGGGCCATCGCATCGTCGGCACACCGCCGATCGCCGACGAGCGGGTGCGCTTCGTCGGCGAGATCATCGCCGCCTGCGTGGCCGATAGCCGGGCGGCTGCCGAGGACCTGGTCGAACTGGTGATGGCCGATCTCGACGAACTGCCGGTGGTCGCCTCCGTCGACGCCGCGCTTTCGCCCGACGCGCCGCTCGTGCACGAGAGCTGGGGCAGCAACCTGTCGATGGAAACCCGCTTCGAAAGCGGCATCGAGGAGGCGATCGCGGCGGCGAGCGTGCGCGTGACGCGCACCCTTGACATGGCGCGCCAGGCGATGGTGCCGCTCGAGGGCAAGGGCGTGGTGGCGCACTGGGACGCTGTCGTCGGCCAGCTCGTCGTCTATTCCTCCACGCAGTCGCCGCATCTCATCCGCAACGGCCTGTGCCACTGTCTCGGCCTGCAGCAGCGCCAGGTGCGCGTCGTCGCGCCGGATGTCGGCGGCGGCTTCGGCTACAAGGCGATCCTGCATCCCGAGGAGATCATCGTTGCCTGGCTGGCGCTGCGGCTGAAGCGCCCGGTACGCTGGCTCGAGGACCGTTTCGAGCACCTGACGGCCGGCGCCTCGGCGCGCGAGCACCGCTACGAGGTGACCGCCCACGCCGACGCGCACGGCCGCATTCTCGGCATTGACGCCGTGCTGACGACCGACGCCGGTGCCTATTCCATCTGGCCGCACACCAACGGTTTCGACGCCGTGCAGGCGAGCGGCATCCTGACCGGCCCCTACGACATCCGCGGCTATCGCGTGCACACGCGCACGGTGGCGACAAACAAGCCGCCGCTGTCGCCCTATCGCGCGGTGGCGCGGCCGGGCGCCTGCTTCGCCATCGAGACGATCGTCGATGCCGTTGCCCGCGCGGTCGGCCGCGATCCGGCCGACGTGCGGCTCGACAATCTCGTCGGACCCGCGGCGATGCCCTATAAGGCGGTGACCGGCAAGGAATACGACAGCGGCGACTATCCCGCCTGCCTGCGCCGCGCCCGCGAGATGATGCAGGAGGTCGAGGCCGATCCGCTTCCCGACACGGTGATCGGCACCGGCTATGCCATGTACACCGAGCACACCGCCGTCTCGACGGCGACCATCGCCCCGCTCGGCGTTCAGATGATGCCGGGCTTCGAGCATGCCGGCATGCTGATGCAGCCCGACGGCAGCCTGGAAATCCGCGTCGGCGTGCAGTCGCACGGCCAGGGCATGGAGACGACGCTCGCCCAGATCGCCACCGAAGTGCTGGGCATCGATCCCGAACGCGTCACCGTGCGCCACGGCGACACCGCGCTGTCGCCCTATTCGACCGGCACCTATGCCTCGCGCGCCATCGTGATGACCGGCGGTGCCGTCGCCGCCGCCGCAGATGCGCTTGCCGAGCGGCTGAAGCGCGTCGCGGGGCACATGATGCAGTGCGGCGCGGCCGAGGTGCGGCTCGTCGGCGGCGAGCTGCGCGGGCCGACCGGCTCGCTGTCGCTTGAGGAGGCCGCGCATATCTGGCATTTCCGCCCCTTCGACCTGCCCGAGGCGATCCTGCGCGACGGGCTGGAGCTGACCGCCGGCTACCGGCCCGACGGCGACCGCGCGCCGTTCGCCTACGCCGCCCATGCCGCGCGCGTCGCCGTCGATCTCGAGCTCGGCGTCGTCACGCTGCTCGACTATGTCGCGGTCGACGACTGCGGCACCCGCGTCAACCCGACCATCGTCGACGGCCAGGTCCTCGGCGGCGTGGCGCAGGGCATCGGCACCGGGCTTTTTGAGGAGGTGCCGTTCGACGACCAGGGCCAGCCGCTCGCCACCACCTTCGGCGACTATTCCGTGCCGGCGGCGAGCGAGATCCCGATGATCCGCCTCGACCATCGCGAGACCCGCTCGCCCTACACCCGGTTCGGCGTCAAGGGCGTCGGCGAGGGCGGCGCCATCGCGCCGCCGGCCGCCGTGGTCAACGCCATCAACGACGCGCTCGCCGGTATCGGCGCCGAGCTCTGCGCCGTACCGGCCACGCCGCGCCGCGTGCTGGAGGCGATCTTCGCCGCCCGCGACCGGCACGGTGCCGCACAGGAGGACGCGCGATGAAGGCGCCGGCATTCACCTTCCTGCGCCCGGCCTCGCTCGACGAGGCCCTCGCCGCGCTCGCCGCGGGCGAGGGCGAGGCGCGTATTCTGGCCGGCGGCCAGTCGCTGCTGCCGATGCTCAACCTGCGCATGGCCGCCGCCGAGACGCTGATCGACATCGGCGGGCTGACCGAACTCGGCGAGATCGCCGAGGCCGACGGACGCGTGCGAATCGGCGCCCGTGTCACCCATGCCGCGCTCGAGGACGGCGTCGGCGGCGACCGTTGGAACGGCATGCTCGTCTTCGTCGCCCGCGACATCGCCTACCGCGCCGTGCGCAACCGCGGCACCATCGGCGGCAGCCTGTGCCACGCCGATCCGGCGGCCGACTGGCCGGTGGCGATGATGGCGCTTGGCGCCACCATGCAGATCGCCGGGCCGGACGGCCGGCGCGAGCTCGACAGCGAGGCGTTCTCGCTCGACGTCTTCTCCTGCGCGCTGGAGGAGGGCGAGATGCTGACGGCGGTGAGCCTGCCGAGGCTGTCGCCGGCGGCCCGCTGGTCCTACCGCAAGATGCGCAAGAAGGCCGGCGCCTTCGGCGAGGCGATCGCCGCCGTCGTGCACGACCCCGAAAGCGGTCTCGTGCGGGTGGTGGCGGGCAGCAGCCCGCTCGGCGGCCCGGCCCGGCATGCCGACCTCGAGGCGTCCATCGCGGCCGGCGCGCCGGTCGAAGATGCCGCGATACGCCGCTCGCTCGCCGCGCGCGAACCCGATCTCGACCGCTACGAGATGCAGATCCACGCGACCTGTCTGCGCCGCGCCATCACGGAGGTCATGCGATGACGCGCCTTTCCCTGACGGTGAACGGCGAGGCCGTCAGCGTCGACACGGAGCCGCGCGTCAGCCTGGCCGACTTCCTGCGCGACCGGCTGGCGCTCAAGGGCACGCATCTGGGCTGCGAGCACGGCGCCTGCGGCGCCTGCACGGTGCTGCTCGACGGCGTGCCGGTGCGCTCCTGCATCACGCTCGCCGCCTCCTGCGAGGGCGCCGCGGTGACCACGGTCGAGGGCTTCGAGGACGACGCCGTCGTCGCGCGGCTGCGCGCCGCCTTCACCGAGGAGCACGCGCTGCAGTGCGGCTACTGCACGCCCGGCATGCTGGCCACCGCCCGCGACATCGTCATGCGCCACACGACGCCCGACATCGCCGCGATCCGCCACGAGCTGGCCGGCTGCATCTGCCGCTGCACCGGCTATCGCGGCATCGTGCGGGCGGTCGCCCGCGTCATCGCCGAGCGGGCGCCGGTCGGGGCAGCGCCGGACGGCGATTGCGGGCCGGACGCCGAAAGCCCCTGAACAGACTACTCCTGCCCGCTGCCCGGACCCGTTTTCCGGCAGCCGGCCCCAGACGCCAGCGAGAGGACGGAATGGATTTTTCTTTCTGCGCACTGCCGCGCCAGACGTCGGCCGAGGTCATCGAGATGGTGCAGCGCGCCGAGCAGGCGGGCATGCCCATGGTGTGGGTGCCCGACGAGACCTTCATGCGCGATCCATACGTGCTTCTCGGCGCCATCGCGGCGACGACCAGCCGCATCCGGCTCGGCGTCGGCATCGCCAATCCCTACACGCGCCATCCGATCCAGATCGCCCGCGCCGTGGCCACGGTCGCCGACCTGGCCGCCGGCCGCGTGGTGCTGGGCATCGGTGCCGGGCTGAAGCCGACGCGCAAGGCGATGGGCGCACCCGACGGCGATTTCACCGAGACGACGCGCGACGCCATCCTGGCCATGAAGGCGGTGCTTGCCGGCGAGCGCCATACGGTGGCCAACGACGTCTTCCGCTTCGACGACGCGCATATGGAGTTCAGGCCGAAGAATCCGGTCGACATCTATGTCGCCACCACCCATCCGCGTGCCTTCCGCATGGCCGGCGAGGTGGCCGACGGCGTCATCGTCGGCAATGTCGGCCGGCCCGAAGGGCTTGCGGCCGTCACCGGCTGGATCCGGGAGGCCGCCGCCGGCGCCGGACGAGCGCCCGACGCGGTCAAGATCGTCGCCTGGAACTTCGCCCTTTGCGGCGACGACAAGGCGCTGCTCTACGACACCATCCGCCTCATCACCGCGCGCACCATCGCCAATTCGCACAGCAAGGTGACCGGCATGCTCGGCATCGACAAGGCGCAGGTCGACACGATCCGCGCGGTGATGCGCGGGGGAACCGCCGCCGTCGACCGCGACCTCATCCCCGACGACTATATCGACCGCCTGGCGGTGGTCGGTTCGGTCGAGGAATGCCGCGCGCGCATCGAGAGCCTGGGCGCGGCCGGCGCCGACATCTTCGGCATGCGGCCGAGTCTCGAGGTGCTCGAGCGGCTCGACTACGAGGGCATGGCGCACCAGCTCCTGGCGGCGCTGCGCTAAAGCGGTTGCAGGCGGCTTGCCGTCCGCAAACGTGCGGGGGAGAAAGCGTTTGCAGGCGAAGCGGGAACCGGTTCACGGTCCGCAGACCCGCCGGGACAAGGCGTTGCGACCGCTCTGCCGCCCGGCCGGCCGCCGCTCGCCCTACCGGCTGACGACCACGCCGCGGCGCAGATGGGTGCCGCGTTCCAGCGCGTCGACGATGAAGGCGGCGACGTCGGAGCGCGCGATCATGCCGCCGTGCCAGCGCTCCGGCTCGGCGAAGACGCGGTAGCGGCCGCTGCCGGCATAGTCGGCCAGCAGCGTCGGCCGCACGATCGTCCAGTCGCGGTCGCTCGCCTCGATCAGCCGCTCCTGGCGGTCCTTGTCGGCATAGGCGCCGCCGAGCAGCAGGCGCTGGCCGAGCCGCTCGGGCAGGCTGAGCGCGCGGCTGCTGGCGCCGGCGCCGAAGCCGGTGACGGCGACCAGCCGCATGACGCCGGCCGCGCGCATGGCCGAAAGCAGCACCGCCGTCGCCTCGGAAAAAAGCCGCACCTCGTGCATGAGGGTGCCGCGGCCGGTGCCGACGCCGAGCGTCTGGACGACGGCGTCGATGCCGGTGAGCGCGCCGGCGACGGCCGCCGGGTCGCGGGCGTCGCCGGCGACCGGCTCGAGCCCGGCGATGCCCGGGGGAAGCCGCCCGGCGCCGCGCGCCATGGCCCGCACCGCGTGGCCGCGCGCCAGGGCGGCATCGACCGTGTGACGGCCGATGCCGGAGGATGCGCCGATCACCAGGATGTTCATGCGCGCCGCCTCGCTGCCGTGCCGTCTCCGTCCGCATGACCGCGATCTAGAGCGTTCCAGGCGACGTGGGAACCGGTGCGCGGTCGGGAAACGCGGTCGGACGGAGCGTTCCGGACGACGGGGAAACCGGTTCGCCGCCCGCAAACGCGCTCAGATCGAGCGTCGCGGGCGGTGCGGGAACCGGTTCGCCGTTTGCCGAACGGGGCATGCGCGCCCGGCGGCGTGCCGGCCGGGACCTCAGCCGCGGCGCGCGGTGTCGATCGCCTCAACCAGCGTCCTGCGGTCGAGCGCCCCGTTGTAGATCCGCGTGCCGATGACGAAGGCCGGCGTGCCGCGGAAGCCGAAGGCGTTGGCCTGGTCCATGTTGCGGGCCAGGATGCCGTCGATGCGGGCCATGTCCCGCTGCGAGGCGGCGGCGAGCGCGGCCGGGTCGAAGCCGGCGTCGGCCAGGGTGGCGTCGACGTCCTCGCGGCTGAGCCGGCCCGGCGTCGCCATCAGCGCGTTGAGGCCCTCCGCGTAGCGGTCGCCGGCCGCAAGCACGAGACCGGCGGCATGGACGGAGGGGCCGCCGAAGATCGGCCAGTCCTTCATCACCAGGCGCACATTGCCGTCCGCCCGCACCACGTCGAGCAGATCGTCGTGGCCGCGCTTGCAGTAGGGGCACTGGTAGTCGAAATATTCCGACACGGTGACGTCGCCGTCGCGGTTGCCGAGCACCGGGATCTCCGGGTCGAAATGGACATCCTCGACCGTCGGGCCGGTCGGTGCGCCCTGGGCCCGCGCCATGGCGGGCAGGGCGGTCGCCGCGGTGGCGGCGAGCGCGGCCTGCAGCAGGTCTCGTCTGGTCGTCGTCATGTCAGCTCCTCTGGTTCCTCAGGGTTGGTCGTCCAGCAGCGCGGCGATGCGCGCCTGCAGCACCTCGCGCGAGATCTCGCCGAGATGGGCGTGCTGAAGGGTGCCGTCGGCGGCGATGAACAGGGTGGTCGGCAGGCCGGGCGCGCCGTAGTGGCGGGCCAGGTCGCGGAACTGGTCGAGCAGCACGAGTTCGAGCGACAGGCCGACATCGGCCAGGTAGGCGTCGATCCGCTGCGGGTCTTCTCCCTGATTGGCGAAGACGAAGTCGAGGCCGTCGGTGGTCGCCGCCACGTCGGCCATCATCGGCATCTCGCGGCGGCAGGGCGGGCACCAGGTGGCCCACAGATTGACCACCCTGGGCGTGCCCGACGGCGCATCGAGCGGATAGGTGCCGCCGTCCAGCATCGCGAAGGTCATCGCCGGCAGGGCGACGTTCTGCGAACTCGTGGTGAGCTGCAGGGTGGTGTTCCAGACGACCACGGCGAGCGCCAGCGGCAGCAGGGCCCACAGGCGCAGCCGCCCGGTCCGCAGCACCAGAACGACGCTCGCCGCCACGGCGACGGCCGCGCTCGGCCAGTGGAAGCCGCCCTGCCACAGCGCGACGACGCGCCACGGCTCCTGCATGAAGCTCGACCAGTTGACGAGCACGTGGCCGAGCCGCGCCGCGGCGATGCCGCCGAGCAGCACCCACCACGACCAGCCGGCGAAGCGCGCGTCGACGCGCCGGGCGAGCATGCCGGCGACCAGCACGAAGACCAGCATGCCGAGAACGACGGCGAACCGGTCGGCCGCAAGAACGAGCGGCCCGAGGGAGACGGCGTTCATCTCAGAACGCCGCCAGACGGCCGGCCGAGCGCGTCAGGCTCTCCACCGTGACGTTGCCGACCAGCCGGGTGTCGGCGACCTCGCGCGCGTCGCCGTCGAAGAACAGCATGGTCGGCGGCCCGGCGACGCCGAGCTGGTCCATGAGGGCGGCGCTGTCGCCGTCGTAGTCGGTCAGGTCCGCCTTGACGAGCTGGAAGCCGGCGAGCTGCCGGCGCACGGCGTCGTGCGGCAGAACCGAGCGCTCGATCACCCGGCACGTCACGCACCACTCGGCCGTGACGTAGACCAGCGTCGGCCGGCCGTCGGCCGACGCCAGCCGGGCGCGCAGCTCGGGCGCCGTGCCGACGGTGGCGAAGTCGAGCGCGCGCTCGGCGGCGGCCGGCGCGCCGCGCCCGGCCAGCGCGGCCAGCGGCCGCAGCGGGTCGGTGCCGCCCGAGCTGGCGCCGATCATGAGCAGCGCGCCGTAGATCATCGCCGCCGCGCCCAGCGCCCGGCCGGTCGCCAGGCCGGTGCTGCCGGGCCAGCGGGCCGTGAAGGCGAAGCTGGCGACGAAGATCAGCAGCACGCCCCACAGCGCCAGCTCGAGGCCGGCCGGCAGCAGCGGTGCCGCCGTCCAGATCGCCGTCGCCAGAAAGCCGAAGCCGAACAGCCGCTTGACGCCGTCCATCCAGGCGCCGGCGCGCGGCAGGTAGCTGCCGCCGAGCGTGCCCATGACGATCAGCGGCAGGCCCTTGCCGACGCCGAGGCCGAACAGCGCGGCGGCGCCGAGAACGACGTCGCCGGTTTGCGCGATGTAGAGCAGCGCGCCGGCGAGCGGCACCGTGACGCAGGGCCCCACGATCAGCGCCGAGGAGAAGCCGAGCAGCGCGGCCGAGCGCTTCGAGCCGCCGCGGCCGCCCGTGCGCGCGGTGATCCAGCGCGTCCAGGCCGCCGGCAGTTGCAGCTCGTAGAGGCCGAACATCGACAGCGCGAGCGCCACGAAGACGGCGGCCAGCACGCCGAGGGTGTAGGGCGACTGCAGCATCATCTGCAGGTTCTGGCCCGACCAGCCGGCCGCCGCGCCGAGCAGCGCGAAGGCGGCGGCCAGCGCCAGCACGTAGATGCCCGACAGCACGAAGCCGCGCCGCGCGGTCAGGCCGTCGCCCTCGCGCGCCAGCGCCCCGGCCAGGATCGGGTACATCGGGAAGACGCAGGGCGTGAAGGCCAGAAGCAGGCCGAAGAGCGGAAACATGGCCAGCACGAGAAGCCCGCCGCCGTCGCCCAGCAGCGACTGCACGAGCCCGCCGTCGTCGGCCAGCCGGAAGCCGGCGCTTTCGCCGGCGGCCGGCGCAGGGTCGACAGGCGCGATATCGTCGGGGGCCGCATTGATGGGGGCCGCATCCGCGGGGGCCGTGTCGAGCGGCGCCGCATCGGCCGGTCCGGTCTGCCATTGCGCCGACGACATTGCCGGCGGCGCCGTCTCCGACACCGCCAGGCTGACCGGATCGATGCGGCGGGTGTCCGGCGCGTAGCAGATGCCGCCGTCCTGGCATCCCTGATAGACGACCTCGATCGGCCCGCCGCCCGGCGTGGCCAGCACCGCCTCGGCGGCGCCGTAATAGACCTCGGTGCGGCCGAAGGTCGGGTCGTCCTTGACGGTGCCGGGCGCCGTCTCGACGTCGAGCGGCGCGCCGTCGGGACCGCGCGCGGCGATGCGGTCGCGGTAGAGATAGTAGCCCTCGGCGATGCGCCATCGCAGCGTCAGCGACTGGTCGGGCCCGCGCGTCACCGTCAGCGCGAAGGCGCGGTCCGCCGCCAGCGGCTCTGCCGCCGCGGCGGCGGCCAGCGCCGCCAGCAGGCCCAGCATCGCGATTGCAGCTCTGATCATCGCCGATCTCTCCGTCGATAGCCCGTCGCCGTGGCGCCTGACCGGCGCAGCTTAAGGCAGCCTTAAGGTTGGCGCGTTTTCGGGGCGACGACCGGAACCGAGAGGGTTTGAGACATGCGCGACTTCGACATCATTGCGGCCGCGGCCGGCGGCGGCGAAAGGCGATCCGGGCGGGGCGGGATCGGCCGGCGGGCGTTTCTCGTCGGGCTGAGCGCGGCCGCCGTCTCGGGCTGCGTCGCGGTGCCGCAGCGCACGCCGGCGGCGAAGCTGCAGCCGGCGCCGGCGCCTGCGCCGGTGGTGCCGCCGATGTATTATGCCCGGCCGGAGGAGCGTTTTCCCGTTCCCGAGGTCGACATCGCCCGGCTCGACCGCCGCTTCTGGCGCACCGAGGTCGCCTATCCCGGCAAGGAGAAGCCCGGCACCCTGATCGTCGACACCCCGGCCAAGTATCTCTACCACGTGCGACCCGGCGGCCGCGCCATGCGCTACGGCATCGGCGTCGGCCGTGAGGGCTTCGCCTGGGCCGGCCGGGCGATCGTCGCCTACAAGCGCAAGTGGCCGCGCTGGACGCCGCCCGATTCGATGGTGGCGCGCCAGCCGGAGCTCGAGCCCTACAGCATCGCCAATGGCGGCATGGACCCCGGGCCGAGGAATCCGCTGGGCTCGCGCGCGCTTTACATCCACAAGGACGGCAAGGACACGCTCTACCGCCTGCACGGCACGCCGGAGGCGTGGAGCATCGGCAAGGCGGTGTCGTCGGGCTGCATCCGGCTGATCAACCAGGACGTCATGCATCTGCACGACACGGTGCGCGACGGCAGCCCGATCGTCGTCATTCCCGATCCCGCAATGGAGGCGTTGCTGGCCGTGTGACGATGGCGCAAGAAGGACCGGACGGCGCGCCGCGGCGCGCTGCGCCCCGCGATGGAGACTGAGGCATGCGCATTCTCGTGGTCGAGGACGATCCGATGCTGCTCGACGGCCTGTCGGTCGGCCTCGGGCTGGCCGGCTTCACCGTCGATGCGGTGCAGACCTGCGAGGACGCCTCGAGCGCGCTGGCGGCACAGGACTACGACGCGGTGGTGCTCGACCTGATGCTGCCGGACGGTTCGGGCCTCGACGTTCTGGCCGCGCTGCGGCGGCGCAAGGACGCCACGCCCGTGGTGCTTCTGACGGCGCGCGACCAGGTCGCCGACCGCATCACCGGGCTGGACGCGGGCGCCGACGATTATGTCGGCAAGCCGTTCGATCTCGACGAGCTGGCCGCGCGGGTGCGCGCCGCCGCGCGCCGCGGCCTCGGCCGCGCCGACACCGTTCTGGAGTGGCGCGGCGTGACGCTCGACCCGGCCCGCCAGACGGCGAGCCGCGACGGCAGGGGGGTGCCGCTGACGCGCCGCGAGTTCGGCGTTCTTCGCGCCCTCATGGAGCGTCCCGGAACGACGGTCTCGCGCGCGGTGCTGGAGGAGATGCTCTACGGCTGGCAGGAGGAGGTGGAAAGCAACGCCGTCGAGGTCCACATCCACCATCTGCGCGGCAAGCTCGGCGCCGGCTTCATCAAGACCGTGCGTGGCCTCGGCTACCGCCTTGCCGAGGAAAGCCCGTGAGCTCGATCCGGACCAGGCTGTTCGCCGTCCTCGTCGCCTCGACCGGGCTCGTTTGGCTGCTGGCGACGCTGTGGATCTACGTCGACACCGAGGCCGAGCTCGAGCGCGTCCTGGATGCGCGGCTGACCGAGGCCGCGCGCATGGTCAGGTCGCTGCTGGCCGAGGGCCGCGTCGAGCTGGCGCTCGGCGGCGACGCGGCGGCGGCGGCCGTCGCGCCGGCGCCTGCCGGCGACCGGCCCTACGACCGGCAGCTCTCGTGCCAGATCTGGTCGCTCGACGGCCGGCTCGTCGGGCGCTCCGAGGATGCGCCGCGCGACCGCCTGACGGATGCGCGCAGCGGCTTCTCCGAGACCGTGATCGACGGCGAGACATGGCGCGTCTACACCATCGAGGATGCCGAGCTCGGCGTGCGCGTCATGGTCGGCGACAATGTGCGCGTCCGCGACCGCCTCGTCGGCGGCGTCATCACGGGGCTGGCGCTGCCGGCCGGCCTCATCGTGCCGTTCCTCGCCGCCGTCATCTGGTTCAGCCTGCGCCGCGGCATGGCGCCGCTCAACGGCATGGCCCGCATGCTGTCGTCGCGCGCCGCCTCCGACCTGCGGCCGCTGCCCGACGAGAACCTGCCGCGCGAGATCGCCCCGGCCGTGCACGCGCTCAACGGCCTGTTCCGCCGCGTCGAGGCGGCGCGCGAGCGCGAGAAGAGCTTCACCGCCTTCGCCGCGCACGAGCTGAAGACGCCGCTCGCCGGCCTCAAGACGCAGGCGCAGATCGCGCTCGCCAGCGGCGACGGCGCCGTCCACGCCAACGCGCTCCGGCAGATCTCGGCCGGCGTCGACCGCGTCTCGCGGCTGGTCGCCCAGCTTCTCGACCTCGCCGCCATCGAGGCGGGCGACCGCGCGCCGGCGCTGACGCGTGCCCCGGTGCGCCCGCTCGTCGCGCGTGTCGTGGCGGAGATGCCGCCGGCACGCGACCGCGCGATCGTGCTGGCCGGCGCGGAAGACGCGGCCGGGCCCGTCGCCCGCTTCGAGCCGGCGCTTTTGACGCTCGCCCTGCGCAATCTGATCGAGAACGCGGTCAATCACGCGCCCGAGGGCGGCACGGTGGTGGTCCGCGTCGAGGCAGAGGCCGGGCGGGCGCGCATCGTCGTCGAGGACGACGGCCCCGGCATCCCGCCGGCCGAGCTGCCGCACGTCACCGAGCGCTTCTTCCGCGGCCGCGGCAAGAGCGCCACCGGCAGCGGCCTCGGGCTGTCCATCGCACAGGAGGCGATGGACCAGACGGGCGGCGCGCTGTCGCTCGCCAACCGCGCGGCCGGCGGCCTCGCCGCGACGCTGACGCTTGCCCGGCAGGAGGAGGAGCGATGATCTCCAGACGCGGCTTGCTGGCCGTCTCGGCCACCGCGCTGGCCGGCGCCGCGCCGGCGCGCGCGCTGCCGGCCCTGTCCGAGGTGCTGTTCGACCCGCGCCAGCCGGTTCTCGGCAATCCCGAGGGCGACGTGACGATCGCCGAGTTCTTCGACTATGCATGCCCGTCCTGCCGGGCGCTTCACCCGCATCTCAAGCGCATCGTGGCCGAGGACGGCGACATCCGCCTGGTGATGAAGGACTGGCCGATCAACGGCGACACGGTGCTCTATGCCGCGCGCATGGTGCTCGCCGCCGACGCCCTCGGCGACTACGCGCCGGCGCTCGACGCGGTGATGACGATGGGCCCGCCGCTGCGGCTCGGCCGCATCGACGACGCCATGCGCGCCCGCGGGATCGATGTCGGCCGGGTGCGCGACGCGCTCGACGCGCGGCTGGCCGGGATCGACGCCCTGCTGGCCCGCAACGCCGCGCAGGCGCGCGCGCTCGGCCTGCCCGGCACGCCGGGCTTCGTCGTCGGCGCGCGGCTCTACCGCGCCGCGCTCGACGCCGACGCCATCCGCCGCGCCGTCCAAGCCGCCCGCGCCGGCCGGGCGGGGTGAGGCAGGGCGGCGGCCGGCTCGCAAGCAGCCGGCAAAACGCCAAACCCCGGCGAGACTTCGGGCCTGGGGCAGGTGCACCGGCCGAGACGCGGATGCAGCCGCAGCGTCCGGATGTTTGTTCGTTCTTTCGGGATGAACTGGCTGGGGAACCTGGATTCGAACCAGGACCGACGGAGTCAGAGTCCGCTGTTCTACCGTTAAACTATTCCCCAATGGCCCACTTGGAACCACGTGTGATGCGGCCGGCTTGCCGGCGGCACCGTGATGCGGGCGACCTTGCCGACCGCGTCGGCGCGCCTTTTAGCACATCGCGCGGACCGATCAAGCGTTAGCTTCGCGCCCGCTGTGCGGACCGACCGCCATGTTGGCGGCATGGCGTCACGCCGCCGCAGCCGGCCACGCGGCCGCGTTTGCCGCATCGCCGCGAGCCCCCGGCAAGATAGGTGGCGCGGCGCGCGCTGCAAGAGGAACGCATGACGGCATCCGCCGGCGGCGCCGAGGCGACCGGCGCGCCGCACGCGCCCCTTGGTGATCGCGCGTGCGGCTGCTACATTCCACGCAACGCAAGACGAGAGCGCCTGCAGCGACCGGCATGGGACCGCGCGGCGCGAAAGGACCAGACGTGGACGACCACGACAGGGGCGCGCGCGCGCCCGTCGCGGGCGCCACCGGCAACGGCACCGCGCCGACCGAGGGCGCAAGCGACAGGGCGGGCGCGCCGGCATCCGCCGCCCCGCCGCCGCACGGCACCGGCCATGACGGCCAGCCGCGCCGGCGCAAGCGGCGCAAGCGCA
>NZ_JAOAOP010000035.1 GCF_030398335.1 Aquibium sp. A9E412
ACGGCTCGCACTCCTGGGGTGGCATGTACTACGGCTACCAGCAGCGCCACCTGATCGGTTACCGCTTCGAGGGCGGCAACGGCTTCTTCGGCGCCATCTCGCTGGAAGACGACGCGCTGGCCGGTGACGGCTACATGCCCGACGTGGTCGCCAAGATCGGCGTCAGCCAGGGCTGGGGCGCGGTCTGGGCCAAGGTCGCCTACGACGAGAGCTTCGACGGCACCATCAGCCCGTTCTTCTCCGCCCTCACGGGTCGCGGCGCCAACAGCGGCGGCTTCGCCGCGCAGCTCGGCGCGCAGATCAACGTGCCGAACATGCCCGGCTCGTCGCTCCGCGTGATCGGCTTCTATGCCGACGGCTCGCACGCGTACAATGCGGGCGGCCCGACGAGCCTGCTCGTCGCCGCTCCTCCCGGCCTGGTTTACGCCGGTCCGTGGTTCGGCGGTGCCGAGTGGTCGGTCCTGGCGTCGTACAACCACCAGTTCACGCCGACCTTCGGCGCCTCGGTGGCGGTGCAGTACTTCAACGACCTCTACTACGCCGGGACGGACTACTCCTCGGGTACGGACGCCTGGGGCGCCGAGCTGTCGATGGTCTGGACGCCGATCGAGAACTTCGAGATCCGCACCGAGCTGCACTACGACGACGTCGGCACGGTTCGCGCGATTTCCGGTTCGCCGGCGCATGATCCGGATGGCACGTTCAGCGGCTACCTCCGCTTCACGCGCTACTTCTAATCGGCCTTACGGCTGATCGGAAAAAGGGACCCGGCGGGCAACCGCCGGGTCCTTTTCATGTGCGGATGGCCGCGTCGCGCCATCGTCGCCGGAGGCGAGCGCGGGACGCGGTGCCGAAGCGTCGCCTGCGGTGACGGGTGACGCGTGGCCGCTGCGCCGGGCCTGTCTGTCTGCCTGCCGCGCGGGCTCAGCGGCGGTGCTTGTCGGCGCGCTCGAAAAAGGCCGCGATGCGCTGCGGCAGGTCGCCGGTCTCCAGAAGCGGCGCGTGGCCCTGGCCCTCCACCGTGATCGTCTCGAGGGCGGGGTGGTGGCGCTGCATGGCGGCGAGCGTCTCGGCCGACAGCAGCGTGGAATTGGCGCCGCGGATCGCCAGCACCGGCACCTTTGCCAGGCCGAGGAACTGCGGCCACAGCGTCGGCAGCGGCTGGCTGAGGTCGAGGCTGGTGATCGTCTTCGTCAGCGCCGGGTCGAAATCGGCCACCGGACGGCCGTTCTCGTCGCGGTAGAGGGCGCGCGCCAGCCGCTCCCAGTCGGCCTCGTCGAGCGCGCAGAAGGCCTCGCCGCTCGCCGCGCGCTGGATGGCGACGGCCTCGGCAAAGCTGTTCGGCTTCGGCGCGCGTTGCAGATAGGAGCGGATGTGCGCCAGCCCGACGCCGTCGATCACCGGGCCGACGTCGTTGAGCACCACCGCCGCCAGCACGCCCGGCCGCATCGCCGCCAGCGCCATGACGATCATGCCGCCGCGCGAGGTGCCGATGAAGCCGGCCCGCTCGATGCCGAGCGCCGTCAGCCCGGCGAGAATGTCGGCCGTCTCGACGCGCACGTCGTAGTTGCGCCAGTCGCGGTCGTGCTGCGAGCCGCCGCGGCCGCGGCAGTCGAAGGCGACGACCCTGCGCGGCGTGCGCGCCTCCTGCGACAGATGCAGGGCGAGCGGGTGGAAGTCGCGCGCGTTGCGCGTCAGTCCGGCCAGGCAGACGACCGGCAGCGCGTCGCGGTTGTCGCGGCCGTAGTCGCGCGCGTGCAGGCGCAGGCCGTCGGCGGCCGAATAGAACACGTCCTGGAAGGCGGGCGCGGGCGGGCGGTCGGTGTCGTCCAAGCGGCGGCTCGTCGATGGGGCGTTTCGCGGCGAAGCCAAGACCGCCGGAAACGCGTTGCGGGAATGCGTCGGAGCCGACCGGCGATCGAGAGAAAGGCAGAGCGGCTCCGGGCGGCTCAGCGGCCCCGGGTGAGATCGTCGGCGATGGCGAAGCGGCCGGTCAGCCGCATCTTGTAGACCTGGTAGTTCTCCATCACGCGCTGCACGTAGTTGCGCGTCTCGGGGAAGGGGATGCGCTCGACCCAGTCGACCACCGTCTCGATGTCCTTGCCGCGCGGATCGCCGAAGCGCTCGATCCATTCCTGCGCGCGGCGCGGGCCGGCGTTGTAGGCGGCGAAGGTGAGGATGTAGGAGCCGTCGAAGCGTGCGAGCTGCTCGCTGAGATAGGCCGCGCCGAGGGTCGCGTTGTAGCCGGCGTCGCCGGTCAGCCGGCTCGGCGAATAGGCCAGCCCGCTCTTGCGCGCCATCGCCTTGGCGGTGCCGGGCAGGAGCTGCAGCAGGCCGCGCGCGCCGGCGCCCGACACCGCGCCGACATTGAACTCGCTTTCCTGCCGCGCCACCGCGTAGGCCAGCGCCTCGCCGGCGCCGGTCACGCCGGCGCCGGCCGGAATCACCCCGACGGGATGCGCCAGCGCGCCGATGTCGAGGCCGCGCCCGGCCGCCGCCTTGCCGATGCGCAGCGCCAGATAGTGGTTGCCGCGCCGCTCCGCCATCACGGCGAGCAGCGCCAGCTCGCCGGCGCTGTCGAGATCGTCGGCGAGGTCGCGGTAGAGGATGTCGGCACGCCAGCCGTAGCCGGCCGCCTCGAGCCGCTCGATGGCGCGCACCGCCGGCCGCTCGGCGAAGCGCTGGCGCTCGGCCGCCGTCGGCTGCGGGTAGGCGACGGCGAGCGTGGTCTGGCCGAGCCGGGCGGCGGCGAGCTGGCCGTAGAAGGCGGTGCCGTAGCGCGCCGCGCGGCGGTAGTGCGCCTGCGCGTCGCCGGCCGCGCCGGCCTCGGCCGCGCGGCCGAGCCAGTAGTGCGCGCGTGCCAGCGAGATCGGCCCTTCGGCGATCTCGGCGATGCGGGCGAAGTGGCGTGCCGCGGTCGCCGCGTCGCCCAGTTCGCGCAGCGCGATCCAGCCGGCATGGAACGCGGCGTCGGCCGTGCTCGCCGGGCTGCCGGCGTCCTGCGCGGCGACCAGGCGATAGGCCGTGCGCGGATCGCCGATGTCGAGCATGTCGCGGGCCAGCACGCGGCGCTCGATCCACCAGGCGTCGGGGTCGATCAGCGCGTCGGCCACGCGCGGCGCGGCGAGCATCGCCTCGGCCGCCTCGCGATACTTGCCCGCCCGGCGCAGATGGCGGGTGAGGGCGAAGGAATAGCCCGCCGAGCGCTCGCTCTTCGGCACCGCGGCGAGCAGCTTGCCGGCGTCGCCCTCGCGGCGGATCACCGCCGCCCAGGCCCTCGTCAGCGCCTCGCCGCCGGCGCGGCCCGCCAGGCGCTCGGCCGAGCGGATGCGGTCCTCGTAGAGCATGCGCTCCATGCGGTGGCGGTGGTCGCTCGCCGGCAGCAGGTCGCCGAAGGCGCGCAGGATCGCCACCTCGTCCTCCGCGTCGAGCTTCTCGACGCGCCAGAACGGCGCCAGCACGGCGCGCGCGCTCGCCCGGTCGCCGCGCGCCAGGTGGGCGCGGGTGAGCGCCATCACGCCCTCTGTGGTCTGCGGCTCGGACCCGCCGAAGGCGGCGATGACGGTGGCGGGATCGAGGGTTTCGCGCGCCAGGGCGCGTTCGGAATGGGCGCGCAGCGTCGCCATGCCCGGCCAGCCGGCGGCCATGCGCGCCACGGCGGCGATCTCGCCGCTCGGCACGCTCTCGTCGCCCGAAAGCGCGATCGCCCAGGACAGGATTAGCCGGTCGAGGCTGCCGTCCGGCAGGCTGTCGCGGACCTGCTGCGCCCGGCGCGTGTCCTGCTCCGACAGCGCGTCGAGGCCGCGCTTGAGCATGGCGACGTCGTCCGGCCGGGCGCGCTCGGCGGCGACCGGCAGCGGCCGCACCGGCACCGATGCGGTCAGCGTGCCGGTGTCGAGCGCCGGGCCCGGGCGCGGTGCCGGCACCGGGGCGAAGGCGGGCAGGCGCACCGCCTCGGCGGCGGCCGGCGGCGTTGCGATGGCGAAGAGCAGTCCGGCAAGGGCGATCCGCGAGACCATGGCGGCGTGGGTCCTGTCGTTACGCATGCACAGAAGACGGGCGGCAGGCAGGTTATCGCCGCCGGGTGAATCGGTGGTTAAGAAAAGCTTAGGGCGATCGCGACGATTGTCGCGGGTCGCACGTCCTCCCGAGCCTCCCGGCGGCAGCGGCTGCCGCCGCACGCCTTGCAGGTCGAGAATTCTGCCCGGCCGGCATGGCAAGACTATGGTGCGCCGCGGCGCAATGGTTTAGAAGCCGGCCGAGAGCAGCCGCGCGCCGCCGCGCGCGGCGCCCGCATCCCGTCAGGAGCCAAACGCGATGTTCACAGGGTCGATCACAGCGCTCGTCACGCCGTTCCGCGAGGACGGAAGCGTCGACGAGAAAGCGTTTCGCGACCTTGTCGAATGGCAGATCGCGGAGGGCTCGTCCGGCCTGGTGCCGGTCGGCACGACCGGCGAGTCGCCGACGCTGAGCCACGCCGAGCACCGCGAGGTGGTGCGCCTGTGCGTCGAGGTGGCGGCCGGCCGCGTGCCGGTGATCGCCGGCGCCGGCTCCAACTCGACGCGCGAGGCGATCGGCTTCGTCGAGCATGCCGAGGCGGTCGGTGCCGACGCCGTGCTCGTCGTCACGCCCTATTACAACAAGCCCAACCAGCGCGGCCTCTACGAGCACTTCGCCGCGATCGCCCGCTCGACCCGCCTGCCGATCATCATCTACAACATCCCGCCGCGCTCGGTCATCGACATGCTGCCCGAGACGATGGGCGCGCTGGCCCGCGACTTCGCCAACATCGTCGGCGTCAAGGACGCCACCGCCAAGGTCGACCGCGTGTCCGACCAGCGCGCGGCCTGCGGCGCCGATTTCATCCAGCTTTCCGGCGAGGACGTCTCGGCGCTCGGCTTCAACGCGCATGGCGGCGTCGGCTGCATCTCGGTGACGGCCAACGTGGCGCCGCGGCTGTGCGCGGCGTTCCAGGAGGCGTCGCTGGCCGGCGACCGCCAGCGCGCCATCGACCTGCAGGACCGGCTGTTCCCGCTGCACAAGGCGCTGTTCATCGAGCCCAACCCGTCGGGCGCCAAATATGCCCTGTGGCGTCTCGGCAAGCTGGAGAACCGGCTGCGCGCGCCGCTGGTTACCGTCGAGGCGGCGACCGCCGAGCGCATCGACGCCGCGCTCAAGCATGCCGGCCTGATGAACTGACGCGCCGCCCGCGCGTTTGCCGAACCATGGCCAAGCAGAGCGAAAACAGCGTCAGGACCGTCGCCGACAACCGCAAGGCGCGCTTCGCCTACGAGATCCTCGACACGCTCGAGGCCGGGCTGGTGCTCACCGGCACCGAGGTGAAGTCGCTGCGCGAGGGGCACGCCAACATCCAGGAATCCTATGCCTCGGTGGAGGATGGCGAGATCTGGCTGATCAACGCGCACATCCCCGAATATCTCGCCGGCAACCGCTTCAATCACGACCCGCGCCGCCGCCGCAAGCTGCTGCTCAACAAGCGCGAGATGGCGCGCCTGGCCCAGTCGGTGGAGCGCGAGGGCATGACGATGGTGCCGCTCAAGCTCTATTTCAACGAGCGCGGGCTCGCCAAGCTGCAGCTCGCCGTGGCGCGCGGCAAGAAGCTGCACGACAAGCGCGAGACGATGAAGCAGCGCGACTGGAACCGCGAGAAGGCGCGGCTGCTCAAGGAGCGCGGCTAGGGCGTTTCCAGGCGAAGTGGAAACCGGTTCGCCGGCCGGAAACGCCTTGAAGCCAGAAAGCTGGAGCCGACTTGTGTTTTCGCGGAGAGCGCGGCGGCTCCGCGCCGTGCCGCTGCGCGGCGTGCCCCGTCAGCCCGCGTCGAGGTGGCGGCGGATCGCGGCGAACACGTCGACGAACATCGCCTCGGTCAGCCGGCCGGTGTTGGTGTTGTAGCGCGAGCAGTGGTAGCTCGAAAAAAGCGCCAGCCCGTCCGTGTCGTGCCGCGCGCCGTGCGCGAAGGGGTGGGCGGAAAGCTTCAGGCCGAGCGCGCGCACCGTCGTCTGGTGGGCGATCTGGCCGAGGCTGAGGATCGCCGCGAGATTGGCGAAGCGGGCGATCGTCGGGGCGAAGAAGTGCTCGCGGCAGGTGCGGATTTCCGCGCCCACCGGCTTGTTCTCCGGCGGCACGCAGCGCACGGCGTTGGTGATCGCGGTGCCGATCAGCTCGAGCCCGTCATCGGGCCGTGCCCGGTAGGTGCCGGCCGCCAGGCCGAAGCGCGTCAGCGTGTCGTAGAGCAGGTCGCCGGCATAGTCGCCGGTGAACGGCCTTCCGGTGCGGTTGGCGCCGCGCAGGCCGGGCGCCAGGCCGACGATCAGGAGCCGCACATCGTCGTCGTCGGCGGCCGCGAAGGTCGGCACCGGCGCGTTGTGCCAGCCCGGCTCGCGCGCGCGCCAGCCGGCGATGAAGGCGTGCAGGCGCGGGCACAGCGCGCAGTCGCGCGGCGGCTCCGAAGGCCGCCGATCGGCCGTCGGCATCAGTCGTCGCCGTCCTCGTCGTCCTGCGGCGCCGGCTCGGCGCGGCGCGAGGCGCGCTCGGAGGGATCGCGCCCCACCTGGTCGCGCAGCGCGGCCAGGTCGATGAAGCTGTCGGCCTGGCGGCGCAGCTCGTCGGAGATCATCGGCGGCTGCGACTGGATGGTCGACACCACGCTCACCTTGCGGCCGCGCCGCTGCAGCGCGTCGACCAGGCTGCGGAAGTCGCCGTCGCCGGAGAAGATGACGTAGTGGTCGACGATGTCGGTCAGCTCGAGCGCGTCGATGGCGAGCTCGATGTCCATGTTGCCCTTGATCTTGCGCCGCCCGGTGGAGTCGGTGAACTCCTTGGCCGGCTTGGTCACGACCTTGTAGCCGTTGTAGTCGAGCCAGTCGATCAAAGGCCGGATCGAGGAGTACTCCTGATCCTCGACCAGCGCGGTGTAGTAGTAGGCGCGCAGGAGGTAGCCGCGCTCTTGAAAGGAGGCGAGCAGCTTGCGGTAGTCGATGTCGAAGCCGAGCGCGCGCGAGGTGGCATAGAGATTCGCACCGTCGATGAACAGCGCGATCTTCTCGCGGGGATCAAACATCCTTCAAAGTCCTTTTTCGCAATGGTCGGCGGCAATGATGCATGCGACGCAGCGCTCGGGTCCCGACCGTCCTCTGCGGCGCGGTCCGGCGAAGGCGGCCCATCGTTTCGAGATAGCGTGCGCGGCCGGCCATTCCAAGGCCCGCAACCGGGCCCCGGCGAAGAAAGCGGCAGCCGCCCGCAGTTTTGCCACATCGCCGTGCCAGGGGCGGACAGCGCACGCTTTTGCTTGTAAAGTGACCGCATTCGGACTATTTCCGCGCCTGAATTCCCGACACGTCAAGGCTTGAAAGGGGCGATCCATGGCCCGCGTTACCGTTGAAGACTGCATCGACAAGGTCGAAAACCGCTTCGAGCTGGTGCTTCTCGCCAGCCACCGCGCCCGTCTCATCTCGCAGGGCGCGCCGATCACCGTCGATCGCGACAACGACAAGAACCCCGTCGTCGCGCTGCGCGAGATCGCCGACGAGACGCTGTCGCCGGGCGACCTCAAGGAAGACCTGATCCACTCGCTGCAGAAGCACGTCGAGGTCGACGAGCCGGAGGCCGACGTGCCCGAGGCGCCGCCGCAGGCCGAGCCGGCCGCCGAGCAGGCCGCCGCGCCCGAGGCGGAGGAGGACGTGGTTGCCTTCGACCGCATGAGCGAGGAGGAGCTGCTCGCCGGCATCGAGGGCCTGGTGCCGCCGGAGAAGAGCGACGAGTACTGAGCGATCGGACGTCCCGCCGGCCGGCCCTTCCGCCGGCGGCGGTTCGCGACTATCTTCTGACATGCGTCGCGCGGCCGCGCGGCGCATGTTTTGCGTTGGGCCGGGCCGCGGAGAAAGCCGCCGATGATGCGTCAATACGAGCTTGTCGAGCGCGTGCAGCGCTACAAGCCCGACGTCAACGAGGCGCTGCTCAACAAGGCCTACGTCTACGCGATGCAGAAGCACGGCCACCAGCGCCGTGCGTCCGGCGCGCCCTACTTCTCGCATCCGCTCGAGGTGGCCGCCATCCTCACCGAGATGCATCTCGACGAGGCGACCATCGCGGTCGCGCTGCTGCACGACACGATCGAGGACACCAGCGCCACGCGCGCCGAGATCGACGAGCTGTTCGGGCCCGATCTGGGCGGCCTCGTCGAGGGGCTGACCAAGCTCAAGAAGCTCGACCTGGTGTCCAAGAAGGCGGCCCAGGCGGAAAACCTGCGCAAGCTGCTGCTCGCCATCTCGCAGGACGTGCGGGTGCTGCTGGTCAAGCTGGCCGACCGGCTGCACAACATGCGCACCCTCGACCACATGCCCGAGGAGAAGCGCCTGCGCATCGCCGAGGAGACGATGGAGATCTATGCGCCGCTCGCCGGCCGCATGGGCATGCAGGACATGCGCGAGGAGCTCGAGGAGCTCGCCTTCCGCCAGCTTAACCCCGAGGCCTACCGCGCCGTGACCGAGCGCCTGGCCGACGTCTTCGAGCGCAACCGCGGCGTCATCGGCGAGATCGAGCAGGCGCTGTCGCGGCTGTTCGAGCAGTATGCGGTAAAGGCCGAGGTCAAGAGCCGCCAGAAGAAGCCGTGGTCGGTGTTCCGCAAGATGGAGACCAAGGCGCTGTCCTTCGAGCAGCTCTCCGACATCTTCGGCTTCCGCGTCGTCGTCGAGACGGTCGAGGAGTGCTACCGCGCGCTCGGCGCCATCCACGCCACCTGGTCGATGGTGCCCGGCCGCTTCAAGGATTACATCTCGACGCCGAAGCAGAACGACTACCGCTCGATCCACACCACCATCGTCGGCCCGTCGCGCCAGCGCGTCGAGCTTCAGATCCGCACGCGCGCCATGGACAGCGTCGCCGAGTACGGCGTCGCCGCGCACTCGATCTACAAGGACAATGGCGGCCGGGTGAACGGCTCGAGCCACCAGATCTCCAAGGACACCAACGCCTATGCCTGGCTGCGGCGCACCATCGAGGCGCTGTCGGAAGGCGACAACCCGGAGGAATTCCTCGAGAACACCAAGCTCGAGCTGTTCCAGGACCAGGTGTTCTGCTTCACGCCGAAGGGCCGGCTGATCGCCCTGCCGCGCGGCGCGACGCCGATCGACTTCGCCTATGCCGTGCACACCGACGTCGGCGATTCGTGCGTCGGGGCCAAGGTCAACGGCCGCATCATGCCGCTGATGACCGAGCTGAAGAACGGCGACGAGGTCGACATCATCCGCTCCAAGGGCCAGGTGCCGCCGGCCGCCTGGGAATCGGTGGTGGTCACCGGCAAGGCGCGCTCGGCCATCCGCCGTGCCACCAAGAACGCCATCCGCAAGCAGTATTCCGGCCTCGGCGCGCGCATCCTGGAGCGCTCCTTCGAGCGCGCCGGCAAGCCGTTCTCGCGCGACGCGCTGAAGCCGATCCTGCACCGGCTGGCGCGCAAGGACGTCGAGGACGTGCTGGCCGCCGTCGGCCGCGGCGAGCTGTCCTCGCAGGACGTGCTGCACGCGCTCTACCCCGACTACAAGGACGAGCGCGTCACCCAGGTGCCGCGCGCCCGCGAGGAGGGCTGGTTCAACCTGCGCAACGCCGCCGGCATGCTGTTCCAGATTCCCGGCCGCTCGGGCTCGCGCAAGGGGCGGCGCAAGGACAATGGCGAGGCGGCCCAGCCGCCGGGCAATGGCGGCGTGCCGATCCGCGGCGTTTCGGGCGACCTGCCGGTGCGCTTCGCGCCGGAGGGGGCGGTGCCCGGCGACCGCATCGTCGGCATTATGCAGCCGGGCTCCGGCATCACCATCTACCCGATCCAGTCGCCGTCGCTGACCGCCTTCGACGACCAGCCGGAACGCTGGATCGACGTGCGCTGGGACATCGACGAGAACATGAAGGAGCGCTTTCCCGCGCGCATCGAGGTCGCCGCGATCAACGCGCCGGGTTCGCTGGCCGAGATCGCCCAGGTGATCGCCGCCAACGACGCCAACATCCACAAGCTGACGATGACGCGCACCGCGCCCGATTTCACCGAGATGGTGTTCGACCTCGAGGTGTGGGACCTCAAGCATCTCAACCGGCTCCTGTCGCAGCTCAAGGACAGCTCGGCCGTCAGCACGGTGCGCCGCGTCAACGGCTGACGCGGGCCCGCCGGAGGCCGCTCCGTCCGGTTGTCGGCCGCCGCCCGGCTCGCTATATCCGCTGTGTCCGCGTCGCGCGATGGCGCCGGACCGGGGTCCTGGCGCGAACGGGGCGTTAACGCGCCTGGCCCTATCCTGGAAACGACATCGATCCGGCGCCGCGCGGGCGGCGCCCTTTAGTGAAGAAGAATGCTGTTCAAGCGCAGACGGCCGGCGGATTTCTGGGAGCGGATGCGGACCTTCCTGTGGCCGCGCCGGTCCTTCTGGCGTTCGGCGCAGTATTTCGCCAAGCGCGTGCTGCGGCTGCGTGCGACGCCGCATGCCATCGCCGCCGGCGTGGCGGCCGGCGCCTTCGCCTCCTTCACGCCGTTTCTCGGCTTCCACTTCCTGATCGCCGCGCTGCTGGCCTGGGTGCTCGGCGGCAATCTGCTGGCGTCCGCCTTCGGCACGGCGGTCGGCAACCCGCTCACCTTCCCGCTGATCTGGGGCGCGACCTACGAGTGCGGCAAGCTGATCCTGCATGGCGGGCCGTCGGGCGAGGTGCCGCTGCACATCGGCCGCCGGCTGCGCGACTTCGAGTTCGCGCAGCTCTGGCAGCCGCTTTTGAAGCCGATGACGGTGGGCGCCATCCCGCTCGGCCTCACCGTGGGCATCGTCTTCTACTTCCTCACGCGCTGGGCGCTCGTCGCCTTCCGCGAGCAGCGCCGCCGGCGCCTGGCCGAGCGCGCCCGCCGGCGCGCCGCCGCCCAGGCCTACGGCGCCAAGACGGCGGCCGGCTGATGATCGTCGGCATCGGCAGCGACCTGATCGACATCCGCCGCGTCGCCGGCACGCTGGAGCGGCACGGCCCGCGCTTCGTCCAGCGCGTGTTCACCGAGATCGAGCGCGCCAAGTCGGACCGCCGGCGCGAGCGCGCCGCCTCCTACGCCAAGCGCTTCGCCGCCAAGGAGGCGTGCGCCAAGGCGCTTGGCACCGGCATCTCGCGCGGCGTCTACTGGCGCGACATGGGCGTGGTCAACCTGCCGGGCGGCAAGCCGACCATGGCGCTGACCCGCGGCGCGGCGGCGCGGCTGGAGGCGATCCTGCCGGCCGGTCACGACGCCCTTATTCACCTCACAATCACCGACGACTATCCGCTCGCCCAGGCCTTCGTCATCATCGAGGCGGTGCCGCGTCCGTAAGCGGCCCGGGCACGGCCGCAGGCGCATTGCTCCCGGCGATGCGAGCCGATAAGACGAGGCGCGAGCAACCGAGGACCCTATGAGCGTGGCGGACAAATCCAAGAAGCAATCGGGCGGCCTGCGCGAGACCGTCAGCGTCATCATCCAGGCGCTGCTGCTGGCCCTCGTCATCCGCACCTTCCTGTTCCAGCCCTTCTCGATCCCCTCGGGCTCGATGCGTCCGACGCTCCTGGAGGGCGACTACCTGTTCGTCACCAAGTGGGCCTACGGCTATTCGCGCCACTCCTTCCCGTTCTCGCCGCCGCTGTTTTCCGGCCGCATCTGGGGCTCCGAGCCCGAGCGCGGCGACGTGGCGGTGTTCCGCTTCCCGCCCGACCCCTCGCTCGACTACATCAAGCGCGTCATCGGCCTGCCGGGCGACCGCATCCAGATGCGCGAGGGCCGGCTCTACATCAACGGCGAGCCGGTCGAGCGCGAGAAGATCGGCGAGATCGACAACCCGGACATCACCGAGGTCAACCGGCCGGTCGACGTCTATCGCGAGACGCTGCCCAACGGGGTCAGCTACGAGACGCTCGACCTGACGCCCAACGCGCTGAGCGACAACACGCGCGAATATGTCGTGCCGGAAGGCCACTACTTCATGATGGGCGACAACCGCGACAATTCGACCGACAGCCGCTTCAACGTCGGCTACGTGCCCTACGAGAATCTGGTCGGCCGCGCCAACATCATCTTCTTCTCGATCGCCGGCGGCGCCAGCCCGCTGGAGATCTGGCGCTGGCCGACCGAGATGCGCCCCTCGCGCATCTTCGACTTCGTCGACTGACGGCGCGCGACGGTGGCGGGCAAGCGGCTGACGGGTGAGGCGCTGGCGGCGGCGGTGGCCGAGCGCACCGGCCATGCCTTTTCCGACCGCGCCTTGCTGGAGCGCGCGCTGACGCATGCCAGCGCCCGCGACGACGCCGGCTTCGACTACGAGCGGCTCGAGTTCCTCGGCGACCGGGTGCTTGGCCTGGTGGTGGCCGACATGCTGTTCGCCGCCTTTCCCGATGCGCCGGAGGGCGAACTGTCGGTGCGCCTCAACGCGCTGGTCAATGCCGAGACGCTGGCCGAGATCGGCGAGGAGATCGGCCTGGCCGAGCTCGTCCAGGCGGGCCGCGAGATCCGCTCGCTGGCCGGCCGCAAGCGCGTCAACCTGCGCGCCGATGCGATGGAGGCGCTGATCGCCGCGCTCTATCTCGACGGCGGGCTGGAGGCCGCGCGCCGCTTCGTCCTGGCGCGCTGGACGGCGCGCTCCCGGGCCGCCGGCGCGGCGCGCCGCGATCCCAAGACGGCGCTGCAGGAATGGGCCCACCAGGCCGCCGGCAGCGCGCCCGCCTATGCGGTCGAGGCGCGCGAGGGGCCCGACCACGACCCGCTGTTCACGGTGTCGGTGCGCGTCGGCGGCTTTCCGCCCGGTCGCGGCACCGGCCGCTCCAAGCGCGAGGCCGAGCAGGCCGCCGCCACCCAGGTGCTGGTCGACCAGAACGTCTGGACGGCGCAGGGAGAGGACGCATGAGCGCTTCCGGCAAGGCGCCGGGCGCGGGCGCGCCGCACGACGCGGCCGCGCCGGACGAGGGCGCGCCCACCCGCTCCGGCTTCGTGGCGCTGATCGGCGCGCCCAACGCCGGCAAGTCGACCCTGCTCAACCGCCTGGTCGGCGCCAAGGTGTCGATCGTCACCCACAAGGTGCAGACGACGCGGGCGCTGGTGCGCGGCATCGCCACGCGCGCCAACACCCAGATCGTCTTCCTCGACACGCCGGGCATCTTCGCGCCGCGCCGCCGGCTCGACCGCGCCATGGTGACGACGGCCTGGGGCGGCGCCCGCGAGGCCGACGTCGTCGCCTTCCTGGTCGACGCCGAGCGCGGGCTGGTCGGCGATGCCGAGACGATCCTCGACGGGCTGGGCTCGGTGCGCGCGCGCAAGGTGCTGGTCCTCAACAAGATCGACCGAATCCGCCGCGACCGCCTGCTCGAGCTCGCCGCCGCGGCCAATGCGCGCGTCGATTTCGAGCGCACCTTCATGATCTCCGCGCTCACCGGCTCGGGCTGCGACGACCTGCTCGACTGGCTCGCCGCCGCCCTGCCCGAGGGGCCGTGGTACTATCCCGACGACCAGATCTCCGACCTGCCGATGCGCCAGCTCGCCGCCGAGATCACGCGCGAGAAGCTCTATCTGCGGCTGCACCAGGAGATCCCCTACGCCTGCCACGTCGAGACCGAGCGCTGGGAGGAGCGCAAGGACGGCTCGGTGCGCATCGAGCAGGTCGTCTATGTCGAGCGCGACAGCCAGAAGAAGATCGTCATCGGCCGCAAGGGCGAGACGCTGCGCGCCGTCGGCCAGGCCGCCCGCGAGGAGCTGGCGGCGATCCTCGAGCAGCCGGTGCATCTCTTCCTGTTCGTCAAGGTGCGCGGGAACTGGGGCGACGACCCCGAGCGCTACCGCGAGATGGGGCTCGACTTCCCGGGCTGAAGCGTCTGCCGGCGCGTGGGTACGCCGTGCGCGCAGGCTTCACCGCATCATCGTCCTGCAACCGAAACGGGCATCGCACGTTCGCGTTGTCATGGCCCGGCACGCAGACGATCCCAGCGTCGGCGAGATCCTCGACCGCCTGTCGCAGGCGCACGACGGCGGCGACAGCGTCAGCGTCGGCGCCCTTCTCGAGGCGGTCGGCCAGCGCGGCTTCGGCGTGTTCCTGCTGGTGCCGCCGCTCATCGAGCTGTCGCCGCTCGGCGGCATTCCGGTCGTGCCGACGGCGCTGGCTGCCTTCGTGGTGCTGGTCTCCGCGCAGCTCGTGGTTGGCCGGCGGCACCTGTGGTTTCCCCGTTTCGTCGAGCGCCGGCGCATCGCCAGCCAGCGCATGGCCTGGGCGATCGACAAGCTGCGCCCGCTCGGCCGCTTTCTCGACCGCTGGTTCTACGGGCGCCTGCGCGTCCTCACCCGCGGCCCGGCGGTGCGCGCGGCGGCCGCCGCCGCGATCGTGCTCAGCCTGACGGTGCCGCCGCTCGAGTTCATCCCCTTCGCCTCGAGCGTGCCGATGGCCGCGATCGCCGCCTTCGGCCTGGCGCTGATCGTCCAGGACGGGCTCTTGTTCATCGTCGCGTGGGTCGCCTGGCTTGCCGCGCTGGCCGGCGGCGTGCTCTTGGCCGCGCCCGGCGGCTGACGGGTCGTGCCGCGCCGGCACGGCGCGTCACAGCGTCTTTTCGAACCAGAAATCGGCATACGGGTTGTCGTTGAAGCGGGCGATCGGCCGGTAGCCCGCCTTGCGGTACATCGCCTGGGCGGTGGTCAGCGCCCGGTTGGTGTCGAGCCGGACCCGGTGCCGGTTCCGCGCCCGCGCCTCGGCCTCGAGCGCGGCGAGCAGGCGGCGCGCGAGGCCGCGTCCACGCGCCTCGGGCGCCACCCACATGCGCTTGATCTCGGCGGTCTGCGCGTCGAGCGGCTTCAGGGCGCCGCAGCCGACCGGCCGGCCGTCGATCCGCGCGACCAGGAAGCAGCCGTCGGGCGGCGTCATCGCCGCGTCCTCGGCCGCGCCGCCCGCATCCGGGTCGAAGCCGGCCTCGAAGCGCGCGGCGAGCTCGGCGAAATAGGCCGCCAGGCAGGCCCGCGCGGCCGCGCCGTCGATAGGCTCCGGCGCGATCGTCACGCGCGCCGCCGTCATCAGCGTCTCGACCTCGGCCATCGCCGCGACGAGCCGCGCCTGTTCGCCGGCGTCGAGCCCGCCGAGCCAGGCGCGGGCGAGATCGTCCGACAGCGCGTCGTAGGCGGCCCGCTCGGCCCGGCCGGCCGCGGTCAGCGCCAGCCGGCGGCGGCGCCGGTCGGCCGGGTCGGGCGTCACCGCGACGAGCCCCTGGCGGGCGAGCGAGCGCACGATGCGGCTGAAATAGCCCGAATCGAGGCCGAGTGCCGTGCGCAGCGCGCCGGCCGGGGCGCCGTCCTCGCCGATCTCGAACAAAAGCCGCGCCTCGCCGAGCGGCCGGCCGCGGCCGAGATAGCTGTCGTTGAGGGCGCCGACGCCGAGCGTGACGACGCGGTTGAAGCTGCGGATGCGCTCGACGGCCGACTGGGTCATTCGTTGACTTTAGTCAGGGAATTTTCCGCCGGCAAGGCACGCCGCCGTCGCCTTGCAATCGCCGCCGTTCCGGTGACATGGTCGACGCATGGAATGGCGCGACGAGGGCGTGGTGCTCGGCACCCGCAGGCATGGCGAGACGAGCGTGATCCTGGAGGTGATGACGGCCGGCCACGGCCGCCATCTCGGCATGGTGCGCGGCGGCCGTTCGCGCCGCATGCGGCCGCTGCTGCAGGTCGGCAACCGGCTCGACCTCGCCTGGCGCGCCCGGCTCGACGAGCATCTCGGCACCTTCCAGGTCGACGCGCTGGCGCTTCACGCCGCGCGGCTGTTCGACAGCGCGGCCGCCGTCAACGCGCTGCAGACCGTCGCCGCCCATCTGCGGCTGCTGCCCGAGCGCGACGCGCATGGCGGGCTCTACCGGGCGCTCTGCCTGGTGATCGACCATCTGGCCGAGCCGGAGGCGGCGGCCGAGCTGGTGGTGCGCTTCGAGCTGATGGTGCTCGAGGAGCTCGGCTTCGGCCTCGACCTGTCGCGCTGTGCGGCGACCGGCGCGCGCGAGCGGCTCGTCTACGTCTCGCCGAAGACCGGCCGCGCCGTCAGCGAGAGCGCCGGCGCGCCGTGGGCCGACCGGCTGCTCGACCTGCCGGACTTCCTGACCGCCGAGGCCGGCCGTCGCGCCCGGCCCGAGGAGATCGACGCGGCCTACCGGCTGACCGGCTTCTTCTTCGCCCGCCATGTCTACGAGCCGCGCGGGCTGGAGCCGCCGGCCGCGCGCGCGGGCTTTCTCGCCGCGCTGCGCCGCGGCGCGGCGCCGGCGGTGCCGGCCGCCGATGCCGTTTGAAGCGGTTCCAGGCGACGCGGAAACCGGGTCGCCGCCCGATGGCGCTTTGAAACAATAGGGTCGAGGCGGCTTGCGGCGTGCGAAGCCGGCCGGCCGCAGCGGTCCGGCCGCGCCCACCGTGCCCGCGGCAGCGCTCCGGCCGACGCGGAAAGAAAGACCCCCTCCCGCGGTGCGGGAGGGGGCCGTCATGGGGATCGGCCGGGGCAGGGGATGTCAGCCGATCTTGCCGCCGCCCTGTTTCGTCACGACGACGACGGAAGGTCGAACGGGCATCGTGTCCTTGAAATCGGGCCAGCGTGTGGCCGGGTTCTCGAAAGTCGCCAGCCCCTCGTCGCCGGGGTGCTGCACGGCCAGGAACAGCGTCCGGGAATCGGGCGTGAACACCGGGCCGCACAGCTCGGCGCCGACCGGCACGCGGAAGAAGAGCTGCGAGGTGCCGCGCGCCGCGCCTTCCGTGTCGACCGCCCACAGCCCGTCGGTGCGCCCGGTCGCCGTCGCGCTGTTGCCGTCGGTCGACACCCACAGCCGGCCGTCGGCGTCGATGGCGCAGTTGTCGGGCATGCCGAACCAGCCGTTCTCGCTGGTCGCGGCCGAGAAGGTGGCGCCGACCTCGGCCACCGCGGGATCGCCGCATTTGAGCAGGATCTCCCACGTCGAGCGCGTCGCGGCGAAGTCGCCGCCGGTCTCGGCGATCTCGATGATGTGGCCGAAGGCGTTGTTGGCGCGCGGATTGGCGGCGTCGACGTCCTCGGCGGTGCGGCGCGTGTTGTTGGTCAGCATGACGTAGACCTTGCCGGTCTTCGGGTTTGGCTCGACGTCCTCCGGCCGGTCCATCTTGGTGGCGCCGAGCAGGTCGGCCGCCCGCCGCGCCTCGATCACCACGTCGGCCTGGCCGGCGAAGCCGTTTTCGGCCGTCAGCGGACCCTCGCCATGCACCAGCGGCAGCCAGTCGAGACTGCCGTCATCGTTGAAGCGCGCGACATGCAGCGTGCCGGCGTCGAGCAGGTCCATGTTGGCCGCCCGGTCGTCGGGATCGTAGGTGCCGGCGGTGACGAACTTGTAGACGTAGTCGAAGCGCTCGTCGTCGCCGCTGTAGACGACCACGCGGCCGTCGCCGTTGACCACGGTCTCGCAGCCCTCGTGCTTGAAGCGGCCGAGCGCGGTGCGCTTCTTCGGCGTCGACGTCGGGTCGAAGGGATCGACCTCGACGATCCAGCCGAACCGGTTGGGCTCGTTCGGCTCGCGGGCGATGTCGAAGCGGTCTTGGAAGGTGCCCCAGTTGTACCAGCCGGCCGGCACGCCGACGCGGGCGTAGTTCTCGGCCTCGCGGTGGCCCTCCGGCAGCGCGCCGGTGAAGTAGCCGTGGAAGTTCTCCTCGGCCATCAGATAGGTGCCCCAGGGGGTGACGCCGCCGGCGCAGTTGTTGAGCGTGCCGATCACCCGTCTGCCGCTCGGGTCGGCGTTGGTCTTCAGCCGCTCGTGGCCGGCGGCCGGGCCGCTGATCGCCATCGGCGTGCCGTTGGCGGTGATGCGGCGGTTCATCCCGCCCTCCGGCACCGCCTGCCAGCGGCCGTCGCGGCGGGCGATCTCGACGATGCTGCCGCCATGCGCGGCCATCTCGATGTCGGCCATCTCCCGCGTCCATTCGGGGATGCGGACCTTCTGCCGGCCTTCCGCGTCGGTCTCGACCACCGCCTTGCCGGGGAACATCAGCTCCGGGTTGGTGTATTCGTGGTTGACCAGCAGCAGGCCGCGCTCGGCCGTCTCGTCGAGCGGAACGAAGCCGACATAGTCGTTGTTGTAGCCGAACTGCCGGGCCTGCGCGTCCGCGCTCTGGTTCATCGGGTCGAAATCGGGCGCGCCGGCCGTCACCGGGTCGCCCCAGCGCAGCAGGATTTCCGCGTCGTAGCCGTCGGCCACGTGATGCGTGGCGTCGACGCCGGCGGTCGCCTCGGCGAAGTCGAAGGCGCTGCCGGCCGCGGCGCGGGCCGGCCGCGCGGACATCAGCGCCGCCGGGCTCACCGTCGCGCCGGTCGCGGCCACGGCGAGCCCGCCGCCCAGGAAGCCGCGGCGCGAGAAGCGGCGGTTGATGACGTCGCCCATTGTCGGGTTGGCGCTCGGGTTGCGGCCGACATCCTCGGATTCCTCGCGGATGGCGGTCGGCGTCTTGATCTCGGCCGGGTCGATGCGGTCGTTCATGGCTCACTCCTGGCTGTCGAACGGGGCTCGGCAGCGAGCAAAGCAGACGGCTGTATCAGCCGCGTGACAGGATGCCGACCGTGCCCGGCGCCACGGCCCGCCGCGCATGACCGCCGCCCGCGCGCTCAGCCGGCCGGGCTCGCCAGCGGCCGCTCCACCGGCGCCTCGCGGATCGGCCAGTGCACGGCGGCCGCGAACAGGCCGAGCGCGACGCCCAGCCACCACACCGGATCGTAGCTGCCGAACGCGTCGTAGAGGAAGCCGCCGAGCCACACGCCGAGGAACGAGCCGACCTGGTGGGAGAAGAACACCAGCCCGCCGAGCATGCCGAGATAGCGCGTGCCGAACATCACCGCCACCAGCGCATTGGTCGGCGGCACGGTCGACAGCCACAAGAGCCCCATGACGACGGAAAAGGCGATGACGCTGGCCGCGGTCTGCGGCAGCACCAGGAACAGCGTGATGGCGATCGCCCGGCCGATGTAGATCAGCGCCAGGAAGGCCGGCTTGGAGTAGCGCTGGCCGATCGCGCCGGAGGCGAGCGAGCCGATGATGTTGAAGAAGCCGATTAGCGCCAGCGCCACCACCGCGACGCCGGGCGCCACGCCGATATCGCCGACATAGGCGGGAAAGTGCGCGGTGATGAAGGCGACCTGGAAGCCGCAGACGAAGAAGCCGGCGACGAGCAGCACGAAGCTGCGGTGGGCGAACGCCTCGCGCAGTGCGGCGCCCATCGTCTGCTCGAACTCGGCCAGCGCCGCGCCGCCGGTCCTGGCGTTGCCGGCGAGCGGGATCGCCAGCACGGGAATGACCAGCATCAGCGCGCTGAGCGCGATCAGCGCATCCGACCAGCCGACGGCGTCGATCAGCCCCTGGCTGATCGGCGCGAAGACGAACATGCCGGCCGAACCGGCCGCCGTGCCGATGCCGAACACCATCGAGCGCCGCTCCGCCGGCACGTTGCGCGCGAAGGCGGCCAGCACGATGCCGAAGGAGCCCGACGCCACGCCGAGCCCGACCAGCACGCCGCCGCCGACATGCAGCATGAGCTCGTTCTGCGCATTGGCCATCAGCAACAGCCCCGCGGCGTAGATCACGCCCGAGAGCGCCAGCACGCGCCACGTGCCGAAGCGGTCCGCGACGGCGCCGAACACCGGCTGGCCGATGCCCCAGAGCAGGTTCTGGATCGCCATCGCCAGGCCGAAGGTGTTGCGGTCCCAGCCGGTGTCGGCGAGCATGGGAAGCTGGAAGAAGCCCATCGCCGAGCGCGGCCCGAAGGTCAGCGCGGCGATCAGGCAGCCGGAGATCACGATCAGCCAGGGGATCGAAGGGTCGCGGCGTTGTGCGGCGGGAATCGCTGTCATCGGTGTCAGGCTCCAGGGCGAGGCGTGGCCGGCGCTCCATGCCGATGCGCCGTTCCACAGCATGCTGCCAGGCGCGCTGGCACGGCCTCGGACCGCTGCGGCAGGATCGACGGGACAGGCGCCGATGCCGCTGCAAGGCCGCTGCACGCCTTACGGTCTGACGGTCTAGCGCAACGCCGCCGGCGAAGGAACGCCGTCGCGTTGAACGATGCGTCAGACTTCGTGATGGATCGGCTGGCGGCCGGCCGGTTCAGCCGCCCGGCACGACGCCGCGGTTGCCGCCGCCCACGCGCGGGCTGGGCAGCGGCTGCGGCGGCGCCACCACGAAGGTGCCGGCGCCCGGCGCCTGGCGCAGGATGCCGGGATTGGCCTGCTTCAGCGTCTCCACGTTGACGCCGCAGCGCTGCGCCACGTCGGCCAGGCTCTCGCCCTGGCGCACCGCCGTGCGCGCGCCGCAGGGCGACGCGCCGTCCGCCGCCGCCGGCGCGGCGGCGAGCCCGGCGGCCAGCGCGAGCGCGCCCGCCATGGCCGCCGCGCGGCGTCTCATTCGGCCGCTTCCTTCAGCGCCGCCGGCACGACATGCACGTCGCGCTGCGGGAAGGGGATGGTGATGCCCTTGGCATCGAAGGCCTGCTTGCCCGCCTTGGTCATGTCGAGCCGCGTCTGCCACCAGTCGGGCGTGGTTGTCCAGTAGCGCAGCGTCACCGCCACCGCGCTGTCGCCGAGCTCGCCGACGAAGGTCGCCGGCGCCGGGTCGTCGAGCACGCGGCCGTCGCGCGCGGCCAGGTCGGCCAGCGTCTGCTGCGCCAGCTCGATGTCGTCGCCATAGCCGATGCCGATCGTCAGGTCGTTGCGGCGCAGCGGGTTGCGCGAGTAGTTGGTCACCGGCGTGTTCCACAGCTCGCTGTTGGGCGCCAGCACGTAGAGGCCGTCGATGCGCTTGAACTCGGTGGCGAACAGGCCGATCTCCTCGATCGTGCCCGACACGCTGCCGCAGTCGACATACTCGCCGACGCGGAACGGCTTGAGCACCAGGAGCATGATGCCGGCGGCGATGTTCTGCAGCGTGCCCTGCAGCGCCAGGCCGATCGCCAGGCCGACGGCGCCGAGCGCGGCGATGATGCTCGCCGTCTGGACGCCGAACTGCGCCAGCACCGCGATGATGACCAGCGCCAGGACCGCGTAGCGCACGACCTTGGCGAAGAACTTGCGCAGCGTCTCGTCGAAGCTCTCGAAGCGGCCGAGGCCGGAATAGGTCCAGCGCTTGAGGATGCCGGCGACGACGAAGCCGACGATCAGAAGCACGATCGCGCCGAGAATGGAGAAGGAGTAGGCGACGGCGAGCTCGCTCGCCTCGCGCATGGCGGCCTGCGCGGCGTCGACCATGCCGGCGGTGTCGAATTCCATGGTTGTGCAATCTCCTTGGCATGAAACGTTCGGTTCGGCGCGAGTTAACCCGAACCCGCCCCCGAAAGGAAGGTCGCGCGCGGCGCGCGCCTGCGGCCCGTCGTGCCACATTTCGGCCGCAATCGGGGCGCGATAGCGGGTCTGCGACTTGCGCTGAACGGGCTGCACGCAGGCGTCCGGGACATGGGTGTCGGCAGCCTGGTTTGCCGGTGTTACGATTGCGCATGACAGCCGTCATCCGTCCGGCCCGCGGCTCCGACGTCGATGCCCTGACGCGCATCGAGACGGCCGCCTTCGCCACCGACCGCATCTCGCGCCGCTCGTTCCGCCAGCTGATCGACCGCGACACGGCCGACACGCTGGTCGCCGAGGTCGACGGCGCGGTGGCCGGCTATGCGATGGTGCTCTACCGGCGCGGCAGCGGTGTGGCGCGGCTTTATTCGCTCGCCGTGGCGCCCGGCCGGCAGGGCGCCGGGCTCGGCGCGCGGCTGCTGGCGGCGGCCGAGGCGGCGGCCTATGCGCGCGACCGCCTGGTGCTGCGTCTCGAGGTGCGCGAGGCCGACGCCCGCGCGGTGGGCTTCTATCTGGCGCGCGGCTACCGCCGCATCGGCCGCGAGACCGGCTACTATGCCGACGGCGCGGCCGCCCTGCGCTGCGAGAAGCGGCTGCGCGGCACCCATGCCGCGCTGCCGGCGGTGCCCTATCACGAGCAGAGCACCGATTTCACCTGCGGCCCGGCCTGCCTGATGATGGCGCGGGCCCATTTCGATCCCGCCTTCCGGCCCGACGCGGTGACCGAGATCCGCCTGTGGCGCGAGGCGACCACCGTCTTCATGATGTCGGGGCCGGGCGGCTGCGAGCCCTACGGGCTGGCGGTCGCCGCGCACGAGAACGGGCTCGCCGCCCGGCTGATCGTCTCGGCCGACGGGCCGCTGTTCCTCGATTCGGTGCGCAGCGCGGAAAAGCGCAAGGTGATGCAGCTCGCCCAGGCCGATTTCCGCGCCCGCGTGGCGCGCCACCGCATCGCCGTCGCCCGCCGTGCCTTCACGCTGGCCGACATCCGCGGCGCGCTTGCCGGCGGACGGCTCGTCGCCGTGCTCGTCAGCGGCTTCCTGATGTTCGGCAAGAAGGTGCCGCACTGGGTGCTGGTGATCGGCGCCGACGACGGCCACCTGGTGCTGCACGATCCCTGGGTCGAGGCGGAGCGCGGCGAGACGGCCGCCGACGCGGCCGCGATCCCCGTGCCCGATGCCGTCTTCATGCGCATCGCCCAGTTCGGCCGCGCCGGGCTGCGCGCCGCCGTCATCCTCGGAGCCCCGACCGGATCATGACCTGGGTCATCCTCACCGGCCGGCCGGGCGACCTCGGCCAGGTCGCCACGCCGCACAAGATCATCACCACGCGCGACTATCTCGCCCATCCGGCGCTGTTTCGCGGCCAGCGTCCCAAGATCATCAACCTGGCGACGAGCTACGCCTATCAGAGCCGCGGCTACTACGCCTCGCTGCTGGCCGGCGCCCGCGGCCACCGCGTCATCCCCTCGGTCGAGACGATGATCGACCTGTCGGAGCGCAAGCTCTACGAGAACGCGCTGCCCGAGCTCGAGCAGGCGCTCAACGCCTGCCGCGAGCGGGTTGGCGGCGGGTTCCCGCGCACCGTCTCCATCTTCTTCGGCCTCGGCCCGTCGAAGGGCTGGGACCGCTTCGCCCGGCTGCTGTTCGACTGGTTCCGCGCTCCTGCGCTGGAGGTTGTGATCGACGACGGCGCCTGGGCGCGCATCCGCAAGATCGGCTTCCTGCCGCTGTCGCGGATGGACCGCGAGGCCAAGAGCCGCTTCGTCGCCGCGCTCGACGCCCACACGCGGCGCGAATGGCGCGACGCGCGCCAGCGCACCCCGGCCCGCTACACCTTCGCCACGCTGATCGACCCGCAGGAGGAGCTGCCGCCGTCCTCGGTCGCCTCGCTGAAGCACTGGGCGCGGATCGCCGCCAAGATGGGCGTCGAGGTCGAGCCGATCACCCGCAAGGATCTGCCGCGGCTGGCCAACTACGACGCGCTGTTCATCCGCGAGACGACGGCGATCTCCAACCACACCTATCGTTTCGCCCGCCGCGCCGCGCAGGAGGGCATGCCGGTGATCGACGATCCGCTGTCGATGATCCGCTGCACCAACAAGGTATATCTCAACGAGCTGATGGCGGGCAACGGCGTGCCGGTGCCGCCGACGGTGATGATCTCCGGCCCGGCCGATCTCGCGCCGGCGGCCGAGGCGCTCGGCTTCCCGCTGGTGCTCAAGATCCCCGACAGCGCCTTCTCGCGCGGCGTGCGCAAGGCCGCCGACATGGCCGAGCTGAAGGCGCTGGCCAGCCGCTGGCTGGCCGATTCCGACCTGCTCCTGGCGCAAAAATTCCTGCCCACCGCCTTCGACTGGCGCATCGGCGTTCTCGACGGCCGGCCGCTCTTCGCCGTGCAGTACCTGATGGCCGGCAAGCACTGGCAGATCGTCAACCACGACCGGCGCGGCCGGCCGGAGGAGGGTGGCTTCCGCGCCTTCACGCTGGCCGACGCGCCGGCCGAGGTCGTCGACGTCGCGGTGCGCGCCGCGCGCTGCATCGGCGACGGGCTCTACGGCGTCGACCTGAAGGAGACGGCCGACGGCATCTGCGTCATCGAGGTCAACGACAACCCCAACCTCGACCATGGCGTCGAGGATGCCGGCGAGAAGGACGAGGTGTGGCGCCGGCTCACCCGCTGGTTCGTCGAGCGGCTGGAGCGCTGAGGCCCGATCGCCGCCTCAGCGATCGGCCGGCGCGGCCGCCGTTTGCGACAGCGCGCTCTCGCCGCGCGCCGCGCGCAGCCGCTCGATCACCGCGAAGCGCGCGAGGAAGGCCTTCTGCACCGCGCCGGCCGGCTGCGGCGCCAGGTCGAAGTCGGCCGCATGCAGCCCGCGCGGCCGGCCGAAGAAGCTCGCCGCCTCGCGCTCGGAGAAGCCGGCGAGCTCGGTCGCCTCGAAATAGGCGGCGATGCGGTCGGCCCGCTTGATCGCCGCCGCCAGCGCGTCGGGCAGGTCGCCGGGCAGCGAGAAGCGCATGTGGATGGCCCGCTGCAGCCGCCGCTCCACCGTCTTGTAGCCGCCGCCGACGACCGCCTTGAAGGGCGAGATCATGTCGCCGATGACGTATTCCGGCGCGTCGTGCAGCAGCGCTGCCAGGGCTTCCGAAGGGTCGGTGTCGCCGCTGCCCGAGCGGAAGACCGCCTCGACCAGCAGGCAGTGCTGCGCCACCGAGAAGGCGTGGTCGCCGAAGGTCTGGCCGTTCCAGCGCGACACGCGGGCGAGCCCGTGCGCGATGTCCTCGATCTCGACGTCGAGCGGCGAGGGGTCGAGCAGGTCGAGCCGGCGGCCCGACAGCATGCGCTGCCAGGCGCGCGCGGCGTGGCCGGCCCCGGCCATCAGCCGGCCTCCGTGTCGGTCTCGCCGGCCGCGAAGGCGAGGCCGCTCCAGGCGGGCAGGGCGAGCGTCACGGCCACGCCGTCCGCCTCGATCGGCGTGCCGGCCTGCATGGCGGCGGCGGCCCGGTCGATGCGCACCAGCGCCAGCGCGTCGGCGCCCGCCACCGTGCCGAGCGTGCCGATGGCGCGGCCGCCGGCCGTCACCGGGCTGCCGGCGGCCGGCAGCGCCGCAGCGCCCCCGGCGATCGCCAGCCGGCGCCGCGCCGTGCCGCGATGCTGCATGCGCGAGACGACCTCCTGGCCGACGAAGCAGCCCTTCTTCAGCCCGACGCCGCCGTTGCGGTCGTAGAGCACGTCGTGCGGAAAGGCTTCGCCGAGCGCGAAGTCGGCGCCGCTCTCGGCCACCGCATGGGCGATGCGCAGCCGCTGCCAGGCGTCCGCGTCGTCGCCACCGGGCGCCGCGCCATAGTGGCGCCGCACGTCGTCGCGGTCGACGAAGCGGCCGTCGGCGACGGCATCGGATTCATCGCGTGAAGCGGCTGAATCGGCGTGTGAACCGGTCGAATCGGTTTCCCAGGATACCGACACAACGGCTTGATCGTTCTTGGCAATCTCGACCTTGGCGCGCAGCTTGTAGAGGGTCAGCCGCTTGACGAGGTCGTCGGCCGCGTCGGCCCGGCAGTCGAGCCGGAAGCGCTCCGGCCCGGCGCGCGAGACGACGAAGTCGAACAGGATCTTGCCTTGCGGCGTCAGCAGCGCGCCGGCGCGCGCGACGCCGCTCTCGAGCGTGTCGAGATCGGTGGTGATGATCGTCTGCAGGAAGTGCTCGGCCTCGGGACCCGAGACCTCGACGAGCGTGCGATCGGCGAGCGTGGTGGCAGGCATGCGGAACGTCGTCTCCGGTGCGCGTTGCTCGCCCTACCTAGGTGCCCGCCGCGGGTGCGGCAAGCCCGCCCGTCAGGCGCCGCCGCCGGCCCCGTCGCCACGCCGCAGCCGCGCGGCGAGCCGGGCGAGCCGCGCCGCGCTGCGGGCGCTCAGGCCGCCGGCGGCGTAGTCGCGGCGCACCGCCGTCTCGATCGCGTCGGCCACCCGGTCGAGCGTCGGCGCGCGGCGCGGATCGGCCGGGTCGTGCTGATCGAACAGGTTGATCCAGCGGTCGGTGTCGCGGCCGAAATGCATCAGCCGTTCGAAATAGACTTCCGGGTCGTCGCGCCTGGTCAGGATGCCGAAGGCGCCGGCGAGAAACGACAGCGGGCTCATCACCACGTCGCGGAACCCGTCGGCGAACAGCTTGACCTGGAATAGCGCCAGGCGGCGCATCAGCCGGCCGCGGCTCTGGCGCGGCGCCCGGCGCAGCGCGCCGGCTTCGGCGAAAGGTGCGTCTGCGTGCATCGTCTCCTCCCTGTGCCCCGTTCCTGCCGCATCTGCCGATATGGGCGCTGCGGCCGCCGGTTGCAAAGCCGCCGGCGCTCAGTCTCCGGCGACGAAGAAGACCCAGCGCCCTTCGGGCGTGATGCCGACGCGGTAGAAGATGTAGGCGCCGAAGTTCTTCATGTCCTCGTAGTCGCCGGCCGTCACCAGGGTGAACAGCTCGACCCGCTGGCGGTCGGTCAGGCCATCGAGCGGCAGCGCGAAGAAGTAGGGCCAGACATAGAGCTCGGCCGGCGTGCCGGCGTCGAGATGCACGTAGCCCGCCTGCAGCACCTCGAGCAGGATCGCCAGGATCTCCTGTCCGCCCTGGTCGCCGGAGATCTCGCGCAGGAAGGCGATCGGGTCCTCGACCGGTCCGCCGAAGGACAGCGTGGTCGCCGTCTCGCCGCTGCCGAGCAGCGGCCGCAGCGCCGCGAGGTCGCCGCTGCGGCAGGCCTCGACGATCAGCCCGTGCAGGCGCCGCACCGGTTCGGGCAGGCGGTCGAGGTCGTAGATCACCTCCGGCTGGACGGGCGCGGCCGGTTCGCCGGCCGCGTCGGCCGGCGGCGCGCTCTCCTCGTCGGCCGGTGCGGCATCGCGCGGAAGGACCGGCGGGTCGGGCGTCGGCACCGTGCCCGGCCGTGCCTCGTCCTGCAGCGGCGGCGACAGCTCCTCGCGCTGGATCTCGCTCAGCGCGGCCGCGCTCGCGGTGCCGGCGAGAAGCAGGGCGGCGGTGGCGAGCCCGCGCGTGGCCGCCGGCCACGCCGCAGGGCGCCTTGCGCCCGCCAGCCGATCGGCGCTCATCGCCGCGCTCCCGCAGCAACGCCCGGGCGTCGGTTGCAGCCCGGCCGAATCGCCCCGCGCTCGCGGCCGCGCGGCCATGCTGGTCGGATCGCTCATGCCGTCGTCCGAAAACCGCTTCCCACCGTTCGGCATCATGGCCCGAAGGGTAGCGGAACCGACGGCGCCCCTCAATGGCGCGCGCTGTCGATGAACTCGCCGGCGATGACGCGCTCGCGCATGCGCTCGATCAGCGCCAGCGCCGCCTCCTCGCCGTGGCTGCGCTGCAGCTCGCGAAAGGCCGTCGACAGCGCCGCCTCGGCCATGATGTCGGCGGCGATGCCCGAGGCGAAGCCTTCCGCCCACGCCTCGCCCTGATGCTCGGCCGCCACGAGCCGCATCTCCTCGCGGATCAGCCGGTCGATGTCGTTCTGCCCGTGGTCCATGCCGTTCGTCTGCCTCGTTCGCCCGACCGTGCGATCCGGCGCATTTGTCTCAAATCCGCATGCCGGCCTTAAGCCGCCGTTAACACATCTAGCACAGCAAATGCGGCTTGGGTCGGACCGTTCGCGGCAGGGTTAACGCGCGCCGGGCAGCGCTTGCCGCCCGTGCCGCGCGCCCTTGCTCTCCGCGCCCGCGCGGGCCGGCCGCGCCCCCCTTGTAGCGGCGCGCGGCGCAGCGATCTAGTTGCCGTAGCGCGCGGCGATGTCGCTCGACAGCTCGGCCCCCTCCTTCATGTAGCGGCGGATCGCCGCGCGCGCCGATTCGGTGCACACGGCATAGCTCGCCTCGAAGGAGCGGTAGCCGTGGTTGAAGCTCGCCACCATGCGCGCCCGGCGCGCCGGCGGCGGGGCCTCGGCCTCGAGCAGCGCCTCCATGCGCTCGCGCCATTCCTGGCCCGCCTCGCCGCACAGATTGCGCAGATAGTGGATCGAGCCGAGCACCTCGGCCAGCCGCAGCAGCGGCTTCTCGTAGGGTGCCTCGACGCCGTGTGCCGGCGCTGCGGCGAGGATGCCGAGCGCGAGGGCGAGGCCGGCGAGGGGACGGCGATGACGCGTCATGCCGATCTTGTGGGCCAAGATTCGGGCGGCTGCAAGGCGCGTCAGGGGCATGGCTTGCCGAGCAGCCGGCGGGCGACCGTCAGCGTCGAGCCGGTCATCGGCAGCCCGCGCATCGCCTCCGGGCTGTACCAGGCCACCTCGGCCGCGTCGTCGCCGGCGCGCAGCCGGCCGCTCACCCGGTCGGCGCGGAACACGGTGAGGCGGTAGAGCCGCACGTCGTTCGGGCCGCCGCCGAGCAGCATCTCGTCGAGCCGCGCCAGCCGCTCGGCCAGCAGCCCGGTCTCCTCGGCGAGCTCGCGCCGCGCCGCCGTCTCGAGACTCTCGCCCGGCTCCACCCGGCCGCCGGGAAAGGCGTAGAGGCCGCGCGCCGGCGCCCGGCCGCGGCGCACCAGCAGCACGCGGTCGCCGCTCACGGCGGCCACCGAGACGGCCAGCGTTGCGTCTTCATCCATCGGCGGATATCCCTTTCCTCCGCCTTCTTTAGGACGGATCGCGGCGCCGGCAAACCGCGCCGCCGCGATGCCTGCGGGGAGATCTGCGATGTGCGGCCGCTTTGCGCTCAATGCGACGCCGGAGGAGGTCGAGGCGCTGTTCGCGCTGCTCGAGCTCGAGGCGTTTCCGCCGCGCTACAACATCGCGCCGACCCAGCCGATCCTGATGGTGGCGGCCGCGCCGCCGCGCCCGGCCGGCTCCAACCTGCCCGACCGGCAGGCGCTGCTGGTGCGCTGGGGGCTGCTGCCGTCCTGGGTGAAGGACCCGAAGCGCTTTCCGCTGCTCATCAACGCGCGCTCGGAGACGGCGGCCGAGAAGAACGCCTTCCGCGCCGCCATGCGGCACCGCCGCACGCTGGTGCCGGCCTCCGGCTTCTACGAGTGGCGCCGCGCCGGCGGCAAGGCGGTCCAGGCCTACTGGGTGCGGCCGCGCCATGGCGGCGTCGTCGCCTTCGCCGGGCTGATGGAGACCTGGCTCGAGCCGGGCGGCTCCGAGCTCGACACCGGCGCCATCCTGACCACCGCGGCCAGCGCCGACGTCGCCCCGGTGCACGACCGCATGCCGGTGGTGATCGCGCCCGAGTATTTCGCCCGCTGGCTCGACTGCCGCGGCCATGCGCCGGCCGACGTCGCCGATCTCCTGCGCCCGGCCGAGGACGGCTTCTTCGAGGCCGTGCCGGTCTCCGACAGGGTCAACAAGGTGGCCAACACGGGACCCGAGGTGCAGCAGCCGGTGGCCGAGGCGGCGCGCCCGGCGGAGGCGGCGCAGGACGAGCCGCCGCCGCCGGCGGCCGGCCAGTTGCGGCTGCTGTGAGGGTGCCGGCCGCGCCCCGCCGCGGCCGGCGCGGCCGGCGCGGGTAGGCCGCCGGCCATGCTGGCACCGGGCGATGCGGCCGGCTTCGTCGCCGGCTTTTTTCTCGGCGGCTCGCTGATCGTGGCGATCGGCGCGCAGAACGCCTTCGTGCTGCGCCAGGGCCTCGTCGGTCGCCACGTGCTCGCCGTCTGCCTGATCTGCGCGGTCGCCGATGCGGCGCTGATCACGCTCGGCGTGGCGGGGCTCGGCACGGCGGTCGCCGGCTCGCCGGCGCTGGTCGCGGCGGCCACGCTCGGCGGTGCGGCGTTCCTGTTGTTCTATGCGGGCCTGTCGTTCCGCCGCGCCCTGCGGCCGGGCGCGCTGCTGGCGGCCGGCGGGGCGGCGACGACGCTGCGCGGCGCGGTCGCCGCCTGTCTCGCCTTCACCGTGCTCAACCCGCACGTCTATCTCGACACGGTGCTGCTGCTCGGCTCGGTGTCGGCGGGCTATGGCGGCACGGCGAGGGCGGCCTTCGGCGCCGGCGCGGTGGCCGCGTCCTTCGCCTGGTTCTTCGCGCTCGGCTATGGCGCCCGGCTGCTGCAGCCGGTGTTCGCCAGGCCGGCCGCCTGGCGCGTCCTCGACGTGGCGATCGGCCTCGTGATGGGCGCGATCGCCGTCGGCCTGCTAGGCCGGCTTCACGCCGCTTGACGTCGCCTTCGTCTGCCGCTTGGCGCAGATCAGCGCAGCCACGACGGCCGCCGGGCCGATCGCGTTGTACTGGCTGAGCAGGCCTCCGGTCTTTGCGGGCTGCGGCTTGGTGCGCGTGTCTTTGCGGGCCATCGTTCCTGCCTCGAGCTTGGGCGTGTTCGCCTTTGGCCGACATGCTGAGCGATTTCGACGAAAGCGTGGCCGATGGCCGCTTCGCCGGCCGCCCGAACGGCATTTTCGGCAAACGTGATTAAGACTTTCTTCAAATGCCGGTTTTTGCCCGCCGGCGCCCCGCCGGGCGCGCCGAATTCCGCCTTGACGCGGCCGGCGCCGAAGGCGATAAGGCGGGCCATGAAAACGACCGCCACCATCATCGCCGGCATCTGCATTATCGGCTAGCGCCTATTCGCTGGTCCGGACGTTTTCGCCCTCCCTTCGTCGACGAGAAAAACGCCCCGGCCAGCAGGCCAGGGGAGACGTCATGTCCGAGGCCTTTCGGGGACTTCGCCTTCACAACACGCTGACGCGCGCGAAGGAGGACTTCGTGCCGCTCGATCCGGCCGACGTGCGCATGTATGTGTGCGGGCCGACGGTCTACGACTACGCGCATATCGGCAATGCGCGGCCGGTCATCGTCTTCGACGTGCTGTTCCGGGTGCTGCGCCAGCTCTACGGCGCCGACCACGTCACCTATGTGCGCAACATCACCGACGTCGACGACAAGATCAACGCGCGCGCCCTGCGCGACCACGGCGCGGAGATCGCGGCCGGCCGGCTGACCCTCAACGAGGCGATCCGCCGGGTGACGGAGACGACGGCGCGCCGCTTCCACCGCGACGTCGCCGCGCTCGGCTGCCTGGAGCCGACGCACGAGCCGCGGGCGACCGATTTCGTGCTGCCGCGCGCCGACGGCCTGACCGACATGAAGAGCCTGATTCAGCGTCTCATCGACGGCGGCCATGCCTATGTCGCGCAAGGCGAATCCGGCGCCGAGGTGCTGTTCGACACGCGCTCGATGGCCGACTACGGCGCGCTGTCGAAGCGCCGCCTGGAGGACCAGCAGGCCGGCGCGCGCGTCGCCGTCGAGGCGCACAAGCGCCATGCCGGCGACTTCGTGCTTTGGAAGGAATCGGCCGCCGACGAACCGGGCTGGCACGCCGCCTTCACCGCCGACGGGCGCACGGTGGAGATCCGCGGCCGGCCGGGCTGGCACATCGAGTGCTCGGCGATGGCCGCGGCCTATCTCGGGCCGGTGTTCGACATCCACGGCGGCGGCCTCGACCTGATCTTCCCGCACCACGAGAACGAGATCGCCCAGTCGCGCTGCGCGCATGGCACCCCGGCGATGGCCAACTACTGGCTGCACAACGGCTTCCTGCAGGTCGAGGGCCGCAAGATGGCGAAGTCGGAGGGCAATTTCGTCACCATCCGCGATCTTCTCGACAGCGACGGCTTCGGCGGCCGGCCGTGGCCCGGCGAGGTGCTGCGCCTGGCCATGCTGATGACCCACTACCGCGAGCCGATCGACTTTTCCGTGCGCAAGCTGGAGGAGGCCGAGGCGGTGCTCGACGGCTGGTACCGCGCCGTCGGCGAAGTCGAGGCGGGCGCGTTCGACTGCGCCGACACGCTGCACGCGCTGCTCGACGATCTCGGCACGACCGGCGCCATCGCCGCGCTGCACGACCTGCGTGCCGCGGCCGCGCGCGGCAGCGAGGGCGCGCGCCGCTGTCTCAAGGCGAGCGCCGCGCTGCTCGGCCTGCTCGGCGGCACCGGCAGCGACTGGTTCGCGGCCAAGGCCTCGGGCGCGGCCGTCGACACACAGGCCGTCGAGGCGGCGATCGCCGAGCGCCTGGCGCATCTGCGCGACAAAAACTTCGCCGAGGCCGACCGCATCCGCGACGACCTCGCCGGCCGCGGCATCCAGCTCATGGACCACAAGGACCCGCAAAGCGGCGAGCGCCGCACGCGCTGGGAGGTGCGCCGGTGATCCCCCCTCTGCCCTGCCGGGCATCTCCCCCTCGCGGGGGGAGATCGGCGGCTTCGGTTGCCGCGCCTGCCTATCGTGGACAGGCGCGGCGGCGGCCGCTCGATGCGACGACGCTGCGGCGGCCGGGTTGGACCTGCGATGCGAACATCCGCCGGCTACAGCACGGCCCGAGACGGTGGGGCACCGGCCCCCATGCCGGCCCGATCTCCCCCTCGAGGGAGAGATGGGCGGCAGCCCAGAGGGGGGCGCCGCGCCGCCGCCCGCGGCCCCTCCCGCGAGGACGACCATGAGACAACCCGCCGTCGCGCCACCGGGAGAAACGGGCCGATGAAAGACCGCGTGTATCTGTTCGACACCACGCTGCGCGACGGCCAGCAGACGCCGGGCATCGATTTTTCGCTCGACGACAAGGTGGCGATCGCCGCGATGCTCGACGATTTCGGGCTCGACTATGTCGAGGGCGGCTATCCCGGCGCCAACCCGACCGACACCGCCTTCTTCGCCGACAAGCGCACGGCGGCGGCGCGCTTCGTCGCCTTCGGCATGACCAAGCGCGCCGGCGTGTCGGCCTCCAACGACCCCGGTCTGGCGGCGCTCCTGCAGGCGCGCGCCGACGCCATCTGCTTCGTCGCCAAGAGCTGGGACTACCACGTCGCGGTGGCGCTCGGCTGCTCCAACGAGGAGAACCTCGCGGCGATCGGCGAATCCGTCGCCGCCGCCCGCGCCGCCGGCTACGAGGCGATGGTCGACTGCGAGCACTTCTTCGACGGCTACAAGGCCAATCCCGACTACGCGCTCGCCTGCGCGCGCACGGCCTGCGAGGCGGGCAGCCGCTGGGTGGTGCTGTGCGACACCAATGGCGGCACCCAGCCGGCGGAGGTGCGCCGCATCGTCGAGGCGGTGATCGCCGCCGGCGTGCCGGGCGAGCGGCTCGGCATCCACGCGCATGACGACACCGGCCAGGCCGTCGCCAACACGCTGGCCGCCGTCGAGGCCGGCGTGCGCCAGGTGCAGGGCACATTGAACGGCATCGGCGAGCGCTGCGGCAATGCCAACCTGGTGACGCTGATCCCCACGCTGATGCTGAAGGCGCCCTATGCCGGGCGCTTCGACATCGGGCTTGCGGCCGACCGGCTGGCCGGCCTGACGCGGCTGTCGCATGCCTTCGACGAGCTGCTGAACCGGGCGCCCGAGCCGCAGGCGCCCTATGTCGGCGCCTCCGCCTTCGCCACCAAGGCCGGCATCCACGCCTCGGCCATCCTCAAGGCGCCGCAGACCTACGAGCACGTGCCGCCGGAGACGGTCGGCAACCGGCGCCGCGTCATGGTGTCGGACCAGGGCGGCCGCGCCAACTTCATCGCCGAGCTCGCCCGCTTCGACATTGCCGTCGACAAGGCCGACCCGCGGCTCGACACGCTGATCGCCCGCGTCAAGGCGCGCGAGGCGGAGGGCTATGCCTATGAGGGCGCCGACGCCAGCTTCGAGCTGCTGGCCCGCCGTGCGCTGGGCGGCGTGCCCGACTTCTTCGCCGTCGACAGCTTCCGCTGCATGGTCGAGCGCCGCTTCGACGCCAACGGCAATCTGAAGACCGTGTCGGAGGCGATCGTGCGCATCGTCGTCGACGGCGAGACGCGCATGTCGGTGGCCGAGGGGCACGGTCCGGTCAACGCGCTCGACATCGCGCTGCGCAAGGACCTCGGCCGCTACCAGGACGAGATCGCCGATCTCGAGCTGGTCGACTACAAGGTGCGCATCCTCAACGGCGGCACCGAGGCGGTGACCCGCGTGCTGATCGAATCGCAGGACGCCAGCGGCGCGCGCTGGCGCACCGTCGGCGTGTCGGACAACATCATCGACGCCTCCTTCCAGGCGCTGATGGATTCGGTCGTCTACAAGCTGATGAAGAACCGCCAGGCCGCCATCGGCGCGGCGGCGCAGTAGGGCGCCGCCTTGCCGGCCGCCGATCGATCAGAAGTTTTCGATGGTGCTGCCGCGCCGTCCGGCCGATAGCAGGCGCATGAGCGTCGAATCCACCGCCCAGAGCGAAGCCGGCCGCGGCTTCGCCTTCGCCCTGTCGGCCTACCTGCTGTGGGGCCTGCTGCCGTTCTACATGAAGGCAGTTGCCCACATTCCGCCCGTCGAGGTGGTGGCGCATCGGGCGCTGTGGTCGGTGCCGATCGCCGGGCTGACGCTGCTGGCGCTGCGCCGCACGGCCGACCTGCGCCGCGTCGTGCGCTCGCCGCGGCTGCTCGCCATGGCGGTGCTGCCGGCCGGCTTCATCTCGGTGAACTGGGGCCTGTATGTCTGGGCGATCGGCAACGACCGGGCGCTGGAGGCCGCGCTCGGCTACTACATCAACCCGCTGGTTTCCATCGCGCTGGCCGCCGTGCTGCTCGGCGAGCGGCTCGACCGGCTGCAGGTCGCGGCCGTGGCGCTGGCGGCCGCGGCGGTGGCGGTGCTCACCGTCCAGGCCGGCGGGCTGCCGTGGATCTCGCTCGTGCTCGCGCTCTCCTTCGCCACCTACGGCTTCCTGCGCAAGACGCTGCCGATCGGCCCGAGCCAGGGCTTCTTCCTCGAGGCGGCGATCCTCAGCGTGCCGGCGCTCGGCTATGTCGGCTATCTGCAGGCGACGGGGGCGGGCAGCTTCGTGACCGCGCAGCCGGTCGACGTGCTGCTTCTGATCGGCTGCGGACCGGCGACCGCCGTGCCGCTGCTGTTCTACGCCTTCGGCGCCAAGCTGCTGCGCTATTCGACGATCGGCATCATGCAGTACATCACGCCGACGATGATCTTCCTGATCGCGGTGTTCGTGTTCCGCGAGCCGTTCGACGGCGGGCGGGCCGTGGCCTTCGTGATGATCTGGCTGGCGCTGGCGCTCTACACCTGGCCGATGCTGGCCGGCCGCCGGCGCGCTGCGCGCACGGTGCCGCCCGGCTCGGCCTGACGCGTCCGCCTCACAGCCGCTCGATCACCTCCTCGCGGCCGCCGGCCGGTGCGCCGCGCCGCCCGGCCGCCTCGATCACCGCCGGCACGATCGCCTCCGCGCTGTCGACCACGATCGGCCGCACCAGGCGCGAGGAGTGGATGAAGCCCTGCTCGCGCATGTGGCTCATCAGCGTCAGGAAGGGATCCCAGAAGCCGGCGATGTTGGCGAAGACGATCGGCTTGCGGTGCCGGCCGAGCTGCGCCCAGGTCATGATCTCGACGATCTCCTCGACCGTGCCGATGCCGCCCGGCAGCGCCACAAAGGCGTCCGATTCCTCGAACATCCTGTGCTTGCGGGTGTGCATGTCCTCGGTCACGATCAGGTCGTCGAGGTGTTCGAGCGCCTCCGCCGTGGCTTCCTTGGCCATCAGGAAGCGCGGGATGATGCCGGTGACCTTGCCGCCGGAAGCAAGGCAGCCTTCGGCGACCGCGCCCATGATGCCCTTGGTGCCGCCGCCATAGACGAGCCTGAGCCCGTTGTCGGCCAGTGCGCGGCCGAGCGTGCGGCCGGCGTCGGAATAGGTCTGATCGCGGCCCGCAGACGACCCGCAATACACGCAGATGGAGGAGATCGGTGTCATGAAACCGATTTGGTATTGCCTGCGTGACTGCGGTCAAGGGGCATCCGGCGTTTTTCTTGTCGCCCCCCGGAAAACAGGCTAGACCGCGAAAAAACAATCGCTGGAGGTGCGCGAATCATGGGTGCAACGCCGGTCCGGGCGGCTCTCTTCCTTCTCGGCGCGCTGATCGCCGCCGGCGCCACCGCCTACTTTGCCGGCGCCCTCGATCCCTATCTCGGCCGCGATGCGCCGGTGGTCGCCGCGCTGCCCGAAGGGGATGCGCAGGCCGGTCGGGACGATGCCGCAGCACCGCAGCCGGCGACCCCCATCACCGGCGCCGACGCGCCGCAGGACGCCGGCGCGGAAGCGCCCGAGGCGGGACCCGACGGCGCGGGCGAGACGCCGGCCGCGACCGAGGTGGTGGTGCCGGCCTTCGATCTGGTGCGGGTGGAGCCCGACGGCTCGATCGTGATCGCCGGACGCGCCGCGCCCGGCGCATCGGTCGAGGTGGTCACCGGCTCGCGCACCATCGGCACGGCCGAGGCCGGCCCGTCCGGCGATTTCGCGGTGGTGCTCGACGAGCCGCTCGGCCCCGGCGACTACGAGATCGTGCTGCGCGCCACCTCGCCGGACGCGGTGGTGGCGACGTCGATCGAAACGGCGATCGTCTCGGTGCCCGACAGCGAGACCGGCCAGGTGCTGGCGCTGGTGGAAAAGCCCGGCGAGCCGAGCCGCTTCATCACCGTGCCCGAGGCGGCCCCGGCGAGCGAGCCCGGCGGCGACGGCGTGCCGGCCGGGACGGCCGAAACCGCCGAGACGGCCGAGACCGCCGCGCCCGAGCCGGCCGGCGATGCGGCCGTGCCGGGCGGCGCCAGCGAGGACCGGGTCGCGGCCGCCGAGACCGATACCGATGCCGAGACCGAAGCCGCTGCCGATGTCGATGCCGATGCCGATGCCGGGCAGGGCGCGGAGGCCGGTGCGCCGGCCGACGTCGCGGTCGTCGCACCGCCGGCGCCGGACGGCGCTTCCGAGATCGCCGGCACCGCGCCCGGCGGCCTCGCCGCAGCCGATGCGGGCGAGGCGACCGGCGAGGCTGTGACGCAGGACGCGACGCCCGACGTGACCGCCACGCAGGACGAGACCGCGACGCCGGACGCGGCACCCGACGGTGCGACGGTCGACCCCGCGGTGACCGCCGATGCCGACCCGGCGGCGCCCGATGCCGGGCCCGCCGCGCCCGAACCGGCGGCGGAGGAGGAACGGGAGACGGCGGCCGATGCGCCGGCCGGCGAGGCTGCGCCGGCGCCGGACGTGACCGTCGCGGCCGAGGACGCGACGCCGCCGGCGCCGCGGGACGACGGGCCGGCGCGCGACGCGCAGGCCGATGCCGCGGATGCGGCGGCGCCTGCCGGCCCGCCCGCCACGACGACCGACGACACGCGCCGCGCCACTGCGCCCGATGCGTCTGCGGTGGACGATCAGGCGCGGTCCGAGCCCGATGCGCCGACGCCGGACGACGCGACCGGCGGCGAGCGCATGGCGGCGCTGGCGCCCGACAGCGCGGCGGCGCCGGACGAACCTGCGCCGCAGCCGGACGCGCCCGCACCCGGTCGCCAGCCCTCCGTCTTCGTGCAGGCGGTCGAGATCGACGGCCGCGAGATCTTCGTCGCCGGCGTCGCCGATCCCGGCCGCCGCGTGCGCGTCTACGCCAACGAGATCCTGCTCGGCGACGCCATCGCCTCGCCCGGCGGGCAGTTCCTGGTCGAGGCGGTGCGCGACCTGCCGGTGGGCGACTACATCGTGCGCGCCGACATGCTGGCCGACAACGGTGCCGACGTGATCGCGCGCGCCGCCGTGCCGTTCGAGCGCGAGCCGGGCGAGACCATCGCCGCCGTCGCGCCGGACGCCATGGCCGCGCTCGACGACACGCCGCCGGCCGAGCTCGCCGCGCCGGAGGCGGCGCCGTCCGAGGCGGCCGGTGAGGCGGGCGCGCCCGCCGCCGGCGATACCGCTGCGGCGGGCGCGGAAGACGCGGCCGCAGAAGAAGGCGCGACCGGAGAACCGGCTGCGCGCGACGCTGCGCCCGCGCCCGCGGGGGCTGTCGAGGCCGATGCCGCGCCGGCGGGCGAGCGCCCGGCTGCCGATGCCGCCGGCCCGGCGGAAGACGACGCGGCGGCCGCGGCCGCGCCGGCCGATGGCGCGGCGCCGGGCGGTCCGACGCTGACGCCACCCCAATCCGAGACCGGTGATGCCGGGTCCGAGACCGCCGCCGCGCCGCAGCCGGCGGCGCCAGGTTCGGCCGATGCCGGCGGCGAGACCGCGATGGCCGGCACCGCCGGCGGACGGGACGAACCGACGGCGGCGGCCGACGAGGCCAACGCGGCGCCGACGGATGCAGCGCCTGCCGCGGCCGACGGGCCTGCCGAGCCGCGCGACGCGCCGGACGCGACGACCGCCGGCGGTGCACAGCAGGCCGCATCGCCGGCCGCCGCGCCGGATGCCGGCGATGTGCCCGAGGTCGCCGGTCCGCAGACCGACCGCAGGGCCGCCGATGCCGCTGCCGGGAGCGTGCCGGACACGGACGACGCGGCCGACGCCGCCGGGAGCCTGCCGGGCACGGACGACGCGGCCGCCGACGCCGCGCCCGACAGCGCGGCGGAAAAGGCCGAGCGGCTTGCCGCGGCGGGCGGCGCGGCAAGCGGCAGTGCCGGGGCCGGCGAGGCCGGCGTCGTCACCGCGCCCAAGCTGCAGGCCGTCGACAGCGCGGTGATCATCCGCCGCGGCGACACGCTGTGGCGCATCTCGCGGCGCGTCTACGGCCGCGGCATCCGCTACTCGACCATCTATCTCGCCAACCAGGACCAGATCCGCGATCCCGACCGGATCTGGCCGGGCCAGGTCTTCACCGTGCCCGGCAGCACCGAGGAGGGCGAGAAGGCCGACATGAGCCGCATCGGCGACCAGGCGATCACCGTGCCGCGCTGAGGCGACGGGCGCGCCGTCGCCGTCGGGCCGATGCCGGTGGGCCGGCTTGCGCCGCTCCGGCCGCTGCCCGCGCCGCCCCTCATCCGCCCCTGCGGGGCACCTTCTCCCCGCGTGCGGGGAGAAGGGGGCGCCCCCGGTCTCGCAGGCCTCGGCACGGCGGCCGGCCGCAAACGCCAGCCCGATCTCCCCCCTTGAGGGGGTGATGTCGGCGCAGCCGACAGGGGGGTCAGAGGGGACGGCCGCCGAAGACGCGCGCGACCTCACCCTCTCCCCGCCTGCGGGGAGAGGGCAGGGTGAGGGGCAGCGTCGACCTGGCGGCGGG
>NZ_JAOAOP010000036.1 GCF_030398335.1 Aquibium sp. A9E412
CCGGCGAGCACGTCCTCCGGCAGCGCCAGCACGACCGGCCCCGGCCGCCCCGCCATCGCGGTGGAGAACGCGCGCGCCATGTATTCGGGCAGCCGCGCGGTGTCGTTGACCTGCGCCGCCCACTTCACCTGGTCGCCGAACATCGCTTTGACGTCGATCTCCTGGAAGGCCTCGCGGTCGGTCACCTCGCGCGCGATCTGGCCGACCAGCAGGATCATCGGCGTGGAATCCTGCGCCGCCACGTGCACCCCGGCATAGGCGTTGGCCGCGCCCGGCCCGCGCGTCACCAGGCAGATGCCGGGCCGGCCGGTCAGCTTGCCGTGCGCCTCGGCCATCATCGCCGCGCCGCCCTCCTGGCGGGCGATCGTCAGCCGGATCTCCGGCGTGTCGACCAGCGCGTCGAGGATCGGCAGGAAGCTCTCGCCCGGCACGCCGAACACCTGCTCCACGCCGTTCGCCCTGAACGCCTCGACCACGAGCTGTCCACCCGATCGCCGCATCGTTTCCACTCCGTCTTCAAGCATTGCAAAAGCGCTCCGGCCGTTTGACCCATTTTCGACCAATAGCCGCGAAAATCACCGGCCGGCGCGACGACACGCAACCCTTGCCGGCCTTTGCCGTTTGTCCTTCTCGCCGCATTGGTATATTTGTCGGAAAGATTCCAGCCGACGCGAAGCTCCGATGGCCGACCAAACCGACACCATGTTCCACACCAATTCCGATCTGCTCGGCGCGCACGGCGCCCGCGCCCGGTCCGATGCCGAACGGCTGGAGATCTATCAGCGCCTGAAGGACGCCATCCTGCGCGGCGCCTTCGGCGAGCGCGGCCGGCTGCCGACCGAGCGCGCGCTGGCCGAGCAGTTCGGCACCGCGCGCAACACCATCCGCCGCACGATGAGCCTGCTTGCCGACGACGGCCTGATCGAGCGCCATGTCGGGCGCGGCACCTTCGTCGCCGACGGCGCGGTCGGCCGCATGGCGGGACCGGCCGAGGAGTACAGCCTGGCCGAGCTGCTCGAGGCGCGGCTCTTGTTCGAGCCGGCGATCCCCGACCTCGTCGTCGAGCGCGCCACCGCCGACGACATCGCGGTGATGGAGGCCTATCTCGCCGAGCTGCACGCCGCGCCGGACTGGAGCGCCTTCAAGGAGGCCAAGTACTGCCTCCACCTGTCGATCGTGCGCGCCGCGCACAACCGCTTCATGAGCTTCGTGTTCGAGCAGATCGTCGCCTCGCGCCGGCGCGCCCAGTGGGGCCGGCCGGGCGGCCATCCAAGCCCGGTCGCCGCCGTGCGCGAGGCCGCCTACCGCGACAACGCCCGCATCGTCGACGCGCTCAAGGCCGGCGACGCGGCGGCCGCGCGCGAGGCGATCCGCAGCTACCTGCTCAACACCCTGTCGGCGGCGAGCTCGAGCTAGCGCGTTTCCGAGCGACGTGAAGACCGGTTCGCCGTTCGCCGACGCGGCAAGGTGAGGCGTCGGAGTCGGTCTGCCTTCCGCGCGGGCGCGGCGCGGCCTCGTCGGTTCGCCGCCGCGCCTCATCGCCGGTTGATCCTGTGCTGCAGCGAGCGGCCGACCAGCATCAGCGCCAGCGCGGTGATCAGCACCGCCAGCCCCGGAAACACCGACATCCACGGCGCGAACAGGATGTAGTCCTTGCCCTGCTCGAGGATGGCGCCCCAGTCGGGCGTCGGCGGCTGCACGCCGAGGCCGAGAAAGCCGAGCGCGGCCTGGATCTGCAGGATCAGCGGGAACAGGATCATGTACTGGGTGAGCAGCAGCGGCACCACGTTGCGCGTGACGTGGCGGCGCAGGATCGCGCCGTCGGTCAGGCCGACGCTGCGCGCCGCCTCGACATAGGGCAGGCTCGCCTCGCTCATCGCGCCGGCCCGCGCGATGCGGAAGAACACCGGCATGTAGACGATCGACAGGGCGAGCACGAGGTTGACCGTCTCCGGCCCCAGGATGCCGGTGATGATGATGCCGAGGATGATCGGCGGGAACGACAGCATGACGTCGATTAGCCGCCCGAGCACCTGGTCGATCAGCCCGCCGAAATAGCCCGAGACCAGCCCGAGCATGCCGCCGAGCAGCGCCGACACGGCGAGCGAGCCGGCGCAGATCGACAGCGTGATGCGCGCGCCGTGGATGACGCGGGCGTAGATGTCGCGGCCGACGTCGTCGGTGCCGAACCAGTGCGCCGCCGACGGCGGCTGCAGGGCGGCCGCCGAATCGATCTCGAAGGGCGACTGGCCGGCGAACAGGCCGGGCGCCACGCTGACGGCGACGAGCACGCCGATCAGCGCCAGGCCGAAGGCGAGCGCCGGGTCGTGGCGCAGCGTGCGCCCCAGGCGCTGGGTCCAGGCCGCGCGGCCGGCCGTGAGGGTGTCGTTTGCCATGCCGGACCTCAGCTCACGCGCATGCGCGGGTCGATGACGTGATAGGCGATGTCGACGATCAGGTTGACCACCATCGCCACCAGCACGACGACGAGCAGCGCCCCCTGCACGACCGGATAGTCGCGCGTCTCGATCGCCGTCAGCAGCAGCCGGCCGAGGCCGGGCAGCGCGAACAGCGATTCGATGATGACGACGCCGCCGAGGATCTGGATCAGGATCAGCCCCATGAAGGTGACGATCGGGATCGTGACGTTGCGCAGGATGTGCTTGAAGAAGACGATGCGCGTCGGCATGCCCTTGGCGACCGCCGTGCGCACATAGGGCTGGTGCAGCGCGGTGACCACGTTCTGGCGCACGAACTGGCTGTAGGCGGCGACCTGCAGCAGCGCCAGGCTGACCACCGGCAGCGCCAGGATGGCGAGATTGTCGGCCAGCGAGCGCGTCGGCGGCACGAAGCGCAGCGGCGGCGACCAGGAAAACGCGCTCGACACGGCGACCAGCACCATCAGCCCGACCCAGAACACCGGCGCCGACAGGCCGAGCACGTTGAAGCCCTGGATGGCGGTGTCGATCGGCCGGCCCTCATAGATGCCGGCCACGATGCCGAGCGGCACGCCGATCAGCGTGGCGATGGCGAGCGTCATCAGGCCGAGTTGCAGCGTGACGAGGAAGGCGTCGCCGACCATGCCGGCGACCGGCATGCCGCGCGTCCAGCTCTGGCCGAGATCGCCGGTCAGCGCGTCGCCGAGCCAGCCCAGGTACTGCAGGTAGATCGGCCGGTCGAGCCCGAAGAAGGCGCGCAGCGCCGCCTCGGCCTCCGTGCCGCCCGCCTGGCCCATCATCTGCGCCACCACGTCGCCCGGCACCATGCGCACCAGCACGAAGACCAGGAACGTCGCGATGACGGCCGTCAGCAGCGAGGCGCCGAGGCGCTTCAAGAGATAGAGTCCCATCACACTTCCATCGCCGGATTGGCACCGGCCCGGCGCGCGGCGCGCCGGGCCGGCCGGGGCGCCGCCCCTACTCGTCGAGATACGTGCGCGCGAAGCCGTAGTACCAGCCCGTCGGATGCTGCACGTAGTTCTTCACCGCCTCGTCGCGCACCACGATGTGGTCGGCCGAGAACAGCATGATGGTCGGCACGGTCTCCGCCATGATCGTCTGGAACTGGCTGTAGAGCTCGCGCCGCGCCTCATAGTCGGATTCCGCGCGCCCCTTGTCGAGCAGCGCGCTCGCCTCCGCGTTGTCCCAGTTGCGGAAGTCGGCGCCTTCCGGCTTCTGGTGGAAGTGGCGGTAGAACAGCAGGTTCGGGTCCGGCTGCGTCGCCCAGTCGTTGAAGGTGAAGCCCATCTGCGAGGAGCGGAAGTTGTTGATCCACACGCCGAGGTCGACGCGCTGGATGTTGAGGTCGATGCCGATCTCGGCGAGCTGCTGCTTCAGCGTCACGGCCGCCGGGTCCATCCAGTCGTAGCCGTTGATGGTGGTCAGCGTCAGCTCGAAGCCGTCGCCGTGGCCCGCCTCCTCGAGCAGCGCTTTGGCCCGCTCGATGTCGACCGTCTCGTTGGGCAGCTCCTCAAGCGGCACGCCCCAGCGCTCCTGCATGCCGGCGACCATGGTGCCGATCACCTGGCCGTAGCCGCCGATCGCCGCCTCCATGATCTGCTGCTTGTCGACCGCCAGCGAGATCGCCTGGCGCACCTTGACGTCGCCGAGCGGCTCGGTCTCGGAGCCGAGGTCGATGGCCTTCTGGTTGAGCGAGGGGAAGCGCTCGATCACCAGCCCCTCGATGCCCTCGACCTGCTGCACGTCCTGCGGCCGGCTGAGCGCCACCAGGTCGATGCGGTCGTTGCGCAGCGCGATCAGCATCGAGGCGCTGTTGGGCAGGAAGGAGAAGTTGATCTCGTCGAGATAGGGCGCGCCCTCCTCCCAGTAGTCCTCGTTCTTGGCCATCAGCAGGTTCTGGTTCGGGTTGAACTCGACCAGCTTGAACGGACCGGTGCCGACGCTCTCCGCGTTCATGCGGTTCTTGGCGCCCTCGGCGTCGAAATAGCCGGCCGGCACGACGGCGCCGTACTTGTTGCCGAGCGTCATCGGCAGCGCCGCGTTCGGCTCGCTCAGGTCAAAGCGCACGGTCAGCGGGTCGACCGCCTCGACTGTGTCGATGATGGCGAAGTCGCCGGCGCCGGGCGAGCCGTTTTCCGGATCGCGGATGTAGTTGTAGCTGTAGGCCACGTCCTCGGCCGTCATCGCCTTGCCGGTGTGGAAGGTGACGCCCTCGCGCAGCCGGATCGTGTAGGTGAGCCCGTCGTCGGAGATCTCGTAGCTCTCGGCCAGCAGCGGCAGCGCCTCGCCGTCGGCCGATTCGTAGAACAGCCCCTGATACATCAGCACGGTGACGCGGATGCGCGCGTCGGCCGCCTGGTGGAAGGGGTCGAGCGCCGGCGGCTCGACCAGCAGGCCGACCTCCAGCGTGCCGCCCGTCTGCGGGTTCTCCGGCACCGGGCCGTAAAGCTCGGCCTGGGCGTTTGCCGCGCTCGCCAGGCCCAGCGCGGCGGCCGACAGCAGGGACATCGCGCCGTAGCGCACCCGCCGGCCGATCAGGCGTCTTGCGTTCAGTATGAGAGACATCTCGCTCCTCCAGAGTGGCGCGCCACCGGTTGCTTGTTGTTGCCCGGCCTGTGGCCGGGGCGCCGCCCGTCGGTGGCAGGTGCCGGGCGGCGGATTGCTCCTCTTGGCACGCATGCATCGGCAGTCCGCCCCGGCGGCCCGCCGCGCCGCGTCACGAACCGGCGGCCTCCTCCTCGCGCACGGCCACCGTCATCTCGATCTCGACGGCGGTGTTGCGCGGCAGCTCGGCCACGCCGACGGCCGCGCGCGCGTGCCGCCCTGCCGCGCCGAACACCGCGCCGAGCAGGTCGGACGCCGCGTCGAGCACCTTCGGCTGCGCGTTGAAGCCGGGCGCGGAGGCGACGTAGCCGTTGATCTTGAGGATCCGCTCGACGCGGTCGAGCGAGCCGATCGCCGCCTTCAGGCAGGCGAGCCCCTGCAGGATGCACACCCGCGCCTCCTGCTGCGCCGTCTCCAGGTCGACCTCCGCGCCGACCTTGCCGAACACCCGCACCGCCCCGTCGACCTTGGGAAGCTGGCCGCTGACATAGGCGACGCCGCGATGCACCGTGACCGGCACATAGTTGAAGGACGGCGCGGCGGCCTCCGGCAGCGTCAGGCCGAGCGCGGCGAGCTTGTCCTCATACATCGGTCGTCTCCTCATCGAGCATGGACTGGATGACCCCGTCGAGGTCGAAGGCCGGCGCGAAGGCGAAGTCGCGGCGGAAGCGGCGGTCATCGATCAGCGGGAAGCGCAGCGCCGCCTCCTCGCTGCGCCACGTCACGTGAAGCGCGCCGAAGCGGCGCGCCAGCGCCTCGAGGATGTCGCTCATGCGCGCGGTGAAGCCGTTGATGTTGTAGACCGCCTCGGCCTGGCCGCCGCGCTCCAGCGCGGCCAGCACCGCCGCGGCGACGTCGCCGACATGCATCAGGTCGATCGGGTCGTCGTGGAAGGCGAAGGCGTGCGCGCGGCCGGCCGCGGCCGCCGCCACGGCGCCGGTGATCGCCGCCGCCGCGCCCTGGTACCAGAGGCCCGGCCCGAGCACGAGCGGCAGCCGCAGGCCGACCACGTCGAGGCCGAAGCGGTTGCGGTAGTAGCCGGCCAGATCCTCCGAGAGCTGCTTGGTCAGCCCGTAGAAGGTGAGCGGCCGGCACGGCGCGGCCTCGTCGACCGGCTCGCCCGGATAGTCCCAGGCCGAGCCGTAGACGACGGTCGAGCTCGTCCACACCACGCGCTTGACGCCGGCCTCGAGCGCCGCCTCCAGCACGTTGCGGAAGCCGAGCACGTTGATCGCCAGCGCGCGGTCGGACTCCGCGTCGCCCGAGCGCATCAGCCCGCTGCGCCCGACGCTGTGCGCCACCGTGGTGACGAGGCGCCGCGCGCCGCTGCGCGCCAGCGCCTCGGCGACCGCCGCGCGGTCCTCGACGCTGCCGTGGCTCTCGTCGAAGCGGCCGGCGAGATCGGCCAGCAGGTCGTCGGCCATCGGCGGGCCGAACAGGTGCGGCCGGTAGCCGGCCGCCACCAGCCGGCGCGTGACGTGCGAGCCGACGAAGCCGCGGCCACCGAGCACCAGCACCGCCTCGCCGCGGGTCGGAGCGTCAGAGCGAGAGGTCATCGCGGATGCACGCCTTGAACTGGTTGGGGGCGATCTCGCGCAGCGCCGGCACGTCGCCGGCGCACGCGTCGATGGCGAAGGGGCAGCGCGTGCGGAACACGCAGCCCGATGGCGGCGCGGCCGGGCTCGGGATCTCGCCCTTCAGGAGCACGCGGTTTTCCGGCGGCACCGCGCCGGGCACCGCCTGCAGCAGGGCGGCCGTGTAGGGATGCGCCGGGCGCCGGTAGAGCGCCTCGGTCGGCGCCACCTCCATGATGCGGCCGAGATAGAGCACCACCACCCGGTCGGCGATCACCTCGACCACCGACAGGTCGTGGCTGATGAACATCAGCGCCAGGCCGAGCTCGCGCTGCAGGCCGCGCAGCAGGTTGACCACCTCGGCCTGCACCGACACGTCGAGCGCGGAGACCGGCTCGTCAGCGACGATGAAGCGCGGCGAGGAGGCGAGCGCACGCGCCACCGCGATGCGCTGGCCCTGGCCGCCGGAGAACGAGCGCGGATAGCGCGCCATGTGCTGCGCGCCGAGGCCGACCTGCTCGAGCAGCCGCACGGCGGCGTCGGCGGCATCGGCGCGCGTCATGCCGAAGTGCAGCCGCAGCGGCTCGCTCAGGATGTCGCCGACCGTCATGCGCGCGTTGAGGCTCGAGATCGGGTCCTGGAAGATCATCTGGAAGTGGCGCCGGAAGCGGCGCAGCGCGCCGGCGTCGAGCGCGCCGAGATCCTGGCCGTCGAAGCGCACCTCGCCGGCCGTCGCCTCGATCAGCCGCAGCACCAGGCGCCCCAGCGTCGACTTGCCGGAGCCCGATTCGCCGACCACGCCGACCACCTCGCCGGCCGCCACGTCGAAATCGACCGCCTCGACCGCGCGCACCGCCGCCCGGCCGGAGCCCAGAAGGGAGCGGCCGACGGGAAAATGCTTGGTAAGCCCGCGCACGGCAAGCAGCGGCGCGCCGGCCGCCGCGGCCCTGTCCTTTCGCGTCTCGACGGCGCTCACAGCGACAGCTCCTGCCAGCGGATGCAGGCCGTGGTGTGGCCGGGCGCGGCCTCCTCCAGCGCCGGCACGGCGGCGCGGCAGGCCGCCACGGCGTGGTTGCAGCGCGGATGGAAGGGGCAGCCGTCGGGCGGCGCCAGCGGGTTGGGCAGCGTGCCGGGGATCGGGTTGAGCGTCTGGCTCTCGGCCGCGCCGTAGTCGCGCCGCGGGATGCACGAGATCAGCGCCTTCGTGTAGGGGTGGCGCGGCCGCTCCAGCACGTCGGCCACCGCACCCTCCTCGACCACCCGGCTGGCATACATCACCGCCACCCGGTCGGCGATCTCGCCGACCAGCTTGAGGTCGTGGGTGACGAAGATCATCGCCATCTGCCGCTCGCGCTGCAGCCGCTTCAGGAGCGCGATGATCTGCGCCTGGATGGTCACGTCGAGCGCCGTCGTCGGCTCGTCGGCGATCAGCAGCCGCGGGTTGCAGGCGAGCGCCAGCGCGATCATGACGCGCTGCCGCATGCCGCCCGACAGCTCGTGCGGATAGGCCCGCACCCGGCGCTGCGGATCGGAGATGCCGACCTGGTCGAGCAGTTCCACGGCCGAGCGCCGCGCGCTGTCGCGGTCCTGGCCGAGATGGGCGCGCAGCGATTCGGCGATCTGCTCGCCGACGGTGAACACCGGGTTGAGGCTCGACATCGGATCCTGGAAGATCATCGCGATCTCGTTGCCGCGGATGCGCTGCATGCGCTCCTCGCCGAGCCCCAGAAGGTCGAGCGCCGCGCCGCCGCGGTCGCGGAACAGGATGCGCCCGCCGACGACGCGCGCCGGCGTGCGGGCGAGCAGCCGCATCACCGTCAGCCCGGTCACCGACTTGCCGGAGCCCGATTCGCCGACGATCGCCAGCGTCTCGGCCGTGCCGAGGCTCAGCGTCACGCCGTCGACCGCCTTGACGACGCCGGCCTCGGTGAAGAAGTGGGTGCGCAGGTCGCGCACCTCGAGCAGCGCGTCCTCGCGCATGGCGTCGGTTTCGCGCACGCGCTCAGCCGACGGCATGGCGTTCGACCGCGGCCATGTCGATCTCGATGCCGAGGCCCGGCCCGTCCGGCACCGCGATGGCGCCGTCGACCGGCGCCAGCGGCGCCTTGAGCAGGTCGCTGCGCAGCGGGTTCTCGCCGAGATCGTATTCCAGAAGCACCGGCCGCGGCACGTTGCCGGCATGCGGATAGGCCGACAGCGCCGCGATGTAGTGCAGCGCCGCGGCGAGCCCGACCGCCCCGCCCCACACATGCGGCGACAGCCGCAGGTGGTGGGCGTGCGCCAGCTCGGCGATCTTGCGGCCCTGCCAGAAGCCGCCGCACAGCGACAGGTCGGGCTGCAGCACGTCGGCCGAGCCGGCCGTCGCGATCGGCCGGAAGTCGTGCACCGAATAGAGCGCCTCGCCGGTGGCGATCGGCAGGCCGGCGACGGCGGCGAGCCGCGCCAGCCCGTCATAGTCGCGCGGGCCGAGCGGCTCCTCGACCCAGCCCGGCCGGTACGGTCGCATGCGCGCCATCGCCTCGCGCGCGACGTCGAAGGTGTAGTTGGCATTGATGTCGACCAGGATGTCGACCTCCTCGCCGAGGATCGTGCGCGCCGTGGCGAGCCGCGCCTCGTCGCTTTCCGGCGACAAGCCGATCTTGATCTTGACGTGGCGGTGGCCGGCCTCGGCCATCGCCTCAATCTGCGGCGCGAAGTCGGCCTCCGGCGTCTCGGTCAGATAGCCGCCGGAGGCGTAGATCGGCACGCGCTCCAGGTTGCGGCCGCCGATCAGCCGGCACACCGGCACGCCGAGCATCTTGCCGGCGGCGTCCTTGGCGGCGATGTCGACGCCCGAGATCGCCGTCATCAGCGGCCCCTGGAAGCCGAAATGGTAGTGCTGCGCGGTGATGCGGTCGAAGACGTGCTCGACGTCGAGCACGTTCACCCCGACCAGATGGCGCTGCAGCAGCGGCAGCAGCGCCATGTTGAAGGGCGGCGGCCCCCACGCCTCGCCGAAGCCGTCCGTGCCGTCCTCGAGCGTGAGCCGCACCAGCGTCGACTGGCGTCCCGTGGCCAGCGCCTTGGACATGCCGTAGGCCTTGCCGGCGGCCAGCGGCGCGCTGAGCGCCACGAACTCGATGGACGCGATCTTCAAGCGGTCACCTCCCGTTCCACCCCTGCCGCACGCCGGCTGCGGCCGTCGCAACGGCGTTGCCAAATCTGACTCATTGGTGAACCATTCACGCCCAAAATGCAAGAACCCTCTTTCAATCCGGCCTCCGCCTCGCCTAATGTGCGGCCGGCCGGCGAGCGGCCGGAGACGGGGGAGACGATGACGAGCGAACGACCGATCTGGTCCGGCCTGACGCCGGAGGAGCACGAGTTCCAGTACAACCCGCAGCGCGCCTTTCCCGACTTCGCCGCGGCGCGGGCGCGGCGCGAGCCGGTCAACGCGGCGGCGCGCGAGCGCCTGGCGCGCATCGACGACGTCGCCTATGGCGACCACCCGCTGCGCCGGCTCGACATCTACCCGGCCGCCGAGGCCGGCGCGCCGGTGCATATCTTCCTGCACGGCGGCTACTGGCGCGCCCAGGACAAGGCCAACTACGCCTTCGTCGCCGGCACGCTGGTGCCGCACGGCGTCACCACGGTGATCGCCAACTACGAGCTCTGCCCGGCCTCCACGCTCGACGGCGTCGTGGCTTCCGCGATCGCCGGGTTCGACTGGGTTTGCCGCAACATCGCCGGGCATGGCGGCGATCCGGCGCGCATCACGCTGTCGGGCCACTCGGCCGGCGCCCATCTCGGCGCCGCCATCGTCGCCCATGCCTGGCCGCAGCCGGCGGCGGTCGGCCTCGTCGGCGCGCTGCTGACCAGCGGCATCTACGATCCCGCCCCGGCGATCGGCACCAGCGTCAACGCCGAGCTCAAGCTCGACGCGGCGATCGCCGCGCGCCACGACGTCGAGCGCCGCGCGCCGGTGCTCAACCCGGCGATCGCGCTCCAGGTCGGCGGCCGCGAGCCGTGGCAGTGGGTCGACCAGACGTTCCGCTACTACAGCCATCTGCGCCGGCACGGCCGCGAGCCCTCGCTCGCCGTGCTGCCCGGCTACGACCACTTCGACATCCTCGACGAATACCTCGACGCCGGCAGCGCGACCGTGCGCACCATTCTCGACCATTGTGCGATTTCAAGGGAGTTCCGGCGATGACCGCCAGCCAGCCTCGCCTCCGCCTCGCCGTCTACGACCTCGCCCCCGGCGAGACCGCCCTGCCCGACCGGCCGGGCACGGCCTGGTTCGTCTATGTGCGCGCCGGCCGCGCGACGGTGACCCGCGAGGGCGCGCCGGTGACGCTGCAGCCCGATGCCGGCGCCTTCGTCGCCGGCCGCGTGTCGGTCGCCGCCGGCGCCGACGTGTGGCTCTACGAGAAGACCGACGCCGCTGCCCCCTATCTCGACGCCGAGATCGTCGCCGCGCATCCCTTCGTGCCGCCTTTCGACGGCCCGCACCTGGTGCGCGCCGACCGCATCGAATCCGAGCACGGCGCGCAGACGCCGCGCCACGGCCACCGCGGCCCCGGCCTGCGCCGGCTGGTCTTCGGCACGCTGCGCGCCGATGTCGGCGACACAGTGCGCCGCATCGCGGCCGGCGACGCCTGGTTCGAGACCGGCGAGGAGCCCGTCGTCGGCACCAATTGCGGCGGCAGCAACGCCGCCTTCGTGCGCGTGCTGGTGCTGCCGGCCGATCTCGCCGGCGGCAGGTCCTCCTTCGTCGCCGCCGACGCCACGGAGGCGGCCAGGCCGCGCGCGGTCAACCAGCGGCTGTTCGGCGAGGTGCTCTGAGCCGGCAGTGAGCGCTTGCGGGCCGAGCGCGGTCCCGCTTCGCCGTGCCGCAAAGCGCCGCCGCCGCGACCGTTCAGCCGGCCGCCGCCATGGCGCCGGCCGCCCGCCCCGCGACACGGCCGAAGGCGATCGCCGTCAGCAGCCCGTTGCCCGACAGGTAGCCCTCGACATGCGGCCCCGACACGCCGCAGGCCGCGCCGCCGGCGGCGAACAGATTGGGCAGCGGCGCGCCGTCGCCGTCGACGACGCGCGCCGTCTCGTCGATCATCAGCCCGCCCTGGGTGTGGAACAGCGCGCCGGTCACCCGCACCGCGCGGTAGGGCGGCGCCAGCGCCGGCCTGGTCGTGAAATCGCGGCCGAACGGGTCGTCTTCCGCGCCCGCCTGGCAGCGCGCCGCCGCGGCCAGCGTCTCGCCGAGCGCGGCCTGCGGCAGGCCGGTGGCGGCGGCGAGCCCGGCGACGTCGGCCGCCTCGCGCACGGCGCCGGCCGCGCGCGCGGCGCGGTAGTCGGCGAAGCCCTCGGCGAAGGCGTCGAGCCGCGCGTCGAACACCGCCCAGGCGATGCCGCCCGGCTGGCCGAGCACGGCGACCGCCTGCTCGGAATAGCCGCCATGCTCGTTGGAGAAGCGGCGGCCCTCGGCGTTGACCTGGATGCCGCCCTCCATCATCAGCGCCCAGGAGATCAGGATGCCGTGCGGATGGGCCACCGAGCCGTGCCCCTGATAGCCCGACAGGTGGCGCGTCGCCGCGCCCAGCGCCGTGCCCCAGCGCAGCGCGTCGCCGGTGTTGCCGGCATGGCCGAAATAGAGCGCCCCGGCCATTTCCGGGATGTGCCGGCGCACCAGCGCCGGGTCGCCGCCATAGCCGTTGCAGGCGAGCACCAGCGCGCGGCAGCCGACGGTCTCCGTCGCCCCGTCCGGTCGGTCGAGCCCGACGGCCGCCACGCGGCCGTCCGGTGCCGCGTAGAGCCGCGCCGCCCGCGCCCCGGCGGCCAGCGGCACGCCGGCGGCCTGCGTCGCGGCGAGAAGCCGGGCGAGCAGGCCGGCGCCGGTCTTTTCCGGCACCGCGTGCATGCGATGGCGCGAATGGCCGGGATAGAGGAAGTCGTCGAGCACCAGCCATTCCAGCCCGTGCCGGTCGGCCAGCCATTCCAGCGCCGGGCCGATGGCGCGGCTGGCGAGCCGCACCAGCGCCGGCTCGGCCGTGCCGTGCGCCTTGGCCGCGATGTCGGCGGCGAAGCGCGCGGCGGTGTCGTCGGCGATGCCGGCGGCGCGCTGGAAGCGCGTGCCCGGCGCCGGCACGAAGCCCGACGACAGCGACGTCGAGCCGCTCGGCGTGGCGTCGCGCTCGACGACGACGACCTCGGCCCCCGCCTCGCCTGCCGCAAGCGCGGCGACGAGGCCGCAGGCGCCGGCGCCGATAACGACCACGTCGGCCTCCGCGTCGAGCCGCGGCGGCGGCCCGCGCACGACGCCGGCCATGGCGCCGCTCACCGCCCGGCCACCATGGCCGCCGCCTCCGCGCAGGTGACGACGCGACCGACCGTCGCGAGATCGGCGATGGCGCGCTCGTGCACCGCCTGGTCGAAGGCCGCGCAGCCGTCGGCCAGCACGAAGGTGGCGAGCTCGCGCACATGCGCGTCGCGCACCGTCGAGGCGACGCCGCCATTGGTGACGATGCCGGCGACCAGCAGCGTGTCGATGCCGGCCTTGCGCAGCAGCCAGTCGAGCCGCGTCATGTAGAAGGCCGAATAGGCCACCTTCTCGACCGTCAGGTCGGCCGGCTGCAGAAGGTCGACGAGCTGGTGCCCCCAGGCGCCGGGCAGGAAGTCGCCCTTGCCGAGGAACGGCCGCATCGCCTTGAGATGCGGCGCGATGAACGGCGCGCCGCCCTTGCCCGGCACCAGGGTGAACTGGGCCGAGATCACCCAGCCGCCGGCCGCGCGCAGCGCGTCGGCGACCGGCCGCACGCGCGCCGGCAGCGCGGCGATCGCCGGCGCGCTGCGGCCGCCGCGCGCATAGGCGCCGTCGGGATGCAGGAAGTCGTTCTGCAGGTCGACGATCAGCAGGCCCGTGCGCGCGGGCTCGAGCGGCCGCTCAGCCATCGCCGGTCTCCCGCGGCCGCACGATCAGGTTGCCGAAGCGGTCGACCGTGCCGACCAGCCCCGGATCGACGAAGATCGTGGTGTCGGCCTGCTCGAGCAGCGCCGGGCCCTCGACCCGCGCGTCGACGGCCAGCGCCAGGCGGTCGTAGACGCCGGCCTCGTGGAAGGCGCCGTCGGCATAGACGCGCCGCGTGCCGGTGCGGCAGGCTTCCGCCGGCCGGCCGTCGAGCGGCGCGAAGACGGCCATGTCGAGGTCGGGCCGCCGGCCGATCACCGCCACCCGGTGGTTCATCACCCGCACCGGGATGCCGTCGAGCAGCCGGCCGTAGGCGGCCCGGTAGGCGTCCTCGAAGGCGGCCATCACCGCCGCGCGCGTCAGCCCGTCCGGCCCGATCGCGATCGGCACGCTCACCGTGTGCGTCTGGCCGAGATACAGCATGTCGAGCTCGTAGATGCGGTCGATGCGCGTGAAGCCGACGCCGGCGCGCGCCAGCAGCGCCTCCGCCGCCTCGGCGACCGCCGCCATGTCGCGGCCGAGCGCGCCGGCGTCGAGCGCGTCGAGCAGCCGGTTGACGGTCTGCACCCGGTCGTGCCGCATGTCGGCGACGACGCAGCCGAGCGCCGAGGTGACGCCGGGAAAGCGCGGCACCAGCGCCGAGCCGAGCCCGACCTCCTTGATCAGCGCGCCGGCGTGCAGCGCGCCGCCGCCGCCGAACGGCATGGCGGCGAAGCGCGCCGGGTCGTGCCCGCGCTCGATGGAGACGAGCCGGATGGCGCCGGCCATGCGGGCGTTGGCGAGCTTGAGGATCGCCTCGGCCGCCTCTTCCACGCCGAGGCCGAGCGGCCCGGCGACGTGCTGCTCGATGGCGCGCCGCGCGGCGGCCGTGTCGAGCCGGTCGAGCTTGCCGCCGATCGGCCGCTCGGCGTTGATGCGGCCGAGCACCAGATTGGCGTCGGTCACCGTCGGCCGCGCGTTGCCGAGCCCGTAGCACACCGGCCCCGGGTCGGAGCCGGCCGATTCGGGGCCGACCTGCAGCAGCCCGCTTTTGTCGACATGGGCGATCGAGCCGCCGCCGGCGCCGATGGTGGTGATCTCGATCATCGGCACGCGCACCACCATGCCGAAGTCGATGGCCGTCTGCGGCGCCAGCGCCGCCGCGCCGCCGGCGACCAGCGACACGTCGAAGGAGGTGCCGCCCATGTCGCAGGTGATGATGTCGTCGAAGCCGGCCGCCCGGGCGATGGCGGTGGCCGCGATGACGCCGGCCGCCGGCCCCGACAGCGCCGTGCGCACCGGATAGCGCTTGGCCGTCTCGACCGTCATCACGCCGCCGTTCGACTGCACGATCAGCACGTCGCCGGCCGCCCCGCGCGTGCCGAGCGCGCCCTCCAGCCGGTCGAGATAGGACGACACCACCGGCTGCAGATAGGCGTTGAGCGCGGCCGTCGACAGCCGCTCGAACTCGCGGATCTCCGGCAGGATCTCGGTCGCCCCGGTGACATAGGCGTTGGGCCACACCGAGCGCACCGCCTCGACGGCGCGCGCCTCGTTGGCATCGTTGGCGTAGCCGTTGATGAAGAACACGCAGACCGCCTCGCAGCCGGCCTCCGCCAGCGCGCCGGCGCAGGCGCGCACCGCCGCTTCGTCGACCGCCTCCAGCACCGTGCCGTCGGCCAGCACGCGCTCGGCCACCTCGCGCCGGTCGGGCCGCTCGACCACCGGCGTGAAGCTGCCGCGCAGGCCCCAGGTCGTCGGCCGGTCGCGGCGGCGCATCTCGAGCACGTCGGCGAAGCCCGCCGTCGTGATGATGCCGGTGCGCGCGCCCTTGCGCTCGAGCAGCGCATTGGTGCCGACCGTCGTGCCGTGCACCACGGTGCCGATCGCCGCGAAGTCGTCGACGCCGGCCGCGATGCCCTCGACGAAGCCGCGCGACTGGTCGCCGCGCGTCGACGGCACCTTGGCGGTCGCCACCCGGCCGGCCCGCTCGTCGAGCACGAAGACGTCGGTGAAGGTGCCGCCGACGTCGACGCCGACCACGAGATGCCTGCCGCTCACTGCGCCGCCTCCGCGCCGCGCAGCGCCGCCGTCGCCGCGCCGTCCACCGTTCCGTCGTCGGCCAGCACCACGCCATAGGCGCTGCGCGCCGCCTCGCGCCCGACATAGCCGAGCCGCACGTCGCGCCGCACCGCCTCGGGATCGCGCGCCGTCGGCGGGCCGTAGCCGCCGCCGCCCGGCGTCTCGAGCCGCACCCGCTGGCCGCGGGAAAGCCGGATGCCGACCATCTTGGAGGCGAGCGGCGGCCGGTGCTCGCCGTCGTCCTGCTGATAGGTGAAGCGGTTGGCCGCCGCCGCTTCGCCGCCGGCGACGCCGGGCGGCGGATGGCGGCCGCGCTCGCCGAACAGGAAGACCTCCGCCGCGCGCTCCATCAGCTCGATCTCGTAGACGGCGCCGAGGCCGCCGCGATAGGTGCCCGGCCCGCCGGAATCCGGCCGCAGTGCCCAGCGCGTGAAGCGCACCGGATAGGCCGCCTCGAGGATCTCGAGCGGCGGGATGGTCGCCGTCGAGATCGGCGCGTTGCCGTGGTTGAGGCCGTCGCCGGCGCCGTGCGCGCCGTGCCCGCCGCCGAAGAAGGAGAACATCACCCAGCGCTGGCCGTCGGCGCGGTGGCCGGCCAGCGACAGCGCGTTGATGGTGCCATAGGCGCAGGCCATGGCGTCGTCCGGCGCGATCTTGGCCACCGCCTGAAAGACGACGTCGATCAGCCGCAGGATCGTCTCGGTGTAGCCGCCGACCGGCTTGGGCGGCCCGACCGACAGCAGCGAGCCCTCGTCGATGCGGAACTCGACCGGCTCCAGCACGCCGGCATTGGCCGGCACCTCGCCGAAGATGTGCTTGAGCGCGACGTAGCAGGCCGCCACCGTGGTGGCGCGCGAGATGTTGACCGGCCCGGCGCAGGCCGGCGAGGAGCGCGAGAAGTCCATCACCATGCGCTCGCCCTCGATCGTCAGGTCGAGCGCGATCTTGAGCGGCGCGTCGACGATGCCGTCATTGTCGAGGAAGTCCTCGGCCGACACCGTGCCGGCCGGCAGCCCGGCGATCTGCGCGCGCATCATGCGCGCGGCGCGCGCCTTGAGCTCGCCCAGCGCGCCGGCGACCGTCGGCGCGCCGTAGTCGTCGATCAGCGCGGCCATGCGCCGCTCGCCGAGCTCGAGCGCGTTGATCTGGCCGTTCAGGTCGCCATAGAGCGACATCGGCAGCCGCGAGTTGGCCGACAGGATGTCGACCACGTCCTGGCGGAAGGTGCCGCGGTCGTAGAGCTTGACCGGCGGGATCAGCATGCCCTCCTGGAAGCTCTCGGTGGCGGCCGGGTTGTAGTTGCCCGGCACGTTGCCGCCGACGTCGTGCCAGTGGCCGACCGAGGCCAGGAAGCAGAACGGCGCGCCGTCGCGGAACACCGGCTTGACCAGCCGGAAGTCGGACAGGTGCGTGCCGCCGGCATAGGGATCGTTGAAGATCCACACGTCGCCCTCGTTGAGGCCGCCGCTCTTCGCCGCCTTGTCGATCACCGCCTTGACGGCGAAGGCCATGACGCCGACGAAGATCGGCAGGCCGGACTTGCCCTGCACCAGCGTCTCGCCGGTCGCCGCGTCGTAGATGCCGTGCGAGGCGTCGTGCGCCTCGGCGATGATCGGGTTGAAGGCGGAGCGGAACAGCGTCGCGTCCATCTCGTCGGCGATCTGCTCCAGCCGTCCCTTGAGGATGGCCAGGGTGACGGGGTCGATGGCGTTCATGACTCGTCCTGGAAGGTCTTGGCGCGGGCCAGCATGGCCGGCGTGCCGATCGCCGCGTTGAGGCCGGCGAAATCGAGCATGCGGTCGCGGAAGCCGGCGTTGGAGCCGGTCGCGACCAGGTTGGCGTAGTAGGCCGAGGCGGTGTGCGCCAGGGCGCGCACGATGCCGCCGGGAAAGATCACCAGCGCGTAGCCGAGCCGCTCGAGCGCGGCGGCGTCGTGCAGCGGCGTGCGCCCGCCCTCCACCATGTTGGCCATCAGCGGCACCCGCCCGGCGAAGCGCCGGGCGATGCCGGCGAGCTGCTCGTCCGACTGCGGCGCCTCGACGAACAGCACGTCGGCGCCCGCCTCGAGATAGGCCTCGGCGCGCTCCAGCGCCGGCTCGTAGCCCTCGACGGCGAGCGCGTCGGTGCGCGCGATGACCAGCGTGTCGGGCGAGGCGCGCGCGCCGCAGGCCGCGCGGATCTTGCCGGCCATCTCGCCGGCGCCGACCAGCGCCTTGCCTTCCAGATGGCCGCAGCGCTTGGGAAACGCCTGGTCCTCGAGCTGCAGGGCGGACGCGCCCATGCGCTCGAACACCCGCGTCGTGCGCTCGACGTTCATCGCGTTGCCGAAGCCGGTGTCGGCGTCGACGATCAGCGGCAGCGCCACGCGGTCGCGGATCAGCGCGATGGTGTCGGCCACCTCGCTCATCGAGACGAGCCCGATGTCGGGTCGGCCGAAGCGGGTGTAGGCGAGCGAGGCGCCCGACAGGTAGACCGCCTCGGCGCCGGCGTCGGCGGCCAGCAGCGCCGTCAGCGCGTCGTAGACGCCCGGCGCCAGCACGATCCTGCCCGATGTCAGCCGTTCGCCGAGCCTCATCGCTGCGCCTCCCGCGCCGCGAAGCGCTTCTTGAGATGCGGCACCAGCCCGCCGTCGGCGAGCAGCGCGCGCAGATTGTCGGCGAGCGGCGCGAGCGCCACCGTCTCGCCCCTGTCGGGCAGCCGGAGCGCGGCCGCCGCGACGTCGAGTTCGGCGCGATCGCCGTCCGCCACCGCGCCGAGATCGGCCGCCGTCATCACCGGCAGGCCGAGATTGATGGCATTGCGGAAGAAGATGCCGGCAAACGAGTGCGCGACGATGCCGGCCACGCCGAGATGGCGCAGCGCCTCGACGGCCTGCTCGCGCGAGGAGCCGGCGCCGAAGTTGCGGCCGGCCACCAGGATGTCGCCCGGCCGCACGGTGCGCGCGAAATCCGGCCGCACGCCCTCCAGGCAGTGCTGCGCCAGCGCCTCCACGCCGCCGGCCATGTAGCGGCCGGGCGCGAGCTGGTCGGTGTCGATGTCGTCGCCGACAAGGAAGACGCGGCCCGCCATCACGCCGCCCCCCGCTCGGCCAGCAGCGCGCGCGGATCGGTGATCCGCCCGGTCACCGCGGCGGCCGCCACCGACAGCGGCGAGGCGAGCCACACCTTGGCGCTCGCCGCGCCCATGCGGCCCTTGAAGTTGCGCGCCGTCGACGAGATGCAGGTGACGTCCTCGCCGAGCCGGTGCGCGCCGTAGCCGGCGCAGATGCCGCAGGCGTTGGGCAGGAGCCGGCCGCCGACCGCCTCGAACACCGCCATGATGCCGTCGGCGGCGGCGCGCTCCTGGTCCTGCCGCGAGGCCGGCGCGACGAGCAGCGCGACGCCGGGCGCCAGCCGCCGGCCGCGCAGGATCGCGGCGGCGGCCGCCAGGTCGTCGTACTTGGCGCCGGTGCACGCGCCGATATAGGCGACGTCGATGGCGGTGTCTGGCGCCTCGCCGACCGGCATGGCGTTGGCCGGCGAGTGCGGCGCGGCGACCTGCGGCGCCAGCGCGGCGGCGTCGAAGACGTGGTGCGCGGCCAGCGCGGCGTCGGCGTCGGTGCGCAGCCCCTGCCAGTCGCCCGGCGTCGCGCCGGCCGTCTCGAGATAGGCCGCGGTCGTCGCGTCGGGCGCGATCAGCCCGGCCTGGGCGCCGAGCTCGGCGGCCATGTTGGACAGCGTCATGCGCTCCTGCATCGACAGCGCGGCGATCGCCGGGCCGGCATACTCGACCGCCTGGTAGCCGCCGCCGTCCATGCCGAGCCTTCCGCACAGCGCCAGCATCATGTCCTTGGCGGTGACGCCCGGCGACAGCCGGTTGCGCCATTCCAGGAGGATGGTGCCGGGCACCTCGAGCCAGATCTCGCCGGTCGCCAGCACGCCGGCCATCTCCGTCGCGCCGACGCCGAACATGTAGGCGCCGAAGGCGCCGCCGGTCGGCGAGTGGCTGTCGCCGCCGACGACCAGCATGCCGGGCGCCAGGTGGCCGCGCTCCGGCAGCACCACGTGGCAGATGCCCTGCCCGTCGTAGAACGACACCCGGCGCTGCTTCGCCCACTGCCGGGTGAGCTCCAGGATGCGCGCGCCCTCGTCGGTGTCGCCGGGCACGAAATGGTCGGAGATCAGCACCACCTTGCGCGCGTCCCACAAGCCGACGCCGAGCGTCTCGAGGATCGGCTGGACGCGGCGCGGCCCGCCCGAATCGTGGATCATGGCGAGGTCGACCTGCGCGGTCACCACCTCGCCCGGCCGCACCCGGTCGCGGCCGGCGGCCCGTGCGATGATCTTCTCGGCCAGCGTCGTCGCCATCATGCCAGTCCCAGATAGGAGCGCTGCAGCTCCGGGTCTTCCATCAGCTCGGCCGGCCTGCCCGACAGCCGGATCTCGCCGTTCTCCATGACGAAGGCGTGGCTGGCGATCTCCATCGACTGCAGCACGTTCTGCTCGACCAGCAGGATCGTCAGCCCGTCGTCGGCCAGCCGGCGGATCAGCGCGAACATCTCCTCGACCAGCAGCGGCGACAGGCCGATCGACGGCTCGTCGAGGATCAGGAGCTCCGGCTCGGCCATCATGCCGCGACCGATCGCCAGCATCTGCTGCTCGCCGCCCGACAGCGTGCCCGCCTTCTGGGCGAAGCGCTCCTTGAGCCGCGGGAAGACGGCGGCGACGCGCTCGATGTTGGCCTCGCGGTTCGGCTTGCCGCGCCGGTAGGCGCCGAGCTCGAGGTTCTCGCGCACGGTGAGATTGGGAAAGATGTGCCGTCCCTCCGGCACGTGGATCAGCCCGCGCGCCACGGTGGCGCGCGCCGGCAGCCCGCCGATCGCCTCGCCGCGAAAGCGGATCGTGCCGCCCCACGGCCGCATCAGCCCGGTGACGACCGACGAGAACGTCGTCTTGCCGACGCCGTTGGAGCCGAGCAGCGCGACGATCTGGCCGGCCGCGATCGACAGGTCGATGCCGCGCAGCACCTCGACGGCGCCGTAGCCGGCGCGCAGTCCGCTGACCTCAAGCATGCGCCTGCTCCCGGCCGCCGACGCGCGCGGCCATGCCCTTGCCGAGATAGGCCTCGATGACGTGCGGGTCGCGCACCACCTCCTGCGGCGCGCCCTCGGCGATCAGCTCGCCCTGGTTGAGCACCCAGGTGTGCTCCGACAGGCTCATCACCGCCTGCATCACGTGCTCGATCAGGAAGATGGTCACGCCGCGGTCGCGGATGGCGCGGATCAGCGGCAGCACGTCGCGGATCTCCGACGGGTTGAGGCCGGCCAGCACCTCGTCGAACAGGATCAGCTTCGGCTCGGTGGCCAGCGCGCGCGCGACCTCGAGCCGCTTGCGCCCGGCCACCGTCAGCGCCGCGGCGTCCATGTCGAGCCGGTCGTCGAGGCCGACGGCGGCGGCCACCTCCTCGGCCTTGGCGAGCGCGGCGCGGCGCGAGCGGATGCGCAGATGCGCGCCGACGGCGATGTTGTCGCGCACCGTCTGGCCGGCGAAGGGCTGCACGATCTGGAAGGTGCGCACCATGCCGCGCCGGGCGATCGCCTCCGGCGGCAGGCCGTCGATCGGCGCGCCGTCGAACACCACGCTGCCGGCGTCCGGCCGGTGGAATCCGGTGATCAGCGCGAACAGCGTCGTCTTGCCGGCGCCGTTCGGCCCGATCAGCGAGGAGATGCGGCCGGCCGGCACGGTGAAGGAGACGTCGCGCGCCGCCTGCACGCCGCCGAAGCGCTTGGAAAGGCCGCGCAGCTCAAGCATTGCGCGCCTCCAGCCGGGCGGCGCGGCGGCGCCGGGCGCGCGGCCCGAGCCCGGCGATCCGCGCGCCGAGGCCGGCCAGCCCGCGCGGCATGAACAGCACCATGACGACGAGCAGCGTGCCGTAGACGGCCAGGCTGATGCCCGGCGCCTCGCCGACCACCTCCTTGGTCAGCTCGGCCACCGCCTGCAGCGCCGCCGCGCCGAGCAGCGGTCCGAAGATGGTGCCCATGCCGCCGATGATCGGCACCAGCAGGCTCTCCACCGAGATCGCCGGGCCGTAGGCGATATAGGGGTCGAGATAGAGGAAGTACTGCGCGTAGAACACGCCGGCCAGGCCCGAGAAGAAGCCCGACAGCGTGATCGCCGCCATCTTGACGCGGAAGGCGTCGACGCCGAGCGCGCGCGCGGCGTCCTCGTTGTCGCGCACGGCCATGAGCTGCGCGCCGAAGCGTGAGTGCCCGATCCACCAGGCGGTGGCGAAGGCGGCCAGCGCCATACCCCAGATCACCCAGAAGAAGCCGGCCTTGTCGACGAACTGGAAGCTCGCCGCGCCGCGCTCGAGCGGGATCAGGATGCCGACGCCGGCCCCGGTGAACCACACCGAGTTGGACAGGATCCTGAGCACCTCGGCGAAGGCCAGCGTGACGAGCGCGAAATAGGAGCCGCGCAGGCCGTAGCGGAAGGTGCAGAAGCCGACGAAGGCGCCGACGCCGGCCGCCAGCAGGCCGCCGGCGGCGAGCCCCAGCCAGGGGTTGAGGCCGAGCTCGACCTGCAGCACCGCCACCGCATAGGCGCCGGTGCCGAAGAAGGCGGCGTGGCCGAAGGAGAACTGGCCGCCATAGCCGCCGAGGATGTTCCACGCCTGGCCGAGCAGCGCGGCGTACAGCGTCATGATGACCAGGTTGAGCCAGTAGTCGGAGGCGATGGCGAACGGCGCCAGCCCGATCAGCGCGAAGGTGACGGCGAGAACGACGAGCGGCCGCATGGTCACACCCGATGCCCGAGCAGGCCGGTCGGCCGGAAGATCAGCACCAGGATGAAGATCAGGAAGATGCCGATCTGGCCGAGGCTCTCGCCGAGGAACAGCCCGCCGAGCGCCTCGACGACGCCGATGATGAGGCCGCCGATCAGCGCCCCGGTGAACGAGCCCATGCCGCCGAGCACGACGATGGTGAAGGCGATCAGCACGAAGCCGTGGCCGACCTGCGGGCTGACATAGTAGCTCGGCATCAACAGGCAGGCGGCGATGCCCAGGCAGGCGATGCCGAGGCCGAAGCTCATGGCGAAGATGTGGTCGGTGTCGATGCCGACCAGCGCCGCGCCCTTGCGCTCCTTGGCCAGCGCGCGGATGGCGCGGCCGAGATCGGTGCGCGTCATGATCAGCCACATCAGCGCCGCGGTGAGCAGCGCGCCGGCGAAGGCGATCACCTTGGTGAGCGGCAGGAAGGCGCCGAGCACCTCGACGGTGGAGAAGGAATAGGGCGTGTCGACGATCCGCGTGTCGGAGCGGAAGAAGTAGAGCGCCAGGTTCTCGATGACGATCGACAGGCCGAGCGTGACGAGCAGGATGTTCTCGTCGCGGCCGTGGCTCGCCTTGCCGATGATGCCGCGCTGCAGCGCGTAACCGATGGCGAACATCGCCGGCGGCACGATGAGCAGCGCCACATAGGGGTCGACGCCGGCGAAGGCGTTGAGCCCGTAGACGCCGTACAGACCGACCATCAGCAGCGCGCCGTGCGCGAAGTTGATGATGTGCAGCACGCCGTAGATCAGCGTCAGGCCGAGCGCCACCAGCGCGTAGAGCGCGCCGGTGGTCAGGCCGTTGAGCACCGAAGGCAGCACGATGTCGAGATTGACCATGGCGTCGTCCGTTCCCGCGGGGCCGCTGCGGCCGGGCAGCGGCTAAGCCGCCCGGCCGGCGAGGGTGAAGCGGGCGAGCGCCGTTCCGCGCTCGCCCGACAGGCCGAGCGGCTAGCGCGTCATCGGGAAGACGGCCTCGGCGGAGGCGAACTGGTCGGGGTAGATCACCTCGATGACGCCGTCGAGCACCTGCGTGTTGACCGGCTGGGCGCCCTGGTTCTGGCCGTTCTCGATCTTCGTCGGGCCGTACGGCATGCCGTGGTCGTCCCAGGTGGATTCGGCCAGCGCCGCGTTGACCGCCGCCTTGTCGAGCGAGCCGGCGCGCTCGATGGCGTCGGCCAGGAAGGCGACGGCGTTGTAGGCCAAAAACACCTCGTAGGTGTAGTAGAGCCCCTTGTCCTCGGCCGCCTTCTTGCGCTGCAGCGCCACCTCCGAGTTCGGGTCGAACCAGTGGTTGCAGTCCATGATCATGTCGGCGGCCTCGGGGAACTCCGCGACGAACTGGTAGTTCGACGCCGCGCCGCCGAGCACCGAGTAGATGCCCTTGGCCGAGACCTGCTGCTGGCGCATGGTGCGCGCGAGCAGCACGTACTCGTTGTAGTAGTTGGCCGGAATGATGAGGTCCGGCGCGTTCGACTTGATCTGCAGCACGATGTTGGTGAAGTCGCGCGTCGGGTTGGCGTGCTTGATGGTGTCGACCACCTCGATGCCGATCTGCGGAAGCTGCGCATTGAGCAGGTTGGCGGTGCCGGTGCCGAACAGCGATTCCTCGTGGATGATCATCGCCGTCTTGGCCGGCGAGCCGGCGTTCTTGTTGATCGTGTCGAGGTTGGCGACCGCGAACTCGGCGATCTTGCCGTAGCCGGGGCTGAAGCGGAAGGTGTTCTCCAGGCCGCGCTTGGTGATCTCGTCCGACACGCCGACGTCGACGACATGCGGCGTGTTGGTCTTGGCCGCCTCCTGCGAGGTGGCCAGCGAGATCGACGAGGCGTAGCCGGCGACGATGCCGTGGATGCCGGCCTCGGCCATCTTGGCCACCTCGGCCGCGCCGACCTCCGGCTTGCCCTGGCTGTCGCCGAGCACCGCCTCGAGCTGCGCGCCGCCGAGCGACTGGATGCCGCCGCGCGCGTTGATGTCGGCGATCGCCATCAGCGCCCCCTCGCGGCACTGGTTGCCGGAAAAGGCGATGAAGCCGCTGACCGGGTGGATCAGCCCGATCTTCACGCTCTCCGTCTGCGCCCGCAGCACGGCGGGAAAGCCGGTGATGCCGGCGCCCAGCGCCGCGCCGCCTGCGGCCAGGAATGCGCGGCGGTCGAGGCCGCCCTTGTTCGCCTGTCTCGTCATGTCAAACCTCCGCTTGTGGGCCGTCCTGCGGCCGTTGTTCCCCGGTTCTGGTTGTCGTTTTTCGCCGCTTGCCGGCCGGGGCCGGCGACGGCGTGTGGGCATCCCATCGCATGCCGTCCTTGCCGCGCACGCGCGACATCGTCATCTCGAAGCGGTAGAGGTCGGGACGGTAGAGCACGCGGATGTACTCGACCGGGCGCGCCTCGCTGTCGCGCACCACGCGGCGCAGCTCGATCAGCGGCGCGCCGGCGTGGATGGCGAGCGCGCGCGCCACGTCGGCGTCGGCGATCGTCGCCGAGATCGTCTGCCGCGCCGAGGCGACGGCCACGCCCGCCCGCTCCAGCAGGTGCAGCAGCGGCACCCGGTCGAGGTCCTCGGCGTCGTAGTGGCGGCCGATCGGCTCCGGCACGAAGGTGACGAGATAGGACATCGGCTCGCCGTCGAGCGTGCGCACGCGCACCGCGCGCTGCACCGGGTCGGCCGGCGCCAGCCCGAGCGCCTCGCCGACGTCGTTGCCGGCCGGCCGGTAGTCGAACTCCAGCACCCGCGCCTCGGTGGCGATGCCCATCAGCGAGACGTTCTCGAGCCAGCCCTCGATCGAGGCGGTGACCGCCGGCGCCGGCGGCCGCTTGACGACGCGCGTGCCGCGGCCGCGCTCGCGCACCACCAGCCCCGCCTCGGCGAGCTCGTTGAGCGCCCGCTTGGCGGTGATGCGCGAGACGGCGAACTCCTCGCACAGCTCCTGCTCGCCGGGCACGTGGTCGCCCGGCGACAGCGCGCCGGAATAGATGCGGTTGCGCAGGATGACGAAGATCTGGTGGTAGAGCGGCACGCGCATCGAGGCGTCGAGCACGCCGCCGCGCCGCGCCGCGTCGCCGGCCTCCGCCTCGAGCCTGGTCCGCTCCGACCCCATGCACCACCTCCCGTTTGCGCCTAATGATATGTCGTTATACCATTATGTCAATGAGGCTGCCGCAACCGGGAGGAAGGTGATGCCCGTCATCCGTGTGACGCTGATCGAAGGCTACGAGGACGCGACGCTGCAGCGGCTCGCCGCGCGGCTGACCGACGCCGTCGGCGCCACCATCGCCGCGCCGCTCGACGGCATCACCGTGGCCATCGAGGAGGTGCGGCCGGCCGGCTACATGCGCGGCCGCAGGCCGCGCACGCCGGGCGCCCCGGCGGCCGGCCCGGCCGAGACCGTGCGCGCCTTTCTCGACGCCGTGCAGGCGCGCGACCTCGACGCCGCGCGCGCATGGCTGGCCGACGGCTTCGTCATGACCTTTCCCGGCGGCCACCGCTTCACCGCGCTTGAAGAGCTGGTCGCCTGGAGCAGGAGCCGCTACCGCTTCGTGCGCAAGAGCTACGAGCGCATCGAGGAGAGCGTCGGCGCGGCCGGCCCCGTCGTCTTCTGCCAGGGAACGCTGGCCGGCGAATGGCCCGACGGCACGCCGTTCGACGGCATCCGCTTCATCGACCGCTTCGCCCTCGTCGACGGCCGGCTCGCCGAGCAGCAGGTCTGGAACGACATGGCCGAGCACCGCCCCGCCCCGGCCGCCGCCTGACGGCCGGCAGACCGGCCCTTCCGCCCCTCACCCGGCCCGCGCGCGGCACGGCTCAGGCGGCGGCGATCTCCAGCCCGTCGAGCGCGCGGGCTTCGCCCGCGGCGAGCGGCATCAGCGGCGGCAGCACGCGGGCGAAGGCCGCGTCGCCGTGCAGCCGGCCGACCAGGTGCTTGACCGCCGGGATCAGCGGCTGCGCGGCGATCGCCGCGCGCGCCGCCTCCGCCCGGCGCAGCAGATCGGCGTTGCCGCGGTCGGCCCACAGCCGCGCCACCAGCGGCGCCGTCACCGACACGGTGGCCGAGATGCAGCCGGCATAGCCGTCGCGGTCGGCCGCGGCGAGCGCGGTCTCGCTGCTGGGAAACACCTTGAAGCCGTCGATGCGGGCGAGCGCAGCGGTATAGGCGAGATCGCCGGAGCTGTCCTTGGCGCCGGCGATGCGGCCGGGAAAGGCCTTCGCCAGCCGTTCGGCCAGCGCCGGCGCGAAGGCGATGCCGGTCATCTGCGGGAAGTTGTAGAGGTAGAGCGGGATCGCCGTCTCGGCCGTCGCCTCGACCAGCCCGGCGAACCAGGCGAACAGGCCGTCGTCCGACACCCCCTTGTAGTAGTAGGGCGGCAGCACCAGTGCGGCGGCGAAGCCGAGCGCGCCGGCAAGCCGCGTCAGCGCCGCCGTCGTCGGCAGGTCCGGCGTGCCGGTGCCGACCATCAGCCGCCGCGTGTCGAGCGCGCCGGCCGCCGCGCGCATCACCGCGCCGCGCTGACCGGCCGACAGCGAGTTCGCCTCGCCCGTGGTGCCGAGCACGTTGAGCGCGTCGCAGCCATGGCCGAGCGCCCAGGCCGCGTGCCGGCAGAAGCGCTCCGTGTCCGGCTCGCCGGCCGCCGTCACCGGCGTCGGCACCGCCGCCACCACGCCGCCAAGTCCGTCCTGCGTCATGTCGTCTCCTCGTCCTGCGCCGGCCCGATCGTCCCACAGGCCGGCCGGTCGCGATAGCCCCGCCGCGTCTGCCGCCGCGTCGCCGTGCCGCGCGCTCACAGCCCGCCGTTCTCGGCCAGGAAGGCGACGACGCGGTCGACGCCGGCGCCGCGCCGCATGTCGGTGAAGACGTAGGGCCGCCCGTCGCGCACCCGCGCGGCGTCGCGCTCCATCGCCGCCAGATCGGCGCCGACATGCGGCGCCAGATCGGTCTTGTTGACGATCAGCAGGTCGGAGCGCGCGATCGCCGGTCCGCCCTTGCGCGGGATGTCGTCGCCCTGGCACACCGAGATGACGTAGAGCGACAGGTCGGCGAGATCGGGCGAGAAGGTGGCGGCGAGATTGTCGCCGCCCGACTCGATGAAGATCACGTCGAGGTCGCCGTGCCGGCCGACCAGCTCCTCCACCGCGCGCAGGTTGATCGAGGCGTCCTCGCGGATCGCCGTGTGCGGGCAGCCGCCGGTCTCCACCCCGATCACCCGGTCGCCGGGCAGCACCTGCATGCGCATCAGCGCCTCGGCGTCCTCGCGGGTGTAGATGTCGTTGGTGATGACGGCGACCGAGCGCGTCGCCGCCAGCGCGCGGCAGAGCTGCGCCGTCAGCGTCGTCTTGCCGGCGCCGACCGGCCCGCCGATGCCGACCCGAAGGGGTCCGTTTGCCGTGTGCCTCATCGCCGCGTCTCCCTCACGACAGGAACAGCCGCGGCGCCAGCGTCTCGTGGCGCATGGCGGCGATCTCGGCCAGCATGGCGGCCGATCCGAGGTCGTCCGGCGTCGCCGCGGCGGCCTGCGCGGCGGCGGCCGCGACCGCCGGCCCGAGTGCCGCGAGCAGCCGGGCCGCACCTGCCTGCCCGGTCACCGACAGGCGGATCGCCGCCTGAAGCTGCGCCGACACGAAGGCCTGCAGGAAGCCGGCCAGCGCGTCCGGCAGCGCCACGCCGGCCGCGCCGCAGGCCGCGCCGAGCGCCACCGGCAGGGCGGTCTCGCGGCGGCACGGCGGCCGGCCGGCGAACCAGGCGCCCGCCGCGTCGTGGAAGCTCGCCCCCTGCGCCAGCGTCTCTGCGTGCCGCTCGGCCGATCCGGCGAGCGCGGCGGCGAGCCCGGCCAGCCGGTCGAGCGCCGCCCGATCGTCCGCCGCGCGCCAGGCCGCCGCCAGCAGGATCGCGTCGTTGCGCGGCGCGCCGTGGCCGAGCAGCGTCGCCAGCCAGGCGCCGAGCGTCGCCTCGTCGTTGGGCATGCCGTCGGCCACCGCCGCCTCCAGCCCGCCGCTGTAGGCGAAGCCGCCGGTCGGAAAGGCCGGCGACAGCCACGCCATCAGCGGCAGCAGCCCCGGCCTCACCGAAGGCACCCCGCGGCCGCGCTCATGCGCCGGCCCGCCGGGCCAGGTCGTCGGTGTCGCCGATCGCCGCGTAGTGCAGCTCGCGCGCCAGGCGCAGCGTCGGCTTGACCGCGAACAAGGCCGAGCCGAACACGAAGCACCAGATCGCCGGCGTCTCCAGCGACTGGTAGAAGAACAGCACCGAGCCGACGAGGAACAGCATCGCGGCGGCGAAGTCGGCCAGCGTGTAGGCGATCTCGTAGGCCGCGTAGAGCGTCTTGTGACGCGGCGACAGCGTGCGGTTCTCGGGGGCGAACAAGCTCATGCGATGCCTCGTTCCGTTTGCTTGCGGTTGCGTCGGGCACGCCGGCCGCACGGCGCCTGTCAGCCGCCGTGCGCCGGGCTGCCGTCGCCGGCGTGCCGGTGGTCATGGTCGTGGTCGTGCGCGTGCCGGGCGGCGCCGGCATGCGCGTGGTAGGCGCCGCGCGCCGGCTCGAACGGCGCCTCGAGCGCCGCCACGCCGGCACCCAGCCCCTCCAGCATGGCGCGCACGACGTGATCGTCGATGACGCGGATGTGCGTCTCGGCGATCTCGGCCGCCAGATGGCGGTTGCCGATGTGCCAGGCGAGCTCGACGAGATGGCGCCGGTCGCGGCCGGTCACCTGCAGCAGCGGCTCCGCGGCCGCCGCCACCGCGACACGGGTCCCGTCCTCCAGCACCAGCCGGTCGCCGGCGCGCAGCGTCGTCGTCTCGGCGAGGTCGACCAGCACGCGGCCGCCGCCCTCCAGCGTCAGCGCCTTGCGCCGGAGGCGCCGCTCGTCGTGGCGCAGCACCACCCGGCCGGCGGCCGCCGGCATCGCCGGCGCGTCCCGCTCGACCGCGCCCGCCCGTCTCATGCCGCCGCCTCGCGGGCGAGCGCGCGGGCGAGCGCCGGCCGCGCCAGCAGCCGGTCGAAATAGGCGTTCACCGCCTCGGATTCGACGGCGAACCGGGCGCCGCGCGCCCAGCGCCCGCAATGGCCGAGCACCACGTCGGCGGCGCTGAAGCGCGCGCCCAGCGCATAGGGTCCGTCGCCGAGCCGCGCCTCGAGCGCCCGCACCTCGCGGGCGAACTCGGCCGCCGTCCACGCCGCCACGTCGAGGCGCTCGGCCTCGGCAAGCAGGAAGCGGTGCTTGAGCTTGGTCCACAGCGGCGCCTCGAACTCGGCCTGCGCGAAGCACAGCCAGGCGGTGAGCGCGGCCCGCTCGGCCGCGTCGGCCGGCGCGAAGCCGGCCTCCGGGTGGCGCTCGGCGAGATAGCTGCAGATGGCCGCCGAATCGGTCAGCACCAGCGCGCCGTCGACCAGCGCTGGCGCCTTGCCGGTCGGGTTGTGGCGCCGCATCTCGGCGCTGTGCGGCTTGGCCGGCACGATGGCGTAGGGCTGGCCGAGCTCCTCCAGCATCCAGGTGACGCGGGTGACGCGCGAGCCGGGCGCGCCGACGGCGATGTAGCGGGGCTGTGTCTCGGCCATCGGTCTCAGAAGGTCTCCACCTTGTCGGCATGGATCACGTCGATGCGGCGCTCCACCAGATGCGGCGCGCTCGCCGCCCGCCAGGCCGCCAGATGCGGCGTCCTGGCATGCGCCGACAGCGCCTCGCGCGTCGTCCAGGCTTCGACGAAGACGAGCCGCTGCTCGTCCTCCAGGCTGACATGCAGGTCGTAGCCGAGGCAGCCCGCCTCCGCCCGCGTCGCCGCCACGCAGGCGGCGGCCGGCGCGCGCAGCGCGGCGAGCGATCCCGGCTTGATGGTGAGCGTCGCGACGACGTAGATCATGCCCGGCTGTCCTCCTGTGCCGCACCTGCCCTCTTTTGCACCAACCGCGGGGCGCGGAAAAGCGGCGCCATCGCGGTTCAGAACAGGAAGTAGCGCTGCGCCATGGCGAGCTCGCGCGCCGGTTCGCAGGTGATCAGCTTGCCGTCGGCGCGCACCTCGTAGGTTTCCGGGTCGACCTCGATGACCGGCGTGACGTCGTTGAGCCGCATCGCCGCCTTGCCGATGCCCGCGCGCGTGTCGCCGACCGGCACCAGCGCCTTGGCGGTGCCGAGATGCGCGGCGAGCCCCGCCTGGTGCGCGGCGCGCGACACGAAGGTGACCGACGCGGCGGCGAGCGCCCCGCCGCAGGCGGCGAACATCGGCCGGTAGTGCACCGGCTGCGGCGTCGGGATCGAGGCGTTGGGATCGCCCATCGGCGCGGCCGCGATCATGCCGCCGAGCAGCACCAGGTCCGGCTTGACGCCGAAGAAGGCCGGGTTCCACAAGACCAGGTCGGCGCGCTTGCCGACCTCGACGGAGCCGATCTCGCCGGCCATGCCGTGCGCGATCGCCGGGTTGATCGTGTACTTGGCGATGTAGCGGCGCACCCGCATGTTGTCGTTGTCGCCGGTCTCCTCGGCGAGCCGGCCGCGCTGCCGCTTCATCTTGTCGGCGGTCTGCCAGGTGCGGATGACGACCTCGCCGACGCGGCCCATCGCCTGGCTGTCGGAGGCGATGACGGAGAAGGCGCCGAGGTCGTGCAGGATGTCCTCCGCCGCGATCGTCTCCTTGCGGATGCGGCTTTCGGCAAAGGCGATGTCCTCGGCGATCGTCGGGTCGAGATGGTGGCACACCATCAGCATGTCGAGATGCTCGGCCACCGTGTTGACCGTGTAGGGCCGCGTCGGATTGGTCGACGACGGGATGACGTTGGCGAGCCCGCACAGCTTGATGATGTCGGGCGCGTGGCCGCCGCCCGCGCCTTCGGTGTGGTAGGCGTGGATGGTGCGCCCGGCGATCGCCGCGATGGTCGATTCCACGAAGCCCGATTCGTTCAGCGTGTCGCTGTGGATCATCACCTGCACGTCGTGCCGGTCGGCGGTCTCGAGGCAGGCGTCGATCGCCGCCGGCGTCGTGCCCCAGTCCTCGTGCAGCTTGAGCGCCGCCGCGCCGGCCAGCACCATCTCGTCGAGCGCGCCGGTGAGCGCGGCGTTGCCCTTGCCGGCGAAGGCGAGGTTCATCGGCAGGCCGTCGGCCGCCTGGATCATGCGGTGCAGGTGCCAGGGGCCCGGCGTGCAGGTGGTCGCCAGCGTGCCGTGCGCCGGCCCGGTGCCGCCGCCCAGCATGGTGGTGACGCCCGACATCAGCGCCTCGTCGACCTGCTGCGGACAGATGAAGTGGACGTGCGCGTCGAAGCCGCCGGCCGTCAGGATGCGCCCCTCGCCGGCGATCACCTCGGTGCCCGGCCCCACGACGACGTCGACGGCCGGCTGGGTGTCGGGATTGCCCGCCTTGCCGATCGCCGCGATGCGCCCGTCGCGCAGCCCGACATCGGCCTTGTAGATGCCGCTGTGGTCGACGATCAGCGCGTTGGTGACGACCGTGTCGACGGCGCCTTCGGCGCGGCTTCTCTGCGACTGGCCCATGCCGTCGCGGATCACCTTGCCGCCGCCGAACTTCACCTCCTCGCCGGGCACGGCGAAGTCCGTCTCCACCTCGATGACGAGCTCGGTGTCGGCCAGCCGCACGCGGTCGCCGACGGTCGGTCCGTACATGCCGGCATAGGCGGCGCGCGACAGGGTGGCAGGCATCAGCTCCGGCTCCTTCCGGCGCACGCGCCGTTTGACAAAATGTCGCACCCGGCTATCGTGCCGCCGGGTCGGCCCTGCCGGGGGTGGCAGGTGCGGCTCGAACCGGCCGGACGGCGCATTGGCGCCGGGCCCGCCGGCCATATGGGGGACACAGGACAATGACCACACTGCGGATTGCCGCCGCGCTCGCCGGTTTCGGCATGCTCGCGGCCGGTGCGGCCTCGGCCGAACCGTCGCTCGCGCGCGGCGAATACATCGTGCGCGGGCCCGGCGCCTGCGGCAACTGCCACACGCCGATGGGGCCGGAGGGACCGGTGATGCAGCAGGAGCTCGGCGGCCGGCTGGTCGAGAAGAACCCGCAGTTCACCGCCTATGCGCCGAACATCACGCCCGGCTCGCGCGTCGCCGACTGGACCGACGCCGAGCTCGCCCGCGCCATCCGCGAGGGCATCCGGCCGGACGGCTCGCTGATCGGTCCGCCGATGCCGTTCCACTTCTACCGCCAGTTGTCCGACGACGACCTGGCCTCGATCGTCGCCTTCCTGCGCACCGTGCCGGCGGTCGACAACACGGTGCCGGACTCGAGCTATTCGATGCCGCTGCCGCCGGCCTACGGCCCGCCGGTCGACAGCGTCGCCGCCGTGCCCGCCGGCGTGACGGTGGACTATGGCGAATACCTCGCCGGACCGATCGCCCACTGCATGGAGTGCCACACCCCGATGGGGCCGCAGGGGCCGATGGTCGACAGCGCGCTCGGCCAGGGCGGCTTCGAGTTCCACGGACCGTGGGGCGTCAGCGTCGCGCCCAACCTGACGAGCCACGCCGACGGGCTGGCCGGCTACAGCGACGCCGAGCTGACCGCGATGATCACCCGCGGCGAGCGCCCCGACGGCAGCCGCATGAACCCGCCGATGCCCTATGCGCACTACGCCGCGATGACCGAGGACGACCTGGCCGCCGTCATCCTGTACCTGCGCGCGCTGCCGCCGCTGCCCGACGCCGAATAGGCCGCCCGGCCAGGGCCGCGCCGGCGCGGTCGGCGCGGCCGAAACCCGGAATGCCGGCTGCCGGCCGCTCATCCGTCGTCTCCGCTCTGCCACCAGCGCGCCGAGCGGTAGGCGGCGGGCACCGTGTCGGGCGCGCCGAGCGGATCGTCGACGCCGAGCGCCTCGAGCGCCTCGAACCAGCGCGCGCGCAGGCTCTGCGGCAGCCGCGCGCCGCAGAACGGGCAGTGATCGATGACGACGCTGCTCGCGCCGCCGTCATGCACGATCAGCCCGTATTCGTTGAACGCGGGGCTGTAGGAGATCAGCATGTCGGGACAGGCGAAGGCGTCGTCGGCATGCGCCGCGCAGTCGTTGCTCAGCGCCGCGCGCATCGCCGCGCAGCAGTGCGGTCCGGGTGCGGCGTCGAAGCTCGCCGGCGGACCGGCCGGGTCCATCCACAGCACGCGGCGGCCGGGAAACAGGCGCTGCGACATCGCCCCTCTCAGTACGCCTCGACGAGGAGCAGCAGCTCCTCGGTGCGCTGGCGCGTCAGCCGCGCCTTGCAGGTCGCCACGATCAGCGGCTCCATCGTGCCGCCGCGGAACTGGAAGCCCTCCGCCGTGCAGTGGCCGTCGCGGTAGCCGATCCAGGCGCGCTGTGCGGCGAGCAGGGCCTCCGGCCAGCCGCGCAGCGCCTCCGGCAGGTCGGCGTCGCGGGCCGCGACCGCCTCGCGCACCTTGCTCCAGGCGACGTTGAGCGCCCGGTCGGCGCGCTCGAAGTCGCGCGCCGCGCAGAAATTCATGCCCTGCTGCGGCAGGTTGCCGGGGTCGTCGCAGTTCCAGTCCTGCGGCTGTGCGGCGGCGGTTGCGGCCAGCAGCGCGGCGGCGGCGAGAAGCGCGCGCATCACAGCGCCCCCATCACGGCCTTGCGGAAACCGTAGACGCGGCGCGCGCCGGCATAGGGCACCAGCACCACGTCGCGGCTCTGGCCGGGCTCGAAGCGCACCGCCGTGCCGGCGGGGATGTCGAGCCGGAAGCCGCGCGCCGCCTGGCGGTCGAAGGCGAGCGCCGGGTTGACCTCGTGGAAATGGTAGTGGCTGCCGACCTGCACGGGCCGGTCGCCGGTGTTGGCGACGGTCAGCCGCCGCGTCTCGCGCCCCGCGTTGAGCGTGATGTCGCCGGGCTGCGTCAGGATCTCGCCGGGAATCATCGTGCCCTCCCAAAAAGCGTTTGCAGGCGAAGTGGAAACCGGTTCGCCGTCCGGAAACGCGTCGAAACGATACCTTGGATCCGATCTGCGGTTCCGCGAAAAGCAGATCGCATCTAGCCGGCCGCCAGCACGACGCCGGCCAGCGCCGTCGCGCCGCCGGCAAGCCGCAGCGGCAGCGGCCCGAAGCGGCCGGCGACCGCCGCGCCGCAGACGAGGCCGGCGGCATGCAGCAGCGCCGTCGCGGCGAGGAAGCCGAGGCCGAACCCGGCCGCGTCCGCGTGGCCGAGCTCGGCGCCGTGCGCGGCACCGTGGAACAGCGCGAAGAAGCCGGCGAGCGCCGCACCGGCGGCCAGCGGCAGCCGCGCGGCACCGGCGACCAGCAGGCCGAGCGCCACCAGCGAGGCGAGGATCGCCGGCTCGACCATCGGCAGCGCCAGGCCGGCGAGCGCCGCGCCGAAACCGGCCGCCATCAGCGCCAGGAAGGCCGCCGGCAGGACCCACACGGCGCGGCCGCCGGCGAGCGCCGCCCACAGGCCGACGGCGAGCATCGCCAGCACGTGGTCGGCGCCGGACAGCGGATGCGCGAAGCCGCTCGCCAGCGCGCCGCCCGCGACCGTGCCCGTGTGGGCGGCGGCCGGCGCGACGGCGGCAAGCAGCAGCAGTGCCGTGGCTGCCGATTTTTGCATGGAAGCTGTCCTCCTCCGGGGTCTCGTGGCGCCGCGGCCGGGTTCCGGCCGGGCCGTCATCGGATCGGCTCGTGCACGGTGACGAGCTTGGTGCCGTCGGGAAAGGTCGCCTCGACCTGCACGTCGCGGATCATCTCGGCCACCCCCTCCATCACCTGCTCGCGGCCGATCACCCGGGCGCCGGCCTCCATCAGCTCGGCGACCGGGCGGCCGTCGCGCGCGCCCTCCATCACGAAGTCGCAGATCAGCGCCACCGCCTCGGGATGGTTGAGCCGGACGCCGCGCTCCAGCCGGCGGCGCGCCACAATGGCGGCCATCGAGATCAGCAGCTTGTCCTTCTCGCGCGGGGTGAGATGCATGCCCGTCCTTCGTCACAATGCCCACATTCGCGGCACGCCTGCCTCACCGGCGAGCAGCCGCATCAGCGGAACCAGCCCGCGCCGCAGCGCATGGCCGTCCTGCGCCGTCAGCCGTGCAAGAAGCTTGCCAGTCGGTCCGACCCGCCAGGCCGACACGCCGCCGGCGAGGCCCGGCACGGCGCGTTCGGCATCGTGCACCAGCGCCCGCGCGGCGTCGAGGTCGGCCGCCGCCTGCGGCGCGACGCGCAGCACGGTGGCGAGCGCGGTCCGTCCGGCCGCCACCGCCTGGCGGTCGAGCAGCGCCTGCGGCGCGCCGTCGAGGCGGACCGCCTCGACATGCAGCGGCACGCCGGCGCAGGCGACGTCCCAGCGGTCGCGGAAGGCGCCGGCGGCGACCGTCTCGCCGCGCGCGGCGCGGCCGAACAGGGTCGCCTCGACGATCAGCAGCTCGGCGTCCGGCGCCATCTCGGCCGAGAGCCGCCGGTCGAGCCGGCTGCCGTCGAACAGGATCGTCTCCTGCGGCAGCCAGCACAGCCGCGCCCCCGGCCCGAGCGCCAGCCGGCTGGTCACCCGGGCGCTGTCGCCGAGCGAGCGGTAGACCTTCTCGCAGGCCTGGCTGGTGACGGTGAGCGCGCTGCCGGCGGCCGCCTCGACCGACCAGCACAGCCGGTCGCCGCCGGTCAGCCCGCCGGCGGTGTTGATCAGCACCGCCTCGAGGTCGCGCCGGCCGAGCGGCCGCGGCAGGCGGATCTTCTGCGCGCCCTCCTGGTAGAGGCCGGCAAGGCGGGTGCGCCCGTCGGCGCGGCGCACCGCCAGGCGGCCCTGCCCGCTGCTGCGCTGCAATCTCGCCCCGGCGGGCGGCGGACCGTGCATGGCGCTCCCCGTTGGCGCCGTGCCGCCGGCGCCCGGTCAGGCTATCGCGTTTCCCGGCGGAGTGGAAACCCGTTCGCCGTTCGGGAAAACCCGCCGAGACGACAAGCTGGCGCCGATCTGCGATGGCGTGAACGGCAGATCGGCCCTGGCCGGCTTTCGCGGCCGGCGGCAAGCCGCCGCCGTCAGCCGGCGGCGAAGTACCAGGCCGACAGCGCCAGCCCGACCGCCACCACCAGGCCGCGCAGCAGCCGCGCCGGCACGCGCCGCGCCAGCCGGGCGCCGCCATAGCCGCCGGCCGCCGCCCCGGCCATCACCACGATCGTCTGCGGCCAGGCGACCGCCCCGGCGGCGACGAACACCGCCACCGAGACCGTCGTCACCACGGTGGCGATCAGGTTCTTCTGGGCGTTCGCCTGCTGCAGGTCGGCGACGCCGACGATGGCGAGCGCGGCCATCAGCAGCACGCCGAGCCCGGCGCCGAAATAGCCGCCATAGACGCAGAAGACGAAGACCACGGCGAGGCCGCCCGCCCCGCCCTGCCCGCCGAGGCGGGCCGCCGCGCGGCCGAGCGCCGGGCCGGCGGCGAACAGCGCGGTGGCGGCCAGAAGCAGCCACGGCACCAGCCCGGCGAACACCGCCGCCCCGGCCCACAACAGCAGCGCCGCCCCGGCCAGCCCGCCGAGCGCGGCAACGGCGCCGCGCCGCAGCGCCACGCGGCCGGCCGCCGCGAGCTCGGCCCGGTAGGCCGCCACCGCCGCGGCATGGCCCGGATAGATCGCCACCGCGTTGGAGACGTTGGCCGTCAGCGGATCGAGCCCCGCCGCGATCAACGCCGGAAAGGTGAAGAAGGTGCCGCCGCCGGCGATCGCGTTGACGGCGCCGCCGAGCGCGCCCGCCGCCGCCAGAAGCACCGCCGCGCCCGGGTCCATCGCCGCGTCCCTCCCCTTGCCGCGCCCTGCCGCGCCCGCCGCTACGGCGTGTGCCGCCGGCGTCCGTGTCGTG
>NZ_JAOAOP010000037.1 GCF_030398335.1 Aquibium sp. A9E412
CGCCATTTCGCCGAGCTCGGCGCCTATCATTTCGACAGCTGGACGCTCGACGCCAGCTTCGCCAGCTTTCCCTCCGGCCATGCCACGACGGTCGGCGCGGTCACCGCCTCGCTGGCGCTCCTCTTCCCGCGGCTGCGGCTCGCCGCGCTCGTCATCGCCGTGTGGGTCGGCTTCACGCGCGTCGTCGTCGGCGCGCATTATCCGAGCGATGTGGTCGCGGGGCTGTTCTTCGGCGCCTGGTTCACCTATTTCACGGCTGCGCGCTTCGCGCGGGCGGGCTTCGTCTTCGCGCCGCCGGTCACCACGATGCCGGCGCCCAAGACGTCGTTCCACCTGCTGCGCGCCGAGGCGCACCGCGCGGCCAAGCGCGCGCTGGCAAAGCTCGACGGCCGGCTCGGCCGGTAGTCGCCGCCGGCGCGCGCGGCCGCGTCCACGCCCCCCGCGCAAGTTGACTCTTGCCCGGCAGGCTGACACATCTCTGCCGCCGCGGGGGAATGACCGGACACCAGCGCGGGCGTTCGCGCCCCGCCAAGACAGGAATCGAAGGTCCCATGGGTTTCAAGATTGCCGTTGCCGGCGCCACCGGAAATGTCGGCCGCGAAATGCTCAACATCCTCGAGGAGCGCGGCTTCCCGGCCGACGAGATCGTGCCGCTCGCCTCGCGCCGCTCGGTCGGCACCGAGGTCTCCTACGGCGACAAGACCCTGAAGGTGAAGGCGCTCGACGCCTACGACTTCTCCGACACCGACCTGTGCCTGATGTCGGCCGGCGGCACGATCTCCAAGGAGCACTCGCCGCGCATCGGCCGGCAGGGCTGCGTCGTCATCGACAACTCGTCGGCCTGGCGCTACGACGCCGACGTGCCGCTGATCGTGCCGGAGGTCAATCCGGACGCCATCGACGGCTTCGGCAAGAAGAACATCATCGCCAACCCGAACTGCTCGACCGCGCAGCTCGTCGTCGCGCTCAAGCCGCTGCACGAGGCGGCCGGCATCAAGCGCGTCGTCGTGTCGACCTACCAGTCGGTCTCCGGCGCCGGCAAGGACGGCATGGACGAGCTGTTCGAGCAGACGCGCGCCGTCTTCGTCGCCGACCCGATCTCGAACAAGAAGTTCACCAAGCGCATCGCCTTCAACGTGATTCCGCACATCGACGTCTTCATGGAGGACGGCTCGACCAAGGAAGAGTGGAAGATGGTGGCCGAGACCAAGAAGATGCTGGATCCCAAGATCCGGCTGTTCGCCACCTGCGTGCGCGTGCCCGTCTTCATCGGCCATTCCGAGGCGGTGAACATCGAGTTCGAGCGCCCGATCACGCCCGACGAGGCGCGCGACATCCTGCGCGAGGCGCCGGGCTGCCTGGTCGTCGACAAGCACGAGGACGGCGGCTACGTGACGCCGGTCGAGTCGGCCGGCGAGGACGCCACCTACATCAGCCGCATCCGCGAGGATGCGACGGCCGAGAACGGCCTGGCGCTGTGGGTGGTGTCGGACAATCTGCGCAAGGGGGCGGCGCTCAACACGGTGCAGATCGCCGAGCTGCTCGTCGCGCGCGGCCTGATCACGCCGAAGAAGCAGGCCGCCTGAGGCCTTTCCGGGCCGGGCCGCCCGGCCCGGTCTGCAGGCGCGGCGCGGCGGCTTCGCGGGCCGCCGCTCAGCCCTTGTCCATGGAATCGATCTTGCGCTGCATGGCGGCGATCTGGTCGCGCAGGTCGCGCAGGTCGTCCTGCTGCGGCTCGCCTTCGTGCGCCGGCTTCGTCTCCGGCCGGTCGGCGGCCGGCTCGGCGCCGTTCGACGCGGCGCCGGGAAACGGCGTGAACATGCGCATCGCGTTCTGGAACATCTCCATGTTGCGGCGCGCCTGCTCCTCCATCATCTTCATCGGCGCGGCCATGTTCATCATGTCCATCGGCGACTGGCCGAAGGTCTCGCGCATCTGCTCGCGCAGCCGCTCCTGCTCCTTGGAGAAGGCGATCATCGACTGCTCGAGGAAGCTCGGCACGATCATCTGCATCTGATCGCCGTAAAACGAGATGAGCTGGCGCAGAAAGGGCACCGGCAGCATGCTCTGCCCCTCCTTGCGGTTCTCCAGCTCGAAGATGATCTGGGTCAGCACCGAATGGGTGATGTCGGTCCCGGTTTTGGCGTCCTGCACGACGAAGTCCTCGTCGCGCTTGACCATGTCGGCGAGGTCCTCGAGCGTCACATAGGTGCTGGTGCCCGTGTTGTAGAGCCGGCGGTTGGCGTATTTCTTGATCACCACCGTGTCGTTCTTGGCGGGCATCAGGGGCCTCCCTGTCTGCGCGGCCGTCGGGGCGACGGGCGGCCGCGGCACCGTCGCGGCGAGGATATGCGCAAACCGGCGGCAAATGAAAGCGCTTTGTGCAGCGCGGCAGATGCCTGCCGCATTGCGGCGCAAACGGGCGCCGCATGGCCCGCGCACCGTTTGACTCGGTTCCCGGATCGGGCAAGAACAAGCGGAACCGCGGCTGCCGGGCCGCCATCCAATTGTCACGGGAGACAGTCATGACCGCCACGAACGCCATCGTCGTCGCCGGTGCCGCGCGCACCCCGGTGGGCTCCTTCAACGGCTCCTTCGCCAGCCTGCCGGCGCATGATCTCGGCGCGGTCGCCATCCGCGAGGCGCTGGCGCGCGCCGGCGTCGAGGGCGGCGAGGTCGACGAGGTGATCCTCGGCCAGGTGCTGACCGCCGGCCAGGGCCAGAACCCGGCACGCCAGGCGGCGATCGCGGCCGGCGTGCCGGAATCGGCCACCGCCTGGGGCCTCAACCAGGTGTGCGGCTCGGGTCTCAGGACGATCGCCATCGGCATGCAGCAGATCGCCGCCGGCGACGCCGGCATCATCGTGGCGGGCGGCCAGGAGTCGATGTCGCTGGCGCCGCACTGCGCGCATCTGCGCAACGGGGTGAAGATGGGCGACTACGCGATGATCGACACGATGATCCGCGACGGCCTGTGGGACGCCTTCAACGGCTACCACATGGGCGTGACGGCGGAGAACGTGGCGCGCCAGTTCCAGATCACCCGCGAGGTGCAGGACGCCTTCGCGCTCGCCTCGCAGAACAAGGCGGAGGCGGCCCAGAAGGCCGGCCGCTTCGACGAGGAGATCGTTCCCGTCACCGTCAAGTCGCGCAAGGGCGACACCGTCGTCGACAAGGACGAGTACATCCGCCACGGCGCCACGCTGGACGGCATGCAGAAGCTGCGCCCGGCCTTCGACAAGGAAGGCTCGGTGACGGCGGCCAACGCCTCGGGCATCAACGACGGGGCGGCCGCCATCGTGCTGATGAGCGAGGCGGAGGCCGAGCGGCGCGGCGTGAAGCCGCTTGCCCGGCTCGTCTCCTGGGCGACGGCCGGCGTCGACCCGAAGATCATGGGCACCGGGCCGATCCCCGCCTCGCGCAAGGCGCTGGAGAAGGCGGGCTGGAAGCCGGAGGATCTCGATCTGGTCGAGGCCAACGAGGCGTTCGCCGCGCAGGCCTGCGCGGTCAACAGCGACATGGGCTGGAACCCGGAGATCGTCAACGTCAATGGCGGGGCGATCGCCATCGGCCATCCGATCGGCGCGTCCGGCGCGCGCATCTTCAACACGCTGGTCTACGAGATGCGCCGGCGCGGCGCCAGGAAGGGGCTTGCCACGCTGTGCATCGGCGGCGGCATGGGCGTCGCCATGTGCGTCGAGGCGCTCTAGATCGTGCTGCGGCGACGCGGGCAGCGGTCGTGGCACGCGCTTGCGGCCGGTCTCGCCGGTCCTGCGGCGCGTCGGCCACGGCCGCTGATTTCACGTGGCTGCAACATGCACTAGGCACAACGCCCGCGGGCCGGCCGGATCGGCCGGCCCTTTTCACGACAAGCCCGGCCAACGGGCGGCAGCAACCATCGACAACAGGGGAACGACGAGGATGAGCAGGACGGCACTTGTCACCGGAGGCACGCGCGGCATCGGCGCGGCGATCTCCATGGCACTCAAGGAGGCGGGCTACCGCGTCGCCGCGAACTATGCGGGCAACGACGAGGCGGCCGAGACATTCAAGGCGGAGACGGGCATTCCGGTCTTCAAGTGGTCGGTGGCCGACTACCAGGCCTGCGTCGACGGCATCAAGGCCGTGCAAGACGCGGTCGGCCCGGTCGACGTGCTGGTCAACAACGCCGGCATCACGCGCGACGCGATGTTCCACAAGATGACGCCGGAGCAGTGGCGCGCCGTCATCGACACCAACCTGTCGGGCGTCTTCAACATGACGCATCCGCTGTGGCCGGGCATGCGCGAGCGCAAGTTCGGGCGCATCATCACCATCTCGTCGATCAACGGCCAGAAGGGCCAGGCGGGCCAGGCCAACTACTCGGCCGCCAAGGCCGGCGACATCGGCTTCACCAAGGCGCTGGCGCAGGAGGGCGCGCGCGCCGGCATCACCGTCAACGTGATCTGCCCGGGCTACATCGCCACCGACATGGTGATGGCGGTTCCCGAGGCGGTGCGCGAGAAGATCATCGGCCAGATCCCGGTCGGCCGGCTTGGCGAGACGGCCGAGATCGCGCGCTGCGTCGTCTTCCTGGCCTCCGACGACGCCGGCTTCATCACCGGCTCGACCCTGACGGCGAACGGCGGCCAGTATCTCGCCTGAGGCTCCGGACGACGCCTCGTGCGCCCGCGCGCATCACCGGCATTCGTTAACGGCGCCCGCGGGCGCCGTTTTCGCGCGCCGTGCCGAAACGGCACGCAACCGTTAACGGCCGGCCGCCCGTGCCTGTGGAGTGCCTGTGGGCATTGCGTGGACAGCCTGTGGACAACACCACATGTTGTGGCGGACGAAACGGGAACATCGGCGCCGCGCTGATTCGTCGCCGTTTCGTTCCGGCTTTGATCGAAGCGTTAACGCGAGCGTGCCGCCGGCCGCCGGCGCGGTTAAGGCATGCTTCATTTTTCCTAACGAAACCGGCCGCTTGGCGGCCGCCCGGCGCGGCACCGGGGCGGCCGGCGGGCAAAAGGTTAACGCCGGCCGGCGGATGGCGCCGGCACAGCGCGCGGCCGATTCAGCATCTGGTGGCAAAACCGTCGCCGAACCCATATCTAGGGGTGAACAAAGCCGGAATCGGCGCGAGTCAGTGATTCGTCGCCGATTCGTTCCAGACTCGTTCCGGCCGTTAACGCGCACCGTCCCTGCTGCGCCCGCGATGCCGCGACTGTCCGCCGGCAGGGACTTGAAGCGCCGGACCCGGCCGGCCATTTGCCTTTGAACCGCCCGCACGGGCGTGGTAACCGAGGCCGACACCGGACGCCTCATCCCGACAGGGGCCGCTTTCCGCCATCATGAATTTCCACAAGAGCCAAGACGAGCCGCTGATCCTGTCGGGGCGTGACGTGACGGCCGTGCTCGGCCCCACCAACACCGGCAAGACGCATCTGGCGATCGAGCGCATGGTGGCGCACGAATCCGGCGTCATCGGCCTGCCGCTGCGGCTGCTGGCGCGCGAGGTCTACGGCCGGGTGGCCGACAAGGTCGGCGCGCAGAACGTCGCCCTGATCACCGGCGAGGAGAAGATCGCGCCGCCCGGCGCGCGCTACTCGGTGTGCACGGTGGAGGCGATGCCGCGCCAGACCGACGCGGCCTTCGTGGCGATCGACGAGGTGCAGCTCGCCGGCGATCTCGAGCGCGGCCACATCTTCACCGACCGCATCCTGCACCTGCGCGGCCGCCAGGAGACGCTGCTGCTCGGCGCCGGCACCATGCGCGGCGTGCTGGAGCGGCTGTTGCGCGGTGTCTCGGTGGTGACGCGGCCGCGCATGTCGCATCTCGCCTATGCCGGCTCGCGCAAGCTCACGCGGCTGCCGCGGCGCTCGGCCATCGTCGCCTTCTCGGCCGACGAGGTCTACGCCATCGGCGAATTGGTGCGGCGCCAGCGCGGCGGCGTCGCGGTGGTGCTCGGCGCGCTCAGCCCGCGCACGCGCAACGCCCAGGTGGCGCTCTACCAGTCGGGCGACGTCGACTATCTCGTCGCCACCGACGCCATCGGCATGGGCCTCAACCTCGACGTCGACCACGTCGCCTTCGCGCAGAACCGCAAGTTCGACGGCTTCCAGTATCGCGAGCTGACGGCCGGCGAGCTCGGCCAGATCGCCGGGCGCGCCGGGCGCCACGTGCGCGACGGCAGCTTCGGCGTCACCGGCCAGGTCGATCCGTTCCCCGACGCGCTGGTCGAGCGCATCGAGGGGCACGAGTTCGAACCGGTGAAGATCCTGCAGTGGCGCACGGCGGCGCTCGATTTCGCCAGCCTCGACGCGCTCAAGGACTCGCTCGAGGTCGCGCCGCCGGTCGAGGGGCTGACCAAGGCGCTGCCGGCCGCCGACATGCGCGTGCTCGACCAGCTCGTGCGCGACGGCGAGATCCGCGGCCTGGCCGACACGCGCGAGCGCGTCGCGCTGCTGTGGGACGCCTGCGCCCTGCCCGACTACCGCAAGATCGCGCCGGCCCAGCACGCCGACCTGGTGGCGGCGATCTATCGCGATCTCGCCCGCGACGGCCGTGTCGACGAGGACTATCTCGCCGAGCAGGTGCGCCGCGCCGCCTCGACGGAGGGCGACATCGACACGCTGTCGCAGCGCATCGCGCAGATCCGCACCTGGACCTTCGTCTCGCACCGCCCCGGCTGGCTGGCCGATCCGGCCCACTGGCAGGAGCGGACGCGCGAAATCGAGGATCGGCTGTCGGATGCGCTGCATGAGAGATTGACGAAGCGATTCGTAGACCGCAGGACATCGGTGCTCATGCGGCGCCTGAGGGAAAACACGATGCCGGAAGCAGAAATCAGCCCCGCTGGCGAGGTCCTCGTCGAGGGGCATCATGTCGGGGAGCTGCAGGGCTTCCGCTTCACCGCCGACCGCAGCGCCGAGGGCGAGGACGCCAAGGCGGTGAAGGCGGCAGCACAGAAGGCGCTGGCGGCCGAGTTCGAGGCGCGCGCGGAGCGCTTCGCGGCGGCGGCCAACGGCGACCTGGCGATCGGGGCCGACGGCCTGCTGCGCTGGCTCGGCGCGCCGGTGGCCACGCTGGTGGTCGGCGAGGACCCGCTCGCCCCGCGCATCGTGCTCCTGGCCGACGAGCAGCTCACCGGGCCGGCGCGCGAGCGCGTGGCGGCGCGCGCGCAGCGCTATGCCGACCTGCAGCTCGAAACGCTTCTGAAGCCGCTGTTCGATCTCCGGCGCGCCGACCACCTGTCGGGCATGGCGCGCGGGCTGGCCTTCCGGCTGGTCGAGAATCTCGGCGTGCTCAACCGGCGCGAGGTCGCCGACGAGGTGCGCGCGCTCGACCAGGAGGCGCGCGCGGCGCTGCGCCGGCTCGGCGTGCGCTTCGGCGCCTACCACATCTTCGTGCCGGCGCTGCTCAAGCCGGCGCCGGCCGGGCTGGTGACGCTGCTGTGGGCGCTCGCCAACGACGGCAAGGACAAGCCGGGCTACGGTGACGTGGTCGCCGCGCTGGCCGCCGGCCGCACCTCGCTCGCCACCGACGCCGGCTTCGAGCCGACCTTCTATCGGCTCGCCGGCTTCCGCAATCTCGGCCGCCGCGCGGTGCGCGTCGACATTCTGGAGCGGCTCGCCGACCTGATCCGCCCGGCGCTCGCCTGGAAGGCCGGCCAGGGGCCGCGACCGGACGGCGCCTATGACGGCCAGGCCTTCGTCGTCACGCCGGCGATGATGTCGATCCTCGGCGCCACGGCCGACGACATGGAGGCGATCCTCAAGGGGCTCGGCTACCGCGCCGAGGCGAAGCCGGCCGAGGCGGTGGCCGAACGGCTGTCGCAGGCCGATGCCGAAGCCGCGGCTGCGGCGGCGCCGGCGGCTGCCGATGCGCCGGCGGCCGATGCCGCCGAGCCGACGGCCGAGAGCCCGGTGCCGGCGGCCGATGCCGCCGCGCCGGCGGCCGAAAGCCCGACGCCGGCGGCCGCGGCGGATGCGCCGGCGGAAACCGCGCAAGCGGCGCAGCAGGAGGCGCCCGCGGCGGCCGCAGCCGCTTCCGGCGAGGACGCGCCGCTGGCGGCGCCGGCTTCCGAGACGCCGGCCGACCCGGCGTCCAGGACGCCGGTCGAACCGGCCGCCGGTCCCGCGGTGCCAGGCGAACCGGCCGCCGCGCCGGCCGAGACCGCGCCCGCCGACGGCGCGCCCGCCGAAGCGGGCCTCGCCGCGCCGCAGGGCGGCCAGGCCGCCGCCGAGGCTCCGGCGGGTGAAGCGCCGGTCGCGCCGGAGGCGGAAGAGCCGAAGACGGTTCTCGTGTGGCGGCCCGGCCGCGGCGACGGGCGGCCGCGGCGCGACAAACGGCCGCAGGGCGACGGCGCCGGCCGCTCCGGCGCGCGCGGCAGGTCCGGCGGCCCGGGCGGCCCGGGCGGCAAGGGCAAGGCAGGCAAGCCCGGCAAGCCGCGTCCGGGCAAGGCGGCGTCGGACGGCGCGCCGCGGCGCGGCGAGCGGCCGCGCGGCGAGCGCCCGGCACGGCTCGATCCCGACTCGCCGTTCGCCAAGCTGGCCGCGCTCAAGGACAAGCTCAAGTCGTAGTGGCCATGGCGGGCGACAGGCAGCGCATCGACCGGTGGCTGTTCTTCGCCCGCGTCGTCAAGTCGCGCTCGCTGGCCGCCCGCCTGGCGCAGTCGGGCCGGGTGCGCGTCAACCGCGAGAAGATCGCCCAGGCCGCGCACGCGGTGAAGCCGGGCGACGTGCTGACCATCACGCTCGACCGGCAGGTTCTGGTCTACCGGGTGCTGGCGCCCGGCGCGCGGCGCGGGCCGGCCGCCGAGGCGCGGCTGCTCTACGAGGACCTGTCGCCGCCGCCCGCGCCGCGCGAGCGCGAGCCGATCCCGCCGCCGGGGCTGCGCGAGGCCGGTGCCGGGCGGCCGACCAAGCGCGAGCGGCGGGCGCTGGAGCGCTGGCGCGGCGAGGATTGAAGCCCCGCCGGCGGCCGCGCAAAACGGTTCTCCCATCGCCGCCCCGCGCGACAGCCGCGACCCTTGTCACCGCATGGCAAAGCGGCTACCTGACCGCTGACAAGGCCCCTGGAAGGCAACAGCCGGACGTCCGCAATGACCTATTTGGTGACCGACAACTGCATCAAGTGCAAGTACATGGACTGCGTGGAGGTGTGTCCGGTGGACTGCTTCTACGAGGGCGAGAACATGCTCGTGATCCATCCCGACGAGTGCATCGACTGCGGCGTGTGCGAGCCCGAATGCCCGGCCGACGCGATCAAGCCGGACACCGAGCCGGGACTCGACAAGTGGTTGCAGGTCAACACCGAATACGCGGAAAAGTGGCCCAACATCACGATCAAGCGCGACCCGCCGCCGGAAGCCGAGAAGTATGACGGCGAGGAAGGCAAGTTCGAGAAGTACTTCTCGCCGGAGCCCGGCGAGGGCGACTGAGCAGCACGCCGGCGCACGGGCGCCGCGGGCTGGTCGCGCATGCCCGCCAGGGCCGGCACGGGGTCCGGCCGGGGCGATTTCGCGCATGCGGCAAATTGTTGATTCTCTCGGCTTTTTATGTTACCGTGCCAAAACATGCCGGTGACCAATCTCGATCATGGCGCGGACGCGTTAATCACTGAAAGGTGACAACAACACCCCGGACCAAGGCAACTTGGCCACGCCGGCGCTTTTTCCACGTCCGCCTGGTCCCGCCCGGTCCCTCGACGCGTTCCTCAGCGACCGGCCGCGCTTGCGGCGTCCCCGGCGTCCGGCTGGCGGCAGACGACACGTCGGCCGCCCATAAAAAACAGGAGTCTAAGGCGTATGGCAACCCAGCAGAAGAAGTCGGCACAGCGTCAGGGTTTCAAGACCGGCGAGCACATCGTCTATCCGGCGCACGGCGTCGGCCAGATCGTCGCCATCGAGGAACAGGAAGTGGCCGGACACAAGCTGGAGCTCTTCGTGATCGATTTCCAGAAGGACAAGATGCGCCTCAAGGTCCCCGTCGCCAAGGCGACCTCGATCGGCATGCGCAAGCTGTCGGAGACCGACTATGTCGACCGCGCCCTCAAGGTCGTGCAGGGTCGCGCGCGCGTCAAGCGCACCATGTGGTCGCGCCGCGCGCAGGAGTATGACGCCAAGATCAACTCCGGCGACCTGATCTCGATCTCGGAGGTGGTGCGCGACCTGTACCGCGCCGAGAACCAGCCGGAGCAGTCCTATTCCGAGCGCCAGCTCTACGAGGCCGCGCTCGACCGCATGGCGCGCGAGATCGCCGCGGTCAACAAGATGTCGGAGACCGAGGCGGTGCGGCTGATCGAGGTCAACCTCAACAAGGGACCGCGGCGCGGCGCCAAGGCCGACAACGAGGACACCGAGCAGGAGGAGGCGGCCTGAGGCCCTCCACCGTACCGCTCGCCACCAACAAGACCCGGCCCGCGTGCCGGGTCTTGCTTTTTTGCGCCCGCTTCTTGCGCGGAGAAAGAAAAAACCCCCGGCGGATGCAACTTTGTGCGCCGCCCACTCGTTGGCTTCCCTTGTAACGGATAGTCTTGTCTCACGCGGCTTGACGGCAATCCGCGCACACGCGGCGAAACCTGCAGGCCATCGCAACGAGGATCGGAATCCGCGCCATGGAACAGCAGACGCGAAACGCACTGGTCAAGGCGGCCATGAAGGCCCCCTACCTGGCCCGCGACGAAGAGCACGAGCTGGCGGTGCGCTGGAAGGAAAAACGCGACCAGGAAGCGCTGCACGTCATGACGATGGCGCACATGCGGCTGGTCATCGCCATGGCGGCCAAGTTCCGCCATTTCGGCCTGCCGATGAACGATCTCATCCAGGAGGGCCATGTCGGCCTGCTGGAGGCGGCCGCCCGCTTCGAGCCCGACCGCCTGGTGCGCTTCTCGACCTATGCCTCGTGGTGGATCCGCGCCTCGATCCAGGACTACATCCTGCGCAACTGGTCGATCGTGCGCGGCGGCACCAGCTCGGCGCAGAAGGCGCTGTTCTTCAACCTGCGGCGGCTGCGCGCGCGGCTGGCACAGGGCGGCGACACGCTGCCCAGCGACAACGTCTACCGCGAGGTGGCGATGGCGCTCGGCGTGTCGGTGTCGGACGTCGCGCTGATGGATTCGCGGCTGTCGGGCCCCGACACCTCGCTCAACGCGCCGGTGATCGACGACGGCTCGGGCGCCTCGGACCGCATGGACTTCCTGGTCTCCGACAGCCCGCTGCCCGACGAGATCGTCGGCGAGACGATCGACGAGGAGCGTCGGGCCGAGTGGCTGCACACCGCGCTCGGCGCGCTCAACGAGCGCGAGCTGAAGATCATCCGCGAGCGGCGGCTGCGCGAGGACGGCGCGACGCTGGAATCGCTCGGCGAGCGGCTCGGCATTTCCAAGGAGCGGGTGCGCCAGATCGAAAGCCGGGCGCTCGAGAAGCTGCGCAGCGCGCTGGTCAGCCAGCGGCCCGAGATGGCCGGCGATCACGCGGCGGCGCTTCGGCCGGGCGCCTGAGACCCGGCGCCGGGGACCGCGCCGCGGTCCTCGGCCGACACGACGGTGCCTTGCCGATCTCCCGGCGGGCCGGCGGCGGATAGCTGTCGAAGGCTGCCAGACCCAGCCTCGCACGGCCGCGCGCGGCGGCTTTCTCAGCCATTCATGCGGAACCCGGCCTTTGCCGGCTGCGGACGGCGCCGCGGTCCGTCGCATCGCTGCCGGCGCATCTCGGCGAGGTCCGGCGCCCCGGCCGGGAACGCTCTCAGCGGTCGGTGACGATCTTCACCCGGTCGCCGGCCGACAGCGTCGCCCCGGGACCCAGTGCGTTGAGCAGCCGGAACAGCTCCAGCTTGCGGTCCATGCCCACCATCTGCGCGGCGAGCGTGCCGACCGTCTGGCCGGGGCGCACGGTGACGACGCGCACGCGCAGCGGCCGCAGCGCCTGGCGCTCGCGCGCGTCGAGCAGGCGGAAGCTTGCCGCCACCTCGCCGGCGACGTCCTCGAGCCGGTCGCTCGACAGCGGCGCCGCCGTCAGCAGGCGATAGACCTGGTCGCCGGCGCGCACCACCGTGATGGAAAACTGCCAGCCGTCGGCCCGCGCGCGGGCGGTCGCCGCCTCGTTGCCGTTGAGCTCGATGGCGCGCACGCTGCCCGGTTCGAGGCCGGCGACCCAGCCGCTGGTGATGTAGTCGGTGAGCGCCGTGCGGCGCGACAGCGACACGCCGTCGAAGCGGATCGCCACCTCGCCCGGCCCGGTCGCGGTGACCGCCGCCGCGGCGTTGTCGATGACGAAGCTCGGCGGCACGCGGAAGGCCACGCCGAGGCCGGGATGCAGGAAATCGCGGCCGCGCACGAAGCCCTCTTCCGGCGTGTCGCCGAACAGCATGCCGTCGATGCCGGCGAGAAACCCGTCGCGGTCGCGCGCGCCGGCCTCGCCGGGCTGGCCGAAGGCGCGCGCATGGCGCTTGGCCAGCTCGATGCGCTGCGGCGCGTTGGGGTGCGTGGCCAAAAAGTCGAGACTGGCGTCGTCGCCGCTGACGCTGCGGAAATCGGCATAGGCGGCCATCGACTGCAGGAAGCGGGCGGCGGCGAACGGGTCGTAGCCGACGCGGCCCATGGTGCGGATGCCGATCGCGTCGGCCTGCAGCTCCTGGTTGCGCGAGAACTGCGCCAGCCGCAGCTTGCCGCGCACCAGCGCGGCGCGCGCCACCGGGCTGCCGCCCAGCACCTCGTTGACGACCTGCGAGGCGAGGATCTCCTCCGCCTCCTTCTGCTGCCGCTCCAGCCCGTGATTGGCCGTCACATGCGCCATCTCGTGCGCCAGCACGGCGGCCAGCTCGGCCGAATCGTTGGCCAGCGCCAGCAGGCCGCGGGTCACGTAGAGATAGCCGCCGGGCAGCGCGAAGGCGTTGACGTTGGGCGAATCGAGGATGGTGATGCGGTACGCCTGGTCCGGGTTCTCCGGGTCGAGCGTCAGCTTGCCCACCACCTTGGCGACGACGCGCTCCAGCTTGGCATCGGAGTACTCGCCGCCATAGGTGGCCAGGATGCGCGGATGCTGCTCGCGCGCCACCTTGGCCAGCCGGTCGTTGCGGGTGACCGTGTCGACGGTGATCGGGTTCGACGAGGGGGCGAAGTCGCCGCTGTCGAGCCCGACCATCTGGCAGCCGGCGAGCACGGCGCCGAGCGCGACGACCGCGCCGGCGGCGCGCAGACGCCGCAGCGCCGCGCCGGGGCGGCGGAGAACCGGAAGCGGGATCGACATGGCAGACAGTGTCGCGCTCCTTCGCGAGGCGGCGGCCGGTGCGGCCGGACAGGGGACGGACCGTCGCCAGCCAATAGCCGATGCGCCGTAACGCGCAAGGGCCCTCGCGGCGACCGCCCGAAAGCTATTTCCCCCATTTAAGGCGTCTTCCGGGCAATTCCATGATCGCGATCATTCTCGCGCGGCCGCGCGACATCGATGCGACGGTCGCCGAGATAGCGCGAGAAGGCCTGCGGCCCGCCGCCTGACAGGAAGGTCGCGGCCGCGCCGGTGCCGGCCACCGTGCCGTCGGCCAGGAACAGGATCGAGCCGGCGAGCCGCGCGGCATCCTCGGGCTGGTGCGTGGCCATCAGCACCGTCATGCGCCGCTCGGCGTGCAGTTCGGCGACCAGCGCCAGCATCTCCTGGCGCAGCGCCGGCCCGAGCGAGGCGAAGGGCTCGTCGAGCAGCAGCACCGGCCGGTCGCGCACCAGGACGCGGGCGAGCGCGACGCGCTGGCGCTCGCCGCCCGACAGCGCCTGCGGCAGCCGCGCCGCCTTGCCGGCCAGGCCGACACGCTCGATCGCCCCGGCCACCGCCTGCCGGTCGGCCGCGTCGAGCCTGAGCGCCGGCGAGCGGCCGAGCCCGACATTGGCGGCGACGTCGAGATGGGCGAACAGGTTGTTCTCCTGAAACACCATGGAGACCGGCCGGCGCGCCGGCGGCAGCCCGGTGACGTCGCTATCGCCGATCAGGATGCGCCCCGACGCCGGCGTCTCGAAGCCGGCGATGAGCGCCAGCAGGGTCGACTTGCCGGCGCCGCTCGGCCCCATCACGGCGACGATCTCGGCCGCCTCGACGGCCGCGTCGAAACGCACCGGCGCGCCGCCGGGATAGGCGAAGCGCACCGCATCGAGGCGGATGGCGGCACCGGCTGGTCCGGTCATCGCGCGCGGGCGAGGCGGTCGGAGACGATCATCAGCGCCAGACACAGCATGCCGAGCAAAAGTGCAAGCCCCGCGGCGTCGGCCGTGCGGTAGCTCGCCATGCGCGCCAGCAGCAGATAGGGCAGCGTCTCCACCGCATCGCTGCCGAACAGCGCGATTACACCGAGGTCGCCGAGCGACAGCGCCATGGCGAAGGCGTAGGCCATCGCCATCGGCCGGCGCAGCGACGGCCAGTCGATCAGCCGGAGCCGCGTCCAGCCGGCGATGCCGAGCGACAGGCACAGCCGCTCGTGCCGGGCGCTCGCCGCGTCGTAGGCCGGCCGGATGGCGCGCACGGCGAAGGGCATCGCCATCGCGGCGTTGACGGTCACCACCATCACCGGGGCGAAGGCGAAGACGTCGCCGGCCTCGCGCAGCAGGATGAACCAGCCCGCGCCGATGACCAGCGGCGGCACCACCAGAACCAGGCCGGCGCCGGCGTCGGTGGCGCGCTCGAAGAGCGTAGGCGCCGCCAGCGGCCCGCGGGCGAGCTCCAGCGCACGGCGCGCCGCCACCAGCGCGAAGGCGAGCACCAGGCACAGCGCGGCGGCCAGCGCCGACAGCACCAGGCTGGTCGCGGTGGCGCGACGCACCGCCGCCTCGCCGGCGAGACGCATGAGGTCGGCGCCGAGCCCGGCGAGCACGGTGGCCGCCATCGGCCCGGCGACGAAGACCAGCGCGGCGGCGATCAGCGCCAAGTTGGCGGCGCTTTCGGCGGGCCGCCGCGTCACCGGCCGGCGCGGCGCCACCGGCAGGCTGGCGTCGCCGGTCATCGCCGCGCCGAGCCGGGCGAGCGCCAGGACGACGACGGCCGTCAGCGCGACCTGCACCAGCGTCAGCGCCAGCGCCCGGGCGGGATCGAAATCGAAGCGCAGCGCCTGGTAGATCGCCACCTCCAGCGTGGTGGCGCGCGGCCCGCCGCCGAGCGTCAGCACGATGGTGAAGGAGGTCGCGCACAGCATGAAGACGAGGCCGGCCACGCCGGGCAGCGCGGCGCGCAGCGCCGGCCACTCGACGAAGCGGAAGGAGGCGCGCCCGCCCATGCCGAGCTGGGCGGCGAGCCGCCACTGGTCGTTGGGCACCGATTCCAGGCTTTCCAGGAGCAGCCGGGTGGCGAGCGGCAGGTTGAAGAAGACGTGCGCCACCAGGATGCCGGCGAGCCCGTAGATGCCGGGCCAGCCGGTGCGGCCGAGGCCCTCCAGAAGCTCGGCGAGGAAGCCGGCCCGGCCATAGAGCGCCAGCACGCCGAGCGCGGCGACGATCGCCGGCAGGGCGAGCGGCACGGCGAAGAGCTGCAGGATCAGCGCCCGGCCGGGCAGCCGCGGATGGCGCGCCAGCGCGCGCGCCACGAACAGCGCCGGCAGCACCGACAGAAGCGTCGACAGCAGCGCCTGCCACAGCGTGAAGCGGGCGACGCGCAGCAGATAGGGGTCGAAGGCGTCGAGCGCGCCGCCCCAGTCGTCGGCCGCAGCGTAGGCCAGCCCGAGGCCGGCGCCGCCGATCAGCGCCGCCAGCCCTGCCAGCGCGGTCGCGCCGGCGGCGGCGCGGCCGCCGACCGGCACGGCGCGCCTCAGCGGCTCATCACCGCGAGCCATTCATCGATCCAGGCCTTGCGGTTCTCGGCCACCGTCTCCGGCGACAGGATCAGCGTCTCGGCCGGCTCGACGAGGTCGGAGAAGGCCGGGTCGAGCGGCTCGGAGATCTCGCCGGCCGGGTACATCCAGTTGGTCTCCGGGATCGCGTCCTGGAAGCCCGGTCCGGTCATGAAGGCGAGGAATTCGGCGGCCAGCGGATTGTCGGCCGCCTTCACCGTGCGCGCGGCGAGCTCGATCTGCAGGTAGTGGCCCTCCTCGAAGGCGGCCGCGGCGTAGCGGTCGGTGCCCTCGGCGATGCGGTGATAGGCCGTCGAGGTGGTGTAGGACAGCACCATCGGCACCTCGCCCTGGGTGAACAGGCCGTAGGACTCGCTCCAGCCCGGCGTCACGGTCAGCACATTGTCCTCGAGCGCGGCCCAGGCGTCGGCCGCCTCGTCGCCGAACACCGCCTTCATCCACAGCAGCAGGCCGAGGCCGGGCGTCGAGGTGCGCGGGTCCTGGATGGCGATCTTCAGCTCCGGGCCGGCCGCGACCAGCTCGGCCAGGCTCTGCGGCGGCGTGTCGATCGCCTCGGTGTCGTACATGAAGGCGAAATAGCCGTAGTCGTAGGGCACGAAGGTCGCGTCGTCCCAGCCGCCCGGCACGTCGACCCGGTCGAGCGCGATGTCGTGCGGCGCGAACAGGCCGGTCTCGCGCGCCGCCTGCATCAGGTTGGTGTCGAGGCCGAGCACGATGTCGGCGTCGGTGTTCTCGCCCTCCAGCCGGACGCGGTTGAGCATCGCCACGCCGTCGGCCACGGTGACGAACGCGATGTCGCAGCCGCATTCGGCCTCGAAGGCCTCTTCGACCAGCGGGCCGGGGCCCCAGTCGGCGGTGAAGCTGTCATAGGTGTAGACGGTCAGCGTCGCGTCCTGCGCGGCGGCCGGCAGGGCGAGCGTCGCGCCGGCGAGCGCGGCGGCGGTGAGGGACAAGACGGTGTTGCGCGGCATCGGCGCCTCCTTGGTTTCGCGTTGCAAGGGAATGAGGCGCCGTGTGACGAGCGTCTAATCCCTCCGCCGGTGTTAACCGGATCAGGTTCAGCGGGTTGGCCGGACCGTCCGCGGACGGTCCCGTGGTGCCTCTCAGCCGGCTGCGCTGCGCGCTGCCGGCACCCCGTTAGAGCGCGGCCACCCTAGAGGCTGGGGCCGGGACGCGCAAGCGCCGGCAGCGCGCGCGATGCGGCTTCCGCTGGCGCGGGCAGGCGTGATAAGGCCGCCGGCATGACACGTTTCACCATCCTGCTCGGCGGCGATCTGGAGGCGACGCCGCGGCTGCGCGCCCAGGTCGCCGGCACGCGCGTGATCGCCGCCGATTCGGGCATACGCCACGCCCGGCCGCTCGGCCTGGTGCCGGAGCTCTGGCTCGGCGATTTCGATTCCGTGCCGCCGGCGGCGCTCGGCAGCCACAACGGCGTGCGTCGCGAGGTCTATCCGCAGGACAAGGACGAGACCGACGGCGAGCTGGCGATCGCCGCCGCCCGGCGCGAGGGGGCCGATGCGCTGGTCATGGCCGGCGCCTTCGGCGGGCCGCGCGCCGACCACGGCCATCTGCATCTGGCGCAGGCGCTGAAGCTTGCTGCCGAGGGCACGGCGGTGATGCTGTCGAGCGGCACGCAGGAGGGCTGGCCGCTGCTGGCCGGCGACGATCGGGGCTTCGACTTCGCCGACGGCACGCTGTTTTCCGTCGTCGCCTTCTCGCAGCTCGAGGGGCTGACGGTGAGCGGCGCGAAATGGCCGCTCGATGCCGTCACCGTGCCGTTCGGCTCGTCGCTGACGATCTCCAACGCGGTCAGCGGCACGCTGCGCGTGGCGCTCGGCGCGGGCCGCGCCATCGTGCTGGCGCAGCTCGGCCACGCGGCGGGCTGAGCCGATGGCGCCGCCGCTCCTGTCGCTCGACGGCATCCGGCTGACCTTCGGCGGCCAGCCGCTGCTCGACGGCGCGCAGCTCTTCGTGTCGCCCGGCGAGCGCATCGCGCTGGTCGGCCGCAACGGCTCGGGCAAGTCGACGCTGCTCAAGATCGCCGCCGGCCTCGCCGAGGCGCAGGAGGGGACGGTGTTCCGCCAGCCGACGGCGACCCTGCGCTACCTGCCGCAGGCGGCCGACCTGTCCGGCTTCGACAGCGTGCACGGCTATGTCGAGGCCGGGCTGGGGCCGGCCGACGACCCCAACCGCGTCGTCATGGTGCTCGACCGGCTGGGGCTTTCCGGCGAGGAGGACCCGGCGACGCTGTCGGGCGGCGAGGCGCGGCGCGCCGCGCTCGCCCGCGTCTTGGCGCCGCAGCCCGACATCCTGCTGCTCGACGAGCCGACCAACCATCTCGACCTGACGACCATCGAGTGGCTGGAGGACGAGCTCGCCCGCTCGGCCGCCGCGCTGGTGGTGATCTCGCACGACCGCCGCTTCCTGGAGCGCGTCAGCCGCGCCACGGTGTGGCTCGACCGCGGCCGCACGCGGCGGCTGGAGCAGGGTTTCGCCCGCTTCGAGGACTGGCGCGACGGCGTGCTCGAGGAGGAGGAGCGCGAGCTGCACAAGCTCGGCCGCCAGGTGGCGCGCGAGGAGCACTGGCTGCGCTACGGCGTGACGGCGCGGCGCAAGCGCAACATGCGCCGGCTCGGCGAGCTGCATGCGCTGCGCGAACGGCTGAGGACGCACCGCCGGGCCGAGGGCGCCGCGGCGCTCGGCGCCGGCGAGACCGCGGACTCCGGCAAGCTCGTCATCGAGGCGCAGGGGCTGGAAAAGCGCTACGGCGCGCGCGCCGTCGTGCGCGACATGTCGATCCGCATCCTGCGCGGCGACCGCATCGCGCTGGTCGGTCCGAACGGCGCCGGCAAGACGACGCTGCTCCGGCTTCTGATCGGCGATCTGGCGCCGGATGCGGGCACGGTGCGGCTCGGCGCGCGGCTCGACGTCACCACGCTCGACCAGCGCCGCAGCGCGCTGGCGCCGGATCAGTCGGTGGCCGATTTCCTGACCGGCGGCGGCAGCGACATGCTGAGCGTCAACGGCGAGCAGCGCCATGTCGTGTCCTACATGAAGGACTTCCTGTTCCGGCCCGAGCAGGCGCGCACGCCGGTGCGCGACCTGTCGGGCGGCGAGCGCGCCCGGCTGGTGCTGGCGCGGCTGCTGGCGCGGCCGGCCAACCTGCTGGTGCTCGACGAGCCGACCAACGATCTCGACATGGAGACGCTCGACCTGCTGCAGGAGCTGGTCGCCGGCTTTCCCGGCACGGTGGTGCTGGTCAGCCACGACCGCGACTTTCTCGACCGCACGGCGACCAGCACGCTGGTGCCGGAGGGCGACGGCCGCTGGACCGCGTATGCCGGCGGCTACAGCGACATGCTGGCGCAGCGCGGCGTGCGGCGGCTGTCCGACCGGCGGACGGAGGCGGCCGGCAAGCCGGCCCGCGAGGGCGCCGCGGCCGCCAAGCCGCGCTCGGATGCGCGCAAGCTCTCCTACAAGCAGAAATACGCGCTCGAGACGCTGCCCGGGCGGATCGCCGCGCTGGAGGCGGAGATCGGCCGGCTCGAGGCGCAGCTCGCCGATCCGGGCCTCTACGAGCGCGACCCGCAGCGCTTCTCGGCCACCGCCGGGGCGCTCGAGGGCAAGCGTGCCGAAAAGGCCGGGCTCGAGGACGAATGGCTCGAGCTGGAAATGCTGCGCGAGACGATCGAGGGCTGAGCGGCGCCGCCCGCCGCACCGTGTTCGCCGGACGCCACCGCCCGCCGCCCCTTCTCCCCGCATGCGGGGAGAAGGTGTTTCACCTGGAGGTGGGAGGAGCTAGCGCTATCCCTTCTCCCCGCATGCGGGGAGAAGGTGCCCCGAAGGGGCGGATGAGGGGGCGGCGCCGGCGTTGGCCGCAAGGGCGCCGCCTTCCCTGCGAAAACCGCGCGCCGCCGCCGTCGGCGCTGCCCCTCACCCTGCCCTCTCCCCGCACGCGGGGGAGAGGGAGCGGTGATGCTTTCGCGTCTTCGCCGAAGCGCCGTTGGCCGCCGGCATCAAGGCGACATGTCAACCGCCCCTTCTCCCCGCGTGCGGGGAGAAGGGGCCCCGAAGGGGCGGATGAGGGGCGGCGCCGACCGGCCGGTGCAGGTTTCAGCCGCTGCCGAGCTTGCCGGCCAGGCCCTCCAGCCGCTCGGCCAGCCGGGTCAGCGCGCCGGTCAGCGCCGCGTCGTTCTTGTCGGCCTTGACCAGCGCGTCGTCGCGCGTCTTGCGCAGCGTGACGATCTCGCTCTCCATGCCGCGCACGCGCTTCTGCAGCTCGCTGAGCTCGTCCATCACCATGATGCCCGCCATCACGGTGATGCGCTGGTCGCCGATCTCGCCGAACGAGTCCTTGAGGTGGCCGACATAGCGGTCGAAGCGCTCGGCGAGATCGATGAGATGCTCCTCCTGGCCCTCGTCGCAGGCCATCCGGTAGGTCTTGCCGTCGATCGTCACCGTTACCTGGGCCATGGCCGCCGCCTATCGGTCGAGAACGGCGCGGATCGTCTCCATGGCCGTCACAAGTCTGCGCGAGACCTCGCGGTTGGCCTCCTCGAGCCGCGCGGCGCGCGCTTCCGACTTGTCGAGGTCCTTGGCCAGCCGCGCGCGGTCGGCGTTCATGCGCTGCACCTCGGCCTCCGCCTCGCCGAAGTCGCGCTCCTTTTCCAGCCGTGCGCCGACGGCATCCTCCAGCGCATCGACGGCCCTGTCGAGGCGGCCGATGGCTTCCCTGAGTGTGGTCTCACCGGTCATGGCGCCCGTCCCGATCCCGCCCGCGGTCGAATCACGCGCAGTCGTGGGATGTTATCCGTGAAAGATTAGGAGGCGGGTGAAGCGCGCGTCAACAAAGCTCTCGCCGCTGTCCCCTGCAAAGCCGCCTGCCGGGGTGCGAAAGCCCGCCCCGCGGCGCCGGCGGGCTTTGTTGACTCGGCGACGGCCTCTGCTATGTGTCGCGGGCTTTCCGGCCCCGGCCCCGGTCTGGCGCGGCCGCCAGTCGAACAGCGAGCAAGCATGACCTCACGCGAAAAACACGACCGGATGGCGAACGCGATCCGGTTCCTCTCGATGGACGCCGTCGAACAGGCGAAGTCCGGCCATCCCGGGCTGCCGATGGGCGCGGCCGACATCGCCACCGTGCTCTTCACCCGCTTCATGAAGCACGACCCGAAGAAGCCCGACTGGGCCGACCGGGACCGCTTCGTGCTGTCGGCCGGGCACGGCTCGATGCTGCTCTACTCGCTGCTCTTCCTGCTCGGCTACGAGGACATCACCCTCGACGAGATCCGCAACTTCCGCCAGCTCGGCTCGCGCACCGCCGGCCACCCGGAATACGGCCACGCCGCCGGCATCGAGACGACCACCGGGCCGCTCGGCCAGGGGCTCGGCAACGCGGTCGGCATGGCGCTCGCCGAGCGGCTGCTCAACGCGCGCTTCGGCGACGAGCTGGTCAGCCACCGCACCTATGCGCTGGTCGGCGACGGCTGTCTGATGGAAGGCATCAGCCAGGAGGCGATCACGCTCGCCGGGCACCTGAAGCTGTCGCGGCTCGTCGTCCTGTTCGACGACAACGAGATCTCCATCGACGGGCCGGTCTCGCTCGCCGATTCGACCGACCAGATGGCGCGCTTCGAGGCGGCCGGCTGGCACACGCTGCGCGCCGACGGGCACGATCCCGACGCCATCGCCGCGGCGATCGAGTCGGCCAACGAGTCCGACCGGCCGACCTTCATCGCCTTCAAGACGACGATCGGCTTCGGCGCGCCGACGCGCGCCGGCACCGCCAAGGCGCACGGCTCGCCGCTCGGCGCCGAGGAGATCGCCGGCGCCCGCGCCGCGCTCGGCTGGGAGGCCGAGCCCTTCGTCGTGCCGTCTGAGATCCTCGACGACTGGCGGCTCGCCGGGCTGCGCTCGGCCAAGGAGCGCAAGGCCTGGGAGGCGCGCCTCGCCGAGGCCGACGCGGAAGCGCGCGGCGAGTTCGAGCGGCGCATGCGCGGCGACCTGCCGGAGGGTTTCGAGGCGGCGATCCTCGACCACAAGAAGGCGCTGGTCGACGACAAGCCGAAGGTCGCCACCCGCAAGGCCTCCGAGCTGGCGCTCGAGGTCATCAACGACTGCGTGCCGGAGACGATCGGCGGCTCGGCCGACCTGACCGGCTCCAACAACACCCGCACCAGCCAGACGCAGCCGGTCAAGCCGGGCGACTTCGCCGGCCGCTACATCCATTACGGCATCCGCGAGCACGCCATGGCGGCCGCGATCAACGGCATGGCGCTGCACGGCGGCGTCATTCCGTATGGCGGCACCTTCCTGGCGTTCTCCGACTATGCGCGGCCGGCCATGCGGCTCGCCTCGCTGATGGGCATCCGCTCGATCTTCGTCATGACGCACGATTCCATCGGCCTCGGCGAGGACGGCCCGACGCACCAGCCGGTCGAGCATCTGGCGGCGCTGCGCGCGATTCCCAACCACAACGTGTTCCGCCCGGCCGATGCGGTGGAGACGGCCGAGTGCTGGCAGCTCGCGCTGGAGGCGCGGGCCACGCCCTCGACGCTGGCGCTGACGCGCCAGAACCTCGCCACGGTGCGCACCGAGTTCGACGAGGAGAACATGTGCGCGCACGGCGCCTACGTGCTGGCGCCGGCCTCCGACGAGGCCGAGGTGACGCTGTTCGCCAGCGGCTCGGAGGTCGAGATCGCGCTCGCCGCGCGCGACATGCTGGAGAAGAAGGGCCGGCCGGCGCGCGTCGTCTCCGTGCCGTGCTTCGAGCTGTTCGAGGCGCAGTCGCCGGACTATCAGGCCGCGATCATCGGCGAGGCGCCGGTGCGGATCGCCATCGAGGCCGGCATCCGCCAGGGCTGGGACCGCTTCATCGGCGTCGACGGCGTGTTCGTCGGCATGAACGGCTTCGGCGCCAGCGCGCCGTACGAGGCGCTCTACCGGCACTTCGGCATCACCGCCGAGGCGGCGGTGGCGGCGGCCGAGGCGCGGCTGGCCGAGCGCGTCTGAGGGCGCGGCGCGGGCGCCGCACCGGGTGCGGCGCCCTGGACCAGCGTTTGCCGCCGGCAATGGCTGGATTCTTCGCCTGACCCCCGTTATGTAGCGGCGGCCCTCGCGCCTTGCCCACCGCCGTTCTTCCAGGGAGTCGCCCCATGACCGTCAAAGTCGCCATCAACGGATTCGGTCGCATCGGCCGCAACATCCTGCGCGCCATCGTCGAATCCGGCCGCACCGACATCGCGGTCGCGGCGATCAACGACCTCGGCCCCGTCGAGACCAATGCGCATCTGCTGCGCTACGATTCCGTGCATGGCCGCTTTCCCGCCGCGGTGAAGGTCGACGGCGACACGATCGACGTCGGGCACGGCCCGATCCGCGTGCATGCCGAGCGCGATCCCTCGGCGCTGCCGTGGAAGGACGAGGGCATCGACATCGTGCTGGAATGCACCGGCATCTTCACCTCCAAGGAGAAGGCGTCGATGCATCTTCAGGCCGGCGCCAAGCGGGTGCTGGTCTCCGCCCCGGCGAGCGGTGCCGACCTGACGGTGGTCTACGGCGTCAACCACGACAAGATCGCTGCCGAGCACAGGATCGTGTCGAACGCCTCGTGCACGACCAACTGCCTGGCGCCGGTCGCCAAGGTGCTCAACGACGCCTTCGGCATCGAGAAGGGCTTCATGACCACGGTGCACGCCTATACCGGCGACCAGCCGACGCTCGACACCATGCACAAGGACCTCTACCGCGCCCGCGCGGCGGCGGTGTCGATGATCCCGACCTCGACCGGCGCGGCCAAGGCCGTCGGCCTGGTGCTGCCGGAGCTCGCCGGCAAGCTCGACGGCGTGGCGATCCGCGTGCCGACGCCGAACGTCTCGGTGGTCGACTTCAAGTTCGTGCCGAAGGCGCCGGTCACCGTCGAGGCGGTCAATGCGGCGCTGGTCGCGGCGGCCGACGGGCCGCTCAAGGGCATCCTGGCCTACACCGACGAGCCGCTCGTCTCCATCGACCTCAACCACAACCCCGCCTCGTCGACCTTCGCGCTCGACCAGACCAAGGTGGTCGAGGGCAATCTGGTGCGGGTGATGTCGTGGTACGACAACGAATGGGGCTTCTCCAACCGGATGGCCGACACGGCCGTCGCCTTCGGCAAGACGATCGGCTGAGCCGGCGCCGGCCGCGGGGCCCGCGGCCGGCCGTCTTCCCACGCGCCGCGTCGCCCGGCGCGTCGTGACGGAAATGCGCGTTGCGTGCGCGGGCGGATCGCCGCACTGTGGCGGCGGGCGGCGCCGAAGCGGGTTCCCACGCGCATGGAACAGGGCATCTATCTCATCACGCTGGCCGGCACCGCGCTGGTGCTGGTCGCCGCCTTTTCGAGCCTGATCGCCTTCCGCATCGGCACGCCGCTGCTGCTCGTCTTCCTGCTGATCGGCCTGGCGACGGGCACCGACGGCCTCGGCCTCGACTTCGACAACGCCGCGCTGGCCTATTTCGTCGGCTCGCTGGCGCTCGCCGTCATCCTGTTCGATTCGGGCTTCGGCACGCGGCTTTCCGCGGTGCGCCAGGCGGCGCTGCCGGCCGTCTCGCTCGCCACGCTCGGCGTTCTCCTGACCGCCGGGCTGGTCGGTGTGGCGGCGCGCTACGCGACGGGCTTCGGCTGGCTGGAATCGCTGCTGCTCGGCGCCACCGTGGCGTCGACCGACGCGGCCGCCGTGTTCTTCCTGCTGCGCGCCGGCAACCTGTCGGTGCGCGAGCGGGTGCGCTCGACGCTGGAGATCGAGTCGGGCTCGAACGACCCGATGGCGATCTTCCTGACGCTGACGCTGGTCGGCCTGATCGCCGGCGGCCAGACGCTGGAGCCGGGCGCGATGGCGCGCGAGCTGGCGCTCGGCTTCCTGCGCCAGATGGGCATCGGCGCGCTCGCCGGGCTGGTCGGCGGCTACCTGATCGCCCGCCTCGTCGCGCGGCTGCGGCTCGAGCAGGGGCTGCTGCCGATCTTCGTTCTGGCGCTGTCGCTGCTCGTCTTCGCCGCCGCCGGCACCTTCGGCGGCTCGGGCTTTCTCGCCGTCTACATCGCCGGGCTGGTCGCCGGCAACGCGCGCATGCGCTCGACCGCGCTCGTCAAGCGCTTCCAGGACGGCGTCACCTGGCTCGCGCAGATCATCATGTTCCTGGTGCTCGGCCTGTTCGCCACGCCGTCGCAGTTTCCGCAGATCGCGCTGCCGGCGCTGCTGCTCGGCCTGTTCCTGATCTTCGTCGCCCGGCCGCTGGCGGTGGCGCTGTGCCTGCTGCCGTTCCGCTTTCCGCGCGCCGAGACGGCGTTCCTGTCGTGGGTCGGCCTGCGCGGCGCGGTGTCGATCCTGCTCGCCATCACGCCGCTCATCAACGAGCTGGAGAACGGCCGCGCGCTGTTCAACATCGCCTTCATCATCGTGCTGGTGTCGCTGGTGCTGCAGGGCTGGACGATCGGGCCGCTCGCCCGCCGGCTCAAGCTGGTCCTGCCGCCGCGCATCGGACCGCTGGAGAAGGTCGAGCTCGAGCTGCCGGGTGCGGCGCATCACGAGCTCCTGTCCTACCGCGTGGTGGACGGCAGCCCCGTGGCGCGCGGCCAGCGCATTCCGCGCTGGGCGCGGCCGTCGCTGGTGGTGCGCGACGGCCGCTCGATGGCCTACCAGTATGCCGGGCGGCTGGTCGCCGGCGACCGCGTCTACATCTTCGTGCCCGACCGCTATCCGCGCCTGCTCGACCGGCTGTTCGCCAGCCCGGCCGAGGTCGATCCCGAGGACGCGGAGTTCTTCGGCGCCTTTGCGGTCGATCCGGCGCGGCCGGCGGCCGACCTGGAGGCCGCCTACGGCCTCGGTCTCGGCGAGCGCGAGACCGCGCTGACCATCGACGCGCTGATGCGCGAGCGGCTCGGCGGGCGCGCCGACTACGGCGACCGCGTGGTCTTCGGGCCGATCGAGCTGATCGTGCGCGAGGTCGACGACAACGGCCAGGTGGCCGCTGCCGGCCTGGCGCTCGAGCCGCTCGCGCCGCCGAGCCGCGTGCCCGTCTTCCTCAGCGTCGGCGAGCTCTTCGACCGGCTTAGGCGGCTCGTCGCCTGGTGGCGGCGGCGCCGGGCGGCACGGCGGCGGCAGTCGGCCGACTGAAGCTGCCGCCACGTGCGGCGTCTGGCTCCCTTGTCTCGCGCGGCGCCGGCTGTATGGTGCGCGCGGTTTTTTTCAGCGAGCAGGCGAGCGGCGGCATGGGCGGTTTCAGGACACTCGACGATCTCAAGGACGTGGCCGGCAAGCGCGTTCTCGTGCGGGTCGACCTCAACGTGCCGATGAAGGACGGGCGGGTCAGCGACGCGACGCGCATCGAGCGCGTGGCGCCGACCATCGTGGAGCTGTCGGACAAGGCGGCCAAGGTCATCCTGCTGGCGCATTTCGGCCGGCCGAAGGGCAGGCCGGCGGCGCAGTTCTCGCTCGAGCCGGTCGCCAACGCGCTGGAGATCACGCTCGACCGGCGCATCCATTTCGCCGCCGACTGCATCGGCGAGACGGCCGCCGCGGCGGTTGCCGAGATGACCGGCGGCGACATCCTGGTGCTGGAGAACACCCGCTTCCACCCCGGCGAGGAGGCGAACGACGCGGCCTTCGCCGCGGCGCTGGCAGCCAGTGGCGACCTCTACGTCAACGACGCCTTCTCCGCCGCCCACCGGGCGCACGCCTCGACCGAGGGCGTGGCGCGGCTCCTGCCGGCCTATGCCGGGCGCGCCATGCAGGCCGAGCTCGAGGCGTTGGAGAAGGGCCTCGGCGACCCCGAGCGGCCGGTTCTGGCCATCGTCGGCGGCGCCAAGGTGTCGACCAAGATCGACCTGCTCAGCCATCTGGTGACCACGGTCGACGCGCTGGCGATCGGCGGCGGCATGGCCAACACCTTCCTCGCCGCGCAGGGCCGCGACGTCGGCAAGTCGCTGTGCGAGCACGACCTCGCCGACACCGCGCGCGCCATCATGAAGGACGCCGAGAAGGCCGGCTGCGCCGTCGTGCTGCCGGTCGACGCGGTGGTGGCGCGCGCCTTCGAGGCCGGCGCCGACAGCGAGACGGTGGCCGTCGACGCGGTGCCGGCCGACGCCATGATCCTCGACGTCGGGCCGCAGACGCTGGCCGCGGTGACCGGCTGGCTCGACAAGGCCAACACGGTGGTGTGGAACGGCCCGCTCGGCGCCTTCGAGATCGAGCCGTTCGACCGCGCCACGCTGGCCGCCGCGCGCCACGCCGCGGCGCTGACGCGCGAGGGCACGCTGGTCTCGGTCGCCGGCGGCGGCGACACGGTGGCCGCGCTCAACAAGGCCGGCGTCGCCGACGCCTTCAGCTACGTCTCGACCGCCGGCGGCGCCTTCCTGGAATGGATGGAAGGCAAGACGCTGCCCGGCGTGGCGGCGCTGATGCGCTGAGCCTTCAGGCCGCCGGCGGGCCGGCCGCCATGGCGAGCAGCCAGTCGCGCACGCGCTGCACCGGACGCGACAGCGCCGCCGTCTCGGGCGTCAGCAGGTAGTAGCGGTCGCGCCCCGGCAGTGTGGGACCGGGCAGCCGGACCAGCCGCCCGGCCGCCAGGTCGGCGCGGCAGATCAGCGCGTCGCCGATCGCCAGGCCGAGGCCGCGGCGCGCGGCGTCGATGCACAGATGCGACCGGTTGAAGAACAGGTGCCCGGCCGCCGTGTCCGTGTCGCGTCCCAGCCGCGCGAGGTAGCTGCGCCACCAGTACAGGCCGCGCTCGTGGATCAGCCGGTGCGCGGCGAAGAAATCCGGCACGGACGGGTCCGGCCCGCGTGCCAGAAGCGCCGGCGCGGCGACCGCGAAGGCGTCGATCTCGAGGAAAGGCCGGGCGCGGAAGCCGGTGCAGGCGACGGCGCCCCAGGTGACCGCCAGGTCGACGTCGCCGAGCACGGCGCGCGGCGGGTCGGGCCGCACGCGCAGGTCGAGATTGACATCGAGCGCGTCGAGCGTCGCGGCGTCGAGCATCGGCATCAGCCAGGCCACCGCAAGATCGGATTCCATGTCGAGGACCACCGTGCCGCGGCCGCCGCCGCGGCGCAGCCGGCCGCTGCCGAGTTCCAGGCCGGACAGCGAGTCGGCAGCGCTGCGGGCGAACAGCGCCCCCTCGCCGGTCAGCACGACATGGCGGGCGTGCCGCTCGAACAGGGCGACGCCGAGCTCGGCCTCGAGCAGACGGACGTGACGGCTGACGGCAGCGTGGCTGACGCCGAGCTCGTCGGCCGCACGGGCGAAGCTGCCATGCCGCGCGGCGGCCTCGAAGGCACGCACCGCGTTGAGGCTGGGCAGCTTGCGCATCGTGCGAGCCTAACATGACGTTTCGCTTGAGCCAAAAAGCATCGTTTGAGCCGGAAAGCCGGTGCCGCGAACCTGCGGATCCGTTGCGCCCGTCCGCCGGGCGCCGGTGCTGAGGAGCGAGGCGATGGCATCAGCGACACCCTACGCGACCGGCCGCGTCATTGCCGCGCTGATCCTCGGCGTGCTGATCTACGGCCTGGCGATGGGCACGACCTATCCGCTGCTCGGCATCGTCCTGTCCGATCGGGTGGCGGAGAGCTGGAACGGCCTCAACGCGGCGGCGACCGGCCTCGGACTGCTGCTTGGCGTGGCGCTGGTGCCGATCCTGGCGCGGCGGCTCGGCGCCGGGCGCACGGCGATCCTCGGCATCGTCCTGATGGCCGCCGCGCTCGCCGTGCTTGCCGCGGTGCGCGACTTCTGGGCGCTGTTTGCCGCGCGCCTGGCGCTCGGCTGCGGCGCGAACCTGCTGTTCGTGGTGGCCGAGACCGCGCTCAACGTGTTCGCCTCGCCGCAGCGGCGCGGCCGGGTGATGGGCCTCTACACGGCGGCCGTCGCTTTCGGCTTCGTCGTCGGTCCCGCGGTGGTGGCGCTGACCACCGACAGGCCGGGCCTGCTGCTCGTCGCGTGCGCGGCGGTGACGCTGGCCGCCCTCGCGCCGCTCGGCCGGACGCGGCGGGCGGTCGATGCCGCGGTCCTGCCGGTGCCGGCATCGCGACTGGCCGGCAGCGTGCGCGCCTTTCCGTTCGCCTTCGGCTTCCTGTTCGTCGCCTCGGCCGTCGATGCCGTGGCGATCAGCCTGCTGCCGGTCATCGCGCTGCGTCAGGGCTTTGCGGTGGAGACCGGGGCGCTGTTCGTGACCGTCTTCCATGTCGGCCTGCTGGTCGGCCAGCCGCTGGTCGGCCTCGCCCTCGACAGGGTCGGCCGGCGCCGCACGGTGCTCGGCTGCTGCGCGCTGTCGCTCGTCGCCGCGCTGCTCATGGCCGACGCCGAAAGCCTCGGCCGCTGGCCGGCGATGGCGCTGCTGTTCGGATGGGGCGGCGCCAATTACGGGCTTTACACCGCCGGCCTGGCGCTGATCGGCGACCGCTTCCGCGGCGCCGCGCTGACGGCGGCCACGGCCGCCTTCGCGGCCGTCTACGCCGCCGCGGCGCTGGTCTCGCCACCGCTCGCCGGCGGTGCCGTTGCGCTCGCCGGGGCGGCCGGATTCCACCTCGCCGCCGCGGCCGTTTATCTCGCCGTCGGGCTGGTCGGCCTGGCGCTGTTCCGGCCGGCCGAGCCGACGCTCGGCCGCAAAGCGCGGCGGCGGCGCGTTTCAATCGATTCGGGCGGTCGCGCCCAGCTTCCGTTTTCGCGGAAGTTCTGCTACTCGCCGGCGAGATATCCGAGGAGACGAGTGATGAGCGAACGGCTGGAAGACATCGCCGCGGCGATGGTGGTCGAGGGCAAGGGGATTCTGGCGGCGGACGAGAGCTCCGGCACGATCAAGAAGCGGTTCGATTCCATCGCGGTCGAAAGCACCGAGGAGAACCGCCGCGCCTACCGCGAGATGCTGTTCACCGCGCGCGAGGCGATGGAGAACCACATCTCCGGCGTCATCCTCTACGACGAGACGCTGCGCCAGAAGGCGGCCGACGGCACGCCCTTCGCCGAGGTCATCCGCGCCGCCGGCGCGGTGCCCGGCATCAAGGTCGACCAGGGCGCCAAGGCGCTGGCAGGCTTCCCCGAGGAGAAGATCACCGAGGGCCTCGACGGCCTGCGCGAGCGGCTGGCCGAGTATCACGGGCTCGGCGTGCGCTTCGCCAAGTGGCGCGGCGTCATCGCCATCTCCGACACGCTGCCGAGCTGGGGCGCGGTCAAGCAGAACGCCCAGGCGCTGGCGCGCTACGCCGCGCTGTGCCAGGAGGCCGGCATCGTGCCGATCGTCGAGCCGGAGGTGCTGATGGACGGCGCGCCGGGCGACCATTCGATCGACCGCTGCTACGCCGTCACCGAATGGGTGCTGAAGACGGTCTTCGCCGAGCTCTACGACGCGCGCGTCGCGCTCGAGGGCATGGTGCTCAAGCCCAACATGGTGATCGACGGCAAGAAGGCGCGCACCGCCTCGCGCGAGGAGGTCGCCGACAAGACCGTGCGCTGCCTGCGCGCCACCGTGCCGGCCGCCGTGCCGGGCATCGCCTTCCTGTCGGGCGGCCAGTCGGACGAGGAGGCGACGGCGCATCTGTCGCTGATGAACCAGCGCCACGACGTGCCGTGGACGCTGACCTTCTCCTACGGCCGCGCGCTGCAGGCCGCTGCGCTCAAGGCGTGGGGCGGCAAGACGGAGAACGTGGCCGCCGGCCAGCGCGCCTTCGCCCACCGCGCCCGCATGAACGGGCTGGCGGCGAGCGGCGCCTGGAAGAGCGAGCTCGAGGCGGCCTGAGCCGACCTGCCGACGGCCGCCGGCGCGTTGCCCGGCGGCCGCGGCTTTGCTAGAGAATGACGCCGGAAAACGTGTTGCGGTTTTCGGACGCCACCATGGTCCGTTCAGTCTCCTTGGCTGCCTTCTTGCGACGCCCGACGGGGCCGGCCGGCCGCGCGGGCCCTCCCGCCGTTCTGCGATGAGCGCGCTGGCGGCCCTGCTGTCCTGGCTCGCCTTCCCGGTCTATGTCTGGCAGGGCGTCGGCGTGCGGCTGCGCGCCCGGCGCATGCTGCCGCCGGAAGGCCCGGTGCGCCACCACATCGACGGAAGCGGTCCGCCGATCCACCTTCTGGCGATCGGCGATTCGTCGGTCGCCGGCGTCGGCATCGATCGCGCGCATGACGGGCTCGCCGCCCGGCTGGCCGGGCTGATCGCGGCGCGCGAGGGCCGCCCCGTCGTGTGGCGCGCGGCCGGCTTCAACTCGGCCACCGCCGGCCAGCTGCGCGACCACGTGGTGGCGCATCTGGCGCCGGAAACCTGGACCCACATCGTGCTGGCCGTCGGCACCAACGACGCCAAGAACTTCCACACCGTGCGCCGCTTCAAGGCCGAGTTCGGCGGCCTGCTCTATGCGCTGCGCGCGCGCTGGCCGGAGGCGCGCATCGTGTGGTCGCCGGTGGTCGACATGCGCCGCGTGCCGGCGCTGCCGCCGCTGCTCGGCCGCATCCTGGAGATCCGCGCCGCGCTGATCAACCGCATGGGCGCGCGGCTGTGCCTGGAGCGCGGCGCGGTGGCGGCGCCGCGGCTGCCGATCGTCGACCCGCAGGCGGGGTTCTCCGGCGACGGCTTCCACGCCTCGGCGGCCGGCTACAACGCATGGGCCGAGCACCTGGCGCCCTATGTCGTGCCGCAGCGCACCGCCGCGCCGCGCGACGCCGCTCAGGTGCCGTGACTGAAGACGACGGTGAGCGAGATCGCGCCGAGCGCGATCAGCGCCAGCTTCCAGAAGTCCTTGCGCCGGCGCAGGCCGGGCAGGCCGAGCGGCTTGATGATGTGCACCGCCATCATGACGACGATCAGAAGCGACAGGACCTTGGTCATCCGGCGGGCGTCCTTTCGAGCGTTTCCGGGCGAAATGCGAACCGGTTCGCCGTCCGGACACGCCTCACACTGCAAGTCGGAGCCGATCCGCGGGTTCTGCGGCATGCGGAACGGCCCGCGGGCTTCGGCGCGCCGCGCGCGCCCGGTTGCCCCGCCGCCTAAGCCCGAAGTCCGATGGACGCGGCCCGGCGCGATTGGCTAGATAGCGCCAGCAGGACGGGAGGAAGAAGCCGATGTCGGACTATCACGAGACCTATGCGCGCTGGAAGGCCGATCCCGAGGCCTTCTGGGCCGCGGCGGCCGCCGAGATCGACTGGGACACGCCCTGGGACAAGGTGTTCGACCCCGAAGGCGGCGTCTATGGCCACTGGTTCGCCGGCGCCACCTGCAACACCTGCCACAACGCGATCGACCGCCACGTCGCCGGCGGCCGCGCCGACCAGACGGCGCTGATCTACGACAGCCCGATCACCGGCCGCAAGCGGCGCTTCAGCTTCGCCGAGCTGAAGGCGGAGATCGTCGCGCTGGCCGCCGTGCTGCGCGAGCGCGGCGTGGAAAAGGGCGACCGCGTCGTCATCTACATGCCGATGGTGCCCGAGGCGGTGGTCTCCATGCTCGCCTGCGCGCGCATCGGCGCGGTGCACTCGGTGGTGTTCGGCGGCTTCGCCGCCAAGGAGCTCGCCGCGCGGCTCGACGATGCCCGGCCGAAGCTGGTGGTGTCGGCCTCCTGCGGCATCGAGCCGGGCCGCGTCGTCGCCTACAAGCCGCTGCTCGACAAGGCGATCGAGATGGCCGGCAGCAAGCCGCAGCACTGCATCGTGCTGCAGCGCGACGAGCAGACCTGCGACCTCGTGGCCGGTCGCGACAGCGACTACCGCGCGGCCGTCGAGGCGGCCAAGGCGGCCGGCACGACGGTCGACTGCGTGCCGGTGGCGGCGACCGATCCGCTCTACGTGCTCTACACCTCCGGCACGACGGGCCGACCGAAGGGCGTGGTGCGCGACAATGGCGGCCACATGGTGATGCTGAAATGGACGATGTGGAACGCCTACGGCATCCGGCCGGGCGAGGTGTTCTGGGCGGCGTCCGACGTCGGCTGGGTGGTCGGCCATTCCTACATCGTCTACGCGCCGCTGCTGCACGGCTGCACCACGGTGCTGTTCGAGGGCAAGCCGGTGGGCACGCCGGATGCCGGCGTGTTCTGGCGCGTCATCGCCGAGCACGGCGTGGCGGCGCTGTTCACCGCGCCGACCGCCTTCCGCGCCATCAAGAAGGAGGACCCGCAGGGCAGGCTGATCGGCGACTACGACCTGTCGCGCTTCCGCACGCTGTTTCTCGCCGGCGAGCGGGCCGATCCGGAGACGGTGCGCTGGGCCGAGCAGCGGCTCGGCGTGCCGGTAGTCGACCACTGGTGGCAGACGGAGACCGGCGCGCCGATCAGCCACAATCCCGTCGGCCTCGGCCTGCTGCCGGTCAAGCACGGCTCGCCCGGCGTGCCGATGCCGGGCTACGACATCCGCATCCTCGACGACGCCGGCCACCCGGTGGAGCCCGGCGCGCTGGGCAACGTGGTGATCTCCCTGCCGCTGCCGCCGGGCTGCCTGCCGACGCTGTGGCACGCCGACGAGCGCTTCCGCGAGGCCTATCTCGCGGAGTTCCCCGGCCACTACAAGACGGCCGATGCCGGCTTCCTCGACGAGGACGGCTACCTGTTCATCATGGCGCGCACCGACGACATCATCAACGTCGCCGGCCACCGGCTGTCGACCGGCGGCATGGAGGAGGTGGTGGCCGAGCATCCGGACGTCGCCGAATGCGCGGTGGTCGGCATCGCCGACCCGATGAAGGGCCAGGTGCCGTGCGGCTTCGTCGTGCTCAACGCGGGGGTCGCGCGCGACATGGCCGAGATCGAGCGCGAGATCGTGCAGATGGTGCGCGAGCGCATCGGGCCGGTCGCCGCCTTCAAGCTCGTCGTCCCGGTCGACCGGCTGCCCAAGACGCGCTCCGGCAAGATCCTGCGCGCCACCATGCAGAAGATCGCCGACAAGGAGGCCTGGACGATGCCGGCGACGATCGACGATCCGGCGATCCTCGACGAGATTACCGCCACGCTCAACCAGCGCGGCATCGGCATCTGACGCGGCGTCAGGCCGCTGCCCGCGGCCGCCGGATTGACCCCGCCGGCCCGCCGCGCCAGTGTCGCGGCGACCAGAAGGGAGAGTTCCATGGCACTGGACGGCAGGACGGCGATCGTGACGGGCGCGGCGGGCGGTATCGGCTACGCCATCGCCGAGCGGCTGCTGCGCGAGGACGTGCGGGTGATGATCTGCGACGTCGACGGCGAACGCGGCGAGCGGGCCGTCGCCGATCTGGAGAAGCTCGGCGAGGCGCGCTTCGTCAAGGCCGACGTCGGCAAGCGGCTCGACGTGCACAACCTGGTGGCCGCCGCGCTCGACGCCTTCGGCGACATCGACATCCTGGTCAACAATGCCGGCATCGTGCACGGCGCCGACTTCCTCGAGCTGCGCGAGGAGGACTTCGACCGGGTGCTCGACGTCAACCTGAAGGGCACCTTCCTGACCGGCCAGGCCGTGGCGCGCTACATGGTCGACAAGGTCAACAATGGCGGCCGGCCAGGCACGATCATCAACATGTCGTCGATCAACGCCGTCGTCACCATCGCCAACCAGATTCCCTACACGGTGTCGAAGGGCGGCGTGAACCAGCTCACCAAGGCGATGGCGCTGGCGCTGGCGCCCTACGGCATCCGCGTCAACGCCATCGGGCCGGGCTCGATCATGACCGACATGCTGTCGGCGGTGAACAAGGACCCGGCCGCCAAGGCGCGCATCCTGTCGCGCACGCCGATGGGCCGCATCGGCGACCCCGGCGAGATCGCCGCGGTGGCCGCCTTCCTGGCGTCCGACGACGCCAGCTACGTCACCGGCCAGACGATCTATGCCGACGGCGGCCGGCTGCCGCTCAACTATACGGTCGAGCCGCCTGCGGAGGCCTGAGGCCGGGCGCGGCCGGCGGCGCGCGGCGGCTCGACCGGACCGCCGCCTCCTGACATGATGCTGTCAGCAGGGCTGTGGGAGTGTGTGCACGCAGCGCAACGCCAGCAGCAAGGACAAGCATCATGGCAGACTTCACGCCCGACGCCGCCGTCGTGTGGTTCGAGATCCCCGTCAGCGACATGGCGCGCGCCAAGCGCTTCTACGCCGCGGTCCTGGAGACCACGCTGAGCGACCAGACCGACGGTCCCAACCCGATGGCGGTGTTCGCCGTCAAGGACCCCGCGACCGCGCCGTCCGGCCATCTCTATCCGGGCAAGCCGGCGGCCGCGGGAACCGGCAGCACGGTGCACCTCGCCGCGCCGGCGCCGCTCGAGGCGGCGCTCGAGCGGGTGACGCAGAACGGCGGCCAGGTGGTGTCGCCGATCATCGCGATCCCGGCCGGGCGCTTCGCCTACTGCCTCGATCCCGACGGCAACAGCATCGGCCTGTTCGCCTGAGGCGCGGCGCGACAACGATGCGGCGCGCCGACCGGCTGTTCCAGATCGTCCAGCACCTGCGCGGCGGCCGCCTGGTCACCGCGCGGATGCTCGGCGAGCGCCTCGAGGTCTCGGAGCGCACCATCTATCGCGACATCGCCGACCTGCAGGCGAGCGGCGTGCCGATCGACGGCGAGGCGGGCGTCGGCTACCTGATGCGCGAGGGCTTCGACCTGCCGCCGCTGATGTTCACGCGCGACGAGGTGGTCGCGCTGGTCGCCGGGGCGCGCATGGTGCGTGCCTTCGGCGGCGCGGCGATGGCGCGCGCGGCCGAGGAGGCGCTGGTCAAGATCGGCACGGTGCTGCCGCAGGCCGACCGGCTGCGGCTCGGCCGCACCGAGATCCACGCGCCCGACCGCATGATCGGCGCGGCGGAGCGCGAGACGATCGACGCGCTGGAGCGCGCCGTCGAGGCGCGCCGCGTGCTCGACATCGGCTATCGCGACGAGGCGGGGCGCCAGACGCAGCGCGCGGTGCGCCCGCTCGGACTGTGGTTCTGGGGCAAGGTGTGGACGCTGGTCGCCTGGTGCGAGCTGCGCGACGACTTCCGCACCTTCCGCATCGACCGCATCGCCGCGGTGGCCGAGGCCGGCCGCGTCTTCCGGCCCGAGCGCGGCCAGCGCCTGGCCGACTTCTACCGCCGCATGGAAGCCGGCGAGAGCCCGCCGGCCGCGCGCTGACCGGCAGTGCCGGCTGGCGCTTTGCCGGCTCGCAAAACGGCGCCGCCACCGGCCGCGGCGTTCCCGCCGCCCTGCTTTTGCCGAGGCGTCTTACGAGCGGTCGTCGTCGTCCTCGTCCTCGTCGGGCTGCGACGACTTCATCGACGACAGCTTGGCGAACACGGCGTCGGCGTCGAGCTCGTCGTCCTCGCTCTTGGCCTTCTCCTCCTCGACCGGCAGCCGCTCGGTCTGCGCGGCCGGCAGCAGCGTCTCGCCGACCGGCGCCTGCGGCTTGGCGCCGCGCGAGGCGCGCTGCACCTCCATGTCGAGGTCGATCTGCGAGCACAGGCCGAGCGTCACCGGGTCCATCGGCACCAGATTGGCCGAGTTCCAGTGCGTGCGGTTGCGGATCTGCTCGATGGTCGATTTGGTGGTGCCGACCAGGCGCGAGATCTGCGCGTCCTTGAGCTCGGGATGGTTGCGCACCAGCCACAGGATCGCGTTGGGCCGGTCCTGGCGCTTCGACAGCGGCGTGTAGCGCGGGCCGCGGCGCTTGGCCTCCGGCACGCGCACCTTGGGCTCCTGCAGCTTGAGCCGGTAGTCGGCATCCGCCTCGCCCTTGGCGATCTCGTCGCGCGTGAGCTGGCCGGTCATGATCGGGTCCATGCCCTTGATGCCCTGGGCGGCATCGCCGTCGGCGATCGCCTTGACCTCGAGCGGGTGCAGCTTGCAGAACTGGGCGATCTGATCGAAGGTCAGCGCCGTGTTGTCGACCAGCCAGACGGCGGTCGCCTTGGGCATCAGCAGCGTGTTTGCCATCGCAAAGAATCCTCGTCTTCGCCCGCGTCCCTGGCGCGGGCGGTGGTCAGTACCACCGATTGGGGAATTGGCGGCCAGCTATAGCGGCATTTCGGCGCAATCGCAAACGGATTGCGCCGGCCGCACGGCAGTGAACTCGGGTTAACGGTGTTTCGAACTTGCTTGGGTTCTGATTCGGTTGGTGGCGGTGATTCGGAGACCGCTGCCATGCTTGAG
>NZ_JAOAOP010000038.1 GCF_030398335.1 Aquibium sp. A9E412
GCCCTGCCCGCGCCGGCGCAGGCCGCGCTTGCCGGCGCCTCGCCGAGCGCCCAGGCCGTCGCCGGCGCCATGGCGAGCGATCCGGGCTGGCGCGCCGCGCTGGCGCAGAGCGGCCAGCCGGCGGGCCGGACGCCCGGCGTGCAGGCGCTACACATCCAGCTTCACCCTGCCGAGCTCGGCAGCGTGATTGCCCGCCTGCGCCTGGTCGGCGACCGGCTGTCGGTCGACATCGAGGTGGAGACGGGCGGCGCCCAGAGCCGGCTCGCCAGCGACAGCGACGCCATCGCCAAGGCGCTGCGCAGCCTCGGCTTCGAGGTCGACCGCATCACCGTGCAGCAGGGACAGGGCACCGCGACGGCCCAGGGCAACGGCACGGGAAGCGCCGCCGGCCGCGACGGCACCGGCGGGCAGACCGCGGCCGGGCGCGGCGACGGCGGCACCGGCAGCGAGCAGCAACGGGGACACCAGCACGATGGCAAGGACGACGAGGCGCGCCGGCCGGGCGCTGCGCCGACTGCTTCTGGCGGCGTCTATATCTAGCGCGCCCGCCGGCGCCGCGCTGGCGGCGGCCAACCCGTGCGAGGCCGAGATCCTGCGCGCCGCCGACCGCTACGGCGTGCCGGCCGGCATCCTCTATGCCGTCGGGCTGACGGAGACCGGCGTCAGGGGCAGCCTGCAGCCCTATGCGCTCAACATCGCCGGCAAGGCCGTGTTCGCCCGCTCCGCCGCCGAGGCGCGCGCCGCCTTCGAGGCGGCACGGCGCCAGGGCGTGCGGCTGATCGACCTCGGCTGCATGCAGATCAACCACCGCTACCACGGCGAGCGCTTCGACAGCGTCGAGGCCATGCTCGACCCGGCCCGCAACGTCGACTACGCGGCGCGCTTCCTGGTCGAGCTGAAGGCGCGCCACAGCACCTGGTCGATGGCCGTGGCGCGCTATCACGCCGGCCCCGACAACGACCCGGCACAGAAGCGCTATGTCTGCCGCGTCATCGCCAACATGGTGGCGACCGGCTTCGGCCGGTGGACCGACAACGCCCGTCGCTTTTGCAACCCATGATTGCTTTTTGCTTTCGCAACGACCGGCGGGCGATGCGGCGGCCGGGCCGGCTTCCGTGCCGCCGGCCGCGGCCTGCCGGACCGCACGAGGCGCCGCCGGCACGGCCCGCGGGCCGTGCGCGCGCGACCGCGCGCCCTGCCCCCGGAACGTCATCCCTCGCGCCCCGGGACACGTTTCTTTACAAAACGTTACCGGAACGCCGGCAGAGCGGCGCAGCACCCCGTCGGCGGGTCGGCAGCGGCGCCGGCGGCCGCGCCTCTTGCCACGGTCGGCGACGGGTGATTGGCTGCACCGCGGCGATCGACGGAGGCGCGCGATGGGCGAGCTGACCCTTACAACCTTCGATTGGGTGCCGGAGATGCCGCGCGGCTATGTGCGCGACCTGCGCGTGCGCTGGGCGCTCGAGGAGGCCGGCCTGCCCTACCGCGTCGCCGGCGTGCCGTTCGGCGAGCGGCAGGCGGCGCATTTCGCCCACCAGCCCTTCGGCCAGGTGCCGTGGCTGACGGACGGCGACACATCGATCTTCGAGAGCGGCGCCATCCTGCTGCATCTCGGCGCCCGCAGCGAAGCCCTGCTGCCGGCCGATCCGCAGGGCCGCGGCAAGGCGACGGAATGGCTGTTCGCCGCGCTCAACTCGGTCGAGATGGCGAGCCTGCCCTGGTCGATCTTCGCGTTCTCCGGCTTCAGCCGCGACACGCCCGAGTGGCGGCGTCTCGACGGCTTCCTGGCGGCCCGCCTCGACCGTCTGGAGCCGGTCCTGGCGGCGCGCGAATGGCTCGCGGGGCCGTTCTCCGTCGCCGACATCGCGATGGCCGACGTGCTGCGCCTGGTCGACCGCTTCGGCCGGCTGGACGCGCATCCCGCCTGCCGCGACTACCTCGCCCGCGCCACCGCCCGGCCCGCCTTCGCCACGGCGCATGCCGGCCAGATGGCGCATTTCGCCGCCGCCGACCTGGCAAGGACGGCCGCGCCGGCGGCCGACTCCCGAAATCCTAGCTATAAGAAATAGTGGTTGTCGCCGATTCCCGGCACCGGGTACCTCTAGGAGCAGAAACTGATTCGGAGGGGCGGGCCGATGATTGTGATCGTGGATGAGCGCGATCTGGTAAAAGATGGTTACCATTCTCTTTTCAATCGGGAAGGGGTAGCGAGCGCCGGCTTCGGCCCGGCCGATTTCGACGAGTGGGTGGAAAGCGCGGCCGACGACGACCTGCGCTCGGTGCAGGCCTTCCTTCTCGGCCAGTGCGTCGGCGACGCGGTCTCGCCGCAGCGCATCCGCGACCGCTCCAGCGCCCCGGTCATCGCGCTCAGCGAGCAGAACTCGCTGGAAGACACGCTGCGCCTGTTCGAGGCCGGCGTCGACGACGTGGTGCGCAAGCCGGTGCACGTGCGCGAGATCCTGGCGCGCATCGCCGCCATCAGCCGGCGCGCCAAGGAAGAGCCCGCCTATGCCGAGATCGGCCCGATGCGCATCTACATGGACGGCCGCGATCCGGAGATCGACGGCCAGCCGCTGCCGCTGCCGCGCCGTGAGCGCCGCATCCTCGAATATCTCGCCAGCAACCGCGCCCGGCGCGTGACCAAGACGCAGGTCTTCAACGCGATCTACGGCATCTTCGACGAGAACGTCGAGGAGAACGTGGTGGAGAGCCACATCTCCAAGCTGCGCAAGAAGCTGCGCGAGAAGCTCGGCTTCGACCCGATCGATTCCAAGCGTTACCTCGGCTACCGGCTGGCGCTGTGAGCGGCCGGCCGGACCGGTGGCCCGGCACGACAGCTTCACGCAAGCGAGCGCGGCTATCCTCGTGACCGTCGGTCCCGAACACGAGGAGCTTGTCCGATGAGCCTCTACGGCATGATGCGAACCGGCGTGTCCGGCATGGCGGCACAGGCCAACCGCCTGTCGACGGTCGCCGACAACATCGCCAATTCCAGCACCACCGGTTACAAGCGCTCGCGCGCCGAGTTCTCCTCGCTGGTCATCCCCGACACGCCCGGCGCCTACAACTCCGGCGGCGTGACGACCACCATCCAGACCGCCGTGTCGAAGCAGGGCGTGCTGCAATACACCACCTCGACGACGGATCTGGCGGTCAACGGCGACGGCTTCTTCGTCGTGCAGGATCCGAGCGGCCGGCCGTTCCTGACGCGGGCCGGCGCCTTCGTGCCCGACAGCGAGGGCCGGCTCGTCAACGCCGCCGGCTACCAGCTCATGGGCTACAGCTACGCCAACGGCGAGCCGGTGCCCACGGCGAACGGCTTCGACGGGCTGGAGCCGGTGATCGTCGACGGCAACGACCTGGTCGCCACGCCGTCGCGCAACGGCATGATCAAGGCCAACCTGCCGCAGACGGCCGACGCGGTGCCGGCGGCCGACCTGCCGTCGACCAACACCGCCGGCGCCACCTATACGGCCAAGACCTCGCTCGTCACCTACGACAATCTCGGCGGCGAGCGGCTGATCGACGTCTACTTCACCAAGACCGGGCCGGAGAGCTGGGAGGTGGCGGTGTTCGACCGCGCCGAGGCGACGCCGGGCACCGGCTTCCCCTATGCCTCGGGTCCGCTCGCCACGGAGACGCTGACCTTCGACCCGACGACCGGCAAGCTCGACGCCGGGAGCCCGACGGAGATCGGCGTTCCCATTCCCGACGGCCAGACGCTGACCATCGACCTGTCGGAAACGAGCCAGCTCGCCTCCGACTACCTGCTGCACGACGCCGGCGTCGACGGCAACGCGCCGACCTCGATCGAGAAGGTCGAGATGTCGACCGACGGCACGCTCTACGCGGAGTATGCGGACGGCTCGTTCCGCGCCATCTACCGCATCCCGCTCGCCGACGTGCCGAGCCCCGACAACATGCAGGTGCTGCAGGGCAACGTGTTCGCCGAGAGCGCCGAATCCGGCGGCGTCCGGCTCGGCTTCGCCAACGAGGGCGGCCTCGGCAAGGTGGTTTCGGGCGCGCTCGAGAACTCCAATGTCGACATCGCCGAGGAGCTGACCTCGATGATCGAATCGCAGCGCAGCTACACCGCCAACTCGAAGGTCTTCCAGACCGGTTCGGACCTGATGGACCTGCTGGTCAACCTCAAACGATAGGGTGAGACGCGGGCGCTGACACCGCCGCAGCACCCGGGAAAGAACGTGCATGTCCCTGACCTCCGCCCTGAGCATCGCGCAGTCGGCGCTGCTGAACACCGGTCGCCAGACCGGCGTGGTGTCGCGGAACGTCCAGGAGGCCGCCAATCCCGACTACGCCCGCCGCGAGGCCGTCACCACGACCAGCGGGTCGGGCGCCCGCGTCACGGAGATCCGCCGCGCCACCGACGCGGTGCTGTTCCGCCACAACCTGGCGGCGCTGTCGGCGCAGAGCGGCCAGGCGACGGTGAGCAAGGGGCTCGACACGCTGCGCCTGTCGGTCAACGGCGCCGACAACGGCGCGTCGGCGGCCGCCGCCATCGGCGACCTGATAAAGGCGCTGGAATTCTACGCCGCCACGCCGTCGAACCCGACGCTCGCCAGCACCACCGTCGAGGCGGCGCGCAACGCCGTGCGCGCCCTGCATGACGGCAGCACCGCGATCCAGACCTTCCGCAGCGACGCCGACCGCGAGATCGCGGCGGCCGTCGACGACCTGAACCGGCTGCTCGGCGATTTCGAAACGGTCAACCGCGAGGTCGTCGCCGGCACCCGCACGGGCCGCGACGTGTCGGACGCGCTCGACCAGCGCGACGCGCTGCTCAAGCAGATCTCGGCCCATGTCTCGATCTCGACGGTCAGCCGGCCGGGCAACGACATCATGATCGTCACCGGCGACGGCGCCACGCTGTTCGAGACGGTGCCGCGCGAGGTCTCCTTCCAGCCGCTCGCCACCCATGTGCCGGGCACCCCCGGCAACGCGGTGACCATCGACGGCGTGCCGCTGAAGCCCGGCAGCGGCGGCTCGACCTCCGCCTCCGGCACGATCGCGGCCAAGCTGCAGCTCCGCGACACGGTCGCCGTCACCATGCAGCGCCAGCTCGACGAGGTGGCGCGCGGCCTGATCACCGCGTTCGCCGAGACCGCGCCGGGCGGCGGCGCGCCCGACCGGGCCGGCCTGTTCACCTGGCCGGGCGGCCCGGCGCTGCCGCCGGCGGGAACCGCCATCGACGGGCTGGCCGCGGCGATCCGCGTCAACCCCGCGATGGACCCGGCGGCCGGCGGCGACCCGCAGCTCTTGCGCGACGGCGGCGCCAACGGCCCTGCCTATCTCGCCAACGCCACCGGCGGCGCCTCCTTCTCCGACCTGCTGCGCCGCTACGCCGACGGTCTCGACCGGCCGATCGCCGTCGATCCGGCCGCCGGCCTCGACGACAGCCGCAGCGTCGTGGCGCTGTCGTCGGATGCGGTCGGCTGGCTCGAGGCGCTGCGCCAGGACGCCGCAACGGGCAGCGAGCGCAAGGACGCGCTGGCCCAGCGCATGGGCACGGCGCTGTCCAACGCCACCGGCGTCAACGTCGACGAGGAGATGGCGCTCTTGCTCGAGCTCGAGCATTCCTACGAGGCTTCCGCACGGCTGATGCGCGTCATCGACGAGATGCTCGCCACGCTGCTGGCGGCGACGGGCTGACGCCATGAAGCTGGCCGCGATCTCGACCCAGAGCGTCAACCAGGCCCTGCGCTACCAGCTCATGCGCGTGCAGGCCGAGATGGCCGAGCGCAATCAGGAGACGGTCAGCGGCCGGCTGTTCGATCCCGGCAAGACGCTCGGCGCGCGCAGCGCCAACACCGTGTCGCTGACGCGCGAGATCGACCGGCTGGGCAGCCTGCTCGATTCCAACGCGCTGGCCGGCAACCGGCTCGCCGCCAGCCAGGATGCGCTGAGCCAGCTCAACGACGTCGGCCAGAGCCTGCTCGCCGCCCTCACCTCGGCGACCTCGGGCACCGTCAGCAACGAGATCGTGCGCGCCGAGGGCACGCGCGCGCTCGGCGCGCTGACCAGCGTGATGAACACCAATCTCAACGGCGAGTACCTGTTCGCCGGCATCAACACCGACGTGAAGCCGTTCGACGACTACACCGCGCCCGGCTCGCCGGCCAAGGCCGCCTTCGACGCCGCCTTCGTCGGCCATTTCGGCTTCGCCCAGAGCGACCCGGCGGCCGCCGGCATCAGCGCCGCCGACATGCAGGTGTTTCTCGACACGGTGGTCGAGCCGCAGTTCCTCGGCGCCGGCTGGCAGGGTACCTGGTCGAGCGCCACCGACGAGCGCATCGTCAGCCGCATCGCCCTCAACGAGACGGCCGAGACGTCGATCTCCGCCAACACGGCCGGCACCCGCAAACTCGCCATGGCCGCCGTCGCCGTGGCCGACCTGCTCCAGGGTCCGCTCAACGCCGGCGCGCGCGACGTGCTCTATGCGCGCGCCACCCAGCTCGTCGGCGAGGGGCTGGCCGATCTCGCCGACACGCAGGGCGCGGCCGGCGTGGTGCAGAACCGCATCACCGACGCCAGCGCCCGCATCGACATGCAGATCGACCTGTTCGAGCGCAGCGTCAACGACCTGGAAGGCGTCGACCCGTTCGCCGCCTCGGCGCGCGTGTCGGAGCTGCAGACCCAGCTCGAGCTGTCCTACACGCTGACCGCGCGCCTGCAGCAGCTCAGCCTCATGCGCTTCCTCTCGTAGTCGTGTCCAAGGCCCGGTGACGCAAGAAACGGAACGGAAATGTACCAATTCTCCTACAGCGAAATCCAGACCGACTCGGTGGCCGATGCCAAGGATCGCGAGCGCCAGCTCCTGAGCCGGTCGATCGACCTTCTGGCGAGCGCGCGCGAGAAGGGGCCGCAGTCGCAGGAATCGGTCGAGGCGATCCACTTCCTCAACCGCGTGTGGACCGCCTTCGTCGACGACCTGGCCAACCCCGACAACGAGCTGCCCAAGGAGCTGCGCGCCAACCTGATCTCGATCGGGCTGTGGCTGCTGCGCGAGGCCGAGGAGGTGCGGCAGGGCCGCTCCGACAATTTCGAGGGGCTGATCGAGGTGTCGCAGATCATCCGGGACGGCATGCAATGAAGAACACCCTGCGCATCTCGCTCAAGGCGAACGAGAAGATCTACGTCAACGGCGCGGTGATCCGCGCCGACCGCAAGACGACGCTCGAGTTCCTCAACGACGTGCAGTTCCTGCTCGAGAACCACGTGCTGCAGCCCGAGGACGCGACGACGCCGCTGCGCCAGCTCTACTTCATCGTCCAGGTGATGCTGATGGCGCGCGACGAGGCGCAGGAGGCGCGCACCATGTTCCGCCGCTCGCTGCCGATGATGCTGTCCTGCTACCAGGACCCGGCCATCCTGGCCGGCCTCAAGGACATCGACCGGCTGGTCGGCGAGAACCAGATCTACGAGGCGCTGAAGACGATCCGCGCGCTCTATCCGCGCGAGGCGGAGGTGCTCGACCGCGGCGCGAACGCCGAGCGCTTTCCGCCGCTCGCCCTGGTCGTGGGAGGATGACGATGACGGTAACCCCGCAGGTTGCGGCCACGCAGCAGCAGAGCAACGCCGGCGCCCAGGCCGCCGCCGCCCCGCAGACGGTCGACTACCAGGCCTTCCTCAAGCTGCTCGTCGCCGAGATGAAGAACCAGGACCCGACGAGCCCGATGGAATCGACCGACTACGTCGCCCAGCTCGCCTCCTTCTCGCAGGTCGAGCAGTCGGTGCAGATGAACGGCAAGCTCGACCAGCTCCTGCAGGCCTCGGCCCTGTCGCAGGCCGGCAGCATCATCGGCCGCGAGATCGTCTCGGCCGACGGCGCGGTGTCCGGCACGGTGTCGGAGGTGCGCCTGTTCAGCGACGGCGTGGTGGCAGTCCTCGAGAACGGCGGCCAGATCGTCGTCGGCCCCGGCGTGACGATCCGCTGAGGCGATGAACGAGGCCGACGCCCTCGACATCGTCCAGTACGCCATCTGGACGGTGCTCGTCGCCTCCGGGCCGGCGGTCGCCGTGGCGATGATCGTCGGCGTCGGCATCGCGCTCGTCCAGGCGCTCACCCAGGTGCAGGAGATCACGCTCACCTTCGTGCCGAAGATCGTCGCCATCCTGCTCGCCGTCGCCTTCTCCGGCCCCTTCGTCGGGGCGCAGATCTTCGCCTTCACCACGGTGATCTTCCAGCGCATCGAGACCGGCTTCTGAAGCGTCTCCAGGCGAAGGGGAAACCGCTTCGCCGTCGCCGAACGCGTCATAACGACGAGCCGCAGCCGATCTGCGGTTCGCTGAACCTCAGAACGGCTCGAACGGCACCGCGCGCGCCACCTCACCCTCGCACAAGCTTCGCACGCTAGACCTCGGCGACGGACCGCTCCGCCCGACCGCCGGAGCGGCCGGCAACGAACGGGTGAGGCATGGCCGTCAGCGAAGGCGCGAGCGCGCTGGAAAGCACCAGGCACGGGCGCGACGTCGGCTTCGCCGTCGGCGTCATCATCATCCTGTCGGTCCTGTTCCTGCCGATCCCGCCCTTCCTGATCGACGTCGGGCTGGCCTTCTCGATCGCCTTTTCCGTGCTCATCCTGATGGTCGCGCTGTGGATCCAGCGGCCGCTCGATTTCTCCTCCTTCCCGACGATCCTGCTGATCGCCACGATGATGCGCCTGTCGCTCAACATCGCGACGACCCGCATGATCCTGTCGGAGGGCCACGAGGGCACCAATGCGGCCGGCCACGTCATCGGCGGCTTCTCGCGGCTGGTGATGAGCGGCGACTTCGTCATCGGCCTGATCGTCTTTTTGATCCTGATCGTGGTGAACTTCGTCGTCATCACCAAGGGCTCGACGCGCATCGCCGAGGTCGGCGCGCGCTTCACCCTCGACGCCATTCCCGGCAAGCAGATGTCGATCGACGCCGACCTGTCGGCCGGCATGATCGACGAGAAGGAGGCGCAGCGCCGGCGCCGCGAGCTGGAGGAGGAAAGCTCCTTCTTCGGCTCGATGGACGGCGCGTCGAAATTCGTGCGCGGCGACGCCATCGCCGGCCTCATCATCACCGCCATCAACATCGTCGGCGGCATCGCCATCGGCTATTCGCGCCATGGCATGGACTTCGGCGAGGCGGCCGACGTGTTCACCAAGCTGTCGGTCGGCGACGGGCTGGTCACCCAGATTCCGGCGCTGATCGTCTCGCTGGCCGCCGGCCTCCTGGTCTCCAAGGGCGGCACGCGCGGCTCGGCCGACCAGGCGGTGTTCGGCCAGCTCGGCGCCTATCCCCGCGCGCTGTGGGTGGCCGCCGCCCTGCTCCTGCTGCTCGCCATCATGCCCGGCCTGCCGGCGCTGCCCTTCCTGGCGCTGGCCGGCGTGATGGGCGCCGTCGCCTACGTGCTGCCGCTGCAGCGCCGCCGGCTCGCCGCCGAGGCCGAAGCCGCCGAGCGCGAGAAGCAGCTCACCGTCGAGGAGGAGGAGAAGAACTCCGTCAAGGCGTCGCTGAAGACGGCCGAGATCGAGCTGCTGATCGGCAAGCAGCTCTCCACCCGGCTGTTGACCTCGCATCAGGAGCTCGTCTTCCGCATGGGCAAGATGCGCAAGAAGTTCGCCCTGCAATACGGCTTCGTCGTGCCCGAGGTGAAGCTGACCGACGACTTCGCCATCCCGCCCAAGAGCTACCAGATCAAGGTGCACGGCACGGTGGTGGCCGAATACCCGCTGCGCGTCGGCGAGCTGATGGTGCTGCTCGGCAACCGCGAGCCGCCGGAGATGCCCGGCGAGGAGGTCAAGGAGCCGGCCTTCGGCATGCGCGCCTTCTCGGTGCCCGACATGTTCGCCGAGGACCTGAAGCGCGAGCAGTACGCCTTCGCCGACAACATGTCGGTGCTGCTGACGCATCTGAGCGAGGTGATCCGCAACAACCTGCCGCAGCTCCTGTCCTACAAGGACATGAAGGCGCTGATCGAGCGGCTCGACCCCGAGTACCGCAAGCTGGCCGACGAGGTCTGCACCACGCACATGTCGTATCCCGGCCTGCAGGCGGTGCTCAAGCTGCTGCTCGCCGAACGCGTGTCGATCCGCAACCTGCATCTCATCATCGAGGCGATCGCCGAGATCGCGCCGCACATCCGCCGCACCGAGCAGATCGTCGAGCACGTGCGCATCCGCATGGCGCAGCAGATCTGCGGCGACCTCAGCGAGGGCGGCGCGCTCAAGGTGCTGCGTCTCGGCAACCGCTGGGACCTCGCCTTCCACCAGAGCCTGAAGCGCGACGCCAAGGGCGAGATCCGCGAGTTCGACATCGATCCGCGCCAGCTCGAGGAGTTCGGCCAGGAGGCCTCGAAGGCGATCCGCACCCATCTCGAGGCGGGCGAGCGCTTCGCGCTGGTCACCGCGCCGGAGGCCCGGCCCTATGTGCGCATGGTCATCGAGCGGCTGTTCCCGACGCTGCCGGTGCTGAGCCACGTGGAGATCGCCAAGGGCGTGGAGATCCGCGTGCTGGGCTCGGTGTCGTGAGATGCCGGGCGGCCGGCCATGATCGAGCAGGCGGTGCTCGCCGCCTTCCTCGCCTTCTGCCGCATCGGCGCCTGCTTCATGCTGATGCCGGGCTTCGGCAGCGCCCGGGTGCCGGCCCAGGTGCGGCTGTTCGTGGCGGTGGCCGCCTCGCTGGCGCTGCTCTTCCAGCTGTGGGAGGAGATCGCGCCCTTCGTCGAGCGCAGCGCCGACGCGCTCGCCCTGCTCATCGTGTCGGAGATCCTGATCGGCGCGCTGATCGGCCTGGTGGCGCGCTTCTACGTGCTGGCGCTGCAGTTCATCGGCGCGGCGATCTCGCTGATGGTCGGCTTCGGCGCGCCGGGCGGCGGCATCGCGCTGGAGGAGCCGGAGCCGCAGCCCGCGCTCGGCGCCATCATCTCGTTCTCCGCGCTGCTGCTGCTGTTCGTGCTCGACTTTCACCACCAGATCGTGCTGGCGCTGGTCGAGTCCTATCGCGCGGTGCCGATCGACACGCTGTTCAACGCGCGGGTGGCGCTGGTCAACCTGGCCGACACCATCTCCGAGGCGTTTTTCGTGATGATCCGCCTCGGCAGCCCGTTCGTCGCCTATGCCATCCTGGTCAACCTGGCGGTCGGCTTCGTCAACAAGCTGACGCCGCAGATCCCGATCTACTTCATCTCGCTGCCCTTCATCATCGCCGGCGGGCTGATCATGATCTATTTCGCCATCGCCACCATGCTGTCGCTGTTCGCCGACGGCTTCTATCCCGTCACGCTGGGACGCTAGACGGCCCGGTCGGCGACGCGCCCGCAAGGCAGGTGCGGCGATGACGACGCGCGGCAAGCGGCTGAAGAAGCTGGTCGAGGTGCAGGGCAAGCTGAAGGCGCTGCACGAGGCGCGCCACGCCGGCCACCTGGCCGACGCGCGGCGCGCCGAGGACGAGGCGCAGGCGCTCGCCGGCCGCTTCCAGGCCGAGGATTCGCTGTCGGGGCTGTTTCCCGAGCTCTATCACCGGCGCATCGCCGACGCGGTCGACCGCGGCCGCCGGCGCCGCGAGGACGCCGCCGCGGAGGCCGACCGCCTCGCGCTGGCGAGCGCGCGCACGACCGTCGTCGAGCGCGCCTACCGCGAGGCGGCGGCAAGCGAGGAGCGCGCGGCGGAGGACCGCGAGCGGCTCGAGGCGGTGGCGCGCCGGCGCCCCGGCGGCGACGGCGCGACGTAAGGCTGCCGCAAGCTTGTCGCGCGACACTGCGGCCATCGAGCAACCCGCGGCGGAGCGCACGGCGTCTTGGCGATCTCACCCCCTGGCGACATCGTCTCCGAAGTGGCAGCGGCGGCCGATCCGGCCGCGCTGGCCGCCGCGCGCGCCAAGCTCGCCCGCCATGCCGAGCGCGCCGACGGCACGGGCTTTGCCGCCACGACCGCGGCGCCGGCCGCGGCGATGCCGGCGGCCCCGCGCGGGGCGCCGGCGCCCGACGCGTTCGTGAAGTTCGAGGCGATGGTGCTGCAGACCTTCGTCGAATCGATGCTGCCGGAAGACAGCGACGGCGTCTACGGCGAGGGCCTGTCGGGCGAGATGTGGAAGTCGATGCTGGCCGGCGAGCTCGCCCGCGCGATGGCCGACCGCGGCGGCATCGGCATCGCCGAGCGGGTGCTCGGCGACCACTACATGGACGGCGAGGAGAAGGTGCCGCTGCGCGGCGTCTCGGCCGATCCGGGCAAGGCGGAGGCCGAGACGCAGGATCTGCTGTCGGTCGGCCTTCTGCATCAGATCCAGCGCCGCGCGGCCGAGGCGATCGGCCCCGCGGCGGGCGACGGCGCGACCGGCGCCACGACACGAGAAGGCTGAGGACGCGCCATGTACGACCCCTCCATCCTGACCGACACCCGGCCCGAGGGTCCCGCGCCGCGCTCCGGCGGCGGCGCCGGCTCCGGCAGCCTGATGGCGATCGTCGCCCGCATCGAGGAGGCGATCGACGCGGAGACCGCCGCGATCCGCTCCGATCCCGGCTTCGACGTCCAGGCCTCCAACGCGCGCAAGAGCCGCTGCCTCTACGAGCTCAACCGCGCCATCAAGGGCGCCGGCACCGGCGCGCTGTCGGACGAGCACCGCGCCGCGGTCGAGCGCCTGCGCGACAAGCTCGCCGTCAACGCCGCCGCGCTGCAGGCGCATCTGTCGGCGGTCGGCGAGGTGGCCGGGATCCTGCAGGGCGCCATCGCCCATTCCGAGGCCGACGGCACCTATTCGGCCGGCGCCTTCGGCAGCGGCCGCGCCGCATGATCAAGTTCGTCGTCGCCGCGGTCTGGATCAGCCTGGCGACGCTCGGCGCGGTGTTCTACGCCTTCCAGGCGACCCAGGCGCGCCAGTCGGCCGACCCGCCGCCGCCGCTGTTCGGCGGGCTCGACTACATGCGCACCAGGATCGTCTCGGTGCCGGTGGTCGGCGAGGGCCGCGTGCAGGGCTACTTCCTCGTCCGTCTCGCCTATGCGGTGCAGCCGGGCAAGCTCGCCAAGCTGGCGCTGCCGCCCGACATGCTGATGGTCGACGAGTTGCACACCTATCTCTACGGCAATCCGCAGACCGACTGGGCCAATGTCGAGACGATCGACATCGAGGGCTTCAAGGCCGGCATCCGCGACGCGATCAACGCGCGCGTCGGCGACGAGCTGGTGCACGAGGTGCTGATCGAGCAGATCGACTTCCTGTCCAAGGAGGAGATCCGCGACAACACGCTGCGCCGCCGTCTCGCCCCGCCGGAGAACGAGGAGCAGGCGGCCGCGCCGGCCGCCCACTGAGCCGGCGCCGCGACCGCGTTGCCAGGCGAAGCGGAAACCGGTCCGCCGTTCGCAAACGCGTGAAAACAATGCGTTGGAGCCGATCTGCGATTCCGTGAAACGCAGAACGGCTTAGCTGGCCGGGCGCTTGCGGTTGGAGGTGCCGGGCAGCGTGCCCTCCAGCTTGGCGATGATGCCCAGCATCACCTCGTCGGCCCCCGCGCCGATCGACACCAGCCGCGTGTCGCGGTAGGCGCGGCTGACGGGGTTGTCGTAGGCATAGCCGAGGCCACCCCAGTACTGCAGGCACGAATCGGTGATCTCGCGGCCGAGCCGGCCGGTCTTGAGCTTGGCCATCGAGGCGAGCCGGGTGACGTCGCGGCCCGCGACATACTGCTCGATGGCGCTCCAGGTCAGCGCGCGCAGCGCCTCGACCTCGGTGCGCAGCTCGGCCAGCCGGAAGTGCACCACCTGGTTGTCGAGCACCGGCTTGCCGAAGGCGTGGCGCCCGGCGGTGTAGTCGATGGTCAGGTCGATCAGCCGGTCGAAGCCCTTCAGCGCGCTCGCCGCCGCATAAAGCCGCTCCTCCTGGAACTGCAGCATCTGCATGGTGAAGCCCATGCCCTCCTGGCCGATCACGTTGGCCTTCGGCACGCGCACCTCGTCGAAGAAGAGCTGCGCGGTGTCCGAGGCGTTCATGCCGATCTTGCGGATCTTCTGGCGCGTGATGCCGTCGGCGTCCATCGGCACGGCGATCAGCGACTTGTTCTTGTGCGGCGGCCCGTCCGAGGTGTTGGCGAGCAGGCAGCACCAGTCGGCCTTCATGCCGTTGGTGATCCACATCTTGGTGCCGGAGATCACGTAGTCGCCGCCGTCCGGGCGCGCCGTCGTGCGCACGGCCGCCACGTCGGAGCCGCCGCCCGGCTCCGACACGCCGAGGCAGGCGACGACGTCGCCGGCGATCGACGGCTTCAGGAAGTTGCGCTTCAGCTCGGCGGAGCCGAAGCGGTTGAGCGCCGGCGTCGCCATGTCGGTGTGCACGCCGATCGCCATCGGCACGCCGCCGCAGGCGACCAGGCCGAGCTCCTCGGCCATCACCATGGAATAGGAGAAGTCGAGACCGAGCCCGCCATAGTCGGGATCGTACTTGATGCCGAGCAGGCCGAGACCGCCCAGCGTCTTGAACAGCGCGTGCGAGGGAAACTCCTCCGCCTCCTCCCACGCGTCGACATGCGGGTTGATCTCCGTCTCGACCACCTTCGCCACGGTGCGGCGCAGGTTCTCGTGCTCGGCGGTGAACTGCATGGAGCCTCCTCCCGGTCCGGCCGCGCCGGCCCGGCGTCGCGGCGCCGCATGGCGGGCGGGGCGGCCTGCGGCGCTGCCGCGGACAGGCCCCGGACGCTAGATCACGTTGACGTAAACGTCAATCGGTTGCTATGGGCTTGACCGCCGCTTCGTGCCAACAATGGCGCCGCCGCAGGCCGGACGGCAGCAGAGTTTCGACGGGCCCCGCGCCGCAACGAGGAGAAGACTGCCATGACCATGAACGAGATCGCCGACAAGATGCGCGAGCGGGTCGCCGATTCCGGCTTCGACCGCTCGGTCAAGTTCGACTGCGGCGAAGACGGCGTGATCGTGATGGACGGCACCACGGTGACCACCGAGGACGCGCCGGCCGACTGCACGATCGCGCTGTCGAAGGACGATCTGGAGGCGATGATGGCCGGCGACCTCAACCCGACCTCCGCCTTCATGCAGGGCAAGCTCAAGGTCGACGGCGACATGTCGGTCGCCATGCAGCTCAGCCAGGTCATCTGACCGGCCCGCCCGAGCCCGCCGATCCGGCGCCCGGCGGCCGCCATGCCGCCGGGCGTCGTCGTTTCCGTGGTCAGGCGGCGAGCGCCGCGACCGCCGGCCAAGCCGAAGCGCGCTCGCGCCGGCCGGCCGGCTGCAGCACGCCGGCCGCGCCGTCGAGCGCGCCCGGCACCAGCTCGAGCGCCAGGAAGCGCGCCCGCTCGAAGGGACCGGGCATGGCGAGCGCCGCCGTCGGTGCCGCGGTGAAGCCGAAGCGGGCATAGTAGCCGGCATCGCCGACGAGCAGGATCGCGCCGTGGCCGCGCCGGCCGGCCTCGGCGACGGCGCGGCGCATCAGCGCCGAGCCCACGCCGCCGCCCTTGAGCGCCGGGTCGACGGCGAGCGGGCCGAGCAGGAGCGCCGGCGGACCGCCCGCCCCCGCCGTCACGTCCCACAGCCGCACGGTGCCGAGGAGGCGGCCGTCGGCGTCCTTCGCGGCAAAGGCGAGGCCCTCCGCCGGACGGCGGCCGCGCCTGAGCTTCTCCGACGCCTTGCGCTTGCGCGTTGGCCCCATGGCGCGGTCGAGCAGCGCCTCGCGGGCCGCGACGTCGGACGCCTGCTCGACGGAAATGACGAGGGCGACGGCGTCCACCTCACCCCGCGAGGGGGAGGAGGCCGCGACGCGACGGCAGGGGGATGCCGTCGCGACCGCCGGTCCGCCCACCTCTGCCCTGCCGTCGAAGATCGGCAGGTCGGGCGCGGCGCCGCGCGTGTCGAACGAATTGAAGTCCATGTCCGCGATCCTTCACAGGCGGAGAAAAGTCCACGAGCGAACCCGGCGCCGGCGCGCGAGAACCGGCGGCGGGGATGACCTGGCGGCGGCCGGCGCAAGGCCGGCGAGCCGTCAGATCACGTAAGATCGCAGCGGCTCGAAGCCGTTGAAGGCGACCGAGGCATAGGTCGTCGTGTAGGCGCCGGTGCCCTCGATCAGCACCTCGTCGCCGATGGTCAGCGACAGCGGCAGCGGATAGGGCGTCTTCTCGTAGAGCACGTCCGCCGAATCGCAGGTCGGGCCGGCCAGCACGCAGGGCGCCGCCTCGTCGCCGTCGCGCGGCGTGACGATCGGATAGCGGATCGCCTCGTCCATCGTCTCGGCCAGGCCGCCGAACTTGCCGATGTCGAGATAGACCCAGCGCACGTTGTCGTTGTCGGCCTTCTTCGAGATCAGCACGACCTCCGACTTGATGACGCCGGCATTGCCGACCATGCCGCGGCCGGGCTCGATGATCGTCTCCGGCAGCCGGTTGCCGAAGTGCCGCGACAGCGCCTCGAAGATCGCCTGGCCGTAGGCCTGCGCGGCCGGCACGTCCTTCAGGTAGCGGGTCGGGAAGCCGCCGCCCATGTTGACCATCTTCAGCACGATGCCCTCGTCGGCGAGCGTCGCGAACACCGTCTTGGCGTCGCCCAGCGCCTTGTCCCAGGCCGACAGGTCGGTCTGCTGCGAGCCGACGTGGAACGACACGCCGTAGGCGTCGAGGCCCTGCGCGGCGGCGTGGCGCAGCACGTCGACGGCCATCGCCGGCACGCAGCCGAACTTGCGGCTGAGCGGCCACTCGGCGCCCTCGCCGTCGGTCAGCACGCGGCAGAAGACGCGGCTGCCGGGCGCCACGCGGGCGATCTTGTCGACCTCCTCCGGGCAGTCGACGGCGAACAGCCGGATGCCGAGGTCGTAGGCGCGGGCGATGTCGCGCTCCTTCTTGATCGTGTTGCCGTAGGAGATGCGGCCGGGCGTCGCGCCGGCCTCCAGCGCCATCTCGATCTCGGCCACGGACGCCGTGTCGAAGGACGAGCCGAGCGAGGCGAGCAGGCGCAGGATCTCCGGCGCCGGGTTGGCCTTCACGGCATAGAAGATGCGGCTGTCGGGCAGCGCCTTCTCGAAGGCGCGGAAATTGTCGCGCACCACGTCGAGGTCGACGACCAGGCAGGGGCCGTCGGGGCGGCGGGTGGCGAGGAAATCCATGATGCGCTGCGTTGCCATCGGGGTCACTCCATCGGCGGCGCGGGCCGCCTTCATCAAGCGCGCGACGTGCCGGCCTCGCCGGTCCCCGCCGCGGGTGGACAAAGGGCGCAGGACGGCGTCGCACGGGACCGGCCGGTGGAGGACACCGGAGCCATGCACGCGTCATGCGCGGCGATGAGAGCCCGCCCTACAGGGCGACCTGCTCGCTTTGTCTGCCTCAGCTTTGGATGGGATGACCCGCTCCGCACTGCCGGCAATGAAGGTGTGCCTCTTCAGTAACCCCGGTCTTTGGACAACCGGCAGACACCAGAAAGGCCCGCACCGTCGTTGCTTCAAGGCGTCCTCGATCATGCGGTTGGCCGCGAGACCGACTGGAGCGGTTAGGTCCAGGTACCTTACCGGTTGCCTCGCCATATTCGAGGACCGGCGGACGCCCACAGGCACGTGCGACTTGGGGCAAGCGGCGATATAGTCGGCCGCCCCGTCACAATCAACGGAAAATCCGGGCCGGCTTGAAAAAATTTCCGCGTCGCACAATGTGGGCCAAACCGCACGCACCGGAGCCGAGATGACGCTTGCCACCCGCGATCCGCTGAACGCCTTCCTCGCCTATCCCGACGTCCCGGTGCCGCACGCCGAGACCGGCCCGCTCGCCGGGCACGGCCTGGCCGTCAAGGACATCTTCGACGTCGCCGGCTACCGCACCGGCGGCGGCAATCCCGACAAGCTCGCCGAAAGCCCGATCGCCCGCCGCACCGCGCCGGCCGTCGCCGCGCTGCTCGATGCCGGCGCCCGCTTCGTCGGCAAGACGCAGACCGAGGAGCTCACCTATTCGATGATCGGCCTCAACGCCCACTTTCCCGCGCCGGTCAATCCGCGCGCGGTGGAGCGGGTGACCGGTGGCTCGTCGTCGGGCTCGGCCGCGGCGGTCGCCGGCGGCCTGACCGACATCGCGGTCGGCTCCGACACCAACGGCTCGATCCGCGCGCCGGCCTCCTTCTGCGGCCTGATCGGCCTGCGCACCACGCATGGCCGCATCTCGCTCGAGGGCGCCATGCCGCTGTCGCCGGCCTTCGACACCTTCGGCTGGTTCGCCCGCGACGGCGCGCTCTACGAGGCGGTCGGCGCCGTGCTTCTGGGCGACGACACGCACGCCGCCGCGCTGACGCGGCCGGTGCGCGTGGCCGCGTTCGAGGCGCTGCTGTTCGGCGAGGACGAGCGCACCGCCTATGCGGCGATGGCCGCGCGCGTGGCCGACAGCTTCGCCGCGGCCCCCGCCACCGTCGCGCTGCCCGACGAGACCGAGGCGCTGTTCGACGCCTTCAAGGTGATGCAGGCCTACGAGGCCTGGCAGGTGCACGGGCCGTTCCTGGAAGCCGCCGACCGCAGGCTCGGCCCCGGCATCCGGCAGCGTTTCGACTACGCCCGCTCGGTGACGCGGGCGGATTTCGAGGCGGCGGCCGACCGCCGCCGCCGCTTCCAGACCGCGTTCGCCGGGCGGATGGCGCCCGACACGGTGATCGTCATGCCCTCGCAGCCGTCGGCCGCGCCGCTCAAGAGCTCGACGCAGGACGAGCTCGAGCGCTACCGCAACCGGGCGCTGACGCTGACCGCGATCGCCGGCCTGCTCGGCTGGCCGCAGATCACCGTGCCGCTCGGCACCGTGCACGGCGCGCCCTTCGGCATCTCGCTGCTCGGACCGGCCGGCAGCGACCGGCAGCTGATCCGCCTCGCCCGGCGCGTGATGGGCGAGGGCTGAGATGGACACGCTGACGCGCATGCGCGCCTTCATCGAGGTGGTCGACGCGGAGGGCTTCTCGGCCGCCGCGCGCAAGATCGGCCGTTCCAAGGCGCTGCTGTCGAAATATGTTCGCGAGCTGGAGGACGAGCTCGGCGCCCTGCTCATCAACCGCACGACGCGCCAGTTCTCGCTGACGGAGGCCGGCCACACCTACTACCGGCGTGCCACCGAGATCGTGCGCGACATCGACAGCCTGGCCGACACGGTGCGCGAATCCTCCGGCGACGTGAAGGGCCGCATCAAGCTGTCGGCGCCGCGCACCTTCGCCGACGCGCCGATCGGCCAGTCGCTGATCGACTTCGCCCGGGCGCATCCCGACATCGTGCTCGACATCATGCTGGACGACCGCTTCGTCGATCTGGTCGAGGAGGGCTTCGACCTGGCGATCCGCATCACGCGGCTGGAGGATTCCTCGCTGATCGCGCGCCGCCTGGCGCCGTTCTCGCTGATGCTGTGCGCCGCGCCCGAGGCGGTCGCCCGCCATGGCGAGCCGAAGAGCCCGCGCGACCTGGCCGGCCTGCCCTGCATCATCGACACCAACGGCCGCTGGCTGGCCAACTGGCCGTTCGTCGGGCCCGAGGGCCAGACGGTGACGGTCGCCGTGTCCGGGCCGATCGAGGTCAACAGCCCGCTGGTTGCCCGTGCCGCGGCGGTGGCCGGGCTCGGCTTCGCCATCCTGCCCGACTTCATCGCCCAGCCGGAGATCGATGCCGGCCGTCTGGTGCCACTGCTCGACGGCCATCTGCGCGACGGCGCCGGCATCTTCGCGGTCTATCCGCACCGCCGCTACCTGCCGGCCAAGATCCGCGTCTTCGTCGACTTCCTGGCGCAGTGGTTCCGCAACAACGGCACGGTGTGAATGCGGCGGCAGTCCCATTTTTGCCGGGATTTGCGGCAACAAGGGTGCCGGTCGAGACGAGGGGACACGACATCATGCCAGCCTCCCGCCGAAACCGCGTCGCGCCGGTCGCCGCACTCGTCGCCGCGCTCGCCGCGCCGGCGACCGCCCTCGCCCATCCGCACGTCTTCGCCGAGGCGCGGCTCGACGTCGCCGTCGCGGCCGACGGCACGGTCGAGGCGCTGCGCCATCTGTGGCGCTTCGACGACCTGTTCTCGAGCACGGTGCTGGTCGAGTTCGACCGCAACGGCGATCTCGAGCTCGACACCGGCGAGCTCGAGCTGGTCGCCGAGATCGTCCACGAATCGCTCGCCGAGTTCGACTACTTCCAGCTCGTCACGCGCAACGGCCGGGACGTCGACATGCAGGCGCCGGACCGGCTGATCGCCGACTTCGCCGACAATCAGCTCATCATCCTGTTCGAATCCGCGCCGGCCGAGACGCTGCCGCTGTCGGGCACCATCGCCTTCGGCGTCTACGACCCCACCTTCTACACCGCGATAGACTTCGTCGAGGACGACTACATGGCGGTCGAGAACATGCCGTCGTCCTGCGCACGCAGCGTCGTGCGGCCCGATCCCGACGAGGCGATCGCGCAGAACCAGGACACGCTGACGGAAGCCTTCTTCAACGAGCCCGGCGGCAACGACATGAGCAGGATCTTCGCCACCCGGCTGGAGATCGACTGCCCGGCGGCGGGCTGACCATGGCCCGCTTGCTGCGCCCCGCCCTCCTGCTCGCCACCCTGGCGCTGTCGGCCGGCGCGGCCGCCGCGCAGAGCTCGCTCGGCATCGGCGCGGCCGAACCGGCGATCCAGCCCGGCGGGCCGCTCGCCGGGCTGCTCGCCTGGGTCAACGCGCAGCAGCAGGATTTCTACCGCGCGCTGACCGGCGCGCTCAAGGCGATGCGCGACGGCGAGGGCGCGGTGTGGCCGCTGGTCGCGCTGTCCTTCGCCTATGGCGTGTTCCACGCCGCCGGGCCCGGCCACGGCAAGGCGGTGATCTCGTCCTACATGCTGGCCAACGAGGTGGCGCTGCGCCGCGGCATCGTGCTGTCGGTCGTCTCGGCCATGCTGCAGGCGGTGACGGCGATCCTCGTCATGGCGGCGGTGTTCCTCGCCCTGCGCGGCACGGCGATCTCGGCCACCGACGCGACGCGCTTTCTGGAGACGGCGAGCTTCGCGCTGGTCGCCGCCTTCGGCGGCTGGCTGCTGTGGCGCAAGCTCGGCGCCGCCGTTCGGCCGGCGATGCCGCTGCGCAGCCTGTCGGCCGCCCATGCCGGCGCCGTGCCCGCCGCCGGCCGGCACGACCATCACCAACACCACGACGACCGTCACCATGCCCATGACGGGCACCACGGTCATCCCCATCACGATCACGCGCCCGGCGCGGCCTGCGCGAGCTGCGGCCACGCCCATGCGCCCGACCCGGCGCGGCTTGCCGGCGACCGGCTCGACTGGCGCACCGCCTGGTCGGCGGTCGCCGCCGTCGGCCTGCGGCCGTGCTCGGGCGCGCTAATCGTGCTGACCTTCGCCTTCCTCAACGGGCTGTGGGCCGGCGGCATCGCCTCGGTGTTCGCCATGGCGGCCGGCACGGCGATCACCGTCGCCGTGCTGGCGAGCCTGGCCGTGACGGCGAAGAACTGGGCGGTGGCGGTGGCCGGCGGCGGCACGCTCGGCCGCCGCATCCACGCCGGCATCGAGATCGCCGGCGCGCTGTTCATCCTGCTGCTCGGCCTGACGCTGCTCGCCGCAAGCCTGGCGGCCTGAGGCGGCGGCGCCGCGCCCGCGCCGCTATTCCGAATCGCGCCGTTTCTGCACCCGGCTGCGCAGCCAGAAGACGCCGAAGAAGGCGGCCACGAACAGCACGGCGATCGCGCCGGCGGCGACCGGCGAGGCATCGCCGACGGCCAGCATGACCTGCGGCATCACGAAGGCGGCCAGCCCGAAGCCGACGAGGATGACGGCGGCCGCGACGGCCGCCCGGCGCTGCGGGTTCACAGCGTCCACCCGCCGTCGACCGGGATCGCCGTGCCCGTGGTGAAGGCGGATTCGTCGGCGGCCAGGTAGAGCGCCAGCGCGGCGATCTCGGCGGCCTCGCCGACGCGGCCCATCGGCTGGCGCGCCACGAACATCTCCATCGCCTTGTCGGCCCCGCCGACCGAGCGGCCGAGCTCCTCGACGCGCGCCTCCCAGGAGGGCGAGCGCACGGTGCCGGGGCAGATCGCGTTGCAGCGAATGCCCTGCCGGATGAAGTCGACGGCGACGGATTTGGTGAGGCCGATCACCGCGGCCTTGGTGGCGCCGTAGGCGTAGCGGTTGGGCGCGCCCTTCAGCGACGAGGCGCCCGACGACAGGTTGACGATCGAGCCGGAGCCGCCGGTTTCCTCCGCACGGGCCAGCATGCCGGGCAGGAAGGCGCGGATCATGCGGTGCATCGACTTGACGTTGAGGTCGAAGGAGAAGTCCCAGTCGGCCTCCGAGCAGTCGAGCACGGTGCCGTGATGCACGTAGCCGGCCACGTTGACCAGAATGTCGATGGGCCCGACCTTGGCGGCGTAGGCCTCGACCGCGCGCGTCGAGCACACGTCGAGCTTGGCCTTCTTCGCCCGCTTCAGGTCGGCGAGCTTCGCCCGGTCGAGGTCGCTGGCGTGCACGGTCGCGCCCTCGGCGACGAACGCCTCGGCGATCGCCCGGCCGATCCCCTGCCCCGCGGCCGTCACCACCGCGACCTTGCCTTTCAGCCTGCCTGCCATGTCGTCCCCTTCCTGGCTGGTGCCCCGCGCCGCGCGGCGCGTGCGCGGCCGCCGGCGCCCCGGTTGCATGGCCGATCGCGCCGCGCCTTGCAAGCCCGCGCCGCGCCGCGCGGGCCTGGGGCGTGGCGGCGCCGCGCGCCGCAGCCACGCGGCAGGATCAGCCGGATCGCTCGCGCAGCGCCTCCAGCCGCCGCTTCTGGCTGCCGTCGGCGGCGAAGTTGTCCGGCGCGAGCCACGCCTCGAAGGCGGCCCGCAGCGCCGGCCAGTCGCCGTCGAGCATGGCGTACCAGGCGGTGTCGCGGTTGAGCCCCTTGACCACCATGTGCTGGCGGAAGACCCCCTCGAGGGCGAAGCCGAAGCGCATCGCCGCGCGCCGCGACGGGTCGTTCTCGGCGTTGCACTTCCACTCGAAGCGGCGATAGCCGAGGTCGTCGAAGACGTGCCGGGCGAACAGGTAGACGGCCTCCGTCGCCGCCGGCCGGCGGGCGACCAGCGGGCTCCAGTAGATGTTGCCGATCTCGGCCACGCCGTTCGCCGCGTCGATGCGCATGAAGGCCTGGCGGCCGGCGATGCGGCCGCTCGCCCGCTCGACGACGGCGAAGAACAGCGGGTCCTCGCTCGTCTCGGCCCGCGCGAGCCAGGGCGCGAAGGCGGCGCGGTCCTTTGGCGCGGTCTCGGCCAGGTAGCGGAAGCGCGCCGCCGCCTGCGCTCCGCTCGAGGCGTCGAACAGGCCGTCGCCGTGGCGGGCGGCCGACAGCGGCTCGAGCCGCACGAAGCGCCCCTCGTGCACGACGCGCTGCGGCCGCGGCCGCGGCGTCCAGTCCGGCACCGGCTCCGCCATGGCACCCTCCGTTTGACAGGTCCGCGCGAGCCTTCCAAAAACGACGACACCCGCAAAGGACCAGCAGGATGACCCCGATGCTCCACACCGTCGCCGCCTTCGACCGCATCGGCGAGGAAAACGCCTTCGCCGTGCTCGCGCGCGCCACCGAGCTGGCGCATCAGGGCCGCGACATCGTCAATCTGGGCATCGGCCAGCCCGACTTCCACACGCCGGAGCACGTGGTCGAGGCGGCGGTCAAGGCGCTGCGCGACGGCCATCACGGCTACACGCCGGCCAACGGCCTGCTCGCCTGCCGCGAGGCGGTGGTGCGCCGCATGCTGGCGACCACCGGCGTCGAGCCGTCGCCCGAGCGCGTAATGATCATGCCGGGCGGCAAGCCCACCATGTTCGCCGCGATCGTGATGTTCGGCGAGCCGGGCGGCGAGATCCTCTATCCCGATCCGGGCTTTCCCATCTACCGCTCGATGATCGAGTTCACCGGGGCGACGCCGGTGCCGGTGCCGATCCGCGAGGAGAACGGCTTCGCCTTTTCCGCCGAGGAGGCGCTGTCGCTGATCACGCCGGAGACGCGGCTCGTCATCCTCAACTCGCCGGCCAACCCGACCGGCGGCGTGACGCCGCCCGGCGAGATCGAGGCGCTGGTGCGCGGCCTCGAGGCGCATCCGCACGTCGCGGTGCTGTCGGACGAGATCTACGACACGATGACCTATGACGGTGAGCGCCACCTCTCGCTGCTCACCTTCCCCGAGATCCGCGACCGGCTGATCCTGCTCAACGGCTGGTCGAAGACCTGGGCGATGACCGGCTGGCGGCTCGGCTGGTCGGTCTGGCCCGACGGGCTCTACGACAAGGTGCGCAAGCTGGCCGTCAACTGCTGGTCCTGCGTCAACGCGGCGGCCCAGCACGCCGGCATCGCCGCCATCGACGGGCCGCAGGACGCGGTGGAGGCGATGATGCGCGCCTTCGACGCGCGCCGCCGCCTCGTGGTCGAAGGGCTCAACGACCTGCCGGGCGTGCGCTGCACGACGCCGAAGGGCGCCTTCTACGCCTTCCCGAACATCGAGGAGACCGGCTGGAAGGCCAAGCCGCTCGCCGCCCGGCTGCTCGAGGAGGCCGGCGTGGCGCTGATCGGCGGGCCGGACTTCGGCGTGCTCGGCGAGGGCTATGTGCGGCTGTCCTACGCCAACTCGGAAGAGAACATCCTGCGCGGCATCGAGCGCATCGGCGCCTTCCTCGCCCGCTGAGCGGCCGCGCCCTCAGCCGCGCCCGACATAGGGCATGGCGGTCGCCATCACGGTCATGAACAGCACGTTCGCCTCCGGCGGCAGCGAGGCCATGTGCAGCACCGCGCGCGCGGCGTGCCCGGCGTCCATCACCGGCTCCGGCCGCACCGAGCCGTCCGCCTGCGGCACGCCGTCGGGCATGCGCTCGGTCATCGCGCTCGCCGCGTTGCCGATGTCGATCTGGCCGCAGGCGATGCCGTACGGCCGCCCGTCGAGCGCCAGCGAGCGCGTCAGCCCGGTGATCGCGTGCTTGGTCACCGTATAGGGCGCCGACAGCGGCCGCGGCGCATAGGCGGCGATCGAGCCGTTGTTGACGATGCGCCCGCCCTGCGGCGTCTGGGCGCGCATCTGCCGGAAGGCGGCGCGCGCGCACAGGAAGGCGCCGTCGACGTTGGTCGCCAGCACGCGCCGCCAGTCGTCGAGCGAAAGCGCGTCGATCGGCACCGCCGGCGCGCTGGTGCCGGCATTGTTGAACAGCAGGTCGAGCCGGCCGAAGGCCGCGACGGCGGCCGCGAACAGGGCGTCCACCTCCTCGGCCCGGGTGACGTCGCAGACGACGGCGCGCGTCGCCCCGGGCGCGCCGGCGGCTTGCGCCGCGACGGCCTCCAGCGTCTCGCGCCGGCGCCCGGCCAGCACCGTGTTCCAGCCGGCCTGCGCCAGCGCCAGCGCGGTGGCGCGGCCGATGCCGCTGCCGGCCCCCGTCACGATCGCCGTCTTCGCCCGGTCCATCCGCGCCTCCCTGAGCCGTTTGCGGCATCTGTGCAGGCCCGTGCGAGCGCCGCAAGGGGCGGTGCGCGGGTGCGCCACGAAAAAAGGGCGGCCCGCTCGTCAGACCGCCCCTGGAGAATGGCGACCTGGCCCGGGAGGAGGAAGGCCGGTCTGCCGGGTCCAACAATGGGACAGCTTGATGAACAAAAGGTTAACGCGGCCGATCGGCGAGAACGCCGCGCCGCCTCAGCGCGTGACGATCTCCGGTCCCATCAGGCTGTAGGGCAGCCAGGTCGACAGCACCGGCGCGTAGGTGACCAGCACGAGGAAGGCGAACAGCACCGCGACGAAGGGCAGCGCGGCGCGCACCACCTGCAAAAGGCTCATGCCGGTGATGCCCGAGGTGACGAACAGGTTGAGCCCGATCGGCGGCGTGATCATGCCGATCTCCATGTTGACCACCATGATGATGCCGAGATGGATCGGGTCGACGCCGAGCTCCATGGCGATCGGGAAGACGACCGGCGCGACGATCAGCAGCAGGCCCGACGGCTCCATGAACTGGCCGCCGATCAACAGCAGGATGTTGACCGCGATCAGGAAGGTGAACCAGGTGAAGCCGGCGTCGACCATGATCTCGGTGATCGCCTGCGGAATGCGCTCCGAGGTCAGCACATGGGCGAACAGCAGCGCGTTGACGATGATGAACATCAGCATCACCGTGGTGCGCGAGGCGTCGACCAGCACCCTGCGCGTCTCGGCATGGAAGCAGGCGGCCAGGCTGTTGCGCCCCATCAGCGCCAGGTTGCGCCACCAGATCGGCAGTCCGGCGATCACGTAGCCGGGGATGTTGAAGGGGTTCGACTCGCGGTCGCGCCACACCGCGTAGGCGACCATCAGGGCGAGCGCCAGCACGCCGCCGGACAGCGCCCGCGCGCCGAGCGTCGCGCCCTCCCATTCGGCGGTGACGAAGAAGCTGAGGATCATCCACACGAAGAAGAAGGCGACGGCGTAGACGGTCGCCGAGAAGCCGACGCGGGCGCGCTTGCCGTCGCTCTCGCGGATCCAGCGCTCGTCCTTCATCGGCCCCATGTCGCGGTAGACGAACAGCGCCACGGCGAAGGCGTAGACGGCGGCCACGGCGGCCGCCTCGGTCGGCGTGAAGACGCCGCCATAGATGCCGCCCAGGATGATGACGATCAGGAACAGCCCCCAGCCGGCCTCCTTGCCGCCCTCGAGGATCTCGTGAAAGCCCTTCCACTCCTCCGCCGGCAGGTTGCGCAGCCGCGCCATCACGTAGATGGCGACCATCAGCATCAGCCCGGCGACCAGCCCCGGCACCACGCCGGCCAGGAACATGCGGCCGACCGACACGTCGGTCGCCGCGGCGTAGACGACCATGACGATCGACGGCGGGATGAGGATGCCGAGCGTGCCGGCATTGGCCACCACGCCGGCGGCGAACTCCTTGGTGTAGCCGACCTGGCGCATGCCGGCGATGGCGATGGTGCCGATCGCCACCACGGTGGCCGGCGAGGAACCCGACAGCGCGGCGAACATCATGCAGGCGAGCACCGAGGCCATCGCCAGCCCGCCGCGGAAATGGCCGACCGTGGCGATGGCGAAGCGGATGATGCGGCGCGCCACGCCGCCGGTCGACATGAAGGCCGAGGCGAGGATGAAGAAGGGAATGGCGAGCAGCGTGTAGTTCTGCGAGGCGGTGAACAGCTGCAGCGCCACCGAGGAGATCGAGTCGGTGGAGAAGAAGGCGATGATGATGAGCGAGGACAGCCCGAGCGACACCGCCACCGGCACGCCGAGGAAGAGCAGGCCCAGCACCAGCACGAACAGGATGGCCGATTCCATCGCCGGTCAGTCCCTCAGCACGTCGCGGTTCTCGGCCACCAGGTCCTCCGCCTCGTGGCCGGCGATGATCAGCTCGCGGCGGCCGCGGGCGATGGCCACCAGCCCCTCGAGCGCGCGGAAGGCGAGCAGCGCCAGGCCGATCGGCAGCATCAGATAGGCGACCCAGCGCTGCACCCGGTCCTGCAGGCCGAACGCCTCCTGCATCCACAGCGGATAGCGCAGGTCGTCGAGCCCGGTGCCGCGCTCGAACATGAAGGTCCAGTAGCCGATCGCCCCGGTCTGCCGCCAGTTGGTCGAGACGTCGGCGCCGACCAGCGTCAGCCAGCCGGCATGCAGCAGGATGAAGGCGTAGAGGAAGGTGCACAGCGCCGCGAACAGCGCCGCGAGGCGAAACAGCGGCGCGGGAAACAGCCGCACCACCGCGTCGACCCCCAGATGGACGCCCTGCTTCACGCCGTAGCCCATGCCGAACAGGATCATCCAGGCGAACAGGATGCGGGTCAGCTCGAGCGCGCCGCCCCAGCCGGAGTTGAAGCCGTAGCGCGCCACCACCTGGGTGAAGGAGACCAGCGTGATGGCGGCCAAAAGCACCGCCAGCACGCTCTCTTCAAGCCGCGCCACCGCCTGCGGCCGGCGCCGCTCGGCCGCGAAAAGCCCCGCCACCAGCGCGACGAGCGCCAGCGATGGCCACAACAGCGTCATCAAGCCCTCCCCCTTGGGCGCCGGCGGCCTTGTGCCGGCCGCTCGGCGATGGCTGGAGCATGGCGCGGCCGGGCGGACTGGCCCGGCGTCGCGTCCATGCGGCACGTCGATCGCGGCGGCGCGTCCTGCGCCCCGGCGGTGCGGTCCGGCGGGGCGCCGTCAGCCGCGGCCCGGCAACACGGTCCGGCGTTATGACCCGCTGGCGGCGGCCGCGTCGATCAGGTCCTTGCCGATGTCGGATTCGAACTGCTCCCACACCGGCTTCATCGTGCTCACCCAGGCGTTGCGCTGCTCGGGCGTGAGCTCGCGAATGGTGCCGCCGGCGTCGACGATGTTCTGCCGGCAGGCCGCCTCCTTGTTCGCCACGTCGGCGTTGCCGGCCCGCGTCACCTCGTCGACGATCGCGACGAACTGGTCGCGCACCTCAGGCTCGAGCCCTTCCAGCCACTCCGTCGAGGTGACGAGCAGATAGGCGAGCGCCTGGTGGTTGGTCTGGGTGATGCCGTCCTGCACCTCGAAGAACTTCTGGGTGTAGATGTTGCACCAGGTGTTCTCCTGGCCGTCGACGACGCCGGTCTGCAGCGCGCCGTAGACCTCCTTGAAGGCGAGCTTCTGCGCCGAGGCGTCCATCGCCTCGATCATCGCCACCGCCACGTCGGACGTCTGGACGCGGAACTTCAGCCCCGAGGCGTCGTCGGGCACCAGCAGCGGCTTGTTGGCCGAGAACTGCTTGAGGCCGGACATCCAGTAGCCGAGACCGGTGTAGCCCTCGTCCTCCATCACCGTGAGGAGCTGCTTGCCGGTGTCGGAGGTGATGAAGCCGTCGACCGCCTCCAGGCTGGCGAACAGGAAGGGCAGGTCGAACAGCCGGTATTTCAGCGTATAGGCCTCGAACTTCGACAGCGACGGCGCGGCGAGCTGCACGTCGCCGAGCACCAGCGCCTCCATCACCTTGTCGTCGTCGTAGAGCGTCGAGTTGGGGAACACCTCCATGCAGGCCGTTCCGTCCATCTCCGCGTTGACGCGCTCGGCCAGCATCTGTGCCGCCTCGCCCTTGGGATGGCCCTTCTCGGCCACCACATGGCTGAACTTGATGACCATCTCGCCGTCGTCGCACTGCGCTTGCGCGCTGCCTGCCATGGCCGCGAGCGCCACGGCCGAAAGAGCACCGACCAGAAGTTTCATGATGCGTTTCCTCCACACGTTCAAAGGGTTGTCCGCCCCGTCACCGCGGCTCGCCGGCGGCTCCCCGCATCGCGGGGCACCGGTTCGTGCCGGATGGCCTGGCGGCACGGTGTCTGCGCACCGTTTGCCGCCGGCCCGGCTACACTAGCTGAGTGTGCGAATTCGGCAACGCGATCCAGCGAGTCTTTAGTATCAATCCGCGTCGCGGCCGGCGCCCGGCGGCGCGATCGACACCGCCTTGACCAGCGCCACCACCGGGCGGCCCGGCGCCAGGCCGAGCTCGTCGACCGATTTGCGCGTCAGCCGGGCGAGCAGCCGCTGCCGGCCGAGCGCCAGCGAGACCAGCGCGTGCGGGCCGGGCCCGCCGGCGATCTCGATGACCCGGCAGGCGAGCTGGTTGCGGATCGACAGGCCGGACTGGCGTTCGAGCGCCAGCGCCACGTCGCCGGCGCGCACCCGCAGCCGCACGCTGCGGCCCGGCGCGAGGCCGGCGGCCGGGATCTCGATCGCCCCGCCGCTCAGCGCCACCCGCGCCATGCCGTAGGCCGCGTCGACCGTCTCGACGATGCCGGCGACCAGCGCGCCCGCCTCCGCCTCGCCGGCCGGGCCGCTGACGTCGACACGCGCGAACAGCTCGGCGGCCGGCCCGGCGGCGACCACCCGGCCGGCCTGCAGCAGCACCACCGTGTCGGCCAGCCGGGCGACCTCGTCGGTCTCGTGGCTGACATAGACGATGGGGATGCGCGCCTGGTCGCGCACCGCCTCCAGATAGGGCAGGATGTCGCTGCGCCGCGCCCGGTCGAGCGAGGACAGCGGCTCGTCCATCAGCAGCAGCGCCGGGTCGGCGAGCAGCGCCCGGCCGAGCGCGACGCGCTGGCGCTCGCCGCCCGACAGCGTCGCCGGACGGCGCTCGAGCAGCGCGCCGAGGCCGAGCAGCGCCACCACCTCGGCGAGCGGCCGCCCGCCGCCGCGCCGCCCCGCCCAGCGAGCATAGGTCAGGTTGCGGCGCACCGACATGTGCGGGAACAGCCGCCCGTCCTGGAAGACGAAGCCGATGCCGCGCCGGTGCGGCGCCAGGTCGATGCCGCGCGCCGAATCGTAGAGCACCCGGCCGCCCGCCGCGATGCGGCCGGCGCGCGGCGCGAGCGTGCCGGCGATCATGCGCAGCACGGTCGACTTGCCCGCCCCCGACGGGCCGAACAGCGCCGTGACCCCGGCGTCGGCCGAAAACGCCACCTCGACGGCAAAGCCGCCGGCGCCGCCGGCCAGCGCGACCTCGAGCCCGCTCACCGCGCCCCCCGCGCGCCGAGCCGGGCGGCGATCCACTCCGAGGCGAGCACGGCGCCGAGCGCCAGCACCACCGAGGCGAGGATGAGGCGCAGCGCCGCCGCGTCGCCGGTCGGGCTCTGCAAGAGCGCGTAGATGGCGAGCGACAGCGTCTGCGTCTCGCCGGGAATGTTGGAGACGAAGGTGATGGTGGCGCCGAACTCGCCCAGTGCCTTGGCGAAGCCGAGCACCGCGCCGGCGATCACGCCGGGTAGCGCCAGCGGCAGGGTGACGGTGAGAAAGGCGACCGGCGGCCGGGCGCCGAGCGTGCCGGCGGCCTCCTCCAGGCCGCGGTCGATCGCCTCCAGCGACAGCCGGATCGGCCGCACCAGGAGCGGGAAGGCCATCACGCCGGCGGCCAGCGCAGCACCCGTCCAGCGGAAGGCGACGGTGAGCCCGAAAAGCGCCTCCAGCGCCCGGCCGAGCGGCCCCTGCGCGCCGAACAGCACGAGCAGCCCGTAGCCGGTGACCACAGGCGGCAGCACCAATGGCATGTTGACCAGCGCCTGGACGAGCGCGCGACCGGGAAAGCGGCGCCGCGCCAGGAGCCAGGCGACGGCGAAGGCGAGCGGCAGGGCGACGCCGATCGCCGCCAGCGCCACCTTCGCCGACAGGCCGATGATGGCCCACTCCGCCGCCCCCATGGCGCCCGCCTCAGCGCGGCGCCGGCGCGAAGCCGAGCGCGGCGAAGATCGCCTGCCCCTCGGCACCGGCCAGGAATTCGAGAAAGCCCGCCGCGGCCGGCTTGGCGCCGGCCGTCAGCGCCGCCGGATAGGCGATCGCGGGATGGCTGCCCTCGGCAAAGGTGTAGACGGCGACGAGGCCCGGCGCGGCCGCCCGGTCCGAGCCGTAGACGATGCCGGCCGCCACCTCGCCGCGGCGCACATAGTCGAGCGCCACGCGCACGTTCTCCGTGAACACCGCGTTGCCGCGCACCGCCTCCCACAGGCCGAGGCTTTCCAGCGCGGCGCGGCCGTACCGGCCGGCCGGCACGTGCGAGGGGTCGCCCATGGCGAAGCGGCCGCCGCCGAGCAGGCCGGCCGGGTCGTCCTGCGGCGCACTGCCCGGCGGCGCGGCGACCACCAGCGTGTTGCCGGCGATCGTGAGCCGGCTGCCGGGCAGCAGAGCGTCCGCAGCCTCGAGCCAATCCATCCAGTCGACATTGGCTGAAATGTAGAGATCGGCCGGCGCGCCGGCGGCGATCTGCTTGGCAAGCACCGAGCTCGCCGCGAAGGACACCACCACGTCGACCGACGCCATGCGTTCGTAGGCGACCGCCGCGCGGTCGATCGCGTCCTTCATGCTGGCGGCGGCGAACACGGTCACCGTGTCGGCCGCGGCCGCCGGGCGCAGCGCCGCGCCGGCAAGCAGCAAAACGGCAAAGAGTGCCGGAAAACGTCGTCGCATCACATCTCCTTCGCGCCGCGTCCCGGCCCGCAGCCGGCCTGCGGCGTCGATCCGCGTTGACCGATGTGATGGTGGGCCGGCGGCGGTCCGCGCCCCGGATGCCGCCCGTCCCTTTCGCGCAGAGGCGGCCATCGCCTGCCGCCCGTGCCCGCGGCCGACCGGCCGCCGGGCAGCGCGAGACTAGCCGCGGCGACGCGCCCCTGGCAAGCGCGGCTCAGCCCTTGGCGGCCGAGACCGTCGCCTCGACGTGGTCGATCAGCGGATCGGGCAGCTTGAGCCGGCCGGCCAGCATGTCGAGATAGCCGCGCTCGGCCCGCGTGTCGGGCTCGATGGCGAGGCGCGAGGCGGTGTAGAGCTCGACCTTCTGCGCGTCGGTCTGCGCGGCGGCGACCACCTCGTCGAGGTCGATCGGCCGCTCGAGCTCGTTCATCAGGAAGGCCTCGGCCTCCGCGTCGATGCCCGAGACCTTGAGCCGGTCGTGGATGCGGGCGCGCTCGGCCGCGTCGATGTGGCCGTCGGCGCGCGCGGCCGCGATCATCGCGCGCACCAGCGCCAGCGCGAACGCGTCCTGGCCCTGCGGCGCGGTCGCCGGGTTGAAGCTGTCGTTGTCCGGCGGCGGCAGCACGGCGGCCTCGCGCGCGGCCGGCTCGTCCGGCTTCCGGCCGCTCTGATAGTTCTGATAGGCGGTGTAGGCGAGGCCCGCGACGGCGGCCAGCCCGCCGAGCTTGAGCGCCGAGCCGGTCAGCTTGCGGCCGGTGCCGGTGCCCAGCAGCACCGCGGCGATCGCGCCGGTGGCGAGCGGGTTGTCCTTGGCGAGCTGCGTCGCCTGCCCGGCCTTGTCGCGCACCGACGTCCCGGTGCCCGGCACCTTCGATCCCAGGAAATCGTCCAGCAGCTTTTTCGGATCGAACATCGTCACTCCTCGCGGTCGGCCCCGTGCCCGCCAACAGGTAGGAGCCGGCCGCGCCGTTTGCAACGCCGCCGGCGGCCCGCCTCAGCGGCCGATATGCGGCGTGCCGCCGCGCGCGGCGGCACGCTCGACCTGGCGCTGGCGCTCGGCATAGCGCGCCCGGTCGGCGGCGCTGCGCTCGGCGTGGCAGTGCGGGCAGGCGACGCCTGCGCGGTAGAGCGGCGAGGCGCGCTCGGCCGGCGTCAGCGGCCGCCGGCAGGCCCGGCACAGGGCGGCGCGGCCGCGCTCGAGCCCGTGCACCAGCGACACCCGCTCGTCGAACACGAAGCACTCGCCCCGCCACCGGCTACCGTCGGCCGGCACCTGCTCGAGATAGGCGAGGATGCCGCCGGAAAGCTGGAACACCCGCTCGTGGCCCTGCGCCAGAAGCAGCGCCGACGCCTTCTCGCAGCGGATGCCGCCGGTGCAGAACATGGCGATCGGCCGGCCGGCGAGCCGCGCCCGGTTGGCCTCGGCCCAGGCGGGAAAGGCGCGGAAGCTGTCGGTGCCGGGATCGAGCGCGCCGCGAAAGCTGCCGAGCGCCGTCTCGTAGGCGTTGCGCGTGTCGATCAGCACGGTCGCCGGATCGTCGACCAGCGCGTTCCACTCGCCCGGCGCGACGTGGCGTCCGGTGCGCGCGGCCGGGTCGAGACCGGCCACGCCGAGGGTGACGATCTCGCGCTTCAGCCGCACCTTCATGCGGTAGAACGGCATCGCCGCGGCCCGCGACAGCTTGATCTCGGCGCCGGCAAGAGCCGGCTCGGCCTCGACCCGGGCGAGCAGCCGCCCGATCGCCTCCGGCGTGCCGGCGACGGTGCCGTTGACGCCCTCCGGCGCGACGATCAGCGTGCCCTTCAGCGCCAGCGCGTCGGCAAGTGCGGCAAGCCGCGCGCGCAGCGCCGCCGGCTCGGCGATGCGGGCGAAGCGGTAGAGCGCGGCGACGGCGACGGGCGGGGACAGATCCATGGCCCGACGCGTAATGCGCGGTGCTGCGGCTGGCAAGCCGCGGCGCGGCCGGACGCGGGATTGCGGCCTCATAGACGGCACGCCGCCGGCCGGTCCGACCGCCGCGACCGGCGGCGCCGCGTCCCCGCCCGGCCGGGCCGCGCCACAATCGGACCGGTGACAACCGGAGCCCGCCGCCAGATGTTCGCACGAGACACCGCCGCCGCGATCGCCGAGACCGCCGCCGAGATCGGCGTCGAGCCGGCCGCGCTGCTGGCCATCGCCGAAGTGGAGTCGGGCGGCCGCACGAGCGCCCGGGTCGCCGGCCGCGCCGAGCCGCTGATCCGCTTCGAGGGGCACTATTTCGACCGGCGGCTGCCGGCGGCCAAGCGGGCCGCCGCGCGCCAGGCCGGCCTTGCCGCGCCGCGCGCCGGCGCCGTCGCCAACCCGGCCGGCCAGGCGGCGCGCTGGCGGCTGCTCGCCCGCGCGGCGGCGATCGACCGCCAGGCGGCCTACGAATCGGTGTCGTGGGGCATCGGCCAGGTGATGGGCGCCCACTGGAGCTGGCTCGGCTATGCCAGCGTCGAGGCGCTGGTCGCCGAGGCGCGCAGCGGCCCGGCCGGCCAGGTGCGGCTGATGGCGCGCTTCATCGCCAGGGCGGGCCTGGTGCCGGCGATCCGCCGCCGCGACTGGGCCGCCTTCGCACGGCGCTACAACGGCCCGGCCTACCGGAAGAACCGCTACGACAGCCGCCTGGCCGCCGCCTACCGCCGGCACGCGGCCACAGCCGGCGGTGCCGCGCCGGCGCCCGGCGGCGGGGCGGCGCTGCTGCGCCGCGGCGACGCGGGCGCGGCGGTGCGCGCCCTGCAGGTGGCGCTGACCGCGCACGGCCATCCGACGGCGGCCGACGGCGTGTTCGGCCCCCGCACCGAGGCCGCCCTGCGCGGCTTCCAGAAGCAGGCGGGCCTTGCCGTCGACGGCATCGCCGGCCCGCGCACCGCCGCCGCGCTCGCCCGCCCGGCACCGGCCGCCCGGCTCGCCGCGCGCGCCTGGGCCGGGCTGCGGGCGCTTTGCGCCGGGCTCGTGCGCCGGCTCGCCCGGCGCTGAGCCGGGCGGCAAACGCCGCGGCGGCCGGCGCACTTGCATCCGCCCGCCAAAGGGTGTTGAACGCGGGGCCGCCGCCTTCCGCAGGGAAAGCGGCCCCGGTTCGAGGACACACTGCCATGCGCGATCGATCGCAGAAGCTCGTAGCCCTGCTCGACGGCCAGCCGGTCGTGCCGGTGATCACGGTGGAGCGGCTGGCCGATGCCGTGCCGCTCGCCCGCGCGCTCGCCGCCGGCGGCCTGAAGGCGATCGAGGTGACGCTGCGCACGCCCGATGCGCTCGACGCCATCCGCCTGATCGCGGCGGAGGTGCCGCAGGCGGTTGTCGGCGCCGGCACCGTCCTGACCGGCCGCGACTACCACCGCGCGGTGAGCGCCGGCGCCCGCTTCGCCGTCAGCCCCGGCACCACCCAGGACCTGCTCGACGCGGCAGTCGATTCCGACGCGCCCTTCCTGCCCGGCGCAACGACGCCGAGCGAGATCATGGCGGTGCGCGAGGAGGGCTACACGCTGATCAAGTTCTTCCCGGCCGAACTGTCGGGCGGCGCGCCGTTTCTCAGGGCGCTCGCCGCGCCGCTTGCCACCGTGCGCTTCTGCCCGACCGGCGGCGTGTCGCCGGCCAACGTCGCCGACTACCTGGCGCTGCCCAACGTGGCCTGCGTCGGCGGCTCGTGGGTGGCGCCCGACGCGGCGCTTTCGGCCGGCGACTGGGCGCGCGTCGAGACGCTGGCCCGCGAGGCGGCCGCCCTCGGCCGCTGAGCGCGGCCGGCCGCGGCGCGATCGCCGTGCCGAAGGATATCAGTTCCTGCGGGGCTCGAAGCGGGCGAGCGAGAAGAAGCGCACGGCCTGTCCGCTGAAGCGCTGGTAGTCCACCGTCTCGCTGCGCGGCTGGAAGCCGGTCGTGTAGACGGCCTCCGGCAGCCGCACCACCTCGGAATTGAAGGACGGCAGCGTCGTCGAGCGGTCGTTCATGGTCACCGAATCCGCCTTGAGCGCCCAGCGCGCGGCTTCCGCGCGCACCGGCAGCACCTGCGGCGCCGGCGTCGGGCGGCCGTCGGCCGCGCGCGGCTTGCCGGCCTTGGGCGTGGTGCGGATGCCGCCGGAGATGATGGCCGCCGGCTCGAGGTCCTGCCGGTTCGACAGCAGCGCCAGGCGCTGCGAATCGGAGACCGGGCGGCCGGATTTCTGCTCGGGGCGGGTGAACGGGGCTTCCTCGCCGGCCGTCGCGGCGAGCTCGGTCGGCCGCACGCCGGTCAGCGCGGCGACCGCATAGGAGGCGTCGAGCGCGCTCGGCCGGGCCGAGGGCAGCGGCACCTCGGCGGCGGCCGCAGCGGTGGCGCCGGTCGTCTCGTCCGACGCGGTGAGCACGTCGTCGATGGCGGTGGCGGCGGCCGGGCGCGGCGACGGCGCGACCAGCGCGGCGACCTGGGTGCCCGCGGCGGGCGCGGCGGTGTCGCTCTCGGCGGCGGCGAC
>NZ_JAOAOP010000039.1 GCF_030398335.1 Aquibium sp. A9E412
GGACGGCCCGGCCCGCCGGCGCGAGGCGCTAGCCCGTGGACTGGCCGCTCATTCTCCTCCTGATGCTCGGCGGGCTGGTCGCGCTGCTGGCGGCCGGCCTGCCCGTCGCCTTCGCCTTCATCGCCGTCAACCTCGTCGGCGCGTTCGCCATCCTCGGCGGCGAGATCGGGCTGGTGCAGATGGCGCGCAACTCGGTCCAGTCGATCACCAGCTTCCAGCTCACGCCGATCCCGCTGTTCATCCTGATGGGCGAGATCCTGTTCCAGACCCGCGTCGCCCACCGCGCCATCGACGCCGTCGACCGCGTGGTGACGCGCGTGCCCGGCCGGCTGTCGATCGTCACCGTGTTCGCCGGCACGATCTTCGCCGCGCTGTCGGGATCGACCATCGCCAACACGGCGATGCTGGGCTCGACGCTGCTGCCGTCGATGCTCAAGCGCGGCTATCACCCGACGCTCGCCATGGGGCCGATCATGGCGTCGGGCGCGATCGCCATGCTGATCCCGCCGTCGGCGCTCGCCGTGCTGGTCGGCAGCCTGGCCGGCATCTCGATCGCCGGCCTGCTGGTCGCCGGCATCGTGCCGGCGCTGCTTCTGTCGGCGGCCTGCGTCGCCATCATCGTGGTCTCGGCGCTGCTGCGCCCGCAGCTCGCGCCGCAGGACGAGCTGCCGCCGATGACGGCCTGGCAGCGCTGGAAGCCGTTCGTCACCCATGTGCTGCCGCTGTCGGGCATCTTCGTCGTCGTCATCGGCAGCCTGCTCGCCGGCCTCGCCACGCCGACCGAATCGGCCGCGCTCGGCTGCATCGCGGCGGTCGTGGCCGGCGCCGGCTACCGCTCGCTCAGCCTGAAGAACCTGTCGGTCGCCGTCATGGAGACGGTCAAGCTGTCGGTGATGATCCTGTTCATCATCGCCGCCAGCCAGACCTTCAGCCAGATCCTGTCGTTCAGCGGCGCGACGGGCGGCCTGATCAAGCTGATCCAGACGATGGAGCTGTCGTCGCTGCAGATCCTGATCGGCATGATCCTGATCCTGCTGTTCCTCGGCTGCTTCATCGACCAGGTCAGCATGCTGATGGTGACGGTGCCGATCTTCGTGCCGCTGGCGCGGGCGGCGGGCATCGACGAGCTGATCCTCGGCGTGATGTACCTGCTGACCATGGAGATCGCGCTGCTGACGCCGCCCTTCGGGCTGCTTCTGTTCGTCATGAAGGGCGTGGCGCCGAGCTGGATCCGGATGAGCCACGTCTATGCCGCGGTGGCGCCCTTCGTGGTCGCCAAGCTCGCGGTGCTGATCCTGGTGCTCGCCTTCCCCGAGCTGGGAACCTGGCTGCCGGCCCAGCTCGGCCGCTGAGCCGCCGTGCACGGGCGACCCGGCCGGCGGGCCTTTGCACAGACGATATTATATGCAAATGAATATAGTTCGATGGATCGAGCTCAGAGGAGGCCGCGCGAATGGCTGAACGCTCCTTCGCCAAGGAAGTCGAGAAGCTGCGCCTGGGAGACGGAGAGACCTTCCACGGCGAAGGCATCCTCGCCATCACCAAGGCGCTGCTGCAATGCGGCGTCGGCTATGTCGGCGGCTACCAGGGGGCGCCGATCTCGCACCTGATGGACGTGCTGGCCGACGCGCAGGACATCCTGGCCGAGCTCGGCGTGCGCTACGAGGCCAACGCGTCCGAGGCGGCGGCCGCCGCCATGCTGGCCGCCTCGGTGCACTACCCGATCCGCGGCGCGGTCGCCTTCAAGTCGACGGTCGGCACCAACGTCGCCTCCGACGCGCTCGCCAACCTCGCCTCCGGCGGCGTGACCGGCGGCGCGCTCGTCATCGTCGGCGAGGACTACGGCGAAGGCTCCTCCATCATGCAGGAGCGCAGCCACGCCTTCGCCATGAAGTCGCAGATCTGGCTGCTCGATCCGCGCCCCAACCTGCCCTCGATCGTCAAGGCGGTCGAGGACGGCTTCGCGCTCTCGGAGGCGACCAACACGCCGGTGATGCTGGAGGTGCGCATCCGCGCCTGCCACCTCTACGGCGCGTTCGAGACCAAGGCCAACCGCCGGCCGCCGCTGACCGTGCGCGAGGCGCTCGACAATCCGCGCCGGCAGACCGACCGCATCGTGCTGCCGCCGGCCGCCTTCGCGCACGAGCAGGAGAAGATCGCCACGCGCTGGCCGGCCGCGCAGGCCTTCATCAAGGAGCACGGCCTGAACGAGGTCTTCGGGCCGTCGGCCGGCAGGGTCGGCATCATCCTGCAGGGCGGCATGTACAACTCCGTCGTGCGCGCGCTGCAGCGGCTCGGCCTGGCCGACCTGCACGGCGACACGCAGGTGCCGCTCTACGTGCTCAACGTCACCTACCCGCTGGTCGACGACGAGATCGCGGCGTTCTGCCAGGACAAGGACGCCGTGCTCGTGGTCGAGGAGGGCCAGCCCAACTACATCGAGCAGGCGATCGGCGCGATGCTGCATGCCGGCGGCGGCACGACACGGGTGTTCGGCAAGACGATGCTGCCGATGGCCGGCGAGTACACCGGCCAGGTGATGCTCGAGGGCGTCGGCCGCTTCCTGCGCGCGCACGATCCCGAGATGCTGGCGCCGGAGCACCGGGCGCCGAACCGGCCGCGGGGACCGCAGCCCGCGCCGGAGCTCGCCGAGATCGTGCCGCAGCGGCCGCCGGGCTTCTGCACCGGCTGTCCCGAGCGGCCGATCTTCGCGGCCATGAAGCTGGTCGAGAAGGAGCACGGCAAGCGCCAGGTCGCCGCCGACATCGGCTGCCATCTGTTCTCCATCCTGCCGCCCTTCGAGATCGGCGGCACGACGATGGGCTACGGCCTCGGCCCGGCCTCCAACGCCGCCTTCCACGGCGGCGGCGGCAAGCGGCCGATCTCGATCATCGGCGACGGCGGCTTCTGGCACAACGGCCTGGCCTCGAGCGTCGGCAACGCGGTCTACAACGAGGCCGACGGCGTCATCCTGATCGTCGACAACTACTATTCGGCCGCCACCGGCGGCCAGGACGTGCTGTCGTCGCGCGCCGAGAACCGCTCGAAATCGACCAACCACCCGATCGCCGACGCGGTCCGGGGCGTCGGCGTCAAATGGGTGCGCCAGATCGACCGCACCTACGACGTCGGCCGGATGCGCGACACGCTGGCCGAGGCGCTGACGACGCCGGAGAAGGGGCCGAAGGTGATCGTCGCGGCGTCGGAGTGCATGCTCAACCGCCAGCGCCGCGAAAAGCCGCTGATGGCCGCCGCCCTCAAGGACGGCAAGCGGGTGGTGAAGCCGCGCTTCGGCGTCGACGAGGACGTGTGCACCGGCGACCACGCCTGCATGCGGCTGTCGGGCTGCCCGTCGCTCAGCGTCAAGACGCTCGACGACCCGCTGCGCGACGATCCCGTCGCGGCGATCGACCAGAGCTGCGTGGGCTGCGGCAATTGCGGCGAGGTCGCCGACGCGGCCGTGCTGTGCCCCTCCTTCTACCGGGCCGACGTCATCCGCAATCCCACCCGGCTCGAGCGTGCCATGACGCGGCTGCGGCAGCGCGCCACCCGCGCCCTCGCCGGCTGGCGCCAGCGCCGCCGCCTGACCTTCGCCGGAGACGCCGTCGCATGACCCTCGCCACCGAGCCCGACGCGGCCGCGGCAACCCCCGTTGCCGGTCCGCACATCATCAAGCTCGCCATCCTCGCCGTCGGCGGCCAGGGCGGCGGCGTCCTGTCGGACTGGATCGTGCAGGCAGCCGAGCAGAGCGGCTATGCGGTGCAGACCACCTCGGTGCCGGGCGTCGCCCAGCGCACCGGCGCCACCATCTACAGCATCGAGATGACGCCGCGCACCGAACGGCTGCCGGTGCTGGCGCTGATGCCCTCGCCGGGCGACGTCGACATCGTCGTGGCGGCCGAGCTGATGGAGGCCGGGCGCGCGGTGATGCGCGGCCTGGTGACGCCCGAGCGCACCACGCTGATCGCCTCCACCCACCGCATGCTCGCCGTGTCCGAGAAGATCGTCGCCGGCAACGGCATCGCCGACGGCGAGGCGGTGCTCGCCACCGTGCGCAGCGCGGCGCGGCGCTTCGTCGGCTTCGACATGGACCGCATCGCCGCCGAGGCGGGCACGATGATCTCGGCCAGCCTGTTCGGCGCGCTCGCCGGCTGCGGCGCCCTGCCCTTCGAGCGCGCCGCCTTCGAGAACGCGATCCGCAAGGGCGGCCGCGGCGTCGAGGCGAGCCTGGCGGCGTTCGCGCGCGCCTATGACAGGGCGCGGCACGCGGATGCGGCCGACGCCGCGGCCGAGGCGCCGGCGTCGCCGGAACGCCGCGCCCCGAGCGGGCCGCAGGCGCTCGTCGCCCGCTGGCAGGCGCTCGCCGCGCGCGCCGCGGCCTTTCCGCCGGCGGTGTGCGACATGACGATGCGCGGGCTGGAAAAGGTCGTCGACTTCCAGGACCTCGCCTATGGCGAGGAGTATCTCGACCGGCTCGACGCCGTGCTGCGCGTCGACGGCGAGACCGGCGGCGCGGCGCGCGACTGGGCGCTGTCGATGGCGGCGGCCAAGCACGTCGCCAACGCGATGGCCTATGACGACGTCATCCGCGTCGCCGACCGCAAGACGCGCGCCGCGCGCTTCGCGCGCATCGCGCGCGAGGTCGAGGCGCCGGCCGACGCCGTCGTCCAGCTCACCGAGTACATGCATCCGCGCGGCGCCGAGGTCTGCTCGATGCTGCCGGCCGAGCTCGGCCGCGCGATCGAGGCGCGGCCGCGCCTGTTCGCGCTGCTCGACCGCGTCGTCAACCGCGGCCGCCGGGTGCGCTCGGATTCGCTGGTCTGGTTCACCGTGCTGTTCGGCCTCGCCGGCCTGCGCCGCTGGCGCCGCCGGCTGCTGCGCCACCAGCGCGAGGTCGCCCATGTCGACGAGTGGCTCGCCGGCGCGCTGGCGACGGCGCGGCGGAACTATCCGCTGGCCGTCGAGATCGTGCTTTGTCGCCGGCTGATCAAGGGCTACAGCGACACGCACGAACGCGGCCTGTCGAAGTTCGACCGCGTGCTCGGGGCGGTGCCGCTGCTCGTGGCGCGCGAGGACGGCGCCGACTGGCTGCGCCGGCTGCGCGAGGCGGCGCTCAAGGACGAGGCGGGCAGCGCGCTCGACGGCGCGCTGCGCACGGTGCACTCCTTCGCCGGCGACGGCGCAGCGCTTGCGGCGGAAGAGAAAGCCGACTAGCACGGTCTGCCGAAGCATCGCGCGCGGGAACGCGGGAACCGGTCCCTCGCAAATAGCGACGCGACCACAAGGAGACGAAGCATGCGTTCTCACTCCGTCACGACGCACAGGGCGGAGCGCGACGGGGCGTCGCCGTGAGCCCGACGCAGGAGCGGACGGAAAGCGAGGACGAGCCGGAGCGCGGCGATGCCGGGCGGCGCACGGTGCTGCTCGACAACATCCTGCCCTATCTCATCAACCGGCTCGCCTTCCGCATGAGCCGGCGGCTCAACCGCGACCTGCGCGCCTATGGCCTCGGCATCTCGGACTGGCGGGTGCTGGCGGTGCTGGATTCGGCGCGCGCCGTGACCATCAACGACCTGGCCGACTACGCGATGATCGAGCAGTCGACGCTCAGCCGGCTGGTGATGCGCATGGAGCAGCAGGCGCTGGTACGGCGCGAGCGCGGCGGCCCGGACGGGCGCGTCGTCACCGTGTCGATGACCGACGAGGGCCGGCGCGCCTACGAGAAGGTGCGCGCCATGAGCCTGGCGCATGCCGAGCGCGTGGTGATGGGCTTCTCCGACAGCGAGAAGGCCGATCTCAAGAAGGCGGTGCGCCGCATGACGCGCAATCTCGAGGCCTACGACGTGGCCGACGACGGCTCGCAGGGCGGGCCGGCGCGGATCGTGCCGCGCCGGCGCTAGCCGTTTCCAGGCGGCGGAAGGCGCTTCCGCTGGCAGGCGCCTCAAGACAGCGCGCCGGAGCCGATCCGCGCGTGGGTGAGCCGCGGACCGGCCCTGACGCTCATGGCGCGGGCGCGCCGATCGAGACCGGCCGCACCGGCGAGCCGGAGCCGCCGCGCGAGCGCAGCGGCAGGATCATCGTGCACGAGGTCCACACCCGGTCGTCGGCCAGCGCGGCGAGCCGGGCGTTCTGGATCTGGTGGATGCCGGCTTCGGCCAGGTTGAAGCTGTGGATCGCGAAGGGCAGCCCCTCGGGCGTGCCCTCCGGCGGGCCGGCCTGGCCGGCGAGCGCCCCCTCGTTGACCGGATCGGTGAAGGGATTGTCGAGCGCCAGCAGCACGATGCGCTTGTCGGCGAGATACTGCGCGGCGTCGTAGGCCAGCCCCGGCCCCATCGTGTAGTAGGGCGTGTCGCCGGCCGGGTCCTGCCAGCGCTCGCCCCAGCCGGTGCGGATGTAGACGACGTCGCCGGGCAGGATGCCGCGCTCGACCAGGCCCTGCGCGGCGAGCATCGCCTCGATGTCGGCCGCCGTCACCCGGTCGCCCGGCCCCAGCGCCGCGCCGCCATTGTGCGCCTTGGCGTCGAGCAGCACGGCCGAGGTGACGATCGGCGGCACGTGCTCGATGCCGAGCTTGCGCAGCGGCGAGTCCGGCGTCGGCTTGACCTCCGCCTGGCTGTAGCCGCCGTAGTAGCGCGCCTTGTCGGCCGGAAACGCCCCCTGCCCGTCCCAGGCTTCCGGCAGCACGGCGAAATGGCCGAGCGCGTCCATCTGCGTGCCCTGGGCGCCGGGCTCGCCGCTCTTCACCTCCTCGCCGTTGAAGGCGTGCAGCGTGCCGGGAATGCCGACGGTCGGCCGGAAGACATATTCGAGCGGCACGCCGAAGGGCGACAGCGGCATGGTGTTGGAGCGCTCGTGCGACAGCTCGTAGGCCTTGGCGCCGGCCGCCGCCAGGTGCGCCGCGCAGCGCAGCCAGGTGCCCTGGCCGAGCGCGTTGGCCATGCCGACCTGGTCGCCCGCGCCCCAGGGCGGGCTCGGCACCAGCGCCTTGGAGCGCTCGACCGCGTCGGCCAGGCCGTCGGACTGGGCGAACGCCCCGCTCGCGCCGGCCAGGGCAAGTGCCGCCACGGCACCCAGAAGCTTTTTCATGATGATCCTCCCTTGCCTGTACCGGCCGGCCGCGCCGCGACCGGCCGATTTATTTGCATTTACATATAATCAGGCGGGCGGGAGGGAGTCGAGCAGGCATGCGAGAGAGCGGCGGACGGCCGGCGCCGTCGTCGGCCGACTGGGCGCGCAGCACATCCGCCTCGAAAAGGCGGACCGACCGGCGGAGGCCGGGGCGTGCGCCTGTCGGTCATGAGGCCGCCGGTGCGGCGCCCGGAACGGGCGCCGTGGAGAGACCTCGCGACTAAGGCTCCTCCCCCGGCAGGACGGGCGTCGCCGGGTCCAGGCCGGCGGCGATCTCGGCGCAGGCGGCCTTGAGGCGCGCCAGGATGGCGCCGTGGTTCGGCACCGCGCCGCGGCGCGCCACCGCCGCCACGGTGACGCAGGCGACCGCCCGCCCCTCGCCGACCAGGATCGGGCACACGATGTCGGTGATGCCGACGATGTCGCGGCTCTCGCGGATGATGCCGCCCTCGGCGCGCACGGCGTCGAGCTCGGCCGCAAGGCTCGCCCGGTCGGGCGGATCGCGCATCAGGACCAGGCTTTCGGCGATCATGCGCTCGCGCAGATGCGGCGGCTGGAAGCTCATCAGGATCAGGCCCGAATGGGCGTCGGCGAGCGGCCGCCGGTAGCCCAGCTTGAGCGAGAAGTTCATGTCGGCGCCGCCCGAGCAGGCGACGATGATGACGGTCTCGCCGCGATGGGCGACGACCAGATGCGCCGCCTGCTGCACCTCGCCGGCGAAGCGCTCGACCACCGGCGTCGCCACGGCGACCAGCTCGCGGGCGCGCGCCGTCTTCATGCCGAGGCTGAACAGCCGGTTGGACAGCATCAGCCGGTCGCCGGCCGGCTCGCGCTCGACATAGCCGCGCGCCACCAGGACGTGGACCATGCGGAAGATCTCGCCCTTCGAGCGGCCGAGCGCCTCGGCCAGCGCGCGGGTGCTCATCGGCGCGCCCTCGGCGGCCAGAACCTCGAGGATGTCGAGCCCCTTCTCGAGCGCGGGGGCGGCGTAGCTGGTCACTGTCTTTCCCGTCATGCCAATTCATATACATCGATTGACAACATATATGAAGCGATTCTAACGTTCATAAACCCAAAGACGCATGGACTGGGCGCCGAAAACGCCCATCGGGAGAGAGGTCTGTGCATTTATGGACTACAGCTTTAAATTTGCAGCTCTTTGGCGCTATCGCGACGAGATCGTCGAAGGCGTCCTGCTGACGCTGCAGCTGTCGCTCGCCACCATGGCGCTGGGGCTCGTCATCGGCCTCGCCTTCGCCGTCATGCGCAAGGCGCCGGCCGCCTGGATGCGCGCGATCGCGCGCGGCTATGTCGAGGCGATCCGCAACACGCCGCTGCTGGTGCAGCTCTTCATCGTCTTCTACGGCCTGCCCTCGGTCGGCATCCGGCTGCCGGCCAACGAGGCGGCGCTCATTGCGCTCGCCGTCAATCTCGGCGCCTACAGCGCGGAGATCTTCCGCGCCGGCATCGAATCCGTGCGCGTCAGCCAGGTCGAGGCCGGCCGCTCGCTCGGCCTGACCGCCGGCCAGACCTTCTTCCACGTCGTCCTGTTCCAGGCCATGAAGGCGATCTACCCGGCGATGGCGAGCCAGTTCATCCTGCTGATGCTGGCCACCAGCATCGTCTCGTCGATCGGCGCCACCGAGCTGTTCCACCAGGCCGCCTTCATCGAATCGCGCACCTACCGTTCGTTCGAGGCCTACGCGCTCATCACCGTCGTCTATCTCGGCCTCACCCTTGTCTTCCGCGCCTTCTTCTCGACCGTCTACTGGGCCGTCTTCGTGCGCAGGCCGGCGCGATGATCCGCGACTTCGCCCTCGCCGATTTCGGCTTCCTGCTGATGGCGGCGCGCTGGACGGTGCTGCTTTCGCTGGCCGCCGCGCTGGGCGGCGGTGTGCTCGGCCTGGCCATCGCCGTGCTGCGCATCGTGCCGGTGGCGCCGCTCAACTGGTTCGCGATCGGCTACATCAACCTGATCCAGGGCACGCCGCTGCTCGGCCAGCTCTTCGTGCTGTTCTTCGGCCTGCCGCTGTTCGGGCTGTCGGTCGACGCCTGGACGGCCGCCGTGGTGGCGCTGTCACTCTATTCCAGCGCCTTCCTGGGCGAGATCTGGCGCGGCTCGCTGCAGGCCGTGCCGCAGCGCCAGTGGGAGGCCGGCGCCGCGCTCGGCCTCACCTACCGGCAGCGCTTCAGCCATGTCGTGCTGCCGCAGGCGGTGCGCATCTCGGTGGCGCCGACCGTCGGCTTCCTCGTGCAGATCGTCAAGAACACGTCGCTCACCGCGCTGATCGGCTTCGTCGAGCTGACGCGGGCAAGCCAGATCATGACGGCGGCCACCTTCGCGCCGCTGACCGTCTATCTGGCCGCCGCCGCGATCTATTTCGTCCTGTGCTTCAGCCTGTCGTGGGCGAGCCAGGTGCTGGAAAGGAGGCTCCATGTCGCTCGTTAGCCTGCGCAACGTGGTCAAGCGGTTCGGCGCGCACGAGGTGCTCAAGGGCATCACCCTGTCGATCGAGGAGGGCGAGACCGTCGCCGTCATCGGCCGCTCGGGCTCGGGCAAGTCGACGCTGCTGCGCTGCCTCAACGCGCTGGAGGCGGTGCAGGAGGGCGAGATGACGGTCGCCGGCATCGCGGTCACGTCGCCCGACGCCGACCTCAACCGGCTGCGCGCGCGCGTCGGCATGGTGTTCCAGAGCTACAACCTGTTCCCGCACCTGACGGTCGAGCGCAACGTCAAGCTGGCGCTCAAGCTGGTGCGCAAGATGAGCGACGCGCAGGCCGCGCAGGTCGCCCGCGCGATGGTCGGCAAGGTCGGCCTCGCCGACAAGCTGCAGGCCTATCCCGACGAGCTGTCCGGCGGCCAGCAGCAGCGCGTGGCGATCGCCCGCTCGCTCGCCATGCAGCCCAGCATGATGCTGTTCGACGAGATCACCTCGGCGCTCGATCCCGAGCTCGTCGGCGAGGTGCTGCGCGTGCTCGAGGAGCTGGCCCGCGAGGGCATGACCATGATGCTCGTCACGCACGAGATGAACTTCGCCCGCAACGTCGCCGACCGCGTCATCTTCATGCACGACGGGCGCATCCACGAGGACGGACCTTCGCAGGAGATCCTGCGCGATCCGCAGACGCCCGAGCTCAAGGCGTTTCTGGCCGCCGTCCTGCACTGATCGGCGGCCGGCCGCCGGCAGCAGGGCCGGCGCCGGACGCACGATTGTCCGCAACGAACGCAAAACAGGGAGGAATGCCATGCTGCGCAAACTGATCGGACTGGCGGCCGCGGCCGCCGTCGCCACCGGCCTCGCCGGCCCGGCCCAATCGGCCGAGCTGCAGGAGATCATCGACCAGGGGACCGTGCGGATCGGCGTGCCGATCGACGTGCCGCCATTCGGCTACATGGACGCCCAGAACCAGCCGATCGGCCTCGACGTGGACGTGGCGCGGGCGATCGGCGAGGCACTCGGCGTCGAGGTCGAGCTGCAGCAGATCACCAGCGCCAACCGGGTACCCTATCTGGTGACCGACCGGCTCGACGTGGTCATCGCGGCGATGGGCGCGACGCCGGAGCGGGCCCAGCAGGTCGCCTTCTCCTCGCCCTATTCGGCGCTGTCGATCGGCGTGTTCGGCCCGGCGGAGATCGCCGTCGCGGCGCCGGGCGACCTCGGCGACACCAGCATCGCGGTGGCCCGCGGCACGACCCAGGACATCGAGCTGACGGCGGCCGCGCCGGAGGCCAACATCAAGCGCTTCGACGACGACGCGACGGCGGCGGCGGCCTATCTGTCGGGCCAGACCGAGCTTCTCGCGACCGCCAACGTGGTGGCCAAGGAGCTCAGCGAACGCGAGCCGGACACCGCGCTGGAGGCCAAGTTCATCCTGCGCCTGTCGCCGACCCATGTCGCCGTCCAGCAGGGCAGCCCGGAGCTGCTGCGCTGGCTCGACACGTTCATCTTCTACAACCTGATGACCGGCCGCCTGTCGGCGATCACCGAGACCTGGCTCGGCCAGCCGCTGCCCGACGGCTTCCCGTCGATGTGACCGCCTGCGGGGCCGGCGCCAGGGCCGGCCCCTTCCCACCGCCCCGCATTTCCCGCAGGACCCCCTACAATGGCGCGCAACACCACGGTCTCCGCCTCCGTCGACTTCGAACGGGACGGAAAGCAGACCGGCTATCTCACCATCCCGCATTCGCCGCACGAGGACGCCTGGGGCGCCACGCGGCTGCCCGTCTGCGTGATCCGCAACGGCAGCGGGCCGACCGCCATCCTGATGGCCGGCAATCATGGCGACGAGTATGAGGGGCAGATCGCGCTCGGCGAGCTGATCCGCGGCCTCGAGCCGGAGCGGATCTGCGGCCGGCTCATCATCCTTCCGACGCTCAACCTGCCCGCCGTCGCGGCCGGCCGGCGCACCTCGCCGGTCGACGGCCTCAACCTCAACCGCACCTTCCCCGGCGATCCGGCCGGCTCGATCAGCCAGCAGATCACCGCCTATGTGAGCGAGGTGATCTACCCGCTCGGCGACGTCCTCGTCGACCTGCACTCCGGCGGCTCGTCGCTCGACATCCTGCCGAGCGCCATCGTCGAGCCGGCACCCGATGCCGCCCACATGCGCCGCAACATCGCCGCGGTGGCCGCGTTCGGCGCGCCGCTCACCGTGGTGATCGGCAATCTCGGCGAGGCGCGCACCTCGACGGCCGCCGCCGTGCGCGCCGGGCTGACCACCGTCGGCACCGAGATGGCCGGCCAGGGCACGGTGTCGCGCGAGGCGCTGGCGATCTGCCGGCGCGGCGTGCGCAACGTGCTGGCGCATGCCGGCATCCTGCCGGCCGACGCCGCGCCGCCGGCCGGGCCGACCGGCAGCGGCGCGGTGCTGGAGATCCCGGGACCCGCCGGCTACGTCTATGCCACCCGCGACGGCATCTTCGAGGCCGCGCACGGGCTCGGCGCGCGGGTCGCGGCCGGCGAGCGGGCCGGCCTGATCCACGACATCCACGCCCCCTGGCGCGATCCCGAACCGGTGTTCTACGGTGCCGACGGCATCCTGTTCGCCCGCCGCCAGCCCGGCCGGGTGACGCACGGCAATTGCTGCGCCGTCGTGGCGGCGCCCTATGCGGGGGAGCTGTGAGATGATCACGATCGACGACATCGAGGCCGCCGCCGCCCGCATTGCCGGCCATGTGCGGCGCACGCCGATGCTCGCCGCGACCTGCCTCAAGGAGGCGCTGCCCGGCGACGCGGCGGTGGCGCTCAAGCTCGAGCTTCTGCAGGCGACCGGCTCGTTCAAGGCGCGCGGCGCCACCAACCGGCTGCGCGCCACCGACGCGGCCGAGTGGGCCAACGGCATCGTCGCGGCGTCGGGCGGCAACCACGGCCTGGCGACGGCGCGCGCCGGCTTCCTCGCCGGCGTGCCGACGACGATCTACCTGCCCGACAACGCGACCCCGGCCAAATTGGAGAAGCTGCGCGCCTGGGGCGCGGCGACGCACATCGTCGGCTCGGCCTGGCACGAGGCGCATGCCGCCGCGCTCGCGCACGTGGCGCGCAGCGGAGCGGTCTATTTCCATCCCTTCGCCGACCCGCTGGTCGTCGCGGGCCAGGGCACCGTGGCGCTCGAGATCCTCGAGGACATGCCCGACGTCGACGTCGTGCTGGTCGCCGTCGGCGGCGGCGGCCTGTTGAGCGGCGTCGGCCGCGCCATCAAGGCGCGACGCCCGCAGACCCGCGTCATCGGCGTGGAGGCGGCCGGCTGCCCGCTGCTGCTGCGCGCGCTGGAGGCCGGCCGCAACGTCGCCCTCGAGGCGGTGACCACGTCGGTCGCCACCATGGCCTGCGCCAGGACCGAGGACGCGATCTTCGAGACCGTGCGCGACACGGTCGACGGCTTCGTCCTGGTCGACGACGCGGAGATGCTGGCGGCGGCGCGCTGGCTGTGGTTCGAGATGGGGCTCGCCGCCGATTTGTCCGGCGCGGCGGCGATCGCGGCGCTGCGCGAGAAGCGCGTGGCGCTCGCAGCGGGCGAAACCGTGTGCGCCATCGTCTGCGGCGCCGGCCCCGACGCGCTTCTGGCCGGCGAGGGGTAGACCCCTTGGCGGCTACGGCCGGTTCGCCGGCGCGTTGGCGGAGGGCGAACCGGTTCCCGTCTCGCCGGGAGACGCTCTAAGACGCCGCCGCGTTGCTGCGCCCCTGACCGAGGAACAGCCGCGCCAGCTCCTGATCGGCGAGCAGGGCGGCGGCGCTGTCCTGCGCCACGATGCGGCCGCTGCTCATGATATAGCCGCGATGGCTGAAGGCGAGCGCCTCGCGGGCGCGCTGCTCGACCAAAAGAACGGCGATCTCCTGCGCCGCCAGATCGCGGATCAGTGCGAAGACCTCCTCGACGAGGCGCGGCGACAGCGCCGCCGAGGGCTCGTCCATCACCATCAGCTTGGGATGCAGCATCAGCGCGCGGGCGATGGCGAGCTGCTGGCGCTCGCCGCCGCTGAGCGAACGGGCGAGCTGGCGGCGACGCTCGGCAAGCGAGGGAAACCGTCCGAACAGCTCGTCGGCGCGGGCGCGCCGGTTCCCGACGCCCTCCACCACCCACAGGTTCTCCTCGATGGTCAGCTCGGGAAACACGTTGGCGACCTGCGGCACGTAGCTCAGCCCGAGCGCCGGGCGGTCCTCCGGGGCGACGGCATCGAGCGTGCGGCCGTCGAAGCGGACCGTGCCGCTGCAGCGTGGCAGCAGACCCACCAGCGCCTTGGCGAGCGTCGACTTGCCGGACCCGTTGGTGCCGGCGATGGTGACGATCTCGCCGCGGTCGATCGTCAGGCCGACGCCGTTGAGGATCGGCGTCTCGTCGTAGCCGCCGCGGATGTCCTGCGCGTCGAGAAGAGCGGTCATTGGCTGCGTCCCAGATAGGCTTCGCGGACCATCGGATGGGCCAGCACGGTGTCGGGTGAACCGCTGACGATCGTGCGGCCGCGGTCCATGGCGCAGAACACGTCAACGATGTTGGCCAGCGCGGGGATGTTGTGCTCGACGATCAGGCAGCCGATGCCGCTCGCATTGAGCCGCAGGATCTGCTGCGAGATGGTGTCGATGAGGACGGGATTGACGCCGCTGAACGGCTCGTCGAGCAGCAGCATCCGGGGGCCGGTCATCCAGATGCGCGCCAGTTCGAGCAGCTTCTTCTGGCCGCCCGACAGGTTGCTCGCCAGGTTGTCGGCCACGGCGGCCAGACCGAACTCCTCCAACGCCCCGGCAACGCGGTCGCGGTTGCTCCGCTCGACCTCGGCGACCGAGCGGAAGCGCGCCACCACGTCGAACAGACGTTCGCCCTTCTGCTCCGTCAGCGCGGCGAGCAGGTTCTCGCGCACCGTCAGGCTGGCAAACTCGCGCGGCACCTGAAAGGTGCGCCCGAGCCCCAGCCGGGCGCGCGCCACCGGACCGCGCCCCTCCAGCGGTTGGTCGCCAAAGGCAACGGTGCCCGAATCCGGCCGCAGCAACCCCGAGATGACGGAGAACAGCGTGCTCTTGCCGGCGCCGTTCGGACCGATCAGGCCGACCATGCCGGTCGATGGCACCGACAGGCTGGCGTCGTCGACGGCGACGAAGCCGCCATAGGCCTTGCTGACATTGCGGATGTCGAGGCTCATCGCGCGTCCTTCCCGCCGACGAGACCGCCGGGCCGGTAGAGCATGGTCAGGATCAGCGCCAGGCCGACGATGGCCAGCCGGGCGCTGGCGAGCGCCGTCTCGCTGATGTCGGGCAGCTCGTCACGCAGGAAGCGCGATCCCTCGAGGAACAGCAGCACCACGCCAGCACCGACAATGGCGCCCAGGAAGCTGCGCGTCCCGCCGATAATCATCGCGATCCAGATGATAAAGGTGACGTAGCTGATGAACTGATCGGGGCCGACATAGCCGATGTACTGCGCCTGCAGCCCGCCGGCGAAACCGGCGATCGCGGCCCCCAGGCACAGCACCTTGATGCGCGGCACGAACGGCTCCTTGCCGAGCACGCGCACGGCGTCCTCGTCGTCGCGGATCGCCTTCACGATACGGCCGAAGGGGCTGCGCACGATGACGCCGAGGCCGACGGCCACCAGGACGAGCGCAACCAGGATCAGCGCAAGAAAGGCGAGATCGCGCTCGATCCCGACACCGAGCGCGGCGAACGGGCGGGCAATGCCGCTGATGCCGGCGGTGCCGTTGGTCAGCCAGTCCTCGGCGACGATCGTCAGGCGCACGACCTCGGCGAAGCCGAGCGTGACGATGGCCAGATAGTCCTCGCGCAGACGCAGCGTCAGCAGTCCGATGGGCACCGCAGCGACGGCGGCGAAAAGCGCCGCGGCGGCTAGGCTGCCCCATGGCCCCCAGCCGAGCGCCGTGCCCAGAAGGGCCGCCGCATAGGCGCCGATGGCGTAGAAGCCGACCTGGCCGAAGTTGATGAGTCCAGTGTAGCCGTATTGCAGGCTGAGGCTGAGCGTCAGCAGACCGTAGATTCCGATCTGCGTGGTGACGGCAATCAGATAGCTGCTCATCAGCGAACGCTCCTGTCGCGGCCGAGCAGGCCCGAGGGGCGCACCAGAAGCACGACCAGAATGACGACGAAGCCGACCGCCGCTTTGTAGGTGGAGCCGACGAGCGGCACCGAAAGCTCCTGCGCGAGGCCGATGAGAACGCCGCCGACGAGCGCGCCGATCGGGCTGCCGACACCGCCCAGGATGGCGGCCGCAAAGGCGGGCAGCAGCAGGTGCCAGCCCATCTCCGGCTCGATGACGGACTTGGCCGCCAGCAGCACGCCGGCGACGGCGGCCAGCATGCCGACCAGTAGCCAGAGCTGCAGCATCACCCGGCCGGCACGGATGCCGCTGACGCGGGCCAGGTCCGCATTGCCGGCGACGGCGCGCATGCGCCGGCCGATCGGCGTCTTGTGCAGCACGATGAAGGCGGCGGCGAGCGAAATCGCCGCACCGGCCGCGACGGCCAGGTCGAGCGGCTGCAGGAAGATGCCGCCGACCTCCACCGCGCGCACGATGGGCACGGGAAGCACCGTCGGATCGGTTCCGACGAAGAAGGTGAGCGTGTTGCGGATCAGAAAGGCCAGGCCGATTGACACGACGAGCGGCGCGACGAGCTTGCGGCCGGCCAGCCTGCGGAAGATCAGCAGATAGGCGAGCGCGGCAAGCAGGGCGCTGGCCAGGACGGCGACGCCGGCACCGAACACGAGGCTGCCGCCGGCCAGCACCGAGGCGCCCTTGGCGGTGTAGGCGGAGAACGTCATGAAATCGCCGGTCGCCGCGTTGGGAAACTTGGCCACCGCGTAGACCAGCGTGATGCCGAGCGCCGCCATGGCGATGATCAGGCCCTCGACGAGCCCGTTGACGGCCAGGTTGAGATAGAGTTGGGAGTGGCTCAAGGACTGTCTTCCTGTGAAGGGGGCCCCGACCGGGGCCCCGCATGTCGAGGAACGGGCGATCGGCCGTCCGGCTGTCAGAGCGTGATCAGCTCACGCTGCACCGCCTTGCCGTCCTGCAGGACATCCCACGAGAACAGCCCGCCGGTGTCGTCGCCGCGCTCGTCGAACTCGACCAGGCTGGAGGCGCCGCTGTAGTTCACCTTGCCGGCCTTCAGCTTGTCCTTGCCGGAGACGAAGTCGAACACCTGTTCGCCGGGGCTGTTGGCGACCTCGCGGATGCGGCCGTTGATGTCGGCGTTCGAGGCGCCGGGGCCGGCCGCGGCGATGGCGTAGGCAAGCACGTTGACCATGTCGTAGCACATCGCGCCATAGGCGTTCGCGCTGCCAGGCTCGCCCATGGCCTCGCGGTAGAGGCGGTCGTAGAGCGCGACGCTCGGATTGTCCTTGGTCAGCACGGCCGAGGCGGTGCTGACGCCCTCGACCGCCGGCGCGCCGATCGCCTCGACGAGCTTGGTGCCGAGCGCCCAGTGCGGCGCCAGAACGCCGGCCCGGCTGCCGAGCTGGAACGCCTCGCGCAGGATGATCGTCGTGTCGGCGAGGTAGGAGCCGAGCACCAGGCAGTCGGGGTTGCTCGCCAGCGCCGTCTGCAGCTCGGAGCGGTAGCTCGGCTTGCTCGGCTCATAGGCGATCCGGTCGACGAACTCGCCGCCATTGGCGGTGAACTCGTGCACGAAGCCGTCGATCTGAGCCTTGCCGGACGAGTTGTTGAGATGCATGCCGACGGCGCGCTTGTAGCCCGACTTCAGGGCGATGCGGGCATAGGCGACGCCGTAGGCGAAGGAGGTCGGCGTGAACCGCTTGACCAGGTCCTTGGTGTTCTCCTCGGAGATCTCCGGCGCGCCGGAGCAGGTGAACAGCATGACGTCGTTGGGCTGCGTGACAGCCGACATCACCGCAAGCGTGACGCTCGACGACCAGGTGCCGAGGATCGCATCGACCTTGTTGATCTCGACCAGCTTCTTGGCCGCCAGCACGCCGGCCTCGGGCTTGGTCTGATCGTCCTCCGAAATGACCTCGAACATGCGGCCGTCGATGCCGCCGGCCTCGTTGATGAGCCGCGCGGTGGCCTGCAGCGTGGCCAGCATGCCGGCACCCTCCTCGCTGCCGGGGCCGGTGAGCGGGTTCAGCGCGCCGATGCGGAACGGGCGCTCGGCCTGAGCGCGCAGCGGCCCGGCCGGCAGCGCCAGCGCGGCCGCACCGGCCGCCGTGCCGGCAAGAAACCGGCGTCGCGAAAGGATGGAATGAAAGGGCATTGTCTCCTCCGAGGTTGGTGGTTTCTTGCGCCTTGTGCAAAATATTTGCCTATTTGTCAATCTTGCATCATACTGGTTTGAAAGCTACCCAGCGTTGAGAGTCAGCGAGAAGGTACCGGCGGTGTCGGCAGAAAGCAGGGAAACAGCGGAGGACGGGGAGCGCCCCGACATCGAGAAGGCGGTCGGTCACGCGGTGCGGGCGTTCCGTCAGGAACGCGGCATCAGCATCACCGATCTGGCCAGTTCGGCGGGGGTCTCCGTCGCCATGCTGTCGCGCGTCGAGAGCGGCCGCGTCGCCGCATCGCTGCGCACGCTGCAGGCGATCGCCACCGCGCTGCGCGTGCCGGTGGCCTCGCTGCTCAAGGATGTCGAGGAGAAGAGCGACGCGACCTTCCTGCCGCCGGGCGGCGGCCTCGAGGTGGTCCGGCAGGCGTTGCGCGGCACCTACATCTACCGGCTTCTCGGCCACACGACGACCACCGACGTCGTGCTCGAGCCGTACATCAACGTCTTTCCGTCGACCGATGGCTCCTTCAAGCGGACGCAGTACGACGGCGTGAAGTTTCTCTACATGCTCGAAGGGGAGATCACCTACCAGCACGGCGACACAATCTACACGATGACCCCGGGAGCGACCTTGTTCTTCGGGGCCCAGATCATGCACGGCCCGGAACGGATCCTGAAGGCACCGGCCACGCTGCTTTCGGTGCAGGCCTATCTCCGCAATCCCAAGCGCAATCAGAACAAATAGTCAGGTGAACGATGAAAATTGGTACTGTCGAAGCGCGGCAGGGCACGCTCAGCCGCGGACAGCTTCCTCTTGGCGAATATCCCGACGGCGGCGCCATCGCCTCGCCGCTGATCGTGGCGAGCGGCCGCAAGCCGGGACCGGTCCTGTGGGTGCAGACCTGCATCCACGGCAACGAGGTGGGCGGTCCGGTGGCCGTGCACCGGTTCCTCGAGAGCCTCGACCTCGAGGCGCTGTCGGGCACCATCGTCTTCGCGCTGCAGGGCAACCCGCTCGCCTTTCGCGAGCTGTCGCGCGCCACGCCGCAGGACGGGCAGAACCTCAACCGGCTGTTCCCCGGCAGCGCGCAGGGCTCGCTGTCGGAGATCATCGCCGATCGGCTGATCGGCACGGCGCTCGAGACCGCCGACGCGATGCTCGACCTGCATTCGGGCGGCCATTTCATGATCACCTGCCACTACGCGCTCTATCATGACGACGGCTCGGCAGCCGGCAGGGAGACGGCCCGGCTCGTGCGCGGGCTCGGTGTGCCGAACCTGTGGAACTCGCTCGAGGAGTGGCTGAGCGGCGCCGCCTTCGCGCAGTTCACCAAGGCCGGCAAGCCGGGCCTGATCGTCGAGACCGGCGGCGGCGCGCGCGTCACCGAGGAGGATATCGAGCGTTTCGTCCTGGCGATCGAGGGCATGACCCGCGGTCTCGGCATGCTGCCCGGCGCCCCGGTCGCGCTCGACGCCTACCGCTACGGCACCAACGCGGTCGACCTGACGGCGCGCCGCGGCGGTCTCTACCGCTCGCTGGTCGAGGCCGGCGACGAGGTCGTCCGCGACCAGCTCGTCGGCGAGGTGATCGACATCTTCGGCGACGTGACCGAAGAGGTGCGCTGTCCGCTCGAGCACGGCTGGGTCGGCGCCATCAGGCGCCCGTGGATGCCGATCTACTCCGGCGAGGAGGTGATCGAGATCATCGAGACCATGCCGGAACCGGCCTGAGGCCGAACCGAAGCGACCGGGCGGCGGCGCCTCGCGCGCCGTCCCGCAGCCGGCACGATGCGCCCGCTGCGGGCGGCGGCGGACGCTCAGCCCGGCGCGCCGGCCCACGCGTGCAGCCGGCGGATCGGCGGCGAGGCGAGATCGGCGCGGCGCGTCACCAGGTGATAGGTCGCGTTGCCGGGCGCCGGGCGCCGCGCCAGGACGCGCAGCCGCGCCCGCTCGCCGACGGTGCAGGCGCGCACGCTGGCGATGCCGTGGCCGAGTTCGGCGGCGCGCAGGCTCGCCGCATCGTCGCTCACCCGCGGCCCCCAGCGCACCGCCGCCGCCGGCACGCCGAACCGCTCGAGCCAGGCCGGCCACTCGTCGAGGCCCGTCTGGCAGATCAGCGGCCGCTCGCGCAGGTGGGCGGCCGGGTCGCCGCCGGCCGGCCCGTCGGCGGCGACGAGCGCGATCTGCGCGGCGACGAGCGGCGTGGCGGCCAGCTCCTCGGAGAACCGGCCGCCGTAGCGGATGGCGATGTCGGCGGCCGTCCAGCGCCGCGTCCGCTCGAAGGGCGTGGCCGCGGTCACCAGCTCGAGCGGGCGCGGGGCGACCAGGGCCACGAGCGCGGCGAGCCGCGGCATCAGCCAGGCGTCGGCGAAGGCCGGCGTGGCGTGCAGGCGCATCACGGGCTCGGCGCGATCGGCCGTCAGGGCCGCCTCGACCGCCTCGAGATGCGGCCGCACGCGCTCGAACAGGGCCAGGCCGACGCTTGTCGGCACCAGGTGGCGGCCGCGCCGCTCGACCAGCCGGTCGCCGAGATGCGCCTCGAGCGCGGCGATCCGCTGGCTGACGGCGCCGGGGCTGACGTTCAGCCGCCCGGCAGCCTCGGCCGCGCTCAGCCCGCGCGCGATCTCGGCAAAGGTGCGCAGCGCGTCGAAGGGAAGCCGCGAGGTCATGTCCCTAGTTTAGGGCAGCTAAAGCGGCGGTCGAGACATCTCGTTTGTGCCGCGCGCCGCCTCGGCCGAGACCGGCGGCATGTCCGAACCCCGCACGCCGCTCACGCCGTCCTCCGCGCTGCTGCTCGTTATCGTCTTCGCCGCCTTCGGCGGGCAGCAGACAGCCGTCAAGCTCGCCGTCGGCGACATCGGCCCGGTGCTGCAGGCCGCGCTCCGGTCGGCCGGCGGCGCCTTGCTGCTGGCGGTCTGGTTCGTCGTGCGCCGCAAGAACCCGTTCGCTGCGCCGGTCGCGCTGTCGGTCGTGCTCGGCCTGCTGTTCGCGGTCGATTTCGGCCTGCTCTACGTCGGCATCGCGCTCACCGCGGCAAGCCACGCCACGGTGCTCTACTACACCGCGCCGATGATGATCGCGCTCGCGGCGATGACGGCGATCGCCGACGAGCCCTTCGACCGACGCAAGATCGCCGGGATCGGCATCGCCTTCGCCGGCGTGGCGGCGGTGGCGCTGGTGCGCCCGGCCGGCGGCGCGGCCGGCGCCACGCTCCTCGGCGACGCGCTGTGCCTCGGCGCGGCCGCCGCATGGGCGCTGACCGTGCTCGTCATCCGCGGCACGCGGCTGAAGGCCGTCGACGCCTCGGTGGTGCTGTTCCACCAGCTCTTCTGGTCGATCCCGGTGCTGGCGATCGTCGCCCTGGCGGCGGGCGAGACGGCCGCCATCGGCTGGAGCGGCCCGGCGCTCGGCGCGCTGGCTTTCCAGACGGTCGCCGTGGCCTTCGCCGGCTACCTCGTCTTCTTCCGGCTGATCCAGCGTCACCCGGCCTCGCAGGTCTCGGCGATGAGTTTCCTGGCACCGCTGTTCGGCGTGCTCAGCGCCTGGGCCATCCTCGGCGAAGCGCTGACGCCGGGTCTCGCCGCCGGCGCCGCGGCGATCCTCGCCGGCCTGTTCCTGACCAACCGGAGCGGGGCCGCCCGGCGCGGCTGAGGCGTGGCCGCACGGACGGCGGCGGCTCAGGCCTGCGAGATGCAAGGGCGAGCAAGCGTCGGACGTGCCAGGCCGCCCAAGGCCAGAGACAAGGCGAACGGCCCTCCCCCGTGCTGGAGGAGTTGGAGCTCTCGGGACACGTCACGGACGGCGCCGCGCCGGGCTCGAGCCGTAGCGAGCCGCACCGCGCGGCAAGGGCGACGAACAGGGTCGACGTTCGCCTGGACGATGAATTATCTATAAATCATGACCTCTGCCAAAGACGAGACCATCGCGGTGCGGATCAGCCGGACGCTGGCCGACCGGATCATATCCGGAGCCATAGAAGCCGGTGCGCGACTGCGGCAGGATCATGTCGCCGAGGAATTTGGCGCCAGCCATGTTCCCGTTCGCGAGGCTTTCCGTCGTCTGGAGTCGCAAGGGCTGGTCGTCAGCGAGCCCCGTCGGGGTGTGCGTGTGGCAGGGTTCAGTCCGCAAGAGGTGCGGGAGGTCGCGGAGATGCGCGCCTCGCTCGAAGCCTTGGCGCTTCGCCACGCCGTTCCGCATCTGACCAAGGCTATCCTCGATCAGGCCGAGGAAGCGAACAAGGCGGGAGATCGTGCGCGCGACGTCCAGGCGTGGGAAGAAGCAAATCGCAGCTTCCATCGCATCATCCTGACCCCGTGCGGGATGCCCCGGCTGCTCGGGGCCATCGACGATCTGCACACGGCCAGCGCCCGGTTTCTGTTCTCGGGATGGCGCGCCGAATGGGAGGCCCCAACCGATCGCGATCACCGAGCGATCCTGGACGCCTTGAGGGCCGGCGAGGCCGAGATCGCCGAATCCGTACTCGCCAGACACATCCAGACGATCGGGCAAAAAAGCTGACCTGACAGGGATTCCTTCGCTTTCGAGCCGTTCTGCTTTTCACGGCACGCAGATCGGCGCCGAGTGATCGTCTCGAGGCGTCTGCGGACGGCGAACCGGGTTCCGCTTCGCCTGGAAACGCCATGGCCCGCCTCGGGAGATTGCGCCCGCGCGCTTGGCTATTGCCACGCTCGCATTTCTGTGGAATCCCTTTAGCGATAGATTTCAAGAATTATCTATAATTTCTGCGGCAAGGAGAATCCGCATGAGCAGTGCCGGCACACCCGTCCTGAAGCCCGTCTACAGCCCCCTCGATCTGAACGGCCGCTCGTTGGCGTGGCGGGTCGGCGCCGTCGTCGCCGGCACGCTGTTTCTGGCACTGTGCTCCTATATCGAGGTGCCCATGGTGCCGGTCCCGATCAACATGCAGACGTTCGGCGTGGCGTTGATCGGCGCTCTTTACGGCTGGCGGCTCGGCGCAATCACGGTCGTTGCATGGCTTGCGCAGGCTGCTGTTGGCATGCCGGTCCTCTCCGGCGGGGCTGCGGGGGCGCACCATTTCGTCGGGCCGACCGCCGGCTACCTCTTCGCTTTCCCCCTCTCGGCGGCACTCGCCGGCTGGCTTGCCGAAAAGGGCTGGAACGGCGAGCGCCCGATCCTCGCGTTCGGCAGCATGTTGCTGAGCAACGCCGTCTGCCTCGCCATGGGTGCCGCGTGGCTCGCCGTGATGATCGGATTCGATCAGGCGATCATCCACGGCGTCACACCCTTCCTCGTGGGTGCTGTGCTGAAATCCGCCCTCGGTGCAGCCACCTTGGCGCTGCTGATGCGCGGCAGGATGCGTTCCGCCCGATGACGGTCCGGCTTCGGCCCCATCATCTCCTTTGCCTGCTCACCTATGCGGGCAAAGGATACAGCCCTGGATTCACCGCCAATTACGACTCGATCGCCGAGCGGATTGCCCGAGGCGAAGACATTCTGATCGTTGCCGGGCCGGACGACATCTGCGCGCCCCTGCTCGACGATCGGGAACCGCATTGCTGGCAAGCGAGCGTCACCGAGCGCGACGTTCTCGCAGCGCGTGACCTCGGCCGCTTGCTCGCCATGCCGATCAGGACGGGAACCCAGCTGTCGCTTGAACGGCACGGCCTACGCCGGATGCGGGCAGCGTTCGCCGAAGGCAGCCTCCGTCAGGCGTGCGCGGGGTGCGAATGGAGCACGCTATGCACCTCCATCGCATCGGATGCCTTTCGCGGCGTCGCGATCCCCGACAGGTAGCACCGCACCTCGGCTTGCAGCCGATCTGCTTTTCACCGAATCGCAGATCGGCTCCAAGTCGCGCGGACATCACCGCGCGCACTGCACCGGCGGCATGTGGAGATAGCGCGCCACCTTGCGCTTCGCCGCGATATCGCGCCAGACGGCTTCGACCTGCGCCGCGCCGAGGCCGATGGCGGCGCCGGCCTGCGCGGCGGGAACGTCGTTCTCCAGCGCGTACAGGCAGGCATCCATCGTGGCGTAGGGCAGCGCGAAGTAGAACTCCTCCTGCGTCTGCGGCAGCGAATAGGTGTCGGTCGTCGGCGGCCGCGCGCGGATCTCCCCGGGCACGCCGAGATGGGCGGCCAGGTCGTAGACCTGCGACTTGTAGAGATGCGCGATCGGCTTGATGTCGGCCGCGCCGTCGCCGTTCTTGACGAAGAAGCCCTGGTCGTATTCCAGCCGGTTGGGCGTGCCGATCACGGCGAAGTTGAGCCGGTCGGCATGATGGTACTCCAGCTGCTTGCGCGTGCGCTGCTTCATGTTGGTGGCCGCGACGATGGCGAGATAGGCCTCGGCCGGCAAGCGCAGCTTGCGCATGGCGCCGTCGGGCGCGCGCACGACGAGCGAGGACAGGTTGTAGCCACCCGCCGTCAGCGCGTTGTCGAACACGATCTTGCTCGACCAGCCGGCGCCGTAGTCCGGCACGACATGGCGGATGGCATCGTCGCGGCGGCGATAGCAGCCCATCGCCTCGAGCGCCGGGCCGATATCCTCCACCGCATGCGCAATGCCGAAGGTATCGGCCACCGCCGCGCCGAGCCGCCGGCTTTGCGGATCGGAATCGTGCTCCGGCATCAGCAGGCCGAAGACGCGCTGCGCACCGACGGCGCGCACGGCGAGCGCCGCGCAGACCGCCGAATCGATGCCGCCGGAGATGGCGATGACGAAGCCGCGCTTGCGCAGGTCGCGGCGCAGCGCGTCGCGCATGCAGCCGGCGATGCGCTCGGCCTCCGCCGCCGCGTCGATCGAGAGGTCGGCGAGGGAGAAGCCCGCCGCCCGTACGCTCGTCTCGCTCATGCCGTCGTTGCTCCGCTCGAAACGGCGCGACGCGACAGCTTGCCGCTGCCCGTCTTCGCCAGCGTCCGGCAGAACTCGACCTGCTTCGGAACCATGACCGGGCTCAGCGTCGCGGCGCAGTGCCGCAGCACCTCCTCGGCGCCGAGCGTGTCGTCCGACCTGACGATCATCGCCTTCAAGACCGTTCCGAGAACCGGGTCGGGCACGCCGACGACCAGCGCCTCGGCCACCCCGTCGAGATCGTAGAGCGCCGCCTCCACCTCGCGCGGCGCCACCTTCTGGCCGCCCGTCTTGACGATGTCGTCGCTGCGCGAGACGAAGCTGAGATAGCCGGCATCGTCGGCCACGAACAGGTCGCCCGTATGGAGGCGCCGGTCGCCCGTCAGCGGATCGCGGCGCAGCGCCCGCACCGTCGCCGCCGCGTCGTTCCAGTAGCCGCGCATGACATGCGGCCCCGATACCACCAGCTCGCCGACGACGCCGGGCGCGACCGGGAAGCCGGCCTCGTCGACGACCGCCGCCGCGCCACCGGGAACGGCGATGCCGACGGAGTCCGGACGGCGGTCGATGTCGGCCGGCGGCAGCCATGTGGCGCGCACGCATTCGGTCTGACCGTACATGGAAAACAGCTGCACGTCGGGCAGCAGCGCGCGCAGCCTTCGGATATGCGCGACCGGCAGCGCGGCACCGGCACTGGTGATGTAGCGCAGGCTGGCGAACGGGGCCGGATCGAGCGCGTCCATGCGCAGCATCAGCGCGATCATCGACGGGACGACCGGAAAGCCGGTCGCGCGTTCCGCGCGCAGCCGGTCGAGAACGGCGGCCGGATAGGCGAAGGACGTCTCCAGCACCAGCGTGGCGCCGACCTGCACCGCGGTGAGCAGCTGCGTCAGCCCGTATCCGAAGAACAGCGGCAGGGCGCTGAGAATGACGTCGTCCGCGGTGTTGCCGAGATAGCCGACGATGGCCGCGGTCGCCGCCGCGATGTTGTCGTGGCCGAGCATCACGCCCTTCGGCACGCCGGTCGAGCCGGAGGTGTAGAGAATGGCCGCCAGGTCGTCGTCGCGAAGCGCCGGCGCGGCGGGCGACGGCGCGACGCGCAGGCAGGCCGCGAAGTCGGCCGCGCCGGGCAGCGCCGGATGTGGGCGGGTCAGAACCGTCGCCGGCCGGCCGGCCGGGCGTCCGGCGCAGGCGGCCGCGACCGTCGCCGCCGCCCTGGCGTCGGCGACGATGGCCGCCGGCATGCAGTCGTCGAGGATGAACGACAGGCGCCGCGCCTTGCTGGCGGGGTCGACGGGGCAGACCACCGCGCCCGCCTTCCACACCGCGAACAGGGCGACGGCCGTGCGCCAGCCGTTGCCGGCGAACACGACCACCCGGTCGCCGCGGCCGACACCGCTTTCGGCCAGCCACGCCGCGAGGCCGTCCGACGCCGCGCACAGCTCCGCGTAGCTGAGCCGCCGCGCACCGTCGACGATCGCCGTCTTGCCGGGGTGCTGCCGGCGGCCGGCGCGCAGGGTGGCTTCGATCCGCATCGCCGCGCCTTCAGGCCGCCTTCTTGCGCTCGACGAAGGCAGCGATCCGGTCGACCGTGTCGAGATTCGCCGGCACGATGTCGGCGTCGTCGACGGCCAGTCCGAAGTCCGCCTCAAGGAAGCCGACCAGTTCCAGCACGCCGGTGGAATCGACCAGGTCGTTCTCGAGCAGCGAGAGGTCGCCGGGCAGCGGCTCGCTGTCGTCGCCGAACAGGAAGGTCTCGACGATGAACGCGCGGATCTTGTCGTGAAAGCCCTCGGACATGTCGTCTGGTCCCTATCCTGTCTTCCCCCGGTGCGGGCGCTTCGCGACGAAGCCGCGGTGCCATAGCTGCGCAGAAAGAACGCCGATGAAAGCGGTATTGTCCTTGAAGCTGGTTACCTCTCCGTCAAGCGCCTTGCTTTTCAGCTTGTCGACCATCGCGAGGTTGAACAGGCCGGCCGCGGCCAGCGCCTCGCGCGACAGCGCCGCGTCGACCAGCGGTCGCGCCGCCGGCCCGCAGAAGGCGCGGCTGTCGGGCGCGCGGAAGGGCTGTTTCGGGCGCGCCACGACCGACGCCGGCAACAGATCGCGCGCCACCTCCTTGACGATCGCCTTCTCGCGCAGGCCGCGCCGCTTCAGGCCCGGCCGAAGCCCGGCGGCGAAGGCGACCACGCGCGGATCGAGAAACGGGAACCGCCCCTCCACGCCGTGCGCCATCATCACCCGGTCGCCCTGGCTCGACAGGATGTAGCCGGGCAGCAGGAAGCGGGTCTCGAGATACTGCGCCTGGTTGAGCGGATGCCAGCGGCCGAACTCCTCGGGCAGATGGGCGGCCAGATCGGCCGCCGCGTCGTACCCCGCGAGCGCATCCTTCAACGCCGGCGAATAGAAGCGTTTCGCCGTCGCGGTGGCGCGAAAGCGCGGACGGTGCGAGAACAGCGGATCGGCGAGCCCGTCCGCCCCGGCGGCGAAGAAGCGGGCGAGATAGTCGGCGCTCTGGCGCTGGAGCTGCGGCAGGTAGGGATAGAGCCGGCGAAACAGCAGCGGCCGGCGCGGCGACCCGGGCTGGCGGGCGCAGAACCGCCGCACCGCCGCCTCGTGGAAGATGTCGTAGCCGGCGAAAAGCTCGTCGGCCCCCTCGCCCGTCAGCACCACCTTCATGCCGCTGTCGCGGACCAGACCGGCCAGCCTGTAGAGCGGCGCCGGCGCCGTGCGCAGCACCGGGCACTCGGCATGCTCGACGACCCGGGCGAAATCTCTCGCAATGCCTTCTTCCGCGCACGACACCCGGCGGTTGGCCACGCCCAGCCTTTCGGCCACCTGCGCCTGCCAGCCGCTCTCGTCGTGCTCGGCCGAGCGGAAGCCGAGCGAGAAGGTCTCGAGGCGGCCCGGCGCCTGGCGCGCGGCAAGCGCGGTGACCAGCGAGGAATCGAGCCCGCCGGACAGATAGGCGCCGACCGGCACGTCGGCGCGCAGGCGCAGCCGCACGGCATCCTCCAGCAGGACGCCGAGCTGCCCGGCCGGGTCGGCAGGCGTGTCGAAATCGCCGTCGCGGGGGAACTCGAGCCGCCACCACGGCCGCACCGTGCGCTCGCGACCTTGCGCGATCATCATGTGGCCGGGCGGAAGCTCGCTGACGCCCTTGAAGGCGGTGCGCGGGGCGATCGGCGCCCACAGCGTGAAGATCTGGTCGAGGGCGAAGGGATCGGGCTCGGCCGAGAAGCCCGGCACCGCCATCAGCGCCTTGACCTCGGAGGCGAAATAGAGCGTGCCGCCGATCTCGGCATGATAGAGCGGCCGCACGCCCATGCGGTCGCGCGCCAGCCACAGACGGCCGCGCCTGGCGTCCCACAGCGCGAAGGCGAAATCGCCGTTGAGCGCGTCGAGGCAGGCGGTGCCCATCTCGTCGTAGAGGTGGAGAAGCACCTCCGTGTCGCTGCCCGTCGCGAAACGCCGGCCGCGCCTTTGCAGCCGCGCGCGCAGTTCGACATGGTTGAAGATCTCGCCGTTGAAGGAGACGACCAGCGCGCCGCTCGCGTCCACCATCGGTTGCTGGCCGTCCGCAAGGCCGACCACGCTCAGCCGGGCATGGGCGAGGCCGATGCCGGGCTCAGAGTGAACGCCGTTCTCGTCCGGCCCGCGATGGTCGAGCGCCGCCGCCATGCGGCGCAGCAGCGCCGGCGCCGCATCCGGCGGGACGGCCGATCCGAAAAACCCTGCTATGCCGCACATCGCGTCCGCCCGCCGCGTCAGACGAATCGGTCGCCGACGAGCCGCGTCCAGCTCTCGCCCGACAGCCCGTTGAGGAAGGCGCGCCCTTCCGTCGCGGCGGCCACGAGATCCGCGCGCGCGGAATGGAACACCGTCGAGGAGGCATGCAGGAAGGCGAATTTGCGGTCGAGCATGGCGTCGAGCAAGGCCGGCTGGGTGCGGCCGCGAATGGCGGCGAGGCCGCCATCGTGGGCGTCGGCGAGCAGCCGTTCCAGCACCGCCCCCTCCATGCCGGGCGCGGCCATGACCTGCATGACACGGGCGATCCCGCCGCGGCTGCCGTAATAGACGAACAGACCGGCGAGCCTGCCGCCGCGGGTGCGCAGGATGCGCAGGACGCGCTGTCCGTGCTTCGCCTTGACGCGGGAATGGGCGAGCATCCGCGCCAGCTGCGCCTCGCTCCAGTGCGGATGCAAGGCATGATGCGCCAGGAGTTCGCGGATGGCGCGGGCGAGCTCGTCCTCGTCGGGCGTGCTCGCCGTCAGGGCGTCCGACTTGCCGGCATGCGGCCGGTAGCCGGCCCAAGACAGCCGCTTGCCGCCCGGCGCGGCCATGCGGTCGGCCAGCTGGGCGAGCGGCGCCGCCGCGCCGAGCGGCGCGAAGCGGTTGGCCGCCATGCGCAGGACGAAGGAGGCCGGGCGGATGACGCGCAGATATTCGAGGCTGTAGGGCGCCAGAACCCGCGCCCCCGTCCGCCGCCACATCGCCGTCGACAGATGGTTGGACGTCTCTGAGAAGGCGAGGTCCTGCGGCCCCGCCAGGACGGCCTTGAGAAGCCGCGCGCCGGCGAAGGGGTCGGCCTGGTGATCGTCGACCATCCATGTCGTGCAGATCGCCGCGCGCAGACGCTCGCCGTCGAGCTGCATGGTCTGCGGCAGCACGCCGAGAAAGCCGTTCGGCCGGCCGTCCCGGCCGACATGGACGCGCGAGACGATCTCGCCGTCGCGGCCCGCGGCGGCGCCGAAGAGCTCGTCGAGATAGGCCGCGAGCGCCGGCGCGCCGGCGGCCGTCCGCTCGCGGCGCAGGATGCGCAGAAACATCTCCGCGACCGCCGGAGCATCGTCCTGTTCGAAAGGCCTTACCTGTGACACCGCGCGTGATCCCGTCGCATCCCGGACCGCTCCGCCTCGTTGCCGAGGCGAAGGCGAGCCACGCATGTTCTAGGACAACACGGTAAAGTTTTGTTTTGCCTCGCGGCACGATCGTACGCGCGGAGGCCACTCGGGCCGGCGCCGGCGTATCCACTACACGATCGGTCAGAAAGACAGCCACGGCAATGACCCCAATCCGCGGCGTGGGTGAGGTAGAGGCCGAGTACGCGGCCAGGTCCGCGTCCGTCGCATGTGCGCGCCGGACGAACGCGCCGTGCTTTTCTGCAACGTCGCAGATTGCCGTGATCGGCGCGATGTCGCCGTCCATGCTGTAGACGCTTTCGGCAACATCGGTGAGCATGGCGGTTCCCTTTCCTGAATACCGTCAGCTCAGCGCGGTGCCTCCACCTCATCATTTTTCCAACGTTATCAGCGCGATACGCCAGAAAAACTACCGTCAACCGGCCTGGCAGGAACGAGGTATGCCCGAAATGCGGATGCGGAAAGCCTGTCGCGGCCAGTCAGCCGGTCCGACGATCGACGTCTCTCAGGACGATAGTGAGTGAATGTTGGAATTGTTTGGCGACATCAGTCGCACCACAGACCGTTTCCCGAAGCCACCGATCGTCCCCGGCGCTTCGGAATCATTCCCACTCGATGGTGCCGGGGGGCTTGGAGGTGACGTCGTAGACGACGCGGTTGATGCCGCGCACCTCGTTGGTGATGCGGGTCGCGGTGCGGCCGAGGAAATCCATGTCGTAGTGGTAGAAGTCGGCTGTCATGCCGTCGACCGAGGTCACCGCGCGCAGCGCGCAGACATACTCGTAGGTGCGGTCGTCGCCCATCACACCGACCGTCTGCACCGGCAGCAGAACGGCGAAGGCCTGCCAGATGGCGTCGTAAAGGCCGGCCTTGCGGATCTCGTCGAGATAGATCGCGTCGGCGGCGCGCAGGATGTCGAGCTTGTCGCGCGTCACGCCGCCCGGGCAGCGGATGGCGAGCCCCGGGCCGGGAAAGGGATGGCGGCCGATGAAGCGGTCGGGCAGGCCGAGCTCGCGGCCGAGCGCGCGCACCTCGTCCTTGAACAGCTCGCGCAGCGGCTCGACCAGCTTCATGTCCATGCGCTCGGGCAGCCCGCCGACATTGTGGTGCGACTTGATGGTGACCGACGGCCCGCCGGTGAACGACACGCTCTCGATGACGTCGGGATAGAGCGTGCCCTGCACCAGGAAATCTGCTCCGCCGAGCTTCTTGGCCTCGGCCTCGAAGACCTCGATGAACAGCCGGCCGATGGTCTTGCGCTTCTTTTCCGGGTCGGCCTCGCCCTCCAGCGCGCCGAGGAACAGGTCGGCCGCGTCGACGCGCACCAGCGGCACGTTGTAGTGCTCGCGGAACATGGCGACGACCTCGTCGGCCTCGTTGAGGCGCATCAGGCCGTGGTCGACGAGGATGCAGGTGAGCTGCTCGCCCACCGCCTCGTGCGTGAGCAAGGCGGCGACCGAGGAATCGACGCCGCCCGACAGCGCGCAGATCACCTTGCCCGAACCGACCCGCCCGCGGATCGCCGCCACCGCCTGCTCGCGATAGGCCGCCATCGTCCAGTCGCCCGCCAGGCCGGCGATGTTGCGCACGAAGTTGGTCAGAAGCCGCGCGCCGTCGGGCGTGTGCACCACCTCGGGGTGGAACTGCACGCCGTAGAAGCGGCGCGCCTCGTCGGCGATGGCGGCGAACGGCGCGCCCGACGAGGTGGCGACGACGCGGAAGCCCTCCGGCAGCGCCGTCACCCGGTCGCCGTGGCTCATCCACACCTGGTGGCGCGAGCCCTTCGACCAGACGCCCTCGAACAGCGCGCTGTCCTCCTCGACCTCGAGGAAGGCGCGGCCGAACTCGCGGTGATGGCCGCCCTCGACGCGGCCGCCGAGCTGGGCGCACATGGCCTGCTGGCCGTAGCAGATGGCGAGCACCGGCACGCCGGCCGAAAACACCCCGTCCGGCGCGCGCGGGCTGCCGGTGCTGACCGCCGAGGCGGGGCCGCCCGACAGGATGATCGCCTTCGGCCGCAGCCGCGCGATCGCCGCCTCGCCGGCGTTGAAGGGCACGATCTCGGAATAGACGCCGGCCTCGCGCACGCGGCGCGCGATGAGCTGCGTGAACTGGCTGCCGAAATCGAGGATGAGGACGGTGTCGGGATGTGCGGTCGTGGTCATGGCGAGGCCTTATGCGGATCGGCGGCCGTTTGCAACGGCCGGAGAGTGGCGCGGCTCAGCCGACGACGCCCTGGCGGCCGACGACGGTCATCATCGTGCCGGTCATGGTGGCGATCAGCCGCGCCTCGCCGCCGCCATAGGCATAGGCCTGGCCGTCGGCGACGATGATGGTGCGGCCCGGCTTGGTCACCGCGCCGCGGAACAGGAAGCGCTCGCCCTTGCCGGGCGCCAGCAGGTTGACCTTGAACTCGATGGTCAGCACCGCCGCGTCGGGCGGCATCAGCGAATAGGCGGCATAGCCGCAGGCCGAATCGAGCGCCGTGGAGATGACGCCGGCATGCAGGAAGCCGTGCTGCTGGGTCAGGCCGGCGTCGTGCGGCATCTCGATCTCGACCATGCCGGGGGTGACGACGGTGAGCTCGGCGCCGATCGTCGCCATCGCCTTCTGCCGCGCGAAACTCGCGCGCACCCGCGCCTCGTAATCCGCGTCGACCGCCGGGATGCCGTTCATCGCCCGTTCCTTCCTCGCGCCCGCTTTATGACAAAGCGGCGACGGCACCGCAACCGGATTGCTGCACTGCACCAAGGATGCGGCGCCGCTGGCCGCACCGGGCCGGATTCAGTTGAGCCACCACACGCCGGCATTGACGGCCGCCGCGAAGGCGACCCAGGCGGCATAGGGCAGGAAGAGCAGCGCCGACAGCCGGTCGCGCGGCCAGGCGAGCGCGATGAAGGCGAGGATGGCGGCCAGCATGGCGAGGATGACGGCGAGCGCCAGGCCGGGCAGATGGGCCAGGAAGAAGACCGGCGACCAGACGAAGTTGAGCGCCATCTGCGTCCACCACGCCGCCATCGCCTTGCCGGCCGGGGCGCGGCGGAAGGTGCGCCAGCCGGCGACCGCGATCAGCGCGTAGAGCGCCGTCCAGACCGGACCGAAGACCCAGGACGGCGGGTTGTAGGGCGGCTTGGCAAGCCCGGCATACCACGCGCCCGGCGGCGTCAGGCTGCCGATCAGCGCGCCGCCGCCCATGACGAGCAGCAGAAAGGCTGCAAGCGATATCCACCTGGTCATTGCGCACCCGCCTCGTCGCCGCGGCAGCCCGATCGTGCCGCGTCGTTTCACATGGGCCGCGCGGCGAAGCGGTCAAGGCGCAAGGCGCCGCAACGGCGCCGGGCCGTCGCCGAAGAAGACCCGGCGGCGGCCGCCGCCGGGTCCGCCTGCGGTCTACTCGACCACCTCGACGGCCGTCGCCGTGGCCGGCGTCGCGTCGTCGGTCGTGACCCGCACGGTCATCCCCGCCTCGACGCCCTCGAGGCTGACGCCCTCGGCGACGGCGAGCGCGGTGCCGTCCTCCAGCACGAGCGTCATGCCCGCGGCGTCGACTTCCTTCACCGTGCCTTCCATTTCGGCCGCAACGGCGGAAACGAGCATCGCGGCGGACGCCGCGAGCACAGCAAGGACCTTGATCATCAAAGTGTCTCCATTCAAACAGCAACATCCGGTCGGCGCGGCTGCGCCTTTCGCAAGCCGTCCGCCGGACGGATGAGGATTTGCCCCCGCGCGACGCGGTTTGCAAGCCGGAAAAATATATATTCTTCAACGATAACAGTGACTTGAATTTGCCACAGTCGTGCGCAGAGCGGCCGCGGCGCCTCAGCCGGCGCGGGCGAGGCTGGCGACGAAGAAGCCGTCGGTGCCGGTCAGCGCCGGCGACAGCACCAGCCCGTGCCGGCCGATCCGAGCGCGGCCCTCGCCGGCCGGCACCTGCCGGCGCCACAGCGCGGCGTGGTCGGCGGCGGCGAAGCCGGGCGCGCGCTCCAGGAACGCCGCCACCTGGTCGTCGTTCTCCTCGGCGAACAGCGAGCAGGTGACGTAGACCAGCCGGCCGCCCGGCCGCACGTAGCGCGCCGCGGCGTCGAGCACGGCGGCCTGCTCGGCCTGGCGCGCGGCGAGCTGGCGGTCGGTCAGCCGCCACTTGGCGTCGGGCCGGCGCCGCCAGGTGCCCGAGCCGGTGCACGGCGCATCGACCAGAACGAGGTCGGCGGCGCCGGCGAGCGGCGCCAGTTCGTCCTCGCCGGCGACCACCTGCACGTTGCGCGTGCCGGCGCGCTTCAGCCGGTCGACGATCGGCGCCAGCCGCGCCCGGTCGGCATCGTGCGCGAAGATCTGGCCGCGGTTGTCCATCGCGGCAGCCAGCGCCAGCGTCTTGCCGCCGGCGCCGGCGCAGAAGTCGACGACCTGCTCGCCCGGCGCGGCGGCCGCCAGGACCGCGGCGAGCTGCGAGCCTTCGTCCTGCACCTCGAACCAGCCCTTGCGGAAGGCCGGATCGGCCTGGACGTTGGGGTGGCGGCCGGCGGCCTCGGTGGCCGGCACGCGCAGGCCGTCGGGCGCGAGCGCGGCGGGGGCCGCGCCGGCGCGCATCAGCGCGGCGGCGACCTTGTCGCGCTCCGCCTTCAGCCGGTTGACGCGCAGGTCGAGCGGCGGACGGGCGGCGAGCGCGGCCCCCTCCTCCGGCCAGCCGGCGCCGAAGGCACGGGCGAACAGCGGCTCGCACCAGGCCGGCACGTCGGCGCGCACGCCGTCGGGCGCGGCGGCCAGCC
>NZ_JAOAOP010000003.1 GCF_030398335.1 Aquibium sp. A9E412
GTGTCGACCGGCTCGGGCTGGCGCTGCGGTGCCGGCGCTGCGGCGCGGGCCGTGGCGCGCGGCGCCGGCGCGGCGGCCTCGGCGCTGTCTTCCTCGTCGTCGGCACCGCCGCCGAACAGCGCGGCGAGCAGGTTGCCGCCGCCGCCCGAGCGGCGCCCCGAATCGTCGGCGATCACCACCGTGCCGCGCGCCTTGCGCCGCTCATAGGAGGCGAGCGCCTGCTGATAGCCCGGCAGCGGCTTGCCGTCCGACGGCACGTGCAGCGACTTGCCGTCGGGGAACAGCGCCTGGAGCTGGTTGCGGTTCATGCGCGGCCAGTGCCGCACGCTGCCGACGTCGAGATGGATGAAGGGCGAGCCCGACTTGGGATAGTAGCCGACGCCGCCATACTGCGCCTTGAGCGCCACGCCGCGCAGCTTCGACAGCTTGACGTCCGGCAGGTAGAAGTCGATCGCCTTGCCCAGCATGTGCTGGCTCTTCTTGGCCACGCCGCCCGAGCGCTTGCGCAGCATGGCGTTGGTCTGCGGCGAGCGGTAGGCGGAGATGACGTGGATGTAGTCGCGCGAGCCCGAGGCGCGGTAGACCTCCCACAGAAGGTCGAGCAGCTCGGTGTCCATCTTGGTCGGCTCGTTGCGCCGCCAGTCGCGCAGGAAACGGTTGATCTCGTTGAGACCGCTCTTCAGGTAGCGCCCGTTGCGCTTGTAGGTGATCTCGGCGCGTTCCTTGGTGTGGATGAAGTAGAGCTTCAGCGTGCGCGTCTCGGCGCTGGCCGAGGGCACGGCGGAAAGCGCGAAGGCCAGCGCCAGAACCAGGCCGGCCAGCCACCGTGAGCATGGGAATGCGGGCATCCGCCGTCCACGAAATGCAGCGTCGATTCGAGTCAAGCTCTCGCCTTGCAGGCTGATTGTGTCCCCGACTTGCGCCATCGGACGTGCTGTCTCACACCCGACTATCGCCCGGAATGGTTAACCCGGCCTTTCCGCGATTGCGATAAGAGGATGGCAATTTCGTGACGGCTTTGGCAACCCCGCCCGGCGCGGTTAACCGCAGGTTAAGCGCGCGGCGGCGCCCGTTTCGCCGCCCTGCGGCCTCACGAGGCCATGCGGTCGGCGCGGTTGGCGCCGGGCTCGATGCCCATTTCCTTGAGCTTGCGGTAGAGCGTCGAGCGGCCGATGCCGAGCCGCCGCGCCACCTCGCTCATCTGGCCGTCATAGTGGTCGATGGCCAGCCGGATCAGTTCGCACTCCAGATCGGCGAGCGGCCGCACATTGCCGCGCTCGTCGAGCGCGCGCAGGATGCCGAAGGGGGCCGCCTCCGGCTCCCGGCGGGCCGCCTCGGCCGGCTGCCGCTCCGGCGCGTGCCCGTCGGGCGCCGCGTCGGGCGCCACGGCGAGGGCTGCGGTCTCGCCGCGCGCCGCGCCGTCGTCCGGCGCGATGCCGTCGAGCTGGGCGCTGATCTGCGGGAAGTCGTCGACCGTCAGCCGGTCGCCCTCGCACAGCACCAGGGCGCGGAAGACGGCGTTCTCGAGCTGGCGGATGTTGCCCGGCCAGTCGTAGCGCTGCAGCAGCGCCAGCGCGCCGCTGGTGATGCCGGCGATCTGCCGCTGCGCGCCGGGCTCGGCGAGCCGCGCGAGGAAATGCTGGACCAGCGCGGGAATGTCCTCGCGCCGCGCGCGCAGCGGCGGCACGGTGATCGGGAAGACGTTGAGCCGGTAGTAGAGATCCTCGCGGAAGGCGCCGTCCCTGACGCGTTGCAGCAGGTCGCGGTTGGTGGCCGAGATCAGCCGGATGTCGACGCGCACCGTGCCGCGGCCGCCGACCGGGTCGACCTCGCCCGACTGCACCGCGCGCAGCAGCTTGACCTGCACGTCGGCCGGCAGGTCGCCGATCTCGTCGAGAAACAGCGTGCCGCCGTCGGCCTCGACGAACTTGCCGGTGTGGCGCTCGGTCGCACCGGTGAAGGCGCCCTTCTCGTGGCCGAACAGGATGCTCTCCACGAGGTTTTCGGGGATCGCGCCGCAATTGACCGTGACGAACGGCCGGTCGCGCCGCGGCCCCGCCGCCTGGATGGCGCGCGCCACCAGCTCCTTGCCGACGCCCGATTCGCCCTCGATCAGGATCGGGATGTCGCTCGCCGCCGCCTTCCGGCCGAGGCCGAGCACGCGCTGCATGGCCGGCGCGCCGGTGACGATGTCGGCGAAGGAGGTGGTGCCCGCCGCGCCGCGCCGCGCCTTGCGCGCTCGGCCCGCCTGGGCGGCGACCGCCAGCGCGCTGTCGAGCGCGCTTTTCAGCCGCTCCGGCGCGGTCGGCTTGACCACGAAGTCGAAGGCGCCGGCGCGCATCGCCTCGACCGCGGTCTCGACGCTGCCGCGCGCCGTCTGCACGATCACCGGCGGCGCCTCGGGGCGCCCGGCCAGCGCCTGAAGCACGCCGAGCCCGTCGAGCCCCGGCATCACCAGGTCGAGCACCATCGCGCGCACGGCCGCGCCCTGGCGTCCCGTCAGCGCGGCAAGCGCCGCCTCGCCGCTCTCGGCGGTCACCGCGCGGTAGCCGAAGCGCGAGACCGTCGCCTCGAGCAGGCGGCGCTGGACGGGATCGTCATCGACGATGAGGACGCAGACAGACATGCAATCTTCGAGAAACCGCGCTAGTGTCGCAATTCGGGGTGGGCTGGATCAACATGGCACAGGCTTCTAAACAGGCGTTCAAGAAAGCCGGTGAACGAATCCTTTCGTAGTCGCCGCGGCGACGTCGCATAAACCCCGAGGACCCTTGATGCACGCATTTTCCGGCCTCCCTTCCACCGCCCGCAACGGGGGCCCCGCCCGCGACACCGACCGCGCCCGCGGCGGCCGCGACGGCGGCCTCGGCGATCTGCCGGTGTGGAACCTCGCCGACCTCTACCCGGCCATCGACAGCCCGGAGCTGGCCGCCGACCTGGCGCGCGCCGCCGAGGAGGCGGCCGCCTTCGAGGCGCGCTGGAAGGGCAAGCTCGCCGAGGCGGCGGCGGCCGGCGACGCGGGCGGCCTGGGCGAGGCGGTGCGCGCCTACGAGGCGATCGAGGAGCGCATGGGCCGGCTGATGTCGTTCGCCGGCCTGGTCTATGCCGGCGACACCTCCGACCCGAAGCGCGCCAAGCTCTACGGCGACGTGCAGGAGAAGATGACCGACGCCGGCGCGCGGCTGCTGTTCTTCACCCTCGAGCTCAACAAGATCGACGACGCGCTGATCGCCTCGGCGTTCGACGCCGACCCGCTGTTCGGCCACTACCGGCCGTGGGTGCTCGACCTGCGCAAGGACCGGCCGCACCAGCTCGAGGACCGCGTCGAGCAGCTCTTCCACGAGAAGTCGGTGACCGGCCGCGGCGCCTGGAACAGGCTGTTCGACGAGACGATGACGGCGCTGCGCTTCGAGGTGGACGGCGAGGCGCTGACGCTGGAGCCGACGCTCAACCGGCTGCAGGACCCGCAGCCGGACGCGCGGCGCAAGGCCTCGGAGGCGCTCGCCGCCACCTTCAAGGACAACCTGCGCGTCTTCACGCTGATCACCAACACGCTCGCCAAGGACAAGGAGATCTCCGACCGCTGGCGCGGCTTCGAGGACATCGCCGACTCGCGCCACCTGGCCAACCGCGTCGAGCGCGAGGTGGTCGCCGCGCTCGCCGACGCCGTGCGCCAGGCCTATCCGCGCCTGTCGCACCGCTACTACGCGATGAAGGCGCGCTGGCTCGGCATGGAGACGATGAACCACTGGGACCGCAACGCGCCGCTGCCCGAGACGCCGCAGGCCACCATCGGCTGGGGCGAGGCGCGCGACACCGTGCTCGACGCCTATCGCGGCTTCTCGCCGGAGATGGCCGACATCGCGCGCCGCTTCTTCGACCGCCAATGGATCGACGCGCCGGCGCGGCCGGGCAAGGCGCCGGGCGCCTTCGCCCATCCCACCGTGCCGTCCGTCCATCCCTATGTGCTGCTCAACTACATGGGCAAGCCGCGCGACGTGATGACGCTCGCCCACGAGCTCGGCCACGGCGTGCACCAGGTGCTGGCCGGCGAGCAGGGCGCGCTGATGGCTGCGACGCCGCTGACGCTGGCCGAGACCGCCTCGGTGTTCGGCGAGATGCTGACCTTCCGCTCGCTGCTCGAGCGCACCACCGAGCCGCGCGAGCGCAAGGCGATGCTGGCGCAGAAGGTCGAGGACATGATCAACACGGTGGTGCGCCAGATCGCCTTCTACGAGTTCGAGCGCAAGGTGCACATCGAGCGCCGCCAGGGCGAGCTGACGTCCGACCGGCTCGGCGAGATGTGGCTCGAGGTGCAGGCCGACAGCCTCGGCCCGGCGATCCGCCTGCGCGAGGGCTACGAGGTGTTCTGGGCCTACATCCCGCATTTCATCCACGCGCCCTTCTACGTCTACGCCTATGCCTTCGGCGACTGCCTGGTGAACTCGCTGTTCGCGGTCTACCAGCAGGATCAGGCGGGCTTTCAGGAGAAGTATTTCGCCATGCTGCGCGCCGGCGGCACCAAGCACCATTCCGAGCTGCTCGCGCCGTTCGGCCTCGACGCCTCCGACCCGGCCTTCTGGACCCGGGGGCTGGCCGTCATCGAGGGGCTGATCGACGAGCTCGAGGCGCTCGACGGCGGGCAGTAGCGCGCCTCCCGGCGACGCGGAGACCGGTTCGCGGTCGGCAGCGCGTCGAACGACGACCTGGAGCCGGGACGTGGTCGCGCGAAAGGCGGACCGGTTCCGGGCGCGCCGCGCACCGCCGATGCGGGAACAATAACGGCCGGGACGGGTTGTCCTCCTGGCATGTTGCAACCCGGGCGATCCGCCCGGCGTCGCAGCCACGCGGAAGAATCAACGAGACGGGCCACGAGGTCGGGCGCCCGCCGCCGCGCGCGCTCCGGCATCGTGGTCCGGGCGGGCCGGCAGCGCGCCGCACCGACCGGGGCTGGCCGGCACCGCCCGAACGGACGACGGGGTCGCACGTCTCATGTCGCGCACGCTCAGGGACGCTTTCTTGCCGCGCCGGCCGCTGCAGTGGTTCGGCGTCCTCGCGGTGTCCACCGCCTTCGCGCTCGCGGTCGGCGCGGCGGTCGTCCTGTCCGGCCTGCTCGATCTCCGGGCCTCGACGCCGGACCGAACGGGCGTCGCCCAGCTCGTGCACTTCACGTTCCAGCGCTCGGTCGCCGCGAACGCCCGCGCCGTGCCGCCACGCGACCTCGATTCCACCGCCAACGTGATGAAGGGCGCCGCCCACTACGCCAATGTCTGCGCCCAGTGCCACGGAGCGCCGGGCCTCGACCGCGGCCCGGTCGCCCTGTCGCTGCGCCCCGAGCCGCCGTCGCTCGCGCAGGTCACCGAGCGCTACAGCACGCCCGAGCTGTTCTACGTCGTGCTGCACGGGGTGTCCTATTCGGCCATGCCCGCCTGGCCGGTCAGCGACCGGGAGGACGAGGTCTGGGCGGTCGTGTCGTTTCTGCGCGCCATGCCGGAGATGGACTTCGCGACCTACCGGCGGCTCGCCCGTGGCCCGCTCGACGCGCCGCGCGAGACCGCCGGCGCACAGGCGCTGCCGGTCGGCCCGGCCGACTCCGACGCCGGATTCGGCTGGCCGCGCGACGCGCTCGCCGACGCCGCCGACGGCATGCCCGGCACGCCGGATACCGCCCTTCGCATCGGCGACCAGTCGATGGCGCCGCCGGTGGCCGGGTTCCTGCCGGCGCTGCTGGACGACGAGCCGCTGGCGGTGTGCGCCGACTGCCACGGCGCGGACGGTGCGGGGCGCGCGGACGGCGCCTTTCCCAACCTGACCCTGCAGGGCGAGGCCTATCTGCGCAACGCGCTCGCCGCCTACGCCACCGGGCGCCGGCAGAGCGGCATCATGTGGCCGGTGGCCATGTCGCTGTCGCGGCCGCAGGTCGAGGCGCTGGCCGCGCATTTCGGCGCGATGGAGCCCCGGCCGTCGAAATCGGCCGTCGACGCCGCGCCCGATCTGCTGGCGCGCGGCCGCACCATCGCGACCGAGGGCCTCGACGCCGCCGCCGGCGCGGCGGCCGTCGCCGCCTGCGCCAGTTGCCACGGCCTCGACGACCGCCTGTTTCCCCGGCTGGCCGGCCAGTACGCCGCTTATACCGAGAACCAGATGCGCGTGTTCCGCGACGGCGGGCGCGGCGACGTCAAAAGCTACAATCCGATGGCCGCCGTGGCGCACGGCCTCAACGACCGCGACATCGCCGCCGTCGCGGCCTACTATGCCAGCCTGCCGCCCGGCGCGAAGGCCGACGGCGAAGCGGCGGCCGCGCCGGGCCGCGAGGGAGGGGGACGTGCCGAGCAGGACGACGCAGGGCCGGGAGACGGCTGAACCGGAACTGTCGCGGGCGTTCGCCATCGGGCTGAAACCGCTCGACCCCGCCACCTGGATCGAGCCGGACGACCGGCTCGCCGCCGAGCTTGCCGAAAAGGAGCGGCTGATCGCCGCCCTGCCCGACGTGGTGTTCTTCGCCGAGACGGGCAGCGCGGCGGCGCAGGCCGAGCTGCGCGACCTTCTGGCGGCGCATCTGGCGGCCACCTTCCCCGGCCTCTACCGCCGGCAAGGAACGGAGATGGCGATCGCCGGGGTCGACCGGCCCGTGCCGCTCGCCGATCCGGCGGTGCCGCCGCTGCTCGCCGCCGCGCGGCTGGTGCAGGAGGACCTGGTGCTGATGCGCCGCGGCGCCGGGGGCTGGCGGCTTGCCGCCGGCGCGGTGTGCTTTCCCTCCGACTGGCACCTGCCCGACAAGGCCGGCCGGCCGATCGGCGAGATCCACCGCCCGGTGCCGGGCTATGCCGCCGGCACCCGCAACGACGCCATGATCGGCCGCATCTTCGACAATCTCAAGGTCGACCAGCCGGTCTGGCGCGGCAACTGGAGCCTGGTCGGCGACGACGCGCTCTATCACGGGCTCGCCGGCGCCGACGGCCGGCCGGCCGCGCGCGGCGCCGTGCCGCGCTTCGGCGCCGACGTGACGGCCGCCGACGTCTTCCTGCGCCGCGAGCGCCAGACGCTGCGCCGGCTCCCGGCGAGCGGCGACATCGTCTTCACCATCCGCATCACGGTGGAGCCGGTCGCCGCGCTGGCCGAGCGGCCGGAACGCCGGGCGCTCGTCGCCGAGCTTGCCAGGCAGCTCGCCGCGCTCGACGCCGGCCAGCGCGACTACAAGGGCATCGGCGGCAGCCGCGACCGGCTGGTCGCCGCGCTCGCCGCGCTGGCGCCGGCCTGAGCGGCCGGCGCGGACGGGCCTTCCCGCCTACTCCGGCACCACGCGCACCGCGCCCATCGCCGCGCTGGTGGTCATCGCCGCATAGGCGCGCAGCGCGCCGGTCACCTTGCGCTTGCGTTCTGCGGCCGGCTTCCAGCCCAGCCCGTCCTGCGCGGCCCGGCGCCGGGCGAGCTCCGCGTCGCTCAGCCGCACGGCGATGGTGCGGTTGGGAATGTCGATGTCGACCATGTCGCCGTCGCGCACCAGGCCGATGGCGCCGCCCTGCGCCGCCTCCGGCGAGACGTGGCCGATCGACAGGCCCGACGTGCCGCCGGAAAAGCGCCCGTCGGTGACCAGCGCGCACGCCTTGCCGAGGCCCTTCGACTTCAGATAGCTCGTCGGGTAGAGCATCTCCTGCATGCCGGGGCCGCCCTTCGGCCCCTCGTAGCGGATCACCACCACGTCGCCGGCCTTGACCTGGTTGCCGAGAATGCCCTTCACGGCGGCGTCCTGGCTCTCGAAGATCACCGCCGGGCCGGAGAATGTGAGGATCGATTCGTCGACGCCGGCGGTCTTCACGATGCAGCCGTCGAGCGCGATGTTGCCCTTGAGCACGGCGAGGCCGCCGTCGCTGGAGAACGGATGCTCGGCCGAGCGGATGGCACCGGCCTCGCGGTCGAGATCGAGCGCCTCCCAGCGCCGCTGCTGGCTGAAGGCGGTCTGCGAGGGCACGCCGCCGGGTGCGGCACGGTAGAAGTCGGCGACGCCGGCATCGTCGCTCTGCCGCACGTCCCAGCGCGCGATCGCCGCGCCCAGCGTGACGGCGTGCACGGTCGGCTGGTCGCGGTTGATGAGCCCGGCGCGGTCGAGCTCGCCGAGGATCGCCATGATGCCGCCGGCCCGGTGCACGTCCTCCATGTGCACGTCGGCCTTGGCCGGCGCCACCTTGCACAGCACCGGCACGCGCCGCGACAGCGCGTCGATGTCGTCCATGGTGAAGTCGATCTCGCCCTCGTGCGCGGCGGCCAGGATGTGCAGCACGGTGTTGGTCGAGCCGCCCATCGCGATGTCGAGCGCCATGGCGTTCTCGAAGGCGGGCTTGCCGGCGATGACGCGCGGCAGCGCCGTCTCGTCGTCCTGCTCGTAGTAGCGCCGCGCCAGGTCGACCACCAGGTGGCCGGCCTCGACGAACAGCCGCCGGCGGTCGGCATGGGTGGCGAGCGTCGAGCCGTTGCCCGGCAGCGACAGGCCGAGCGCCTCGGTCAGGCAGTTCATCGAGTTGGCGGTGAACATGCCCGAGCAGGAGCCGCAGGTCGGGCAGGCGGAGCGCTCGATGGTGGCGACCTCCTCCTCGGTTACGCTGTCGTCGGCGGCCGCGACCATGGCATCGACCAGGTCGAGCGCCACCTCCTTGCCCTTGAGCACCACCTTGCCGGCCTCCATCGGCCCGCCGGAGACGAACACGCAGGGGATGTTGAGCCGCATGGCGGCCATCAGCATGCCGGGCGTGATCTTGTCGCAATTGGAGATGCACACCATGGCGTCGGCGCAGTGCGCGTTGACCATGTACTCGACGGAATCGGCGATGATCTCGCGGCTCGGCAGCGAGTAGAGCATGCCGTCATGGCCCATCGCGATGCCGTCGTCGACGGCGATGGTGTTGAACTCCTTGGCGACGCCGCCGGCGCTCTCGATCTCGCGCGCCACGAGCTGGCCGAGATCCTTCAGGTGCACGTGCCCGGGCACGAACTGGGTGAAGGAGTTGACGACGGCGATGATCGGCTTGCCGAAATCGTCGTCCTTCATGCCGGTGGCGCGCCACAGGCCGCGCGCGCCGGCCATGTTGCGGCCATGGGTGGTGGTGCGGGAACGGTAGTGCGGCAAGGCGGTCGTCCTGTGCTGGGGTGGGCGATACGGGCGGGAGGGTTAGCTCTAGCGCATGGCCGGCGCCAGGTGAAGCGCCAGCCGGCCCGGCGCCCTTGCGACAGCGGCAGGGTTTATTGTGACGGGGCGATGTGGTTTAGCCGGGGACCACGTCGAGACAGGGAGCGCGAAAGGCGATGGCAAACGACACCTGGCCGGTGCACGGCGAGATCACCGGACCGGTGGTCATGATCGGCTTCGGCTCGATCGGCCGCGGCACGCTGCCGCTCATCGAGCGTCACTTCCGCTTCGACCGCGAGTGCATGGTGGTGATCGACCCGAGCGACGCCGACCGCCGGCTGCTCGACGAGCGCGGCATCCGCTACGTCCAGGCGGCGGTGACGCGCGACAACTACGAGGCGCTGCTGACGCCGTTCCTCACCGCCGGCGAAGGCCGCGGCTTCTGCGTCAACCTGTCGGTCGACACCTCCTCGCTCGACCTGATGACGCTGTGCCGCCGGCTCGGCGTCCTGTACATCGACACCGTGGTCGAGCCCTGGCTCGGCTTCTACTTCGACGCCAAGGCCGACAACGCCGCGCGCACCAACTATGCGCTGCGCGAGACGGTGCGCCGGGAAAAGGCGAAGAACCCCGGCGGCACCACCGCCGTGTCGTGCTGCGGCGCCAATCCGGGCATGGTGTCGTGGTTCGTCAAGCAGGCGCTGGTCAACCTGGCCGACGACATCGGCCTCGACTACCGCGAGCCCGACCAGGACGACCGCACCGGCTGGGCGAAGCTGATGAAGAAGGTCGGCGTCAAGGGCATCCACATCGCCGAGCGCGACACCCAGCGCACGCGCCAGCCCAAGCCGCTCGACGTGTTCTGGAACACCTGGTCGGTCGAGGGCTTCATCTCCGAGGGGCTGCAGCCCTCCGAGCTCGGCTGGGGCACGCACGAGCGCTGGAAGCCGAAGAACGCGCGCAAGCACCGCAAGGGCTGCAAGGCGGCGATCTATCTCGAGCAGCCGGGCGCCAACACCCGGGTCAGGAGCTGGTGCCCGACGCCGGGCGCCCAGTACGGCTTTCTCGTCACCCACAACGAGGCGATCTCGATCGCCGACTACTTCACCCTGCGCGACAAGAAGGACAAGGTCAGCTATCGGCCGACCTGCCACTACGCCTACCATCCGTGCAACGACGCGGTGCTGTCGCTGCACGAGATGTTCGGCGCGGCCGGCCGGCCGCAGCCCGTCCAGCACGTGCTCGACGAGACCGAGCTGGTCGACGGCAGCGACGAGCTCGGCGTGCTGCTCTACGGCCACGCGAAGAACGCCTACTGGTACGGCTCGCAGCTCTCGCTGGAGGAGACGCGGCGGCTCGCCCCCTATCAGAACGCCACCGGCCTGCAGGTCTCCTCGGCCGTCGTCGCCGGCATGGTGTGGGCGCTGGAGAACCCGGAGGCCGGCATCGTGGAGACCGACGAGATGGACTATCGCCGCTGCCTCCAGGTGCAGCGGCCCTATCTCGGCCCGGTCACCGGCCACTACACCGACTGGACGCCGCTCGACGGGCGGCCCGGCCTGTTTCCCGAGGACATCGACCGCAAGGACCCCTGGCAGTTCCGCAACATTCTGGTGCGCTGAACGTTGAGCGGAGCCGCGGGCGGCCGCCCGCGGCTTGCTTTCGCCGGGGATTCGGGCGATCACAGAAACCGCTACGAGGAGAGGTATCCGCGATGACAAGAGCGCGCAGAATGCTGTCGCTGGCAGGCGTTGCGACCCTGGTCGCCCTGGCCGGCTGCCAGATGGACGGCCCGTCCGGCCCGCGGGCCGTCGCACCGCAGGGCGGCGTCGAGGGCGAGTGGGTCGACGCGCAGGGCGTCGCCGTGTCGCGCTTCAGCGGCGGCGGCTTCGAGACCGTCGCGCTCGACACCGGCAACCGGCTGGCCGAGGGGTCGTACCGCTACCGCGACCGCCGCACGGTCGAGATCTCGATGACCTCGCTGATCCGCCAGACGCAGCTCAGCGTCAACTGCGCGCTCGTCGCCCCGACGCAGCTCAACTGCACCAATTCCGAAGGCCAGCAGTTCGTCCTGACGCGCCGCGCGGCGGTCTGACCGCCGGCGCGCCGCCCTTGCGCCCCCTGCCCGGCTCTTGCGATAACCACGGCAAGAACAAAGGGGGGAGCTGAGATGGCGGCGCATTTCGACGAGGCCGAGCGACAGGATCCGGAGGCGCGCGAGCGGGCGCTGTTCGCGCGCCTGCCGGCGTTTCTGGCCGAAGCGACGGCCAAGGCGCCGGGGCTCGCCGCGTGGCTGTCCGGGCACGATCTGTCGGCCGTCGACAGCCGCGCCGCGCTCGCCCGCCTGCCGGTGCTGCGCAAGCAGACGCTGATGGAGCTGCAGGCCGAGCGCCCGCCCTTCGGCGGCTTCGTCGACCTCGACGCGCTGGCGGGCAGCCGGGTCTTCATGTCGCCGGGGCCGATCTTCGAGCCGCAGGGACCGGGCGCCGACCCCTGGCAGGCCGCCCGCGCGCTGCATGCCGCGGGCGTGCGCGCCGGCCAGCGCGTGCACAACGCCTTCGCCTACCACATGACGCCGGGCGGCTTCTTCCTCGACGAGGGCGCGCGGGCGCTCGGCTGCACGGTGTTTCCCGCCGGCGTCGGCAACACCGACCTGCAGGTCGACGCCGCGCTGGCGCTGCGGCCCGACGTCTTCTGCGGCACGCCCGACTTCCTCAAGGTGATGCTCGACCGCGCCGCCGAGCGCGGCCGGCCGCTCGACTGCTTCTCGCGCGGGCTGGTCTCCGGCGGCGCGCTGTTTCCCTCGCTGCGGACCGCCTATGCGCAGGCGGGCATCGCCGTCCTGCAGTGCTACGCCACGGCCGAGCTCGGCGTCGTCGCCTACGAGACGACGGCGCCGGACGGCGCGCCGGTCGCCGGCATGGTGCTCAACGAGGCGATGATCCTGGAGATCGTGCGTCCGGGCACCGACGATGCGGTGCCGGCGGGCGAGGTCGGCGAGGTGGTGGTCACCAGCCTCAACCCCGCCTACCCGATGGTGCGGCTGGGCACCGGCGACCTGTCGGCCGTGCTCGCCGGCCCGTCGCCCTGCGGCCGCACCAACACCCGCATCAAGGGCTGGATGGGCCGCGCCGACCAGCGCACCAAGGTGCGCGGCATGTTCGTCGACCCGCGCCAGGTGGCCGAGGTGGTGGCGCGCCATGCCGGCATCGCGCGCGCCCGCCTGGTGGTGACGCGCGAGGGCGAGCGCGATCTCATGACGCTGACCGTCGAGCCGGTCGCCGGCGAGGCCCCCGACACCGCCGCCATCGAGGCGACGCTGCGCGACGTGACCAAGCTCGGCGGCCGCGTCGCGGTGGCCGAGGCCGGCACGCTGCCGAACGACGGCAAGGTGATCGCCGACGAGCGCGACTACCAGCGCTGAGCGGTCCGTCCGGCCCGCCGGCCCCGCCATTCTCCGCTTGCATCCGCCCGTTGCGGGTGGAAACATGCCTGCCAGACCGTCGCAACACGGCCGACACAGAAGGGCGCTAGACCCTGCGGGACACGAAGCACCCCGTCGAGACCTCTCGGGAGAACACAGATGAAGAGACCCGCCGCCATCCTCGCGCTGTCCGCCTCCGCCCTGGCGCTGACGGCGACCACCGCGCTGGCCGAGTACGCGCTCAACATCCTGCACATCAACGACTGGCACAGCCGCATCGAGTCGATCAACAAGTACGATTCCACCTGCTCGGCCGAGGACGAGGCCGAGGGCGCCTGCTTCGGCGGCGCGGCCCGCCTGGTCACCGCCGTGCGCGAGCAGCGCCAGGCGATGGACGGCGACAATCTGCTTTTCCTCAACGCCGGCGACAATTTCCAGGGCTCGCTGTTCTACACCACCTACAAGGGCGCGGTGGAGGCCGAGTTCCTCAACCTGATGGGCACCGACGCCATGGCCGTCGGCAACCACGAGTTCGACGACGGCGAGGACGGATTGGCGACCTTCCTCGACGCGGCCGAGTTCCCCGTGCTCAGCGCCAACGTGGCGGCCAAGCCGGACTCCAGCCTCGGCGACCGGGTCAAGGCCTATGTCGTGATGGAGGTCGGCGGCGAGCGGATCGCCATCGTCGGCGCGGTGGCCAACGACACCGCCGAGCTGTCGTCGCCGGGCGACAATGTCGACATCACCGACGATGTCGAGGAGACGACCCGGGCGGTCGAGGCCGCGACCGCCGAAGGCGTCGACAAGGTGATCGCGCTCACCCATGTCGGCTATCCGCGCGACCTGGCGGCGATCGCCCGCATTCCCGGCGTCGACGTGGTGGTCGGCGGCCACTCCCACACGCTGCTGTCGAACACCGTCGAGGGCGCGGCCGGTCCCTACCCGACCATGGTCGACAACCCCGAGGGCTACCAGGTGCCGGTCGTGCAGGCGGGCTCCTACTCCAAGTATCTCGGCAAGCTCAACGTGGTGTTCGACGACGCCGGCCGCGTCGTCGAGGCGAGCGGCGAGCCGCTGCTGCTCGACGCCTCGGTCGAGCCCGACCCGCAGGTCGCCGCGCGCATCGCCGAGCTCGGCGCGCCGATCGAGGAGCTGAAGTCGAAACCCGTTTCCGAGACGACCGCGGCGATCGACGGCAGCCGCGAGAGCTGCCGCGCCGGCGAGTGCGCGATGGGCAACCTCGTCGCCGAGGCGATGCTCGAGCGCGTCCGCGACCAGGGCATCGACATCGCCATCCAGAACGGCGGCGGCCTGCGCGCCTCGATCGACGCCGGCGAGATCACCATGGGCGAGGTGCTGGCGGTGCTGCCGTTCCAGAACACGCTCGCCGCCTTCCAGCTCAAGGGCCGCGACATCAGGCAGTCGCTGGAGAACGGCGTCAGCGCCATCGAGGACGGCGCCGGCCGCTTCCCGCAGGTCGCCGGCCTGCGCTACAGCTTCGACCCCGCCGGCACGCCGAACGAGAACCGCATCACCGCCGTCGAGGTGCGTGAGGACGGCGCCTGGGTGCCGCTCGATCCCGAGGCGACCTACGGCGTGGTGTCGAACAACTTCATGCGCGGCGGCGGCGACGGCTACGGCCTGTTCGCCTCGAACGCCGAGAACGCCTATGACTACGGCCCCGGCCTCGAGCAGGTGGTGGCCGACTATCTCGCCGACAACCGCCCCTACACGCCCGCGACCGACGGCCGCATCACCGAGGTCGCGGCGACGGACGCGGCGCCGGCCGCCGACGGCGAGGCGGCGATGCCGGCCGACGACGCGGCCGCCGAGCCGGCCACGCCGGAGCTGCCCGAGATGTCGAAGACGCTGGCGAGCGAGCCGCCGCCCGCCCCAGCCGAGGATGCCGCGGCCGAGGACGGCGTCGCGATGGACGAGGCGATGGCCGACGGCGAGTCGATCGCCGAGGAGCCGACCGCCGACGAGCCTGCCGACGGCGCGACCATGGCCGAGGATGCCGCTGCCGAGGAGCCGATGGCCGAGGACGCGGCCGCCGGCGAGCCGATGGCCGACGACGCCATGGACGAGGCCATGGCCGACGGCGAATCCATCGCCGAGGAGCCGACCGCCGACGAACCCGCCGACGGCGCGACCATGGCCGAGGACGCGGCCGCCGGCGAGCCGATGGCCGACGACGCCATGGACGAGGCCATGGCCGATGGCGAATCCATCGCCGAGGAGCCGACCGCCGACGAACCCGCCGACGGCGCGACCATGGCCGAGGATGCCGCTGCCGAGGAGCCGATGGCCGAGGACGCGATGGCGGACGAGGCCATGCAGGACGAGCAGCCGGCCGCCGACGACGCCGCGCAAGGCGAGAGCATGGACGCCGGCGCCATGGAGGGCGAGGCGATGGCGGGCGAGAAGCGGCATGTCGTCGTGGCCGGCGACAACTACTGGAACCTGGCCCGCACCTACTATGACGACCCGGGCCGCTGGCGCGACATCGCCGAGGCCAACCCGGACATGCCGCCGAACGCGCTGCGCGTCGGCGCGGAGCTGGTGATTCCCGCCAACTGAGCGCGGTCCGTCCGACACGGCCCGTCCGGCAAGCGGCCGGACGGGCCTTCGCCTGCCCGCGCGCGGCGCGCCGCCGCACCTGCGGCCACCCGTTGCATTGAAATCGCCGGGACCTTCGCTAGTTTCGCGGTGCGCGCAGGAGTTCCCGCATGACCCTTTCCACCCCCATCAAGGCCGACGCGGCCAAGGCGATCGGCCCGCTGCCGGGCGGCCATCCGGCCGTGCGCATCGGCAAGGTCGGCGTTCTGCTGGTCAATCTCGGCACGCCCGACGGCACCGACTTCGCGCCGATGCGGCGCTACCTCAAGGAGTTTCTCTCCGACCGCCGGGTGATCGAGTGGCCGCGCGCGCTGTGGTACCCGATCCTCTACGGCATCGTGCTCAACACGCGGCCGCAGAAGTCGGGCGCCGCCTACGCCTCGATCTGGAACACCGAGCGCGACGAGTCGCCGCTGCGCACCTTCACCCGCGCCCAGGCCGACAAGCTGGCCGCCGCACTGGGCAACGAGGACCGGCTGGTCGTCGACTGGGCCATGCGCTACGGCAACCCGTCGATCGCGAGCGTGGCCGACCGGATGATCGCGGCCGGCTGCGAGCGCATCGTCATGTTCCCGCTCTACCCGCAATATTCGGCGACGACGACGGCGACGGTGAACGACAAGTTCTTCGAGGCGCTGATGAAGCGGCGCTACATGCCGGCCGTGCGCACCGTGCCCTCCTATCACGACGAGCCGGTCTACATCGAGGCGCTGGCGCGCTCGATCGAAAGCCATCTCGCCGGCCTCGACCACGAGCCGGAGGTGGTGATCGCCTCCTATCACGGCATCCCGCAGAGCTATTTCCGGCGCGGCGATCCCTATCACTGCCACTGCATGAAGACCTCGCGTCTGCTGCGCGAGCGGCTCGGCTGGGACGAGGGCAGGCTGATGACCTGCTTCCAGTCGCGCTTCGGGCCGGAGGAATGGCTGCAGCCCTACACCGACAAGACGGTGGAGCAGCTCGCCCGCGACGGCGTGCGCTCGATCGCCGTGTTCAACCCGGGCTTCGTGTCCGACTGTCTGGAGACGCTGGAGGAGATCGCCGGCGAGGCGGGCGAGATCTTCCACGAGGCGGGCGGCCGGAACTTCAGCCACATCCCCTGCCTCAACGACAGCCCCGAAGGCATGGCGGTGATCGAGACGCTGGTGCGCCGCGAGCTGTCCGGTTGGCTCTGAGCGCGGCGGTGCTGACCAGGCTTGTCGCCGGCGCCGGCCTGGCCGTGGCCGGCTACCTCGCGGTGGCGCTGGCGCTCGTCGCCTCCTCCGCGCCGCCGCGCGCGGCCGGCCCGGCGGAGGGCGGGCTCGACTTCGCCGCGGCGCTGGCCGCCGATCTCGACGGGCTGCCGCCCCGCCTCACCTACGCCGCGCGCGACGGCACGGCCCTGCCCTACCGGCGCTACCCGTCCACCGGCGCGGCCGGCGGCCGCGCGCTCGTTCTCGTGCACGGCTCCGGCTGGCACGGCATGCAGTTCCACACGATGGCGCAGGCGATCGCCGGACGCGGCCTCGCCGACGTGGTGGTGCCCGACCTGCGCGGCCACGGCGCCACGCCGGCGCGGCGCGGCGACGTCGACCATATCGGCCAGCTCGAGGAGGACCTGGCGGACCTGATCGCGATGCTGCGCGAACGCGGCGCCGGCCCGGTGGTGCTCGGCGGCCACTCGTCGGGCGGCGGCCTCGTCGTGCGCTTCGCCGGCGGCGCCGAAGGCGGGGCGGCCGACGCCTTCGTGCTGATGGCGCCGTTTCTCAGGCACGACGCGCCGACCACGCGGCCGAACTCCGGCGGCTGGGCGCGCCCCGCGGTGCGCCGCATCGTCGGCCTGTCGATGCTCAACGCCGTCGGCATCACCGCGCTCAACCACCTGCCGGTGATCGGCTTCGCCATGCCGCGCGCCGTGCTCGACGGCCCGCTCGGCGACACCGCGACCACCGCCTACAGCCACCGGCTCAACGTGTCTTTCGCGCCGCGCGCCGACTACGCGTCCGACCTGGCGGCGCTCGACCGCCCCTTCCTGCTTCTGGCCGGGACCGACGACGAGGCCTTCTTCGCCGCGCGCTACGAGCAGACCATCGCGCCGCACACCGACGCCGGCACCTACCGGCTGCTGCCGGGCGTCGGCCATCTCGGCCTGGTCGGCGATCCCGCCGCCATCGACGCGCTGGCCGGCTGGCTCGCCGCCCTGCCGGCCGGCGAGCGATGAGGCCACAGGCTATCCACAGCCGCGCGATTGTGCGGGCACCGATTCCGGCTTAACTCTTCTTCGGGTCGCGGGCCCGCCGAGCCGGGCAGGATGCCGGGCGCGGGCGGCCGGCCGCTGGAGAACACGCCATGTCCCTGACCGGTCTCGACATCCTCATTCCCGTTCTGGTCGTCCTCGTCCTGCTCATCCTGTTCGCCGGCATCAAGACCGTGCCGCAGGGTTTCAACTATACGGTGGAACGCTTCGGCCGCTACACCCGCACGCTGTCGCCCGGCCTCAACATGATCGTGCCGTTCATCGACCGCGTCGGCGCGCGCATGAACATGATGGAGCAGGTGCTCGACGTGCCGACCCAGGAGGTCATCACCCGCGACAACGCCACGGTGGCGGTCGACGGCGTCGCCTTCTACCAGGTGCTCGAGGCGCCGCAGGCCGCCTATCAGGTCTCCGGGCTGGAGAACGCCATCCTCAACCTGACGATGACCAACATCCGCTCGGTGATGGGCTCGATGGACCTCGACGAGCTGCTGTCCAACCGCGACGTCATCAACGAGCGGCTGCTGCGCATCGTCGACGAGGCGGCCAGCCCGTGGGGCATCAAGATGACCCGCGTCGAGATCAAGGACATCAACCCGCCGGCCAACCTGGTGGATTCGATGGCCCGCCAGATGATGGCCGAGCGCAACAAGCGCGCCCAGATCCTCGAGGCCGAGGGCCTCAAGCAGGCGCAGGTGCTGGAGGCCGAGGGCCGCAAGGAGGCCGCCTTCCGCGACGCCGAGGCGCGCGAGCGGCTGGCCGAGGCCGAGGCGCGCGCCACGCAGGCGGTGTCGGAGGCGATCGCGCGCGGCGACATGCAGGCGATCAACTACTTCGTGGCGCAGAAATACACCGAGGCGCTGGCCGCGATCGGCTCGGCGACCAACAACAAGGTGGTGCTGATGCCGTTCGAGGCGTCGTCGCTGATCGGCTCGCTCGGCGGCATCGGCGCCATCGCCCGCGAGGTGTTCGGCGAGGGCGAGACGCGCGCGCCGGCGCGGCCCACGTCGCCGGCGCGGCCGCCGCAGACCGGCCCGGCCGGCGGCTGAGCCGGGAGCGACCGCCATGCTGGAGCGCATCTTCACCGAGCTCGGACCGTGGAACTGGATGGTGCTCGGCTTCGCGCTGCTCGCGCTGGAGATCCTGGTGCCGGGCATCTTCCTCTTGTGGATCGGCATCGCCGCCATTCTCACCGGGGCGCTGTCGCTGCAGCTCTGGGGCTTCGACTTCTGGGGCTGGCAGGCGCAGGTGCTCACCTTCCTGGCGCTGGCGCTCGCCTCCGCGCTGGTCGGCCGGCTCATCATGCGCCGCGCCGCGCAGGAGGAGACCGACCAGCCGCTGCTCAACCGCCGCGCCGAGCAGCTCGTCGGCCGCACCGCGACGCTGGACGAGCCGATCACCGACGGCTACGGCCGCATCCGCCTCGGCGACACGACATGGCGGGTGAGCGGCCCCGACCTGCCGGCCGGCACCCGCGTGCGCGTCGCGGCGGCGAGCGGCGCGCGGCTCACCGTCGAGAAGGCGTGACCGCGCCACCCGACGCGCTCGCAAGCCGTCCCGCTCCTCGCGGGATCGCGGATCGGCTCCAGCGCGTCGTCGCCACGCGTTCGGCGCCGGCGAGCCGGGTCCCGCGTCGCGCCAAAACGCTCTAACCACCCGTTAACCATCGCCGTTTACGGTTCGGTAAGGCCGTCCTCGCGACGGCCGCGCTTTCAACCGGCCGGGACGACGATGGCAGCCATCCGCGCGACACCGCACCGTTCGACGCCGCCCGGCGGCGGCCGCACGCGCGCCGCGGCCGCGTCGTCGGCGCTCATCGGCGCCGCCCTGCTGCTTGCCGCCGCCGCGCCGGCGCGCGCCCAGGAGCAGACCCTGCGCGGGCCGATCCTGGAATCGGAGATCAATGCGGTGCTGCTGCCCGGCACCCAGGGCCGCCGCGAAGCCGACGCGCCGCTGCCGGCGCCGGCGCCGCGCTATCGTCCGGTCAGCCCCGGCGCCCTCACCGAGGAGGAGGCCGAGACCGAGGCCGAACGCGACGACGCCGGCGCGGTCGTGCGCGCCGGCAGCGACGCCGACGACGGCCTGTTCCGCGACATCGATCCCTCCGAAGGCCGCCGCACGACCGCCGCTGCCCGGGCGCGCGAGGCCGCGGCGGCGGCAGCACGCGAGCCCGCCGGGCCCGAAGACGACGCGGCCGAAGCGGGCGATGCCGCACGGCAGGAGGAAGCGGACGCGCGCGACCGCTTCGCGCCGGCCGGGCGGCTCGACGAGGAGACGTTCCTGCCGACGGGGCCGACCAACGAGCCCGTCGCCGCGATCGGCCGCGGCAGCCTGGCCGACGAATCCGATCCCTATGCGCCCGTCGGCCTGCGGCTCGGCACGTTCGACGTCACCGCGACGTTCGAGCAGGGCCTGACCTGGAACTCCAATCCCGACTACAGCGAAGGCGGCCCCTCGGCCGTCTTGTCGGAGACGACGCTGCGGCTCAACGCGCTGTCGGACTGGTCGCGCCACAGCGCGTCCGTCGCCGCCTACGGCACCTACCGCCAGCCGGTCTCCGGCGAGGCCGAGCGCGAGCTGATCGGCGGCCTCGACGCGCGCCTCGATCTCGACCTGGCCGAACGGCTGTCCGCCTTCGCCGCGCTCGCCTACGAGCGCCGGCCCGAATCGGCCTCCTCGCCCGTCGTCATCGCCGGCGTCGACCGGCGGCCGATCCGCCAGAGCTTCGACGCCAGCCTCGGCGTGGCCCGCAATCTCGGCCGGCTCGACCTGGCCGTCACCGGCTCGCTGTCGCGCGACCAGTACGGCCGCGCCCGGCTCGACGACGGCACCGAATTGTCGCAGACCGACCGCAACGCCACGCTCGCCGCGCTGACGCTGCGCGGCGGCTATGCCGTCTCGCCGGCGCTCGCCCCCTTCGTCGAGCTCGAGCTCGGCCGCCGCCTCTACGACGAGGCGCGCGATTCGGCCGGCTACGCCCGCTCGGCGACGCGCTACGCCGCGCGCGCCGGCGTGGCGCTCGATCTTCAGGAGAAGCTCACCGGCGAGGTGTCGGCCGGCTGGGTCGGCGAGCGCTACGACGACGCGCGGCTCGGCACCATCGGCGGCCTCGCGCTCGCCGCGAGCCTCGACTGGTCGCCGCAGCGCGGCACCACCGTCGGCCTCGACGGCGCCACCGAGATCGAGGGCACCACCGATCCCGGCGACGCCGGCTCGGTCCGCTATTCGGGCACGCTGACAGTGGAGCGCGCCCTGCGCGCCAATCTCGATGCCGTCGCCCAGACCGGCCTGTCGTGGCGCGACTACACCGACGGCGGCAGCGACCTCACCTGGTTCGGCCAGGCGGAGCTGACATGGTGGCTGAACCGCCACGCCGGCGTGACCGGCCGCCTGCGCCACGAGCGCCAGACGAGCACGCTCGTCGGCCGCGACTACGACCTGACCACGGTCTTCCTCGGCCTGCGGCTGCAGCGCTGAACGCGCCTGCGCAGCGCGCCGGCGCCCCGTGCGGACACGCGTCGCGGCAACGGGTTCAAGCCGGACCGCGCCCCGCCGAAGGGCCAAACGGTTCTCGGCCGTGGGCCCATAAACGCACGGCCAGAGCCGAATGGCCGCAAGTTTGACAACGGCCCGGAAAATTGGCGGCTGTATCCCACAACGCGTCGCAATGCGACGACAGGGCTGATCCCCCTCGCGGCTTGCAAGGAAGGATCGGGCTGATCAGCCGTCATTCGGCGTCGGAGAGCGCGTGTCTCATGTTCAAGGCTTCTGTCAGGAGCTTGAATCACGCCGGCATGTCAAACTTCAATATCGGCTTTGCCACCCAAAATCGTGATCTAGCCCACAGGGTTGCCCGGCCGCTTGGCACCCATCCTAGACGTCCACAACGGCCTATTTTCGCTCGTATACGAAGCATTCCCAAAGTGATAGCGCATCGCCGGGGATCGAAACATATAAATCGAAAGTCCGACATATACGGAATACTCCAAGAGCATTGTCAGAACGCCCTTTGTTCCGCCTCCAAATGCCCCAAAATCTATCACCTCAACAAAGCAGAGTGTCGCAAGGACGGCATACATGGTGATTGTTACGTAGGGCGTATGCGGCCACTTCTTGATATAGCCAAAAACAAAAAACGCCCCTGTGAGCATGATTGCAAAGAAATGGGCAAACTGTAAACCAGCGGGAAAGCTGCTGTTTTGCAAACCGAGACTCAGAGCAGGGAACAGATATTCAAAAAGCCCCAGAATTCCCCAAATAAGCAGGAAAGCCGATAATGCGAGCAGGATTTTTGGAATTAAGCGGTCGAGCGCAGACACGGCTATATCTCCAAGGCTGGCGTTTTACCATCACGGCCATAGACAGTCATTCGGCCTCCAAGATACCATGCCATAGTCGCTAAAGATTACATAGTAGACCACATCGGAATGCAGTCTGCTGCCGATACCTCATTGTCCGAAATGTCCGCATCGCTCACCGACGCGGTCGATTGATTGGTGCCAGGGGTTCTGCCGAAAGCGGACATCGGCACTCGCCCATCTAAGGTACACGCCCTAGTTGCGGTCCGCGTCGGCCAGCGCCCTGATCGTGCGCATCAGGTTGGCCCGCAGCGCCGGGTTGTCGGCCGCGAAGGCGAGATTGGCCTCGACGAAGCCCTCCGGCGTGCCGCAGTCATGCGTGCGGCCGCGGAAGTGCAGGCCGTGGAAGGGCTGCCGGCCGATCAGCTTGAGCATCGCGTCGGTGAGCTGGATCTCGTTGCCGGCGCCGCGCTCCTGGCTGGCCAGGATGTCGAAGATCTCCGGCTGCAGGATGTAGCGGCCGTTGAGATAGAGGTTGGAGGGCGCGTCGGCCGGCTTCGGCTTCTCCACCATGCCGGTGATGGCAAAGCCGTCGTGCACCGGCTCGCCGATGCCCACCACGCCGTATTTGTGCGTCTCGTCCGGATCGCACTCCTCGACCGCCACGACGTTGCCGCCGGCCTTGTCGTAGAGGTCGACCATCTGCTTCATGCAGCCGGGCTCGGCCTGCATGATCATGTCGGGCAGCAGCAGCGCGAAGGGCTCGCCGCCGACCAGCTCGCGCGCGCACCACACGGCGTGACCGAGGCCGAGCGGCACCTGCTGGCGGGTGTAGCTGACCTGGCCGGGCTCGGGCTGCATCGCCTTCAGCCGCTCGAGCTGCTCGGTCTTGCCGCGCTGCGCCAGCGTCTCGTAGAGCTCGAACTGGATGTCGAAGTGGTCCTCGATCACCGTCTTGCTGCGCCCGGTGACGAAGATCAGGTGCTCGATGCCCGCCTCGCGCGCCTCGTCGACCACGTACTGGATCACCGGCCGGTCGACGACGGTGAGCATTTCCTTGGGAATGGCCTTGGTGGCGGGGAGAAAACGGGTGCCGAGGCCGGCGACGGGAAAGACGGCTTTGCGGATTCTTTTCATGGTGTCTCACTATGCGGATGACAGGCCGCCACACAAGGCGCGCTGCCATATTTTCGTTCCCTCGCCGCGGCAAGCTGCCGGCCGGTCCGCACAGGGCGCCGTCGCGCCGGGCGGGCGGGCCATGGTAAACGGATTCCTAACCGGTCTTGCGCAATGCTCGGCGCTCGTGCCGCCGCGGCGGCAAACCGCAAGGAGAAGGCAATGCTCGCACGCACTACCCTCCGGCGCTGCGCGATGGCGTTGCTGGCGCTGGCCCTGGCGGCGGCCGTTCCGTCCGGCGCCGCGCTCGCCGACGCCAGCTTCCAGCGCTGGGTCTCGGAGTTCCGCTCGATCGCCGCCCGCAACGGCGTTTCCGGCCGCACCTTCGATCGCGCCTTCGCCGGCGTGACGGCGCCCGACCCAGAGGTCCTGGAGAAGGCGCGCTACCAGCCCGAGTTCAAGGCGCCCGTCTGGCAGTATTTCGACAACCGCGTGCACGAGGAGGCGGTCGCCACCGGCCGCCAGCTCGCCCGCCAGTGGAAGCCCTGGCTCGACCGCATCGAGCGGCAGTACGGCGTCGACCGCAGCGTGCTTCTGGCCATCTGGTCGATGGAGACCAACTACGGCGCCGCGCTCGAGAACGACAAGATCATGCGCAGCGTCGTGCGCTCGCTCGCCACGCTCGCCTATGCCGACCGGCGGCGCGCCAAGTTCGCCCGTCAGCAGCTTCTCTCGGCCCTCAAGATCCTCGAGCGCGGCGAGATCGGCGTGCACCACCTGACCGGCTCGTGGGCCGGCGCGATGGGGCACACCCAGTTCATCCCGACGAGCTACGAGGCCTATGCGGTCGATTTCGACGGCGACGGCCGCCGCGACATCTGGAGCTCGGTGCCCGACGCGCTGGCGACGGCGGCCAACCTCTTGCGCCGCAACGGCTGGCGCAGCGGCGAGACCTGGGGCTACGAGGTGGTGCTGCCGGGCGGCCGCAAGTTCCCCGCCGGCACGATGTCGCTGTCGCGCTGGGCGCAGATCGGCGTCGTGCGCGTCAACGGCCGCGGCTTTCCGCGCCCCGGCGACAGCGCCGAGCTGAAGGTGCCGGACGGCCGCGCCGGGCCGGCCTTCCTGGTCACCAAGAACTTCTTCGTGCTCAAGCGCTACAACAACGCCGACACCTACGCCCTTGCCGTCGGCCTGCTGGCAGACCAGATTGCCGGCCATGGCGGCCTGGTGCGCGACTGGAACCGGCCGTTCGAGCGGCTGACCTTCGCCGAGACCCAGGAACTGCAGCGCCGGCTGCTGGCGCTCGGCTATTACGACGGCAAGATCGACGGCAAGATCGGCCAGGGCTCGCGCGGCGCCATCAAGGCGTTCCAGCAGCGCGTCGGCCTTGCCCAGGACGGCCATCCGAGCAAGGAGGTTCTGCGCCAGCTGCGGCGCTTCTAGACCATGACGCCGAAGACGCCCCTGCCGCGCGCCGCCGCCCCGCTGCGCCTAGCGCTCGCCGCCCTGCTGTGCCTGGCCGGGCTGGCGGCCGCGCTACCGGCCACCGCCGGCCTGTCGACGGAGGCCGCCGCGCAGGAGCGCCGCGGCCTGCTCGACATGCTGTTCGGCGGCGGGTTGCGCCGGTCCGAGCCGAAGCCGCCGCCGCGCGCGCGCGAGCCGGTGCGCCGCGAGCGGCCGGCCGCGCGCAGCACCCGGCGCCAGTCCGCCCCGGCGGCCAGCCCGGCGCCGGCGGCGAGCGAGAAGCTCGACAATGCGCGCGAGGTTCTGGTGGTCGGCGACTTCCTGGCCGGCGGGCTGGCCGAGGGGCTGGAGACGGCCTATGCCGAATCGCCGGGCGTGCTGATCGTCGACCGCACCAACGGCTCGTCCGGCTTCGTGCGCGACGACTTCTACGACTGGAACGCCAACATCGGCCCGATCCTCGACGAGGTGGAGCCGGCCGCGGTGGTGGTGATGATCGGCTCCAACGACCGCCAGCAGATGGTGGTCGACGGGCAGCGCGAGAGCCCGCGCTCGGAGGACTGGACGCGGGAGTACAAGCGCCGCGCCGCCGCCCTGGCGGACGCGGTGCGCGAGCGCGGCATTCCGCTGATCTGGACCGGCCTGCCGCCGTTCCGCTCGAGCAGCATGTCGTCCGACATGCTGGCCTTCAACGACATCCACAAGCGCGTCGCCGAGGCCGCCGGCGGCGAGTTCGTCGACATCTGGGAAGGCTTCGTCGACGAGAGCGGCAACTTCGTCTATTCCGGCCCCGACATGAACGGCCAGCCGGTGCGGCTGCGCGCCAGCGACGGCATCAACGTCACCCGGCCGGGCCGGCGCAAGATCGCCTTCTATGTGGAACGGCCGCTCAACAAGGTGCTCGGCGACGCGGTCTCGCCCGACATCGGCACGCTCGGCATCGAGAACCTGCCGACGCTCGAGCTGGCGCCGGCCGGCCCGCCCACCATCGACCGCACGGCGCCGATCTCGCTGCTCGACGCCGAGCTCGACGGCGGCAACGATCTGCTCGGCGGCGAGGTGGCGCCGCGCCGCGAGGCGCCGCGCACGCCGGCCGAGCGGCTGGCGATCGAGGGTCTGGCGCCGCCGCCCAAACCCGGCCGCGCCGACGATTTCCTGATCGACGGCGCCGGGGACGAGGCGCCGCGCGAACCGCAGAGCCCGCCCGACAGCGCCGAGACCGGCGCCATCGCCCGGTAGCGCGTGTCCAGGCGAAGGGGAAACCGCTTCGCCGTCCGCAAACGCGTCAAACAATGAGCGGGAGCCGATCTGCGATTCCGTGAGAAGCAGATCGGCTAGGGGACCGCGCGCGCTCAGCGCGGCAGGACGGTCTCGCCCATCAGCGCCAGGTCGATGGCGCGCGCCGCCTGGCGCCCCTCGCGGATCGCCCACACCACCAGCGACTGGCCGCGGCGCGCATCGCCGGCGGCATAAAGCCGCTCGACATTGGTGCGGTAGTCGCGGTCGTCGGCCGTCACGTTGGTCGAGCTGCGCCGGTCGACCGTCGTCGCCAGCCGCTCGCCGAACTCGGCCAGCACGCTGTCGCGCAGCGGACCGGAAAAGCCGATGGCGATGAAGGCGAGGTCGGCGCGGATGACGAACTCGGTGCCGGCGATCGGCTGGCGCTTCTCGTCGACCTCGCAGCACTTGACGCCGGTAAGACGGCCGTCCTCGCCGAGGAATTCGAGCGTGGCGACCTGGAACTCGCGCTCCGCCCCCTCGGCCTGGCTCGACGAGGTGCGCATCTTGGTCGCCCAGTAGGGCCACACGGTCAGCTTGTCCTCCTTCTCCGGCGGCCGCGGCCGGATGTCGAGCTGGGTGACGCGCACCGCGCCCTGGCGGAAGGCGGTGCCCACGCAGTCGGACGCCGTGTCGCCGCCGCCGACCACGACGACGTGCTTGCCGCCGGCCAGGATCGGCTCCGACGGCCAGGCGACGGAGGTGATGTCCTCGCCGGCGACGCGCTTGTTCTGCTGCACCAGATAGGGCATCGCGTCGTGCACGCCGGCGAAGTCGGCACCCGGGATGCCGGCCGCCCGCGGCGTCTCGGAGCCGCCGCAGTAGAGCACGGCGTGGTGCGCGTCGAGCAGCGAGGCAACCGTCCTGTCGACGCCGACATTGACGTTGCAGTGGAAGGTGACGCCCTCGCCCTGCATCTGCTCGACGCGGCGGTCGACGTAGTGCTTCTCGATCTTGAAGTCGGGGATGCCGTAGCGCATCAGGCCGCCCGGCCGGCTCTCGCGCTCGTAGACGTGCACGTCGTGGCCGACACGGGCGAGCTGCTGGGCGGCGGCCATGCCGGCCGGGCCCGAGCCGATGACGGCGACCGACTTGCCGGTCTTGTGCTCCGGCGGGTAGGGCCGCACATAGCCGTGCTCGTAGGCCTTGTCGGCGATCGCCTGCTCGATCGTCTTGATGGCGACCGGGATGTCCTCGAGGTTGAGCGTGCACGCCTCCTCGCACGGCGCCGGGCAGATGCGGCCCGTCCACTCGGGGAAGTTGTTGGTCGAGTGCAGGTTGCGGATCGCCGTCTCCCAGTCGCCGTGGTAGACGAGATCGTTCCAGTCGGGGATCTGGTTGTGCACCGGGCAGCCCATCGGCCCGTGGCAGTAGGGGATGCCGCAGTCCATGCAGCGCGCCGCCTGCTTCTCGACCTCGCGGTCCGACATCGGCAGCGTGAACTCGCGGAAATGCCGCACCCGGTCGGAGGCCGGCTGGTACTTGTGGACCTGCCGGTCGATCTCGAGAAAGCCTGTCACCTTGCCCATGGTATCGTCTCCTCGCGGCGGCCTTTGCGCCGCAGCCAACTGTCGATTGTCCGGCCCGGCGGCCCCTACTCCGCCGCGACGCCCATGCGCATGCGCTCCATCTCCTCGAGCGCGCGGCGATACTCGACCGGCATCACCTTGCGGAACATCGGCCGGTAGTGCGCCCAGTCGTCGAGGATCGCGCGGGCGCGCGCCGAGCCGGTGTGGTGCATGTGGTTGGAGATGAGCTGCACCAGCCGCTCCTCGTCGTGCCGCGTCATGTCGCCCGACACGTCGACCCGGCCCTTGTGGTCGAGGTCGCCGCCGTGGTGGTGCAGCTTCTCCAGCATGTCGTCCTCCTCGGGCACCGGCTCGAGCTCGACCATCGCCATGTTGCAGCGCTCGGCGAAATCGCCCGCCTCGTCGAGCACGTAGGCGACGCCGCCCGACATGCCGGCGGCGAAGTTGCGCCCGGTGCGGCCGATGACGACGACGACGCCGCCCGTCATGTACTCGCAGCCATGGTCGCCGACGCCCTCGACCACCGCCACGGCGCCGGAGTTGCGCACCGCGAAGCGCTCGCCGGCGACGCCGCGGAAGTAGCACTCGCCCTCGATCGCGCCGTAGAGCACGGTGTTGCCGACGATGATGGAGTCCTCGGCGACGATGCGCGCCTCGTCCGGCGGGCGGATGACGATGCGGCCGCCCGACAGGCCCTTGCCGACATAGTCGTTGCCGTCGCCGATCAGCTCGAACGAGACGCCGCGCGCCAGGAAGGCGCCGAACGACTGGCCGGCGGTGCCGGTGAAGCGCACCGCGATGGTGTCGTCCTTCAGCCCCTTGTGGCCGTAGCGGCGGGCGACCTCGCCCGACAGCATGGCGCCGGCGGTGCGGTCGGTGTTGCGGATGTCGTGCGCCAGCGACACCGGCTCGCGCGCCTCGAGCGCCGGCCTGGCGCCCTCGATCAGCCTGCGGTCGAGCACGTCGTCGATCGGGTGCTTCTGCCGCTCGGTCCAGTGGATCGCCTGCTTGGGCGCCTGCGGCTTGAAGAAGACGCGGGAGAAGTCGAGGCCGCGCGCCTTCCAGTGGTCGATCAGCGGCCGCTTCTCCAGGAGGTCGGATTCGCCGATCACCTCGTCGAGCTTGCGGAAGCCCATGGCGGCGAGCAGCGCGCGCACCTCCTCGGCGACGTAGAAGAAGTAGTCGATGACGTGCTCGGGCGTGCCCTTGAAGCGCTTGCGCAGCACCGGGTCCTGCGTGGCGATGCCGACCGGGCAGGTGTTGAGGTGGCACTTGCGCATCATCAGGCAGCCGGCCGCGATCAGCGGCGCGGTCGAGAAGCCGAACTCGTCGGCGCCGAGCAGCGCGCCGATCAGCACGTCGCGTCCGGTGCGCAGACCGCCGTCGACCTGCAGCGCGATGCGGCTGCGCAGCCCGTTGAGCACCAGCGTCTGGTGCGTCTCGGCCAGGCCCATCTCCCACGGGCTGCCGGCATGCTTGAGCGAGGTCAGCGGCGAGGCGCCGGTGCCGCCGTCATAGCCGGCGATGGTGATGTGGTCGGCGCGCGCCTTGGCCACGCCCGCCGCCACCGTGCCGACGCCGACCTCGGAGACCAGCTTGACCGAGACGTCGCCCTGCGGGTTGACGTTCTTCAGGTCGAAGATGAGCTGCGCCAGGTCCTCGATCGAATAGATGTCGTGATGCGGCGGCGGCGAGATCAGCGCCACGCCGGGCGTCGAATGGCGCACCTTGGCGATCGTCGCGTCGACCTTGTGGCCGGGGAGCTGGCCGCCCTCGCCGGGCTTGGCACCCTGCGCCACCTTGATCTGCATCATGTCGGCGTTGACGAGATACTCCGCCGACACGCCGAAGCGGCCGCTGGCCACCTGCTTGATGGCCGAGCGCTCGGGATTGCGGCCGCCGCCGGGCAGCGGCAGGTAGCGGTCCGCTTCCTCGCCGCCCTCGCCGCTGTTCGACTTGCCGCCGATGGCGTTCATGGCGCGCGCCAGCGTGGTGTGCGCCTCGCGGCTGATCGAGCCGAACGACATCGCGCCGGTGGAGAAGCGGCGCACGATGTCGGCCGCCGGCTCGACCTCCTCGAGCGGCACCGGCGCGCGCCCGGTGCGCTCGGCTGTGCGGATCTCGAACAGGCCGCGGATCGTGCGCGCCTGCTCGGCCGCGCTGTTGATCTGCTCGCTGTACGCCCGGTAGGTGTCCCACGACTTCTTGCGCACCGCGTGCTGCAGGGTGGCCACCGCGTCCGGCGTCCACACATGCGCCTCGCCGCGCATGCGGTACATGTACTCGCCGCCGACGTCGAGCGCGCTCCGAAGCACCGGATCGTCGGAGAAGGCGGCGGCGTGACGCGTCACGGTCTCGCCGGCGATCTCCTCCAGGCCGACGCCCTCGATGGTCGTCGCCGTGCCGGTGAAGAAGCGCTCGACGAACTCGCTCCTCAGGCCCACCGCGTCGAAGATCTGCGCGCCGCAATAGGACTGGTAGGTGGAGATGCCCATCTTGGACATCACCTTGAGGATGCCCTTGCCGATCGACTTGATGTAGCGCGTCACCACCTCGTCGGCGTCGACCTCGGGCGGGAACTCGCCGCGCTTGTGCATGTCGACCAGCGTGTCGAAGGCAAGATAGGGGTTGATCGCCTCGGCGCCATAGCCGGCCAGGCAGCAGAAATGGTGCACCTCGCGCGGCTCGCCCGACTCCACCACCAGGCCGACCGCCGTGCGCAGGCCCTTGCGGATCAGGTGATGGTGGACCGCCGCCGTCGCCAGCAGCATGGGGATCGCCACCCGGTCGGCGCCGAGCTGACGGTCCGACAGGATGATGATGTTGTAGCCGCCGGCGACCGCCGCCTCGGCCCGCTCGCACAGCCGCTCGAGCGCGCCCTCCATGCCGGCCGCGCCCTCGCCGGCCGGATAGGTCACGTCGATCGTCTTGGTGTCGAAGCGGTCCTCGCTGTGGCCGATCGAGCGGATCTTCTCCAGGTCGCCGTTGGTCAGGATCGGCTGGCGCACCTCGAGCCGCTTGCGGCGCGAATTGCCGACCAGGTCGAAGATGTTGGGCCGCGGCCCGATGAACGACACCAGGCTCATCACCAGCTCCTCGCGGATCGGGTCGATCGGCGGGTTGGTGACCTGGGCGAAGTTCTGCTTGAAATAGGTGTAGAGCAGCTTCGACTTGTCCGACATCGCCGCGATCGGCGTGTCGGTGCCCATCGAGCCGACGGCCTCCTGGCCGGTGGTGGCCATCGGCGCCATCAGGATCTTGGTGTCCTCCTGCGTGTAGCCGAAGGCCTGCTGGCGGTCGAGCAGCGAGACGTCGCGGCGCAGCGCGCGCGGCTCGACGGGCTTCAGCTCCTCGAGAATGAGCTGCGTCTTGTCGAGCCATTCGCGGAAGGGATGCTTGGAGGCGATCGCCGACTTGATCTCGTCGTCGGAGACGATGCGCCCCTCCTCAAGGTCGATCAGCAGCATGCGGCCGGGCTGCAGCCGCCACTTGGCGACCACCTTCTCCTCCGGCACCGAGAAGGCGCCGGCCTCGGAGGCGAGGATCACCCGGTCGTCGTCGGTGATGACGTAGCGCGCCGGACGCAGGCCGTTGCGGTCGAGCGTGGCGCCGATCTGCCGGCCATCGGTGAAGGCGACCGCGGCCGGGCCGTCCCACGGCTCCATCAGCGCGGCATGGTACTCGTAGAAGGCCTGCCGCTCGGCGCTCATCAGCTTGTTGCCGGCCCACGCCTCGGGGATCAGCATCATCATCGCGTGGGCGAGCGAGTAGCCGCCCTGGCAGAGGAACTCGAGCGCATTGTCGAAACAGGCGGTGTCCGACTGCCCCTCGTAGGAGATCGGCCACAGCTTGGAGATGTCGTTGCCGAACAGCTCCGAATCGACCGAGGCCTGGCGCGCCGCCATCCAGTTGACGTTGCCGCGCAGCGTGTTGATCTCGCCGTTGTGGGCGGCCATGCGGTAGGGATGGGCGAGCTTCCAGGACGGGAAGGTGTTGGTCGAGAAGCGCTGGTGGACGAGCGCGATCGCCGTCTCGAAGCGCGCGTCGGTCAGGTCGCTGTAGTAGGCGCCGAGCTGGTAGGCCAGGAACATGCCCTTGTAGACGACGGTGCGCGCCGAAAGCGACACGATGTAGCAGTCGACGTCAGCACCGCTGTCGGCCTCCGCATGCAGCCGCGCCGAGATCACCTTGCGCAGGATGTAGAGCCGCCGCTCGAAGGACGGCTCGTCCTCGACGCCGGCGCCGCGGCCGATGAAGACCTGCCGGTGCACCGGCTCGGAGGCGGCGATCTGCGGCGCGTTCGACAGCGAGGAATTGTCGACCGGCACGTCGCGGAAGCCGATCAGCTCCTGCCCCTCGGCCTGCACCACCTCGGCGACGATCTGCTCGATCTGGGCGCGCAGCTCGGCGTCCTGCGGCATGAAGATCTGGCCGACGGCATAGTGGCCGGGCGGCGGCAGGTCGATGCCGGCCGCCGCCATCTCCTCGCGGTAGAGCCGGTCGGGGATCTGCGTCAGCACGCCGGCGCCGTCGCCGACCAGCGGGTCGGCGCCGACCGCGCCGCGGTGCGTCAGGTTTTCCAGCATCGCCAGGCCGTCGCGCAGGATGTCGTGCGAGCGCTCGCCCTTCATGTGCGCGATGAAGCCGACGCCGCACGCGTCGTGCTCGTTGACCGGGTGATAGAGGCCCTGCGGCGCAGGGTGGCCGGAGGCGCGTTTGACGGCGCCCGCAGTCTGCACGGCCGGCTTGCGCCCAGGCGTCACAGATGGCGTCGGTGTCGTCATCGTCCCATCCTCCTTCGCGTTCCCGCCGCAGCGGTCGGTCAGTGGTCCGGGGCTGGCGCTCTCGAGCGGTACAATCCCGGTCGTCGCACGGCATATCTTTCGAAAAGCCGGAAGAGGCCCCGCACCGCTCGCGCCGGCGCGGCTCTTCTATGTGGCGGCCTGCAGGCCGAAACCGACGACCGCGGTCCGCCTTCGCGCGCGCGCCGCATGCCAAAGGGCCGGACCGACGAAAACCTAACGCCAAATCCGGCGGCGGACGCGCGAAAAAATAAGACAGCACTGCTGTCCTATATTGTGTATGCCAGAAATCCTTGCCGCAGACAAGACGCAAACGCAAAAAAGCGGCCCCTTGCGCGAAACATTGTTGCGCGAGTCCCGCATTTGCCGGCACGCGAACCGTCGGCGCCGTCCGGCTGCGGCGGCATCGCACCGGCATTTAGGCCTTGCAGCCGGGCCGGCAAGGCGGCAACTGTCCGCGCAGTCAGACGAGCACGGGAGCACGCATGCATTTCGCCTCCGACAACTGGGCCGGCGTCCATCCGCGGATCGCAGAGGGCCTCGCCGCGCATGCCGGCGGCTATGCCGCGGCCTATGGCGGCAGCGATCTCGACCGCGCGGTCGCCGAGCGCTTCAGCGCCATCTTCGAGCGCGAGGTCGCCGTCTTCTTCGTCGCCACCGGCACGGCGGCCAATGCGCTGGCCATGACCCATGCCGCCCGGCCGGGCGGCGTCGCCTTCTGCCACAGCGAGGCGCACCTGATCGAGGACGAGTGCGGCGCGGCCGAGTACTTCACCGGCGGCGCCCGGCTGCACCCGGTCGACGGCACGCTGGGGCGCATCGGGCCGGCCGCCCTCGAGGCGGCGATCGGCCGCTTCCCGCCCGCCTTCGTGCATGCCGGCCAGCCGATGGCCGTCTCGATCACCCAGTCGACCGAGATCGGCACCGTCTACGCGCTCGACGAGATCGACGCGATCGCCGCTCTCTGCCGCCGGCACGGCCTGCCGCTGCACATGGACGGCGCGCGCTTCGCCAACGCGCTCGCCGCGCTCGACGTCTCGCCGGCCGAGATGACCTGGAAGCGCGGCGTCGACCTCATGTCGTTCGGCGGCACCAAGAACGGCTGCTGGTGCGCCGAGGCGCTGGTGCTGTTCGACCCGGCCGGCGCGGGCGACGTGCCCTTCCTGCGCAAGCGCGCCGCGCAGCTCTTCTCCAAGTCGCGCTTCGTCGCCGCCCAGTTCGACGCCTATTTCGCCGACGGCCTGTGGCTCGACACCGCGCGCCATGCCAACGCCATGGCGGCCCGGCTGGCCGGCCATGTCGGGCGGGCGGCGAAAGCGCGGCTCGCCTGGCAGCCGCAGGCCAACGAGGTGTTCGCCGTGCTGAAGCAGGGCGACGCCGAGGCCCTGCGCGCGGCCGGCGCCGCCTTCCACCCGTGGCATGCCCCGCGCGGCATGGACGGGCCGCCGGGCGCCGGCGAGACGCTGGCGCGCATGGTGACCAGCTTCCAGACGACGGCCGAGGAGGTCGACGCCTTCGGCGCCATGCTCGCCGATCTGTGACGGCAAGGCCGCTCACGCCGTTTTGAACGGCCCTCTCGACCGGTTGATTTCCAAGTGAGCGGGCGCTCTGGAACAACCGGAGCGCCGGCGCACGAGCCGGCCTGGTCACAAGAACCTCGAGAGGAGAACGCCATGTCCACCAAGTCCGCGATCACCGCCGCCTACCTGGCCGGCACCGTCGCCGCCGCCCTGTCGGCCGGCTCGCTGGCCACCGCGACCGCCGTCACCGCCCAGGAGAAGGAGAAGTGCTACGGCGTCTCGATGGCCGGCAAGAACGACTGCGCCGCCGGTCCCGGCACCACCTGCGCCGGCACCTCCACCGTCGACTACCAGGGCAACGCCTGGACCTATGTCGACGCCGGCACCTGCACCGAGATCGACCTGCCGGACGGCCGCACGGGCTCGCTCGAGCCGCTCGACCGCGACCTGCCGGCCTGACCCGGCAGCATCGCCAGCCGCGACGGAAAGGCCGGGGAGAGAGCCGATGAGACGCGCGGAGACCTCCAGTCCGCCCGCCGCCGGGCGCTTTCCGGCCTTTTCCGTCGCCGGCCGCGCCGGCGCCAGCTTCAAGCCGCAGCATCTCGAGGCCATTCTCGCCGACCCCGGCGCGATCGGCTTTCTCGAGGTGCATGCGGAGAACTACATGGGCGCCGGCGGCCCGCCGCACGCCGCGCTCGCCCGCCTGCGCGCCGAGCGGCCGCTGTCGCTGCACGGCGTGTGCATGTCGATCGGCGGCCTCGAACCGCTCGACCGCGCGCATCTGGCGCGCTTTGCCGATCTCGTCGCGCGCTACGAGCCGGCGCTGGTGTCGGAGCACCTGGCCTGGTCGACGCATGACGACGTCTTTCTCAACGATCTCCTGCCGCTGCCCTACACCGACGCCACGCTGGCGCGCGTGTGCGACCACATCGACGCCGTGCAGACGGCGATCGGCCGGCCGATGCTGCTGGAGAACCCGTCGACCTACGTCCTGTTCGCGGAGTCGACCTGGCGCGAGACCGATTTCCTGCGCGAGGTGGTGCGGCGCACCGGCTGCGGCCTCCTGCTCGACGTCAACAACGTCTTCGTCTCGGCGACGAACCACGGCTTCTCGGCCGCCGCCTACCTGGCCGACTTCCCGCTCGCGCATGTCGGCGAGATCCATCTGGCCGGCCACGCCCGCGACGCCGACGAGAACGGCGTCGCCTTCCTGATCGACAGCCACGACGCGCCGGTGGCCGACCCGGTGTGGGCGCTCTACGAGACGGTCGTCGCGCAGCGCGGCGCGGTGCCGACGCTGGTCGAGTGGGACAGCGCCGTTCCCGACTGGCCGGTGCTGATGGCCGAAGCCGCCGCCGCCGAGGCGATCCTCGCGCGCAAGGGCGGCCGCGTTGCTCAGGAGCCGCGCCATGCCGCACGCGCCTGACCCCGGCGGCGCGGCGGCCGCCTGGCCGCGCGCCTTCCGCACCGCCGTGCTCGATCCCGGCGCGCCGGCGCCCGCCGGCCTCCACGGATGCGCCGGCAGCCCGGCCGGCAGGCGCTTCGACGTCTACCGCAACAACGTCGTGCACAGCCTGACGACGGCGCTGGCCGAGATCTTTCCGGCGGTGGAGCGGCTGGTCGGCGCGGCCAATTTCGGCGTCCTCGCGCGCGCCTTCGTGCGCGCCCACCCGCCGCGCTCGCCGCTGCTGTTCGCCTATGGCGAGGCCTTCGCCGACTTCCTCGCCCGCTACGAGCCGGTGCGCGCCCTCGTCTACCTGCCCGACGTCGCGCGGATCGAGCGCGCCTGGCTCGACGCCTATCATGCCGCCGATGCCGAGCCGCTGCCGGGCGCGGCCCTCGCCGCGCTCGCGCCCGACCGGCTGGCCGGCAGCCGGTTTCGCCCCCATCCGGCGACCCGTCTCGTGCGCTCGCGCTACGCCGCCGCCTCGATCGTGCTGGCCAACCGCGGCACGCCGCCGCCGGCCGGCGGCCGCATCCGCGCCGGCGAAGCGGAGGCCGCGCTCGTCACCCGGCCGGCACTGACCGTCACCCTCGCGCCGCTCTGCCCCGCCGAGGGCGCCTTCTTCGCCGCGCTTCTGGCCGGCCGGACGCTGCAGGCGGCGGCCGGGACGGCGGCAGAGGAGGATGCGGCCTTCGATCTGGCCGGTGCGATCCGGCGGCTTGTCGACAGTGGCGCGTTTGCCGCGCTGCGAACCGACGCGGATGGCGAACGGGAGGAAACGACGCCATGAGACCCCTGGTCGAGCGCCTGCGCGCCGCGCACCGGCACGCCTTCGCCGCCCTGGAATCGGCCGTCGACGGCTGGTTCCTCGGCCTTCTCGCCCGCTTCGTCTTCGCCGCGGTGCTGCTGCTTTATTTCCTCAACTCCGCGCGCACCAAGGTCGGCGACGGGCTGCTCGGCTTTTTCGACGTCGCCGACAACGCCTACTACCAGATCGTGCTGCCGGCGGTGGAGGCGGCCGGCGGCGACGTCTCGCAGGTCGCGCTGGTGCCGTGGGGGCTGATCGTGTGGGCCGGCACCTATGCCGAGTTCGCGCTGCCGCTGCTGATCGTCGCCGGCCTGTTCACGCGGCTCGCCGCGCTCGGCATGATCGTCTTCGTCATCGTGCAGAGCTATGTCGACATCGCGGTGCACAATGTCGACGCGCAGACCGTCGGCGCCTGGTTCGACCGCTTTCCCGCCGCGCCGGTCGCCGACCAGCGGCTGCTGTGGGGCTTTCTGCTCATCGTTCTCGTGGTGCGCGGCGCCGGGCGCGTCTCGCTCGATGCCGCGCTCGCCCGCTGGTGGCAGGCAGGCAGCCGGCCGGCCGCCACGGCCCGGCCCGCCTGACCGCGACCGCCCCTGCGGGCGGAAAAAAAGCGGCGCCCCGAAGGGACGCCGCTCGTCGGTCGGTCGGCAGACCGTCGATGCCGGGCCGGCCGCATCGTGCGCCGGAGCCGCCCTGACAGATCGCAGAGCGGCTCCGACCCGTCGGCTTGTGGACGGTTGCGGCCGGCGAAGCCGCCAGGCTTCGCCCGGCGACGCGTTAGCCGGCCTTGGCCTCGATCTGCCTGGAGCCGTCCTGCGAGGCGCCGGCGATCTCGATGCGGCGCGGCCGCATCTCGTCGGGAATGTTGCGCTTCAGGTCGATGTGCAGCAGGCCGTTCTGCATGCGCGCGCCGACCACCTCGACGAAGTCGGCGAGCTGGAAGCGGCGCTCGAAGCTGCGCCCGGCGATGCCGCGATAGAGCAGCTCGGAGCCGTCCTGACGCTCCTCCTCGCTCTTCTCGCCCTTCACGGTCAGCACGTTGCGGTGCGCCTCGATCGAGATGTCGTCCTCGGAGAAGCCGGCCACCGCCATGGAGATGCGGTAGGCGTCCTCGCCGGTGCGCTCGATGTTGTAGGGCGGGTAGGTCTGCCCGCCATCCGGCTGGGCAAGCGAGTCGAGCATGGTGAAAAGCCGGTCGAACCCGACGGTCGAGCGGTAGAGCGGCGAAAAGTCGACATGACGCATGGGTCTGTCCTCCTGTTGAGCAACACGTTTGCGCATTCGGCCTTTGCGGAAACCCGTCACCGGCGTTTCCCTTCGGCCGCGGCCCCTTGCGGCGGCCGCGCAAGGGATGTGGGCGCCCGCCCGCGCGTTTTCAAGAGCCGCCGCGGCGCCCGCGCCGGCCACCTGAACGCGCCATGAACCGCGGCTTCGGCCGCCGTTCAGCTTCGCCCTGCTAGCCTTCCCGAAGACTTGCCGATGACGGCGCCCGAAGAGGGCGCCGCGCAGCACTTGGCCGGGTGTATCGTCCCTTCCTCCCGGCCGTCATGCCTCGGCGGCGGCATTCGCGCGCCCGGTGATTCCCCTTCACGGCAAAATGCTCTAGACCCGTCGGTGCCGGGCCGGGGCGGCCCGCCAGCACAGCGCGCAGCGGTGGCGATGTCCGACCTTCTCTACCAGATCCCCGGAAACCCGGTTCCCGAGGGCGCGACCGCCGGCCTGCTCGACACGGCCGACGGCCACCGCATCCGCTTCGCCCGCTTCGTCGCCACCGGCCGGCCGCTCAGGGGCACGGTGGTCATCCTGCCCGGCCGCAACGAGGCGATCGAGAAGTACTTCGAGACCGTCGGCGATCTCGCCGCGCGCGGCTTCGCCACGGCCACCCTCGACTGGCGCGGCCAGGGCGCCTCCGACCGGCTGCTGCGCGACCGCGAGCGCGGCTATGTCGGCAGCTTCGACGACTACGTCGCCGATCTCGACCGGCTGTTCGAGGAGGTCATCCTGCCCGACTGCCGCCCGCCCTACTACGTGCTCGGCCACTCGACCGGCGCGCTGGTGGCGCTGCTGGCCGCCCCCGGACTGGTCAACCGCGTGCGCCGCATGGTGCTGTGCGCGCCGCTTCTGGGCTTCGCCGGCACGGCGTTTTCCGACCGCGCGCTCTACCGCCTGTCGAGCTTGCTGTTCGCGCTCGGCCTGGGGCGCGTCTACATGGCCGGCGGGCCGCGGCCGCGCGAGGCCATCCCCTTCGCCTTCAACAAGCTGACGACCGACTACGCCCGCTACGCCCGCAACCAGGAGCTCTACCGCCGCCACCCGGCGCTGGCGCTCGGCGGCCCGACCGCCGCCTGGATCCGCGCCGCCTGCCGGGCGATCCGCACCGTGCGCGACCCCGAATTCGCCGCGCGCATCCGCATTCCGGCTCTGTTCGTCGCCGCCGGCGCCGACGAGGTGGTGTCGAACCGGGCGATCGAGGACTACCACGGGCGGCTGCGCAGCGGCGCGCTGGTCACCGTCGACGGCGCCCGGCACGAGCTGTTGCAGGAAGCCGACGCCTATCGCGAGCAGGTGCTCGCCGCCTTCGACGCTTTCGTGCCGGGCTCCGACGCGGTGTTCGCGTAGCGCGCGTCCCTCGAGCGTTTCCAGGCGAAGCGGGCGCCGCCTCGCCGCCCCCTCCCCCAGGAAAACGACGACTCAGAACCGGTCTGCGATGGTGCGGAGACCCGACCGGCTCCGGGCCGCCGGCGTCAGCCGGCGAGCCGGGCCAGCGCCGCGCGGTGCAGCGCCGGCGTGGCGGCTGCCACGATGTCGCCGCCCGCCTCGGCCGGCTCGCCGCGCCAGGTGGTCACCACGCCGCCGGCCTGCTCGATGATCGGGATCAGCGCCACGATGTCGTAGGGCTGCAGGGCCGATTCGATCACCAGGTCGACATGGCCGGCCGCCACCATGGCATAGCCGTAGCAGTCGGTGCCGTAGCGCGTCAGCCGCACCGCCTGCTCGACCGTGTCGTAGAGCGCCCGGCGCGGCCCGTCGAACAGCGCCGGCGTCGTGGTGCACAGCGTCGCCTCCTCGAGCCGCTCGACCTTGCGGGTGGCGAGCGTCCTGGCCCCGCCCGGCCCCTCGTAGAAGGCGCCGGCGCCGTCGGCGAAGTAGAGCTCGCCCGTGAAGGGCTGCGCCATCAACCCCGCCACCGCCTTGCCGCCGACCATGTGGCCGACCAGCGTGCCCCACAGCGGCAGGCCGGAGATGAAGGCGCGCGTGCCGTCGATCGGGTCGATCACCCACACGGCGGCACTGTCGCCGTTCTCGCTGCCGAACTCCTCGCCGATCAGGCCGTGCCCGGGATAGGCCTCGGCGATCGCCGCGCGGATCGCCCGCTCGGCCGCCTGGTCGGCCTCCGTCACCGGGTCGAAGCCGGCATGGTCCTTGTTGGCCACCGCCGCCTGGCGACGGAAGCGCGGCAGCGTCTCGGCGGCGGCCGCCGCCGCCACGCGCCGCAGAAAGGCCGGTGGAATGGTCATCTCGTCTCCTCGTCATGCCCGGATCGCCGGGCCTGCCGGCCGCCGCGCCCCTCGCGGCCCCGCGGCGCTTTGTCCACACAAAATCGCAGTGCAGCGCTTGACATTTGTGCAGCGCAGCATAAATTGGTTGCCGGACAGTTCGTCTGTCCGATGCCCTCCTTGGGCGTTTCCTCCCTAGACTTGGACCGCGTCGTCAACCGGCGATGCGGTCTCTTTTTTTGCGCCGCGCAAACGCGTGGCGAGGCCGCCCGGCGTGGCGCGGCATCTCTAGACCATCCCGTCGGATGCTGTGAAGCGGTTTTCGGAGGCGGCAGGCCGCGTCCGGCGGCGTTTCGGCGCCGTGAAAAGCCACGCCGCCGCGGCCGCGCGCGCGGCTATTCGGCGGCGAGCGGGGGCGCTGCGGCGAAATCGTCGGGGATGGCGGTCAGGTCGCGGGCGAAGGCGGTCAGGTCGCGCACCAGCGCGTCGAAGCCCGGCGCGCGCTCCAGCGTGCGTTCGTTCATGTAGATGCCGCGGTTGATCTCGATCTGCAGCGCGTGCAGGCCGCGCGCGGGCCGGCCGTAATGCTCGGTGATGAAGCCGCCGGCATAGGGCTTGTTGTGCGCCACCGTGTAGCCCATCGCCGACAGGATCGCGATGGCGTGCTCGGTCAGCGCCTGCGCGGCCGAGGTGCCGAAGCGGTCGCCGACGATGAAGTCGGGCCGCATGCCGTTCTCGCCGACGCGGATGCTGGCCGGCATCGAGTGGCAGTCGATCAGCACGGCGAAGCCGAAGCGCGCATGGGTGCGCGCGACGAGCTGCTTGAGGCAGTCGTGATAGGGCTTGTAGACCGCGCCGATGCGCGCCACGGCCTCCGCCAGCGGCAGCCGCCCGGCATAGATGTCGAGCCCCTCGCCGACCAGCCGCGGCACGGTGCCCAGCCCGCCGGCCACACGCGGCGAGCGCGTGTTGGCATGGCCCGGTAGCGGCTCGGCGAACATGCGCGGATCGAGCTCCCAGGGCTCGCGGTTGACGTCGAGATAGGCGCGCGGGAAGTTGGCCGACAGGAGCGGCGCGCCGAGGCCGATCACGCCGGAGAACAGCTCGTCGACATAGCAGTCCTCGGAGCGGCGGATCGCCGCGGCGTCGAGCCGCGACATCGCCAGGAAGCGGGCCGGATAGTGCCGGCCGCTGTGCGGCGAGTTGAACACGAAGGGCAGAATCTGGTCGCCGGCGAGCCGCACCGCGAAGGGGGGTACCGTTGCGAAGTCTGCCGATGCGTCCATGTCTTCTCCCGCCGCCGCTCGCCGCCGTCGCTGGCAATGCCGGCAAAGCCTGCCACCGGGCGCACGGCCTGTCCAGCCTGCACGGCCGCCTTGCCGCGGCACCACATTCACTTGATGTTTACCCTCGCGGATTCATATATCGCAATGGTTAACGGGCCGGCGCAAAGGCCCGTCGGGGGCTGTTCGGACAGGGACGATGGCGCGAATCCTGCTTGCGGAAGACGACGACGACATGCGGCGGTTTCTGGTCCGCGCGCTCGAGCGGGCCGGCTATGACGTGATCGACTACGACAACGGCGCCAGCGCCTACGACCGGCTGCGCGAGGAGCCGTTCTCGCTGCTTCTGACCGACATCGTGATGCCGGAGATGGACGGCATCGAGCTCGCCCGGCGCGCCACCGAGATCGATCCCGACCTCAAGGTGATGTTCATCACCGGCTTCGCCGCCGTCGCGCTGAACCCCGATTCGAACGCGCCGCGCGACGCCAAGGTGCTGTCGAAGCCGTTCCACCTGCGCGACCTCGTCAACGAGGTCGAGAAGATGCTGCAGGCCGCCTGAACGGCGCCCCGCAGCGGCCGCGCGCAGGAGCGCCGGAGCCCGCGCGCAACCGGCCGCCGCGCCCCGCCCGCGACGCCCCGCAAAGGCGGCGAAGTTCCTATTGACGGGCGCTGCGGCTTTGTGGTCTATGCCCGCGTCGGCAGGGCGTGTAGCTCAGCGGGAGAGCACTACGTTGACATCGTAGGGGTCCCTGGTTCGATCCCAGGCACGCCCACCAGCCGGACCAGCCAGCACATCTCGTTCTTGCGCGGACCCGCCGGATTCGGCGGCGCGTTCGCGCGCGCCCGGACGGGCCGCATGCCGCGCGGCGGCCTGGCGCCGCCGCGGCGCGCCGTCCCCCCGACAAAGCACCACGTCCCTGCCGGCAGCGTCTTTTGTCGCCGCCGCGACGGTCGCCATGCCACGACCGGCAGCGCGGCTTGACAAGCGCGGCGCCGGCACGTCACTATTGTCTTCTAATACAACATAATGTTCTCACATAGAAGACAGAAGGGGAAGAGCATGACCCGTCCCGACAAAGGCGCGCGTGCCGCGCTGACCCGCCGCAGCCTGCTCAAGGCGTCAGCAGGCCTCGCGGTCGGCGCCGGACTGGCCGCGCCCTATGTACGCCGCGCCGCCGCGGCCGACGATTTCGTCGTCGTCAACAGTTGGGGCGGAAGCTGGCTCGAGGCGGCACGCAAGAACTTCTTCGACCCCTTCACCGAGGCGACGGGTATCCGCGTCGAGACGGTCTCGCCGGTCTCCTTCGCCAAGCTCGTCGCCCAGTCGCAGACGGGCGCCTACGACTTCGACGTCACCACGCTCGGCGGTGCGGCGCTCTACCAGGCGCAAGAGGCCGGCGTGCTGGCGCCGACCGAAGGCAATTTCGACGCGAGCCAGGTGCCCGAGGGCAACGTGATGTTCAACGGCGTCGCCTCGCACGCCTATTCCTTCAACGTCACCTATCGCAACGACACCTTCGCCGACGGCAAGGGGCCGCAGTCCTGGGCCGAGTTCTGGGACACCGCGGCCTTCCCCGGCCCGCGCACGCTGCCGGTCTATCCCTCCGAGACCATCGCCTTCGCGCTGCTGGCCGACGGCGTGGCGCCCGAGGAGCTCTATCCGATGGACCTCGACCGCGCCTTCGCCAGCCTCGACCGGCTGAAGCCGGACCTGCGCGTGTTCTGGCAGTCGGGCGCCCAGGCGATCCAGCTCATCCAGGACCGCGAGGTCGCCGCCGGCGGCCTGTGGGCCTCGGGCGCGCGCACGCTCGAGGACAACGGCGTGCCGGTCACGCTGGTGCGCAACCAGGCGCTGGTCGACCGCGCCTTCTGGTGCGTATCGAAGGGCACGCCGCGCGCCGAGAACGCCTGGAAGTACATCCAGTTCGCCACGCAGCCCGAGCCGATGGCCGGCTTCTGCCGCGACAACAACATGGGCCCGATGGACGAGCGCGCCTTCGAGCTGATCGACGCGGAGGTCGCCAGGACGATGCCGACCCACCCCGACAACATCGCCGTGTCGGTGTGGCAGGACGTCGAGGACGTCGGCAGCCGCCTGACGGAGATGACCAAGCGGTTCGAGCGCTGGATGGCCTCCTAGCACCGTTCGCCGTTCCTGTGCGGCCGGAGGGCGTCCCGCGTCGTCCGGCCGCCTCCCGACGCCAGTCAGCCGCGCCAGCCGGCGCCGGCCTTGCCCAGGTCTTCATGCCTCCTTCGCCAGCGATCACCCCGCCGCCGGGCCGCGCCGCGACGCTCGAGCCCGTCGCCGTCGAGCGCCTGCGCCGGATCGGCCGTCCGCCGCTGCGCGGCGAAGCCGACCTGATGGCGCCCGGCGCGCTCGCCGCACTGCAGCCGTCGGCGCTGAGCTGCAGCCACTACTTCGTGGAGCGCCTGTTTCGCGACCGCTGGTCGATCCGCTGCGAAAGCCTCGACCTCGACGCCGAGGGCGCCGGTATCGCGCGCTACGCCATCGAGGCCGGCGGCCGGCGCTTCGAGTTCGTCGCGCTCGCCAACCCGCCGGTCGAGGGCGGCCGCAGCGGCCGCGTGCTCGACGGCGAGCGCGACATGAACGGCGGCCTGTACGAGGGCCGGGCGACCGACCGCCAGATCGAGACCATGCGCCGCGAGATGCCGAAGATCTACGCCGGCCGCGCCGAGCCGGACACGCTGATCTGGTGCCGCAGCAACCGCAGCATGCGCGTCTTCGAGCATGTCGTGGGCCGGCTCGCCGCCGGGCGCCAGCCCGATCCCGAGCGGATCGCCGAGATCGGCTATCTGATGCGCAATGTCGGCATCGAGGGCAACGGCATCTACGGCACCCGGCCCTTCCTGACCTACGGCCGCGACCACCCGCTCGGCGCGCCGTACATGGCGCAGATGCTCGCCGGCTACATGATGCGCGAGTTCTCCTTCGACCTCGCCGAGCATCTGGCCCGCGTCGGTTCGCCCGGCGCGGCCGCGCTCGACCCCGCCTTCAAGCGCTTCATCGGCATCGGCAACGGCTCGGCCATCGGTCTCGTCTTCTTCGTCTACAACCGGCCGCAGTTCCTCGGCCGCTGGCTGGAGATGCGCGAACGGCTGATCGCCAGCGCGGCCGCGCTGCACCTTGCCGACGACGATCCGCGCCGCGCCACGCTGGCGGCCCTGCTCGAGCGCGCCGCGCGCTTCGTCGCGGAGGACCGCGTCGGCGAGGACGGCGGGACGGCCAACGCGCAGCGCAGCGCCGAGCTTCGCGCGCTCGCCGCCGCGTTCGCGGCCGACGCCACGCTGGGCCGGCCCGTTCGCCGGCTTCTCGACAAGGCATGGGCCGAGTGCGCCGGCGCGACCGCCGAGACGGTGCTGTCCTGCGTGATGGACCTGATGCCGGAGCTGCGCGACCGGCTGCTCGCATGCTTCGTGGTCGACGAGGACCCGCCGCCGGCGCCGCGCATGCGGCTCGGCGACATCGCCGGGCTGATCGAGCGCCAGTACGGCTGGGCGCTGGCGACCGACACCGAGACGCCGTCGGCGAACCACTTCGTCTGGTACCAGTCGATCTCCAACGACGAGCCGCGCCGCGGCACGCGCCACGACACCCCCGCCACGCACAACATGCTGCGCAACGTCGTCGGCGGCGTGAAGGCGCTGCTCGCCGACATCCGCGCCTTCGGCGAAACGGGCGACACGGCGGACTTCCTGCTCGCCCATCCCGAGCATCGCCACACGGCCCAGCGCATCGAGCATCTGCGCGACGCGCGCTTCCACACGCCGCACTGCAACCCCTTCGCCGAGGACTTCCGCGCGCTCGATCTCGTGCGTCTGATCATGGTCGGCTTCTACGGACTGGCCAAGCCGGTCGACTATCTCGACCGCAACGCGCGCGGCATCATGTTCCACGGCGCGCCGGCGCGCGGCGAGATCGGCCGCACCCTGGAGCCCGGCTGGCACCTGCCGCTGATGCCGCGGGCCGTGCCGTGACCGGCGTCGCCGACGACGCCGCGCCGGCGCCGCCCGTGCTGGTCCGCCCGCGCGAGGCGCGCACGGTGTGCAGCCGCATCCTGCGCCAGAGCGCCTGGGACTGGGGTCTCGAGCCGGCGGTCACCGCCATGGTGCTGGCGGCCGAGCACGACGGGCTGGGCGGCCTGCGCGCGCTCGCCGAGGACTGGCCCGCCATCCGCAGCGCCGCGCCGCGGCGCATGAGCGTCCGGCGCCACGCCGACGGCATCGTCTTCGACGCGGCGGGCTGCCATGCCCTGGTGGCGGCGCCGTCGATCCTCGATCGCCTGCTGCCGGCCGCCGGCGACGGCCCGGCGGAGGTCGCCGTGACGCGGTGTCCGGCCGCCCGGCTGCTCGGCGCGCTCGTCCGGTTCGCCGCGCGCGACGGGCTGGCCCTCGCGGTCGAGGCGGACGGCGACGCGGCCCGCCTCGCCGCGCGCCGCGCCGCGGCGGCCGAGCCCTTCGACCCGCTCGCCCTGTCGCGCGCCGACCTGACGGTCGAGCGGGCGCTTTGGGCGCGGCTCGGCCGCACCGCGGCCGGCTACCTCATTCCCGAATCCGCCGTCTCGCGCAGCCACGCGGGAGACGGCACCCGCGCATTCCCGCTCGCCGACGCCCAGGGCACGCGCCCGGGCCGCGGCGGCTGACGAACCAACCAGACGAGGACAAGCATGCTGATCGACGGACTGCAGTGCGGCCATTTCAACCGGTCGTCCTTCGAGGAGCTGAAGACCGCCGGCGTCACCTGCGTGACGGTGACCTGCGGCTTCTGGGAGGGGGCGCTCGATTCGCTCGATTCGATCGCCCGCTGGCGCGACCTGGTGCGCGCCAATGCCGACATCGCGCTGATCGCCAGCGGCGTCGCCGACATTCGCCGCGCCGACGCCGAGGGCAAGGTCGCCGTGCTGCTCGGCTTCCAGAACACCAACTGCCTGCAGGGCCGCATCCGCTTCGTCGAGCTGTTCGCCGAGCTCGGCACGCGCGTGCTGCAGCTCACCTACAACAACCAGAACGAGCTCGGCGGAAGCTGCTACGAGGAGCACGACTCCGGCCTGGCGCGGTTCGGCCGCGAGGTCATCACCGAGATGAACCGCAGCGGCATGCTGGTCGACCTGTCGCATGTCGGCGACCGCACCACGCTCGACGCGATCCGCTGGTCGAAGAAGCCGGTCGCCGTCACCCACGCCAACCCGAAATCGGTCTTCGACCACCGCCGCAACAAGAGCGACGAGGTGCTGCGGGCGCTGCGCGACACGGGCGGCGTCATCGGCTGCGCCACCTACCGCAACATCGTCGGCGACGAGCATTGCCAGACGGTGGAGGCGTGGGCCGGGCTGGTGGCGCGCGCGGTCGACATCGCCGGCATCGATCACGTCGCCTTCGGCACCGACACCAACCACAACAAGGTGGTGCCGGACGACCTCGACTGGATGCGCAAGGGCTACTGGACGCGCGGCGAGGACTTCGGGGCGGGCTCGGCCGCGCGGCCGGGAGCGGTGCCGCCGCCGTCGTGGTACCAGCGTCCGAGCCAGCTCTCTGTGCTGCGCCAGGGCCTGGTGTCCTTCGGCTTCAACGACGAGGAGGCCGACAAGATCGCCTTCGGCAACTGGCTGCGGCTCTACGGCGAGGTCTTCGGATGACCGGCACCGCCGGCCGGCGTCCCGGCACCTTCGTCCTGGTGCACGGGTCGTGGCACGGCGGCTGGTGCTGGGCGCGTCTGGCGCGCCGCCTCGTCGCGGCGGGCCATCGCGTGCTGGCGCCGTCGCTCACCGGCCATGCCGACCGCGCGCATCTTCTGTCGCCGGCCGTCGGCCTGTCGACGCATGTCGAGGACATCGCCGCCCTGCTGGTGCACGAGGAGATCGACGACGCCGTGCTCCTCGGCCACAGCTATGGCGGCATGGTGGTGACGGGCGTCGCCGACCGGCTGCCCGGCCGCATCCGGCTGCTCGCCTATCTCGACGCGCACGTGCCGGACGACGGCCAGTCGATGTGCGACCTGATCGGCGAGGCGGTGACGCAGCGGCTGAGGGCGCGCGTCGACGCCGAGGGTTTCGGCTGGATCCTGCCGGCCTCGCCCGCCGCCATGTTCGGCACCGGGGGCGAGGATGCGGCCTGGATCGACCGCAAGGCGACGCCGATGCCCTGGCGCTGCTATGCCGAGCCGGTCGCGCTTGCCGGCGGCCTCGCCGACGTGCGCGCCCGCGCCTATCTGCGCTGCACGCGGCACGAGCGCGTCTACTTCGACGCCGCCGCCGGGCGCGCCCGCGCGGCCGGCTGGCCGGTGCGCGCGCTGCCGGCCGCCCACAACGCGATGATCACCCACCCCGATCTCCTGGCCGAGGCGCTGCTGGCGCTGCTTGCCGAAACGGCTCAGCCGTAGGCGTCGCCCCACGGCTTGAAGCCGCCCGATTCGTTCATGAACCGGCTGACCGCGCGCATCAGCGCCAGCCGGCTCCGCTCGACGTCGATGCGGTCGTAGGGACCGGCGATCGACAGCACCGCGATGATGCGCTGCTGCGCGTCGAACACCGGCGCGCCGACGGCAAGGATCTCCGCCTTCTCGCCGCGGTGCGAGGTCGCGAAGAACGCGCCGCGCACGCGCTCCAGCGTCTGCGCGTCGGGCAGCGCGATGCCCTGCGCGACGAGCTTGGCCCGGTGCTCGGGCGAGACGAAGGCGGCGAACACGCGGCCGGACGCGGTGTTCTCGATCTTCATCGTCGTGCCGACCCGATAGCTGACGCGCAGCAGGTCCTGCGTCATCACCTCCTCGATGATGTAGAGCACGTCGTTGTCGAGAACGGCGAGCGACACGCTCTCGCCGAGCTCGGCCGAAAGCGCCTCCATGATCGGATGCATGCGCTTGCCGAGGCCGGCCTGGTTGAACGCCACGCTGCCGATCCGCGCGGCGTGCAGCGTCAGCCTGTAGGCGCCTTCCGGCGTGCCTTCCACCCAGCCCGCCTCGACCAGCGTCACCAGCTTCTGGTAGTTGCTGGCGCGCGAGCCGCCGATCGCGCGCGCCAGCTCGGCGAAGCGCACGGGCCTGTTGAAACCGGCGATCGTGTCGAGCATCGCGAGCGTGCGGAGCGAGGAGCTCAAGGCGCGCGTGCCGCCGCGCGCCTGGTCGTTCGTGATGCCCGGCTTCGTGGTCAAGTTGCGCTCCCGTTGCTCGATGCTTCCGCAGGCGAGTGATTATCCACCGGGCGGTGGTTGACAACCCCCGCGCCGCTCCGGCTAATGTCTTCTTATAGAAATCACTGTCTGCTATAAACAGACAAATGGGAGGAGCAGGCCGCAGATGGCGCAGACGATGCCGGATGGCGCGACGAGCGACGAGCCGACGGACCACAGCCCGCCGCGGCCGCTGCTGTCGCCCGGAGTCACCCGTCCGCTGCGCCCCTGGCTTCTGCTCGCGCCGGCGATCGTGTTCGTCACCGGCCTCTTCCTGGTGCCGCTTGCCGGCATCCTGCGGCTTTCCGTCGTCGGCCCGGACGGCTTCACCCTGGAAGCCTACGGCGCCTTCTTCACCGACCCGTTCTATCTGCGCATCCTCGGCCGCACGCTGGCGGTCGCGCTGACCGTGACGGTCTTCTGCATCCTTCTCGGCTATCCGATCGCCTATGTCGCGGCGCGCTACGGCGGCCGGCTGGGAACCGCGCTGATCCTCATCGTGACGATGAGCTTCTGGACCTCGTTCCTGGCGCGGACCTATGCCTGGATGGTCATCCTCGGCTCGCAGGGCCTGCTGTCGACGGTGCTGCGCGGCCTCGGCTGGGAGGAACCGCCGCAGCTCCTGTTCACCGGCATCGCGGCCAACATCGGCATGATCCACATCCTGCTGCCCTTCATGGTGCTGTCGCTGTTCGCGGTCATGCAGCGCATCGACCCGAGCCTGCTCAAGGCCTCCGCCGGCCTCGGCGCCACGCCGTTCCAGACCTTCCGCACCGTCTTCCTGCCGCTGTCGGCGCCGGGCATCATCAACGGCTCGGCGCTGGTCTTCATCGTCTGTCTCGGCTTCTACGTGACGCCCGAGCTGCTCGGCGGTCCGCAGGACCAGATGATCGCCCGGCTGATCGGCTCGCAGATCGAGCAGCTTCTCGACTGGCGGGAAGCGGCGACCATGGCGGCGGTGCTGCTCGCGGTCACGCTGGCGCTGTTCGCCGTCTACGATCACTTCTTCGGCCTCGACCGGCTGTGGCGCTCGTGACCGGCGGGAGCGCATGGAGCCGGGGAGCGCCGCTGCTGCCCCGGCTGCTGGCAGTGGCGGTTGCCGCCTTCGTGCTGCTGCCGATGCTGCTGGTGGTGGTGATGTCGTTCGGCGAGGGCACGTCGCTGCGCTTTCCGCCGAGCGCCTTCACGCTCGACTCCTACGCCGCCTACGTGACGCGGCCGGACTGGATGCAGCCGACGCTCAACAGCTTCGTCATCGCGCTGGCATCGGCGGCGATCACGCTGCTCGTCACCACGCCGGCGGCCTTCGCCTTCGCGCTGTTCGACTTTCCCGGCAAGCGCCTGGTGCGGCTCATGATCATGATGCCGCTGATGGTGCCGTTCATCGTCATGGCGCTCGCCTACTTCTTCTTTTTCGGCCGCACCGGGCTGCTCAACACGATGACGGGCGTCGTCATCGCCCATGCCTGCCTGTCGGTGCCGATCGTCTTTCTGATCCAGTCGGCCAATCTGAAGAGCTTCGACTGGACGCTGATGCGTGCCTCGGCGTCCTGCGGCGCCGGGCCGCTGACGTCGTTCCGCCACGTGGCGCTGCCGCTGCTGCGGCCGAGCTTCCTGGTCGCAGGCCTGTTCGCCTTCATCACCTCGTTCGACGAGACGGTGATCGCGCTCTTCATCTCCGGACGCGCCGCCTCCACGCTGCCGCGCCGCATGTTCGAAAGCGTGCGCCAGGAATCCGACCCGGTGGTGGCCGTGGTCTCGACACTCCTCTTCGTCGTGGTGGTGGTCGCCGCGCTCGCGGTGGCGTGGCGGCAGAGCAGGAAGCAGTGAGCCCGAAGGACAGCCCGTGCATCAGCCCTCCCCCGACCCGTTCCTGCGCCTGGAAGGCGTCAGCAAGCGCTACGCCGGCGGCGCCCTGCGCGCCGTCGACGACGTCTCGATCGACATCAGGCGTGGCGAGTTCCTGAGCCTGCTCGGCCCCAGCGGCTCGGGCAAGACGACCACCTTGATGATGATCGCCGGCTTCGAGCTGCCAAGCGACGGGCGCATCGTGCTGTCCGGGCGCGACATCGTCGGCATTCCCGCGCACCGGCGCAACTTCGGCATGGTCTTCCAGAACTACGCCCTGTTCCCGCACATGACGGTGTTCGACAACGTCGCCTACCCGCTGCGCCTGCGCAAGCTGGCGCCGGATGCGATCGCCGAGACCGTCGGCCGCTATCTCGAGATGGTCGGCCTGACGAGCTATGCCGACCGCCGGCCGAACGCGCTGTCGGGCGGCCAGCAGCAGCGCGTCGCGCTCGCCCGCGCGCTCGTCTTCGATCCCGCCGTGGTGCTCATGGACGAGCCGCTCGGCGCCCTCGACAAGAACCTGCGCGAGCAGCTCCAGTTCGAGATCAAGGCGCTGCAGCGCAAGCTCGGCATCACGCTGATCTACGTCACCCACGACCAGAGCGAGGCGATGACGATGTCGGACCGGATCGCCGTCTTCAACGCCGGCCACATCGAGCAGATCGCCGCGCCGATCGAGATCTACCGGCGGCCGGCGACCCGCTTCGTCGGCGAGTTCGTCGGCGAGAGCAACATGTTCGAGGCGACCGTCAGCGACCCGCAGGCGGGCGTGGTGTCGACGGCGATCGGCCCGGTGCGGGCGGCGGCGCCGCTCGACTGCGCCCGCGATGCCCCGGTGCTCGCCATGATCCGGCCCGAGCTGATCCGTCCGGCCGACGCGCCGCCCGCCGACAACGGCACGACGCTCACCGTCGCCAGCATCGTCCACTTCGGCGACCGCGTCGCCGTGGAGGGCAGCACGGCCGACGGCCACACGGTGCGCCTGCGCCTCAGCGACCGCGAGGCCGCCGCGCTGGCGCCCGGCGCCGATCTCGCGGTGAGCTGGCGGCCGGACGACGTGCACCTGCTCGTGCCATGAAGCCGGCGGCCGACGGCTTCGCCGGCTGGAGCATCGCGCGCCTGAACGAAGGCTACCGCAGCGGCGCCGTCTCGCCGGTCGAGGTGGCGCGCTGGGCCGCGGCCGAAGCCGAGGCGATCAACGCCCGGCACGGCACCGTGCTCACGCACGTCGCCGCGCAGGAGGCGCTGGCGGCGGCCCGCGCATCGGAAGCGCGCTGGTGTGCCAGCCGCCCGCTCGGCCCGCTCGACGGGGTGCCGGCGACGATCAAGAACCTGTTCGCCGTCAAAGGATGGCCGCTCGACTTCTGCAGCCTGACCGTGACGCCCGGCGCGGGTCCGCAGGACGATGCGCCGCCCGTCGCACGGCTGCGCGAGGCGGGCGCGGTTCTGCTCGGCTACACGGCCGCGCCCGAATTCAGCTGGAAGCTGGTGACCGACAGCGCCCGCTACGGGGTCACGCGCAATCCGCACGACGCCACGCGCAGCGCCGGCGGCAGCAGCGGCGGCGCCGCGGTCGCGGCGGCGGCAGGCCTGGCACCGCTCAACGTCGCCTCCGACGCCGCCGGCTCGATCCGCATTCCGGCCGCCTTCTGCGGCGTCTTCGGCATGAAGCCGACCTTCGGCACGGTCGCCGCCTACCCCGCCGGACCGCTCACCCATGTCGGTCCGCTCGCCCGGCGGGTGGCCGACGCCGCGCGGCTTCTCGACGTGCTCGGCCGGCCCGACCGGCGCGACTGGTACAACACCCCGTTCGACCGCGCCGACGCCTTCTCGCACGCGCTCGGCCGCGACATAGCGGGACTGCGCGTCGCCTATGCCCCGTCGCTGTGCGGCCTGCAGGCCGATCCGGAGGTCGAACGGCGCGTGGCGGCCGGCGTGCGGCATCTGGAGGCGCTCGGCGCCGAGATCGCGGAGGCCGAACCCGACCTTCCCGATCCGCGACGGGTCGGCCAGGTGTTCTTTTCCGGCGGCTACCGCGCGCGCCTCGCGGCGATGGACGACGCGGCGCGCGCGCAGGTCGATCCGGGCCTCCGCCGGCTGGCCGAAGAGGCCGCGCGGTTCACCGCCGACGACATCCGCCAGGCGCACGACACGCGCTACCGGCTTGGCGCGGCGCTGTGCGCCTTCTTCATGCGCCACGACGTGCTGGTCACCCCGACCGCCGCCGTCCCCGCGCTGCCGCTCGGCCGCAACGCGCCGGCGGGCCATCTTGAGCACGACCTGACCGGCTGGAGCGTCTTCACCTACACCTTCAACCTGGCGCAGAACCCGGCCGCGAGCCTGCCCTGCGGCCGGACGGCCGCCGGGCTGCCGGTGGGCATGCAGATCGTCGGCCGCAAGTTCGACGACGCCCGCGTGCTGGCGGTCGCCGCGGCGCTGGAGCGCGCCGGCGTCGACGCGGCCTGAGCGGCCGCCGTCTCAGGCCGGATAGGGCGCCGGATCGACCGCGTGGCGGGCGAGCGGGTGCACGTCGACGCGCACCATCCAAGGGAACGCCGGCATTCCGGACAGGATCTCGTGCAGCTCGGTCGCGTCGCGCGCGCGCCACACGCCCCAGTTCTCGAAGCGGCCGGGCACCCGCCACATGCGCACCAGGTGGCCCTTTTGGGCGAGCTCGGCGGCGTGCGCGCGCTCGTCGACGATGATGCGCTCCTTGAGCTCCGGGTCCATGTCGTCGGACCAGCGCAGGGTGATGTTGACGAGGAATTCCACGGCGTGTCTCCGTTATCACTGGTGCGCGGCCTGCCGGTCGGCAAGCACGGCGCGGCTGGTGTTGTGGCCCGGCAGGCCGGTGACGTAGCCGCCCGGCCAGGTGCCGGCGCCGCTCAGATAGAGCCCGGCGAGCGGCGTGCGGTAGTCGTCGGCCGCCGGGTGCGGCCGCGCGCCGATGAGCGCGCCGGGCAGCATGTCGCCATGGGTGATGTGCGAGCCGACGAGGCCGAGCTCGGCCTCCAGCTCGCGCGGCCCGATGAAGCGGTGGTCGACGATGCGCGCCGGCAGGTCGGGCATGAACGCGGCCAGAACGTCGATGCAGTGGCGGCCGAAGCGCTCGGTCTCCGTCGACCAGTCGCCCTCGCGCAGCGTGTAGGGGGCGTGCCAGACGTTGATGCTCATCAGATGGCGGCCGGGCGGCGCCACCCCGGGCGAGGTGACGCTCGGGATCAGCCCCCACATGATCGGTCCCTGCGACGGCATGCCGGCGAGCCCGTCGGCGACCGCGCGCTCGATGTAGCCGAGCGAGTGGGCGATGCGGAACTGGCTGCCGGCGATGGCCGCCGCGCCGACGCCGTCGGGCAGGCCGCGATACTGCGGCAGGCCGTCGAGCGCCAGCGCGATCTTGAAGGCCGAGCCGCGCATCGGCACGGCGGCCGCCTCGCGGCGCAGCGCCGCGCCGACCGCCCGGTCGTCGACCAGGTCGCCAAACAGCGTCTTCGGGTTGATCGCCGAGATCACCACCGGTGCGTGGTGGCTGTCGCCGGCCGCGGTGACGATGCCGTTGGCGCGCTCCCCGTCGTGCAGCACGCGGGCGACGCGCGTCTCGCGCAGCACCGTGGCGCCGTGCGCCAGGCACACCGCCTCGATGGCGTCGATGATGGCGCCCATGCCGCCGACCGGCAAGCCGGTCGAGCCGCGCAGCGCCACGCCGCGCGGGTCGTCGGCGGCGGCCGGCGGCGAGGAGGCCATGGAGATCGGCCGCAGCATCAGGCCGATGGCGGTGCCCGGTGCCGACGGCGGCGCCAGCGTGGCGTTGAGCGCCACCATGCCGAGCAGCGCCTTGGCCTGGTCGGAGACGAGCGCGCCGTCGAGCAGCTCGCGCAGGCTGCCCATGACCACCTGCTCGAACAGCCGCTGCTGCTCGGCCGGCAGGTCGCGCGCCATCGCCGCCAGCCCGCGCGCCGGCTCGTAGAGCGACACGCCGAGATGCCGGGCGAGCGTCTCGAGGCGGCCGAGCAGCTCCTGATAGCGCGCCGCCTCGCCCGGCGCGAAGGCGTCGAGCTGGGCGGCGACGGCGGCGCGGTCGCGCCAGCCGATGAAGGCGCGCCCGGGGAAGGCGTGCACCACGGTGGGGTCGGCGCGCTCGAAGCGCAGGCCGTAGCGCTCGAGCTCGAGCTCGGCGACGATGCGCGGCTCGAAGGAACCCGGCGAATTGGTGATGGCGCAGCGGTAGCCGGGCATGAACTCGTAGGTTCCGCACGGTCCGCCGAGCGTGTCGCGCGCCTCCGCGACGAGCACCTTGAGCCCGGCCTTGGCGAGATAGGCGGCGCAGACCAGGCCGTTGTGACCGCCACCCACGATGATGGCGTCGTAGCGGCCGGCCGCACCTTCGCTTGGCTTTTGCATGTCGGTGTCCAGGCTGCGGGCGGCGGACCGGGGCGACGGCGTGCCGCCCCGGTCCGCTGGCCTCATTGCGGCAGGTGGTCGTTGCTGAAGTAGGTCTCGGCCGGCTTGCGCCCGCTCATGCCGCCATAGGCCTCGAGCGTGGCGTTCATCGCGTCCCAGTCCTCCTCGGCCATCCAGCCGAGCGGCTTGCCCTCGGTGTTGGCGGTGTGCAGCGACGCCTCGTAGGCGGCCAGGATGCCCTTGTGGAAGTCCTCCGGCAGCGTGTTGCCGGTCTTGTCGAGGAAGATCGACACCGCCTCGTCCTTGTTGGTGAGCGTGTACTCGACGCCCTTGCGCGTCGCCGTCACGAAGCGCCGCACGACGTCCGGGTTCTCGGCCAGGAAGTCGTTGTTGACGACGATGCCGAAGGCCAGGTTGGTGACGCCCCAGTCGGCGTAGCGCAGCACCGAGACCTGCTTGCCCTGCGCCTCGAGCTGCGGCGCGTAGTAGTAGTCGTCGCCGCTCAGGCAGTCGAGCTGGCCCGAGGCGGCGGCCGCGAACTTGGCGTCGCCGGGCATGTTGACCAGCGAGATGTCGTCGCTGTCGATGCCGTTGGCCTTGAGGAAGGCGGGCAGGATCTGGCCGTCCGAGCCGGTCGGCGTCGAGCCGATGCGCTTGCCGACGATGTCGGCCGGCGTCTCGACGTCGTCGCCGATGCAGATCAGCGAGATCGGGCCGCTCTGCCAGAAGCCGGCGACCGCGGTGATCGGCACCCCGGCCGAGATCGACTGGGCCGCCGTCGACAGGCTGGCATGGCCGATCGGGTCGCGCCCCTCGCCGACGACCATCGTCGTCGTCTTGGAGCCCTGGCCCTGCTGGATGTCGACGTCGAGGTCGACCTCGTCGTAGAAGCCCTTCTCCTCGGCCACCAGCATCGGCGTCTGGCCGGCCCACCAGCTCCAGTCGAGCCGCAGGCTGATCTGGTCGGCCGCCGCGGCCGGCCCGACGGTCAGGGCGCAGGCGCCGAGTGCCGCCGCCAGTCTGCGCAGTGTCATGCTCATGCTCTTCTCCTCCGTTGACGAAGTCATTGCACCGGGGCCCGCTCGGCCTCTTCGGTCTGGTCGGCGTCGTCGCTCAGCACCCCCATGCGCTGGAAGCGCGCGAGAATGTCGTCGACCAGCCGGTTGAACGCGGGCGCGCCGCGCATCGCCAGGCGGCGCGGCCGCGGCAGGTCGACCGTCAGCGTCGCGTCGACCCGGCCCGGCCGGGGCGCCATCACGATGATGCGGTCGGACAGGAACACCGCCTCCTGCACGCTGTGCGTGACGAACAGCACCGTCGGCCGCGAGCGCAGCCACAGCTTCTGCAGGTCGATCATCATCTGGTCGCGCGTCAGCGCGTCGAGCGCGCCGAACGGCTCGTCCATGAGAAGCAGCGACGGATCGTGCACCAGCGCCCGGCAGACGCTGACGCGCTGGCTCATGCCGCCGGAGAGCTGGTGCGGATAGGCGGTCTCGAAGCCGTCCAGCCCGGCCGCCTTGAGCAGCTCGCGCGAGCGCTGCAGATAGGCCTCGCGCGGCAGCCGGCGCGCCTCGGCCTGGATCATCACGTTGTCGATCACCGAGCGCCAGTCGAGCAGCACCGGGCGCTGGAAGACGATGCCGACATCGGTCTCCGGCTTGTCGACGGTGCGCCCGGCGATGGCGACGGTGCCGCGGCTGGCCAGGTCGAGGCCGGCGATCAGCCGCAGCAGCGTGCTCTTGCCGCAGCCGCTCGGCCCGACGATCGACACGAACTCGCCCTCGGCGATGTCGAAGCTGGTCGGCGACAGCGCCTCGAGGGTGCCGTAGGTCTTGCCGACGCGGTCGATGGAAATCGATTTGCCCATTGTTGCCTCCCGCTGCTCAGGCCGCGTCCTGGCGCACCGAGCTGTGCCACGGCATCAGCGCCCGCTCCGCCCACTGGACCAGCGCGAAGCTGACCACGCCGATGATGACCAGGAAGAACAGCGCGGCGAACATCAGCGCCGTCTGAAGCTGGCCGCTGGCCAGAAGAATGAGATAGCCGAGCCCGCGGTCGGCGCCGACGAACTCGCCGACCACCGCGCCGACGACGGCCAGCGTGATGCACACCTTGAGCCCGCCGAAGATGCTCGGCAGCGAGGCCGGCAGATAGATCTTGCGGAAGATCTCCGCTTCCGACAGGCCCATCGAGCGGCCGAGATGCACCATGTCCTGCGGCACGCTCTTCAGCCCGACCACGGTGCTGACGACCACGGGGAAGAAGGCGACCAGCACGCCGATCATCACCTTGGTGCCGAGCCCGAAGCCGAGCCACACGATGACCAGCGGCGCCAGCGCCACCTTGGGGATCGCCTGGCTCATCACGAGCAGCGGATAGACCATGTTCTCGCACCAGCGGTAGCGCGCGATGGCGAAGGCGAGCGGCACCGCCACGACGATCGACAGAAGGAAGGCGAGCGTCGTCTCGAAGGCGGTGATGCCGGTGTGGTAGAGCAGCGTCTCGAACTGCGCGACGATGACCGTGAACACCGAGGCCGGAGACGGCAGCAGGTAGGGCGCCGGCTCGAACAGCACGACGCCGAGCTGCCAGGCCAGGCCGATCAGGAGCAGCGACAGGAGCGGGTAGAGCGCCCGCGCGTTGCTGCGTATCATTTCCGTGGCGCGCGACGGGCGCGCCAGGGTCTGCGTCTCGCTCATCATCCTCTCTCCGGGTTCAGTCGGGCGCCGCCCCCGCACGACCCGTGCGGGGGCTCGCATGGCGCGATGCGGCGACTGCCGCCCTACTGCATCGGAACGAAGCTCTCGCGGAAGAGCCTCAGCCAATTGCCCCCCGCGATCTTTTCGACCTCCTCGGACGAGAAGCCCTTGCGCTCCAGCGCCTCGAGGATGGTGGGGAAGTCGACCGGCGACTGGAACCAGGACGGCCAGCGCGAGAAGCCCTTGATCGGCACGGCGCTCTCGCGCGACCAGCGACCGGCGCGCCACCACTTGATCTGGCTTTCCGGCCAGCCGTCATAGTAGTCGGTGCCGATGCCGACATAGTCGACGCCGATCAGGTCGACCGTCCAGGCGACCATGTCGATGAAGGTGTCGAGCGTGCAGTCGGAGCCGTCGCGCATGATCTTGGGATACATGCTGAGCCCGATCACGCCGTCGCGCTCGGCCAGCCGCTTGATCAGCTCGGTCGACTTGTTGCGCCGGTTGAGCTCGATGTCGGTGCCGACGAAGGCGGACGGGTTGGCGTGCGTGATGGCGATCGGCCGCGACGACAGCTCGATGGCGTCGCGCGAGCTGCGCTCGGTGCAGTGCGACACGTCGATCAGCATGCCGAGCCGGTTCATCTCGGCGATGACGGTCTTGCCGAAGAACTGCGACACGCCGTTCTCGTCCGGCTCCCAGCAGCCCGAGGCGATGCGGTTCTGCACGTTGTAGGTGAGCTGCACGATGCGCACGCCGAGCTTGTGGAAGATCTCGATCAGCTCGATGTCGTCCTCGAAGGGCGAGGTGTCCTGGAAGCCGTAGACGATCGCGGTGCGGCCGGAGGCGGCGATCGCCTCGATCTCCTCGGCCGTGGTGGCGAGCGCGATCAGGTCGGCGTTCTCCTCGAGCAGGCGGTTCCACTCGCCGATCGCCGACAGCGTCTCGCGCGCGCTCTCCCAGATCGCCAGGGTGACGTGCACGCACGCCACGTTGCCCTTGCGCCATTCGAGGAAGCGCTCCCTCTCGGGCTTGTTGTACTGAAGCGCGTCGATGACGATCGGCGCGCGGCCCTGCTGAGCGCTTGGGGTGCTCATCGGCTGGTCCTTTCTTCTTGCACGTCTGTTGTCTTGAAATCAGTAGGCGAAGGGGTCGGCCGCGGCTGCGTGCTCGACGACCATCGCCTTGATCTGGGTGAACTCGTCGAGCGCCTCGGGGCCGTTCTCGCGGCCGAGGCCCGACTGCTTGTAGCCGCCGAACGGCACGCGCATGTCGATCGCGCGGTAGGTGTTGACCCACACCGAGCCGGCCTGCAGGCGGCGGCCGACGCGGCGGATGCGGCCGACGTCGCGCGTCCAGAAGCCGGCCGCCAGGCCGTAGTCGACGCCGTTGGCCAGCGCCACGGCCTCGTCCTCGCCGTCGAAGGTCTGCAGCGCGACGACCGGGCCGAACACCTCCTCGCGGCAGATCGTCATGTCCGGGCCGACGCCGTCGATCACGGTCGGCGCGAACCAGAAGCCGCCGGCGAGCGCGCCCTCCATGGCCGGGCTGGCGCCGCCGATCGCTGCCCGGCCGCCGCCGTCGAGCGCCTCCTCGACGAAGCCGCGGATGCGCGCGAGCTGCCGGGCCGAGGCGATCGGGCCGATATGCGTCTCCGCGGCGGTCGGATCGCCGATGCGCAGCCGCGCGATCGCGGCGCGGTACTTGTCGAGGAAGCGATCCTTGAGGCTGGCATGCACCAGCAGCCGCGAACCGGCGACGCAGGTCTGGCCGGTGGCCGAGAACGCGCCCTGGGTCGCCGCGATGACGGCGGAGTCGAGATCGGCGTCCTCGAACACGATGTGCGCCGACTTGCCGCCCGCCTCGCACACGAAGCGCTTCATCTCGCCGGTCACCTTGGCGCCGAGCCGGCGCGCGGCCGGCGTGCTGCCGGTGAAGCTGACCATCGCGGTGGCCGGGTGCGTCGCCAGCCGCTCGCCGATCGCCGCGTCGCCGATCACCGTGCTGAGCACGCCGCGCGGAAAGCCGGCCTCGAGGGCCAGCTCGGCGAGCCGGATCGAGGAGGCCGGGGTGTCCGCCGGCGGCTTGAGGATGACCACGTTGCCGGCCGCCAGCGCCGGCGCCACCTTCCACGAGCCGAGCGACAGCGCGCCGTTGAACGGGGTGATCGCCACCACCACGCCGAGCGGCTCGCGCAGGATGTGCGCGTCGGCGCTGCGCGACAGCTCGCGCCGCTGGTCGCTGTGCGTCTCGATGACGCTCGCATAGAAGTGGTACCAGCGCGCCGTCGCGCGCATCTCGCCGGTCGTCGTGCGCAGCGGCTTGCCGTTGGCCAGCGTCTCGAGCCGGCCGAGCTCCTCGGCGTTGGCGGCGATCAGGTCGCCAAGCGCGCGCAGCAGCACCGCCCGCTCGGCGCCCGTCGTCTCGCGCCAGGCCGGCGCGGCGAAGGCCGCGGCGGCGCCGTCAACGGCCGCCTCGGCGGCGGCCGGCGAGACCATGGCATGCGCCCAGGTGCGGCCGGTCGCCGGATCGACCAGCGGCACCGCCTCGCCGTCCGGCTCGACCGTGCGGCCGGCGACGTGCGAGGTGAAGACGGGCAGCCCGTCGCTGCCCTTGGGACGGTCGGCGAGACCGGCGGCGTGTGTCATGCGGAAACTCCTTGGGTCGCGGTGGTCAGCGCCTGGCGCACCTCGGGCCGTTCCATGTGATGGCAGGCCGCCAGGTGGTCCGCGGCGACGGGCCTGAGCGGCGGCTCCTCGCTGCGGCACAGATCGGTGGCGAAGGGGCACGAGCGCTGGAAGCGGCAGCCGGGCGGCGGTGCCGCCGGGTCCGGCGGCTCCGACCGCACGTCGAGCCGGGCGCGCGCCCGCTCCGCCTTCGGGTCGGGCAGCGGCACGGCCGACAGAAGCGCGTGCGTGTAGGGGTGATGCGGCACGCTGAACAGCCGGTCGCGCGGCGCCGTCTCCATCACCTTGCCGCCATACATCACCACGATGCGCTGCGAGACGTAGCGCACGACGCCGAGGTCGTGGGTGATGAACAGGTAGGTCAGGCCGCGCTCGCGCTGCAGGTCGATCAGCAGATTGAGGATCTGCCCCTGGATGCTGACGTCGAGCGCCGACACCACCTCGTCGAGCACGATGAAGCGCGGCTCGACGGCCAGCGCGCGGGCGATGGCGACGCGCTGGCGCTGGCCGCCCGACAGCTCGACGGGGTGGCGGTCGGCCATCTCCGGCCGCAGCCCGACGCCGTCGAGCAGCGTCTGCACGCGCCGCGCCCGCTCCTCGCGACCGGCGAGCCCGTGCACGGCCAGCACCTCCGACAGCGCGGCGCCCACGGTCATGCGCGGGTTGAGGCTGGCGAACGGGTCCTGGAAGACGAGCTGGCAGGTGCGCGGCAGCGCGCCCGGCCGGGCGGCGAGTTCGGCCTGGCTCTCGCCGAAGATGCGCACGCCGCCGCCGCTGACCGGCGCCAGGCCGAGCAGCGCCCGCCCCGTCGTCGTCTTGCCGCTGCCGCTCTCGCCGACCAGGCCGACCGTGGTGCCGGCCGGAATGTCGAAGGAGACGCCGTCGACGGCGCGCACGATGCCGGTCTGCCGGCGGAAGACGCCGCTGCGGATGGGAAACTGCACCTTCAGCCCGTCGACGACGATGCCCTCGTCGCCGGCCTGCGGCATGGCGTTGCGCGTGGTGGTCATGGCCGGCTCGCCCCCGTGAGACCGGATGTGCGCCCGCCGGCCGCCGCGGCCCGCCAGGGATCTATGACGCAGCGGATCAGGTGGCCGCTGCCCGGCTCCTTGGCCTCCAGCGCCGGCAGGCCGTCGGTGCAGCGCGGCTCGGCATGGCTGCAGCGCGGATGGAAGGGACAGCCCGACAGCGGCCGCAGCGGATCCGGCGGCAGCCCGGCGATCGGCTGCAGGCGCCGGTCGGCCGGCGCGTCGAGCTTGGGGATCGAATCGAGCAGCGCGCGCGTGTAGGGGTGGCGCGGCGTCTCGAACAGCCGGTCGGTCTCGGCCGTCTCGACCACCCGGCCGGCATACATGACGGCGATCGTGTCCGACACGCCGGCGACCACACCGAGGTCGTGCGTGATCAGCACCAGCGCCATGCCGAGCTCGCGGCGCAGCCGGTCGATCAGCCGCAGGATCTGCGCCTGGATCGTCACGTCGAGCGCCGTGGTCGGCTCGTCGGCGATCAGCAGCTTCGGGTTGCCGCTGATCGCCATGGCGATCAGCACGCGCTGGCGCATGCCGCCCGACAGCTCGTGCGGATAGGCGGCGAGCCGCGTCGCCGCGCCCGGGATGCCGACCATCTCGAGCAGCTCGATGCAGCGCTTGCGCGCGTCGCCCCGGCTCATGCCGTCGTAGCGCACCAGCGGCTCGGCCATCTGCGCGCCGATGCGCATCGACGGGTTGAGCGCCGACAGCGCGTCCTGCGAGATCAGCGCCAGGCCGTGGCCGCGGATGCGCCGCATCTGGCGCGCCGACAGCGCGGCCAGGTCCTGCCCCTCGAAGCGCGCGCGGCCGGCGGTGATGCGGCCGGAGCCCGACAAGAGCCGCAGCACGGCGAGCATCGTCTGGCTCTTGCCGCAGCCCGATTCGCCGACGATGCCGAGCGCCTCGCCGGGACGGACGGAGAAGGAGACGTCGTTGACGACGTGGATCGGTCGCTGCGCGCTGCCGTAGCTGACGCGCAGGTTCTCGACCTCGAGAACGGGCCGGCTCGGCTCGGAACGGCGGGTGGGGATCGCGTTCATCGCTCAGGCCAGCTTAATTTTCGGGTTGAAGTAGGCGTAGAGCACATCGACGGCGAAGTTGATCGCCACGAAGGCCAGCGCCAGCACGAGGATGCCGCCCTGGATCAGCGGGATGTCGCGCGTCGAGATCGCCTGGTACATGGCCAGCCCGATGCCCGGCCACGAGAACACCGTCTCCGTCAGCACAGCGCCGCTCAGCAGGAAGCCCATCTGCATGCCGATCACGGTGATGACCGCCGGCATCGCGTTGGGCAGCGCGTGGAAGAGCACGATCCGCGCCTCGCCGACGCCGCGGCTGCGCGCGGTGCGCACATAGTCGCTGTTGATGACCTCGAGCAGCGAGGAGCGCGTCATGCGGGCGATGGCGGCGAGCGACCAGGCGGCCAGCGTCACGGTCGGCAGCAGCATGTGCGCCATCAGGTTGAGCGGGCCGCCGTCGCCCGACGACATGCCGCTGACCGGCAGCAGCCGCAGATGCAGGCCGAAGATCAGGATCAGCACCAGGCCGAGCCAGAAGGAGGGCATGCTGTTGAGGAACAGGACGCCGACGGTCAGCCCGCGGTCGCGCAACGAGCCCGGCCGCACCGCCGCCCAGGTGCCGGCCGCGATGCCGGCCGCCGAGGCGAGCGCGATCGCGGCGAAGGCGAGCAGCGCGGTGTTGGCCATGCGGTCGGCCAGCACCTCGATGACCGGCCGGGCGAAGGTGAAGGACTGGCCGAAATCGCCCTGCGCCAGATTGCCGAGATAGTAGAGGTACTGCACGACCATCGAGCGGTCGAGGCCGAGCGCGGTGCGCAGCCGCTCGCGCGCCTCGTCCGAGGCGCCGGGCCCGAGCAGAACGTCGGTCGGATCGCCGGGGATGATCTGCGACAGCAGGAAGGTGGCGAGCGTGACGCCGAGCACCACCGGCACCGTCTGCAGCGCGCGTCTGAGGACGAAGGTGAACATGCCGCGTCTCCCTCAGAGCCGGTCGCGCCGGGTGCGCGGGTCGAGCAGGTCGCGCGCGCCGTCGCCGAGCAGGTTGAAGCCGATCGCGAGGAACACGATGGCGAGGCCGGGAATGGTGGCGACGTGCGCGGCGGTGGCGAGCGCCATGCGGCCGCCGCTCAGCATCTGGCCCCAGTCGGGCGTCGGCGGCTGCGGGCCGAGGCCGAGGAAGCTCAGGCTGGCGGCCAGGATGACGTTGCGGCCGGTCTGCAGCGTGCCGTAGACGAGCGCCGGCGCCAGCACGTTGGGCAGCACGTGGCGCAGCGCGATGCGCATGTTGCCGTAGCCGAGCGCCCTTGCCGCCTCGACGTAGAGCTCTTCCTTCACGCCGAGCACGACGCCGCGGATGATGCGGCCGAAGGCGGGAATGGTGACGACCACCATGGCGATGATCATCGAGTTGAGACCGGGGCCGAGCGCGGCGCTGACGCCGAGCGCCAGGAGGATGCCCGGGAAGGCGAACATCACGTCGAAGACGCGCATCACCACGCTGTCCCAGGCGCCGCCGAGATAGCCGGCGAACAGGCCGATGGCGCCGCCGATGACGAGCGCGATGACCGTCGGCACGACGGCGACGAGCAGCGCCAGCCGGGCGCCGTAGATCAGCCGGCTCAGGATGTCGCGGCCGAGCTCGTCGGTGCCGAGCAGGTAGCCCTCCGACAGCGGCGGCAGGTAGCGCTCGATCGGATTGGCGAAGAACGGGTCGTGCGGCGCCAGCAGCGGCGCGAACGCCGCCACCAGCACGACCGCCACGACCATGGTGAGACCGATGGCCAGGCTGCCGTTCGCGAACAGCCGGCCGACGCCCGAAAGCAGCATCGGCACACCGCGCACCAGGGGTCTCGCCTCGCTCATCGCTCCCTCCCCCGTGCGGCCCTCAGGCCACGGTCCAAAGCTTGCCGAGGTCGGGAATGACGTCGCGCAGGCCGAGATAGCGCAACGCCCGCCACAGCGTCGCCTGGTTGCTGGTCACCACCGGCACGCCCGTGTCCATCTCCAGGTAGGGGATGACGGGGAAGGTGCGGTAGGTGCCGCAGGAGATCAGGATGGCGTCGGCGCTACCGGCCTGGCGGAAGACGTCGCGGCCGAGCCGGTAGGCGCTGTCGGCGTCGTGCACGCTGGCCTCGAACGGATCGGTGATCTGCAGCCCGCCCATCGCGACGACCTCGAAGCCCTGCGCCTCCATGTAGCGCGTCATCTGGGCGTTGACCTCGTCGGTGTAGATCGTTCCGACGGCCACCTTCCTGGCGCCGAGCGCCTTCAGGCCGTCCATCATCGCGGCCATCATGGTGATGGCCGGGATGCCGGTCTCCTTCTCGATCTCGGCGACGACCTCCTCGTCGTGGCCGGCGCCGCGCAGGAAGGTGCCGGGGGCGCCGCACTGCACGATCAGGTCGACCTTGGCGGTGGCGAGCTGGCGCGCCGCCTCGAGCACCTGGCCCATCATCACCTTGAGCCCGGCCTCGTCGACCCGCGGCACGATCGTCCGCGCGTCGGCGAAGGCAACGCCGGTCGGCGCCACGGAGCGCCATTCCTCGGCGCCCTCGATGGCCGTTGCCGGCCGCATCTGCCCGATCCGGGCACGCCACCCCAACATCATGATCCTAGTCCTCCGTTTGCGAGTTTGATTGTGGCCGCCGGCCCGTCCTCCGTGCGTCCGGGAAGGACGCACGGAGCGGCCGTTTCACCAGCCGGGTGCGCGCTCGCGTCATGCGGGGCCGGGGCCGCGCATGGCGCGCCACGCGCTACTCGACCGACAGGCGGGCGTAGTCGATATAGACCGAGCCCGCCGGCTCGATGCCGTTGACGCTGTCGCGCACGATGCGCGGCAGGCGATCCTGGTAGAGGAAGATCCACGGCGCGTCGGCGGTGATCTTTTCGGCCGCCTCGACATAGAGCTCGGTGCGCCTGGCCGCGTCGGTCTCCTGCCGCGCCTGGCGGAAGGCCTCGTCGACCGCCTCGTTCTCGTACCAGCCGCGGTTGACGCCGTTCGGCGGCTGCTGCGCGCCGCTGAACATGCGCTCCAGCCAGTAGGCGCTGTCGGCGCCGGTGGTCCAGCCGTTGTAGGAGCCGTGATAGGCGTCGGGATAGCCGCCGCGCTCGGTCGACAGCAGCGTCGAGAACTCGAGATACTCGGGATCGATCTGCACGCCGACGGCCTTGAGGTCCTGCTGCACCAGCGTGATGAGCTGCGTGGCGAGGCCGAAGCCGGGGCCGCTGTTGGGCGACAGGATGTTGAGCGTCACCGGCGTGTCGATGCCGGCCTCCGCGATCAGCGCCTTGGCCTTCTCCGGATCGTAGCTGTAGCCGGCGATCGCCTCGCCCGCCTCCTCGGCGATCTCGTTGCCGCGCGGCACCGGGCTTGCCGCCGGCGCGGCCTGGCCGCCGAACAGCGCGGCGATCGCCTCGCGGTTGACGGCATAGTTGAGCGCCTGGCGGAAGGTCTTGTCGTCGGTCGGCGCGACCTGCGTGTTGAGGCGGATGAAGTAGGCGTTGGCGGGATCGGGATACTGCACCGCGAGGCCCGGCTGGCCGGAAAGCTGCGCCACCTGCTCGGCGCTGGCGCTCGGGATAACGTCGATCTCGCCGGTCTGCATGGCGATGGCGAGCGCCGTCGGATCGGTGATCGGCCGGAAGACCAGCTCCTCGATCTCCGGCACCGCGCGCCAGTAGCCGTCGTTGCGGGTCAGTTCGAGCGTCTGGCCCTGGGCGAAGGTGTCGAGCTGGAAGGGCCCGGTGCCGACGGGGTTGAAGCCGAGCTCGTCGCCCGGATTGGCTTCCAGCGCGGCCGGCGAGACGATCGACATGCGGCGGTCGCTGAGCAGGCGCGGCAGGCCCGAGAACGGCTCCTTCAGCCGGATGACGAAGGTCATCGCGTCGGTCGCCTCGGTGCCGTCGATCCAGCGCGTCAGGAACGACATGTTGCCGCTGGCGCGCTCGTCGAACACCGCCGCCTGCTCGTTCATCAGGCGGTCGAAATTGGTCTGCACGGCGGCCGCGTCGAGCGGCGTGCCGTCGTGGAAGGTGACGCCGTCGCGGATGGTGAAGGTGTAGGTCAGGCCGTCCTCGGAGACCGACCAGTCGGACGCCAGCGCCGGCACGATCTCGGGCGCGGTGTCGCTCGCCTTCGACAGGTCCTCGCGCACGAGCCCGTCATAGACGGCGTCGATCACCCGCAGGCCCACCGTGCCGTTGGTGCGGTGCGGATCGAGCGGCGGGATGGCGCCTTCCGAGCCGATCGTCACGGATGCGGCATGCGCCTCGGCGAAGAGCGGCGAGACGGGTGCGGCGAGCGCGACGAGGGCGACGCTCATGGCCCCGAGCCGGGACCGGAGGGCGGGCGTCATGATCATGGCATTCCCCTTTTTCTCTTTTCCTGATCCTGCCGCGCGCTGCGCACGGGACGGCCGGGCGACGGCGGGCAGCGGACGGAAACACTATGAGAGGGGGCGCGTTACATAATCAAATTTTAAAATCTTGCCTATTTATCAATATGAATTATCAATGCAACGAAGGGTGGGCAGGACTCAACGGCAGGTGGGCATGGCACAACCAGAAGCATCGGCCGCCGGCACGGTGACGATACGGCATCTGCGCGCGTTTCTGCTGGTGGCCCGGCATCGCAGCTTCACCCGCGCGGCCCTCGCCCTGCACGTCTCGCAGCCGGCGCTGACGATGATCGTCCGCCAGCTCGAGGACATCGTCGGCGCGCGGCTGTTCGACCGCACCACCCGCACCGTGCAGCTCACGCCCGAGGCGCTCGACTTCCTGCCCACCGCCGAGCGCCTGCTGGCCGACTTCGACCTGGCCGTGATGGACATCCGCGCCACGGCGCGGCAGCGGCGCAACCGCATCGCCGTCGCCGCGGTGCATTCGGTCGCCACCAAGCTGCTGCCCGGCGTGCTCGCCCGGCTCGCCGCGCAGAACCCGACGCTGCACGTGCGCATCCGCGACGGCAACTCGTCCGACGTGCGCCGCCGCATCCAGCGCGACGAGGTCGACTTCGGCATCGGCAGCAAGGACGCCGACGAGCCCGAGCTCGAATTCGTGCCTTTCTTCCGCGACGAGCTCGGCCTGCTGGTGCCGCGCAACCACGAGTTCGCCGCGCGCGATGCGCCGGTGCGCTGGCGCGAGCTGGAGACCCAGGTGTTCATCGGCCTGAGCTCGGACACCGCCACCGCGCCGCTGCTCGGCAGCATTCCGGACCCGCCCGCCTCGGTGCGCGCGCCGCGCTACGAGGTGTCGACCAACTCGACGCTCTGGGCGCTGATGGAAAGCGGCATCGGCGTGACGACCACGCCGGCGCTGTCGGCGCCGCCGGCCGACGCGACGCTGCGCTTCTGCCGGCTGGTCGAGCCGACGGTGTGGCGCACGGTCTATTTCATCCGGCGGCGCGGCCGCGCCCCGACGCCGGCGACCGAGCAGCTCGTCGGCCTGCTCAAGCAGGCGCTGCTGCGGCACGAGGACGGCGACCTGATCGAGGTGCTCGACCCGGCCTGAGCCGCCCCCTCAGGCGCTGCCGGAAAGCCCGTCCAGAAAGGCCTGCGAGCCGGTGACGCGGGCGAAGATCGGCAGCATCCGCTCGGCCGCGAAGGCGTGCATCTCGGCGCTGCCGGCCGCGCAGCAATCCTCCAGCACCGTGACGGAAAGGCCGATGTCGTCGCCGTGCCGCGCCGTCGCCTCGACCACCTGGTTGGTCGCCACGCCGAACAGCACGATCTCCTCGACGTTGCGCCGGTTGAGCCAGTTGGCGAGCCCGGTCGTCAGGAACGGATTGACCGACTGCTTGGTGAACACCACCTCGCCCTCGGCCGGCGCCACCGGGTCGCAGAATTCGGTGCCCCAGGTGCCGATCTGCAGCGCGCCGGCGCGGCGCACGCCGTCGAAGCGCGGCGAGCGGCTGTGCAGGTCGTGATAGTCGGGCCGGAAGGCGACCCGCACATGGCCGATCGGCAGCCCGGCGGCGCGGCCGCCTTCGAGCACGCGGGCCGCGCGCGCCAGCACGCCGCGCTCGGCCGCCTGGGCGGCCGAGCCCGACGCCGACAGCTTGCCGTCGGGATGGGCGATGTCGTTCTGCAGGTCGAGGGCGAGGACGGCGAGGCGGCTGGTTGCGATCATGCGGGGCATCTCCGTTGCGGTGCGGGCCATGCCTGGCGATAGCACCGCGGCGCCGTCGCCGGAAGCCGCCGGGCCGGCCGCGCTTGCCAGCCGATTTTCCCGCTCTGTACCACTCGTGACACTTGCCATCGCCGGCCGCTGACTATACCGCCGGCTGCAGAGGACACGCGCAAGCGCGTCGCCTCAACCCGCCGGCCGCGGGCCGGCGGGTTGCAACAGCGAACCTGTTCGGGAGGACATTCGATGGATCGACGTTCCTTTTTCAAGAAAGCCGGTCTGGCCGGCGCCGGTGCCGCCGCGCTCGCCGCGCCGGCCATCGCGCAGGGCAACCAGACCTGGCGCATGGTCACCACCTGGCCGAAGAACTTCCCCGGCCTCGGCGTCGGCGCGCAGCGCCTGGCCGACCGCATCACCGCCGCCTCCGACGGCCGGCTGACCATCCAGGTCTACGCCGCCGGCGAGCTGGTGCCGCCGCTGCAGTCGCTCGACGCGGTGATCGAGGGCTCGGCCGAGATGAGCCACGGCGCCGCCTACTACTGGCAGAACAAGAGCCGCGGCCTGTCGTTCTTCACCGGCGTGCCCTACGGCATGACCTCGCGCGAGCTCACCGCCTGGGTGCGCTATCTCGGCGGCCAGGAGGTCTGGGACGAGATCTACGACCAGTTCGGCGTCCAGGGCTTCCTGTCGGGCGACACGGGCACGCAGGCCGGCGGCTGGTTCCGCGAGGAACTGACCGGCGTCTCCGACGTGCAGGGCCTGCGCTTCCGCACGCCCGGCCTCGGCGGCCAGGTGTGGGAGAAGCTCGGCGCCTCGGTGACCAACATGGCCGCCGGCGAGATCTTCCAGGCGCTGCAGTCGGGCACGCTCGACGCGGCCGAGTTCGTCGGCCCCTACAACGACCTGGCGCTCGGCTTCTACCAGATCGCCAAGAACTACTACTTCCCGAGCTTCGTCGAGCCGGGCCTGGCGACCGAGCTCGTCGTCGACAAGGCCAAGTACCAGGAGCTGCCCTCCGACCTGCAGGCGATCATCCGCGACGTCGCGCAGGCCGAGTACGACGCGGTGGCGGCCGACTTCGCCGCCAACGATCCGCGTGCGCTCGAGACGCTGGTCAACGAGCACGGCGTGCAGGTGCGCTCCTTCCCCGACGAGATTCTCGAGGCCGGCGCCGCCGCGGCCAAGGAGATCATCCAGGAGCTGCTCGATTCCGACGACGCGCTGACCAAGAAGACGGCGCAGAGCTTCGCGGACGCGCTCTCCGTGGTGCGGCGCAAGACCGAGAGCACCGACGCGCCCTTCATCCGCGCGCGCGAGAAGTACTTCCAGCTCTGAGGCGCGGCCTGACGCAAGACGGGCCCGGGAGCGATCCCGGGCCCCCGGCTTTCCGGAAAGCCCCGCCGATCGCCGGCGGGGCTTTCTGCATTCTGGGGGTCAAGGCGTTTCCAAGCGAAGTGGGACCCGGTTCGCCGCCCGGAAACGCGTCAAAACGACACGTTGGAGCCGATCTGCCATTCCCGTGAAAGGCAGGACGGCTCTATGAGCCGTAGAGCAGGTTGGGCAGCCAGGTCGCCAGCTCCGGCACCAGGAACATCAGCGCGATGGCGAAAAGCTGCAGCAGCACGAAGGGCAGCACGCCCTTGTAGATCATCGCCGTCGACACCGAATCGGGCGCCACGCCGCGCAGGTAGAACAGCGCGAAGCCGAAGGGCGGCGTCAGGAACGAGGTCTGCAGGTTCACGCCGACCAGGACGCCGAGCCACACCGGCGACACGCCGAGATCGAGCAGGATCGGCGCGGTGATCGGGATCACGATGAAGATGATCTCGAAGGTGTCGAGGATGAAGCCGAGCAGGAACATGATCGCCATGACGACGATCACGGCGCCGACGACGCCGCCCGGCAGCCCGGTGAGGAACTCGTGCACCAGATTGTCGCCGCCCATCAGCCGGAAGACGATGGAAAACACCGACGCGCCGAACAGGATGATGAACACCATCGAGGTGATGGTGGCGGTGGCGATGACGGATTCGCGCAACACGGCGAAGGACAGCCGCCAGCGCAGCGCGGCGAGAAGCATGGCGCCCACCGCGCCGACCGAGGCGGCCTCCGTCGGCGTCGCCACGCCGCCGAGGATCGAGCCCAGCACGGCGGCGATCAGTGCCAGCGGCGGCACCAGCGCCACGGCCACCTCGCCGGCCAGCGCGCGCTTCTCCTCCGGCGGCACCGGCGTCGCCGGGCAGGAGTCCGGCGCCACCACGGCGCGCACGATCATCCAGCCGAGATAGAGCCCGACGAGCAGCAGGCCGGGCAGCAGCGCGCCCGCGAACAGGTCGCCGACCGACACCGGCGTCGGCGCGAAATTGCCCTTGGCCATCTGCACCTGGGCGTTGATGCCCGACAGCATGTCGCCCATGAAGATCAGCACGGTGGAGGGCGGGATGATCTGGCCGAGCGTGCCCGAGGCGCAGATCACGCCGCTTGCCAGCCGCGGATCGTAGCCCGCCCGCAGCATCGCCGGCAGCGAGATCAGCCCCATCGTCACCACCGTGGCGCCGACGACGCCGGTCGAGGCGGCGAGCAGCGCGCCGACGATGATGACCGACATGCCGAGCCCGCCGCGCAGATTGCCGAACAGCTTGCCCATCGTCAGGAGCAGCTGCTCGGCGATCTTGGAACGCTCCAGCACCACGCCCATGAAGATGAACAGCGGCACCGCGACCAGCACCTCGTTGGTCATGAAGCCGATGTAGCGCGCCGCCAGCGAGCCGAAATTGGACGGGTCGAAGACGCCGAAGGTCATGCCGACGACGCCGAACAGCAGCGATGCGCCGGCCAGCGTGAAGGCGACCGGGAAGCCGAGCATCAGGAAGCCGATGATGGCGAAGAACATCAGCCCCGACAGGAGCTCGCCGAGCAGCACGGGATCCATCAGTGCGGGCTCCGCTGCTCGGCGTAGCGCAGCGATTCGGGCAGCAGCCGCTCGTTGCCGCTCAGCACCAGCACCGAGCGCAGCACCATCGCCACCCCCTGGATGGCGATGACGAAGGCGAACACCAGGATGAACGCCTTGAGGATGAAGTAGCCTTCGAGCCCGCCGGGATTGGGCGAGCCCTCGCCGATGCGCCAGGCGCGCGCGACGAAGTTCCAGCCGTAGTAGACGACGATGAAGGCGAAGGGCAGCAGGAACAGCACCACGCCGACGAGGTCGATCAGCGCTTTGCGCCGCACCGGCGCCGGGCGGTAGAAGATGTCGACGCGCACATGGTCGTTGCGCAGCAGCGCGAAGCCCGCCACGGCGGTGAACATGGCGCCGTTCAGCCAGACATAGAGGTCCTGCATCCAAAGCTGCGTGGTGGAAAAGACGTAGCGCTGCACCACCACGGTGAAGCAGACCACGACGATGGCCAGCGACAGCCAGGAAAACACATTGCCGATCAGCCGGTTGAACCCGGAGATGACGACCACGAGCCGGGCTAGCGCGCGCATTCCGCCTCGTTCGCCCCGCGCTCGCGCGGTCCCTGCGCCGGCGTTCTGCCAGTCATGGTGTGCGCTCTCCCCTCCCGCGGCCTGCCAGCTTGTTGGTCCTGCCCGAAGGCAAATCACCGGCGTGCGGCCTCGCCCGTCAGTAGCAGCTTTGATGCGCAGGCGGAACCCGCCGCGCAAGCGCGCGCGGCCCGCGACCGGTCGTCGCGGCCGCGCGCGCCGGCTGCGCCGGCGTCCGACATGACGTAGAAGGGCGGCGGGGCATGGTCACACACCGATCGACAGGAGACGCACGATGCCCGCACTCGACCGACGCGCCTTCATGACGGCGATGGGCCTGGCGGCAGCGACGCCGCTGCTGCGGCCTGCCCGCGCGGCCGCCAGCGCCGCCGGACCGCTGAGGCTCGCCGCCGGGCCGAGCGAGCACCGGCTGCACCCCGAGGCCGCCGCGCTGTCGCGGCTGTGGACCTACAACGGCGCCACGCCGGGGCCCGAGATCCGGCTGCGCCAGGGCGAGCGTCTGCGCGTGCGCCTCGACAACCGGCTCGAGGAGGCGACCTCGATCCACTGGCACGGCATCCGCATCGCCAACGCGATGGACGGCGTCGCCGGCCTGACGCAGGACCCGGTCGCGCCGGGCGGCGGCTTCGACTACGATTTCGTCGTGCCCGACGCCGGCACCTACTGGTACCACGCGCACAACAAGAGCTGGAACCAGGTGGCGCGCGGGCTCTACGGCCCGCTGATCGTCGAGGAGCCGGAGCCGGTCTACGACCGCGCTCACGACATCACGCTGATGATCGACGACTGGCGGCTCGGCCGCGACGGCGCGTTCGATGCCGCCAGCCTCGGCGCGATGATGGACTGGAGCCATGGCGGCCGGCTCGGCAACTGGCTGACGGTCAACGGCGAGAGCCGGCCCGTCTTCGCGCTCAAGGCCGGCGAGCCCTACCGGCTGCGGCTCGTCAACGCCGCCAATGCGCGGGTGCTGGAGCTCGATCCGCGCCGGTTCGACGCGCGCGTCATCGCCTATGACGGCCAGGCGCTGCCGCAACCGGCGCGCCTCGACTACGCGCCCTTCCTGCTCGGCCCGGCGCAGCGCGTCGACCTTGCCGTGGTGCCACGCCGCGATTTCGCGCTCGAGGAGCTGTCGGGCGGCGAGCCCTTCGCCTTCGCCCGTTTCGCCGTCTCCGGCCGGCCGGGCGGTGCCGCGCCGGCGCTGCCGGCCCTTCGCCCCGGCGCGCTGCCGGAGCCCGACCTCGCCGCCGCGCGTCCGGTCCGGCTCGTCATGCAGGGCGGCGCGATGGGCGGACCGGTCGACATCACCTATAAGGGCGAGAAGCTCGACGGGCGGGACATGCGCGACAGCGGCCAGGTGTGGGCCTTCAATGGCGTCGCCAACCTGGCCGAGGAGCCGCTGTTTTCCGCCCGGCGCGGCGAGACGATCCTGCTCGAGACGGTCAACAGCACCGGCTGGATCCACGCCATGCATCTGCACGGCCACCATTTCCGCGTCACCGCACGCAGCGGCGCGACGGCTGGCGACGGCCGTGCCTGGCGCGACACCTTCCTGGTCGGGCCGCAGCAGACAACGACGATCGCCTTCGTCGCCGACAATCCCGGCCGCTGGCTGCTGCACTGCCACATGCTGGAACACGCCGCGGCCGGCATGAACACCTGGTTCGAGGTCGCCTGAGGCGGGCCGCCCCGCCTGCGGCGTGGGACGATGCGGCCGCCCGGTCTCGCCGCTTTGTCGCGCTTGAAGACGGCGAAGCCGGTCCGGCTTCGCCGCCAGCCGCGCTACGGCTTTTCCGACGGGCCGGAGCGCTCGGACTCCTCGAGCGTCTCGCCGACCGAATCGGGGTTGCGCTTGGGATCGTCCTTCGGCGGCCGGTAGCCGCGCGGCCTGTTCTCCTGCGGCCCCTCCCAGCGCGGCCACTCGTCGGTGGTGCCGGGCTTGCCGTCGTTGCGCTTGCGCTCGTCGCTCATGGCCGGAGCCTCCTGTCGTTGTCGCCTGCGGGCGAAACGGCCGGCCGCGCCGCTTCGTTCCGCGGCACCCGGCCCGGCGATGGACAGCCGCGGCCGACCCCGCCATGATGCGCCCCGTCCGCCACAGGCACGCAAGGAAGTCCGATGGCCTCGACCGCCGAAGCCGCCCCCCTCGCCTCGCTGGGCGACCGCCTGGAGCCGCAGGCCGCGCGGCTGGTCGCCGAGCGCGCCCGCCTGCTGCGCCTGCCGGCCGGCAGCCATGCCTTCCGCAGCGGCGAGGCGTGCGGCGCCTATCTGTGGGTCACCGAGGGCGTGGTGCGCGTGCAGATCGTCAGCGCCGCCGGCCGCGAGCGCGTGCTTTACCGCGTCGAGCCCGGCGAGAGCTGCGTGCTGACCACCTCGTGCATCTTCGGCCACGAGCCCTATGCCGCAGAGGGCGTGTGCGAGACCGCGGTCGCCGCCCTCGCGCTTCCCGTCGCGGCGTTCCGCGAGCTGATGGGCCAGTCGGCCGCCTTCCGCGATCAGGTGCTCGGCGACTATGCCCGCCGCGTCGGCGACCTGCTCCTGATGCTCGAGGCCACCGTCTCGCGCAATCTCGCCGCCCGGCTCGCCGCGCTGCTCGTCGCGCGCGCCGGCGCCGGTCCGCTCGAGACCACGCACCAGGCCATCGCCCTCGAGCTCGGCACCGCGCGCGAGGTGGTCAGCCGGGCGCTCAAGGACTTCGAGCGGCGCGGCCTGGTCGCCCTGTCGCGCGGCCGCATCGCGCTCGCCGACCGCGCCGGTCTCGTCCGCCTGGCACGAATGTGACGCGGTCACAGACCGCCCCGGCCCGCCATGCTCCTGTGCCCGCGGCCCCGCAGGCGGGGCCGGCAAGTCACGGGGAGCTCTTGTGATGACCAGGAACATGGGCAGCACCGACCGCATCCTGCGCACCGTCGTCGGCGTGGCGCTGCTGCTTTTCGCCATCACCGGCGTGCCGGCCACCGGCTACAACTGGCTCGGCTGGATCGGCCTGGTGCCGCTCGCCACCGCGGCGATCGGCTGGTGCCCGCTCTACGCGCCGTTCGGCATCCGCACCTGCCGCACGTCCTGAGCCGGCGGGCGCTTGACGCACGTCAATGTCGGCCGCTCGCGCGGCTGATTGATGGACGCGTCGCAGCGCCGCGGCCTTCTTCAGAGGGTCGGCGAGAATGGTGCACTGGCGCAATGGCGCAACCGGTGCGCGAGCGTTATCGTGACGTTTTCCGGTCCCGTGCAGCGGGACCACGTTGGAGGGACAGCATGAGAAGACTACTGACCGCCGCCGGCATTGCCGCGCTGTCGGCCCTGCCGGCCCTGGCGGCCGATCCGGTCGTCATGACGCCGGCACCGATCGCCGACCCGGTGGAGATGACCGCGCGCGACTGGTCCGGCTTCTTCGCCGGTCTGCATGTCGGCTATGGCTGGGGCGATTCCGACATGACCAATTCGAGCCCGCCCGGGCCGCCGAGCCGCACCATCGGCTTCGACCCGTCGGGCATCCTCGGCGGCGCGCAGGCCGGCTATGACTGGCAGGCCGGCAATGTCGTGATCGGCGCGGTGGCCGACTTCACGATCGGCGACCTGTCCGACTCCTTCACCAACGTGCCGCCGCCCGGCCCGCCCTTCACGGCGACGACGGAGATCGAGTGGATGGCGACGCTGCGCGCGCGGGCCGGCGTTGTGCTCGCCGAGACCACGCTGCTCTACGGCCATGGCGGCCTGGCGCTCGCCAGCGTGCGCGGCACCTGGATCGGCAATGGCGGCGGCGGTCCGGGCACGCCGTGGAACGGCCGCGGCCGCGACACCAGCGTCGGCTGGGTGGTCGGCGCCGGCGTCGAGCACCGTTTCACCGACAATCTGAGCCTGTTCGCCGAGTACGCCTATGCGGACTTTGGCAGCTACCGCTTCGACGACCCGCCGCCCGGACCGGCCGTCACCTTCACGCAGGACACCAGCATCAGCACCGTCAAGATCGGCGTCAACTACCGCTTCTGACTCCGGCTGCGGCCCGACGACAGGCAACGAAAGGGCCGGACGGCAGCACCGTCCGGCCCTTTCGCCATCACCATTCCGCGATGCATCGGCGGAGGCCGTGCCGGCCGTCGCCGGGCCGGCGCGGCGCGCGCATCACGGTCCGCCGCGTCTGACCGCCTGAGCGCGGCTGCCACAACCGCGTCGCATTCTCGCCCGAGAAAGGCTGGGGGACGCCGCCCGCGTGGCGGCGGGGGCTCCGCGCGACGGTCCTGCGGGTCGCCGCTGGCCCGGCCCGTGCGCAGAAACCGATAACGGTCCGGCGCAAAACTTGCCATATAAGGGACGGGCGCGGCCGCACGGGCCGCGGCCGGCCGCAACCGGCGCCGCCATCGGGGCACGCCGGACAGGGAGCCTGCCGATGTCCTGGTGGAAGCAGCTGCTTCTCAGTCTCGTCGTCCTGGCGGTCGCCGCCGGGCTGTGGCTGCGCTACATGCCCGGCGCGCCGCAGATGCTGGCCGAGCTCGGCATCCCGGTGCCCGGCTTCCTCGCCGGCAGCCAGGAAACGGCGGAGGCGGGCGGCGGCGCGCCCGGCCGCGGCGGACCGCCGCGCTTCGGCGGCGGCGGCCTGGTGGTCACCGGTCCGATCGTCAACGCCACGATCAACGACCGCCTGTCGGCGATCGGCACCGGCCGGGCGCTCAACTCGGTCGTCGTCACGCCCTACGCCTCCGGCCGGCTGGTCGAGATCGCCGTGCAGTCAGGCAGCGAGGTGGACGCCGGCGCGGTGATCGCCCGGCTCGATTCGCAATCCGAGGAGATCGCCGTCGACCGCGCCGAGATCGCGCTCGAGGACGCCCGCGCCCGGCTCGAGCGGGTGACGGCGCTGCGCTCGTCGAACACCGTCACCGCGGTGCAGGAGAAGGATGCCGAGATCGCCGTGCGCAACGCCGAGCTCGCCCTGCGCGAGGCCGAGCTGGCGCTCGAGCGCCGCTCGATCGCCGCGCCGATCTCCGGCCTGGTCGGCATCATCCCCGTGTCGCGCGGCGACGACGTGACCGCGACCACCGAGATCGCCCGCATCGACGACCGCTCGGCGATCCTGGTCGACTTCTGGGTGCCGGAGCGCTTCGCCGGCGCGCTCGCCGTCGGCCAGCCGCTGACCGCCGCCTCGGTGGCCCGTCCCGGCGAGGTCTACGAGGGCTCGATCAGCGCGCTCGACAACCGCGTCGACGCGACGAGCCGCACGCTCAGGGTCGAGGCGCGCATCATCAATCCGTCCGACACGCTGCGCGCCGGCATGGCCTTCCAGATCGCCATGCGCTTTCCCGGCGACACCTTCCCCGCCGTCGATCCGCTGGCCATCCAGTGGGGCGCCGACGGCGCCTATGTGTGGACGGTCAAGGAGGGCGTGGCGCGCCGCACGCCGGTGCGCATCGTCCAGCGCAACGCCGACAGCGTGCTCGTCGACGGCGCCTTCCGCGACGGCGACACCGTCGTGGTCGAGGGCATCCACAACGTGCGCGACGGCGCCGAGGTGATGATCGCCGGCGACGGCGGCAAGGCGCCCGCGCCCGCCCCCGCGCGCGGTTCGTGACGGAGGGCCGGCGATGAGCGCGCAGCCCGCCGCCGATCAGCACGGCATCACGGCGCTGTTCGTGCGCCGGCCGGTGCTGGCGCTGGTCATGAACCTGCTGATCGCGGTGGCCGGCCTCGCCGCGCTCTACGGCGTGGAGGTGCGCGAATTGCCCGAGGTCGACCGGCCGGTCATCTCGGTGTCGACCGATTTTCCCGGCGCCGCCGGCGAGACGGTCGACCGCGAGGTGACCGCGATCGTCGAGGGTGCGGTCTCGCGCGTCGCCGGCGTCAAGTCGATCTCGTCGTCCTCCTCGTTCGGCCGCAGCCGGGTGACGGTCGAGTTCGGCGAGGACATCGACCTCGACACCGCCACCTCCGACATGCGCGACGCGATCGGCCGCGTGCAGCGCGACCTGCCCGACGATCTCGACACACCGCGCATCGTCAAGGCGGATTCCAACGCCCAGCCGGTGCTGCGGCTGGCGGTCACCTCGTCGACCATGTCGGTGCACGAGATGACGGTGATCGTCGAGGACGAGATCAGCGACGCGCTGGCCGCCGTGCCCGGCGTCGCCGACGTGCAGGTCTATGGCGACCGCGAGAAGATCTTCCGCATCGACATCGACCAGGCGCGGCTCGCCAGCCTCGGCCTCACCGTGGCCGACCTGCGCAACGCGCTCGCCTCGATCGCCTTCGACGCGCCGGCCGGCTCGCTGACCAGCGACAGCCAGGACCTGGTGGTGCGCGCCACCGCCACGGTGACGACGCCGGCCGCCTTCGAGGAGATCGTCGTCGACGGCCGCACGCGGCTCGGCGACGTGGCCACCGTGACGCTGGGCGGCGACCTCGGCGAGACCCAGTTGCGGTCGAACGGGCGCACCGGCATCGGCCTCGGCGTCGTGCGCCAGGCCCAGTCGAACACGCTCGACATCTCCGAGGGTGTGCGCGCCGCGGTCGAGGAGATCCGCGCCACGCTGCCGGCCGGCATGGACATCGAGGTGACCAGCGACGACGCCGTCTTCATCAACGGCGCCATCCACGAGGTCGAGATCGCGCTCGCCATCGCGGTCACCGTGGTGCTGCTCATCATCTTCCTGTTCCTGCGCGACTGGCGCGCCACCATCATTCCCGGCGTGGCGATCCCCGTGGCGCTGATCGGCACGGTGGCGGCGGTCTATCTCGCCGGCTTCTCGATCAACATCCTCACCCTGCTGGCGCTCGTGCTGGCCACCGGCCTGGTCGTCGACGACGCCATCGTGGTGCTGGAGAACATCGTGCGCCGGCGCAACGAGGGGCTCGGCCCGCGCGCGGCCGCCGTGCTCGGCACGCGCGAGGTCTTCTTCGCCGTCATCGCCACCACCGCCACGCTGATCGCCGTCTTCCTGCCGCTGTCCTTCCTGCCCGGCCAGACCGGCGGCCTGTTCCGCGAGTTCGGCTTCGTGCTGGCCATGTCGGTGTTCCTGTCGTCGATCGTGGCGCTGTCGCTGTGTCCGATGCTCGCCTCGCGCATGCTCAAGCACGCGCCCGAGAGCATGGCCGACGGGCCGCCGCGGCGCAGCCTGGGCGGCGCGCTCGCCGGCCTCTACCGCCGGCTGCTGGCCGCCTGCCTCAACGCGCCCGTGGTCGTGCTCCTGGTGGCGGCGCTGTTCTGCGCCGCCGCGGTGGCGCTGTTCGGCACCATCCGCTCCGAGCTGACGCCGTCGGAGGACCGCTCGATCGCCTTCATGAGCATCTCGGCGCCGGAGGGCGTCAGCCTCGACTACCTGGCGCGCAACATGCGCGAGATCGAAGCGCTGCTCGAGCCGCTGCGCGCGCGCGGCGAGATCACCAGCGTGTTCTCGATCGCCGGCAGCCGCGGCTCCAACAACAGCGGCTTCGTCGTGCTGCGGCTGGCGCCGTGGGACCAGCGCGCGCGCAGCCAGCAGGAGATCCTGGCCGAGGTGCAGGGCATGGTCGGCGACATTCCCGGCGTGCGCGCCTTCGCCTTCCAGCCCAACAGCCTGGGCATCCGCGGCGCCGGCAGCGGCCTGCAGTTCGCCGTCGCCGGCCAGGATTACGCCGCGCTGACGGAGGCCGCCCAGGCGATCGTCGCGGAGATGGAGGACGATCCCCGCTTCCGCCAGGCGCGGCTGTCCTCGCAGACCACCCAGCCGCAGCTTTCCGTCGCCATCGACCGCGCGCGCGCCTCCGATTTGGGCATCGACATCACCGGCCTGGCCACCACCATGCAGGCCATGCTCGACGGCCGCGAGATCGGCCAAGTGTTCATCAACGACCGCAGCTTCGCGGTGAAGCTGGTGTCGACCACCAATCCGGTGAACGACCCGACCGACCTGGAGAACATCTTCGTCAAGACCGGCGACGGCCGCTTCGTGCCGGTCTCCACCATCGCCTCGCTGACGGAGCAGGCGGTGCCGCCGTCGCTGTCGCGCGAGCAGCAGATGCGTGCCGTCGCCGTCACCTCGGCGCTGGCGCCCGACTTCGCGCTCGGCGAGGCGGTGGCGCGCGCCACCGAGATCGCCGAGCCGCACCTGCCGCCGGGCGCACGCATCATCCCGCTCGCCGAGGCCGCCACGCTCGACGAGACCGCATCGAGCATGCCGACCATCTTCGGCTTCGCGGTGGTCATCATCCTGCTGGTGCTCGCCGCCCAGTTCGAGAGCTTCGTCAGCGCCGTCATCATCATGGCAACGGTGCCGCTGGGGCTGGCCTGCGCCGTCTTCGCGCTGCTTCTGACCGGCACCAGCCTCAACGTCTACAGCCAGATCGGCCTGGTGCTGCTCGTCGGCATCATGGCCAAGAACGGCATCCTGATCGTCGAGTTCGCCAACCAGCTCCGCGACCGCGGGCTCGGCGTGCGCGAGGCGATCGAGCAGGCCGCCAACATCCGCCTGCGCCCGGTCGTCATGACGATGATCTGCACCATCGTCGGCGGCCTGCCGCTGGTCCTGGCGAGCGGCGCGGGCGCGGAGGCGCGGGTGGCGCTCGGCTGGGTGATCGTCGGCGGCCTGGGGCTTTCCACGGTGGCGACGCTGTTCCTCACGCCGGTCGCCTATCTGCTGCTCGGCCGCTTCGTCACGCCCAAGGCGCAGGAGGAGGCGCGCCTGGCGCGCGAGCTCGACGCGGCCGCCACGCACCCCGCACCCGGCGAATAGCGATGGCGCGGCGACACGCGCCAGCCGCAACGAAAAAGCGCCGCGCGGGCAAGGCCCGCGCGGCGCCGATGGTCTTGGCAGGGCCGCCTACTGGCGGGTGATCTCCTGCCACATGCCGTCCTTGATCTGGTTGATGACGATCAGGTCGGCGCCCTGGTGGTCGTCGGGCCCGTAGTTCACCGTGACGCCGGAGATCGGGTCCTCGAACTCGAGGCTCTCCATGCCCTCGCGGAAGCTCTCGGGCGTCAACTCGGGACCGGCCGCCTCGAGCGCCTTCACCAGCGTGTTGGCCGCCGAGTAGCCGAGCTGCGCGGCGGTGCCGGGGTCCTCGCCGAAGGTCTCCTTGAACTCCTCGGCCCAGGCCTTGAGCTCCGGCTCGTCCATGCGCGCCTCGAGGTCGGACCAGCCGGCCGCGGCGTAGAAGCCTTCGGTGACGCCGCCCGGCACCTTGGCGACGGCCGTGTTCATCGCCGCCGAGCCGCCGACGAAGGCGACGTCCTCCCAGCCGAGCTTCTTGGCCGTGCCGAGCACGACGATCGTCTGGCGCACGCCGATGCCGGTCGCCACGATGTCGCAGCCGGCCTCGCGCAGCTTGGTCACCGAGCCGACAAAGTCCTGCTCGTCGGGCTTGTGCGTCGTCTCGGCGGCGTAGTTGAGGCCGAGCTCCTCGGCCTCGTCCTTGGCGCCCTGCTGCACCTCGAGGCCGAAGTCGGAGGGGATGTACATGGCGCACACGTTCTGCGCGTCGCGCTCCTCGGCAAGGTACTCGACCGCCGCGCGAAGCTGGTCGTAGTAGGACGAGGTGCCGGTGTACTTGTAGCTGATGTCGCCCTCGATCATCTGCCGCGCCGCCGTCAGCGGCGAGACGTTGGCGATCTTCTTCGGCTCCATCATCTTGAACCCGGCGATGTTGTGCGGCGTGCCGAGGTTCAGGATCATCGCGAACACCTTGTCCGAGTTGATCAGCTTGTTGAAGTTCTGCACCGCCTTGGGCACCTGGTAGCCGTGGTCCTCGGCGATGAAGCGGATCTGGCGGCCGTGCACGCCGCCTTCGGCGTTGACCTTGTCGAACAGCATCTGCGCGGCCTTGACGGCCTGCACGTTGAACGCGGCGAAGATGCCCGACAGGTCGCCGTTGTGGCCGATCACCACCTCGTCGTCGGTGACGCCCTGCATCTCCTGGGCCTGGGCGCCCATGGCGACGCCGGCGGCCAGGCCGGCGGCGAGCACGGACCGTGCGATTGTCTTTCTCATGCGGGTTTCCTCCTTGTTTGTCCTGCGAGCGACGCTGCCTTGCCGGGTCAGCCGTACATCTCGTCGATCAGCTTCTTGTGCTTCTGCTCAACGAAGCTGCGTTTCAGCTTCATCGTGGCTGTCAGTTCCTCATCTTCGGCGGTCAACAGCACATCGATCAAGCGGAAATCCTTGATCTGCTCGACGCGGGCGAACTCGCGGTTGGTGTCCTCCACGATGCCGGCGATCAGCTCGCGCACCTTGGGCGCCGCGCACAGCGACTTGAAGTCGCTGAACGGCACGCGGTTGTCCTGCGCGAACTTCTCGACGTTCTCCTGGTCGATCATGATCAGGCAGGTGAGGAACTTGCGCTTGTCGCCGATCACCACCGCGTCGGAGACGTAGGGCGAGAACTTGAGCCGGTTCTCGATCTCGGCCGGGGTGATGTTCTTGCCGCCGGCCGTGATGATGATGTCCTTGGCCCGGCCGGTGATGAACAGGAAGCCCTCGTTGTCCATCCGGCCGACGTCGCCGGTCTTCAGCCAGCCCTCCGGCGTGATCGTCTCGGCCGTCTTGTCGGGCTTGTTCCAGTAGCCCTTGAAGACGTTGCGGCCGCGGTACTGGATCTCGCCGTCGGCGGCGACGCGCACCTCGCCGCCCGGCACCACCTTGCCGATGCTGCCCGTCTTGTAATCGTCGATCAGGTTGAGCGAGATGACGCCGGCGCTCTCCGTCATGCCGTAGCCCTCGAGCACGACGATGCCGGCCGCCCGGTACCACTTGAGCAGGTCCGGCGAGATCGGCGCCGCGCCGGTGGTGCCGCGGCGCAGCCGCTCGAAGCCGAGCAGGCGGCGCATCTTGCGCAGCACCAAGGCGTCCCACACCGCATAGGCGAGGCGCGTGCCGAGCGGCACCGGGTCGCCCTGCTCGAGCCGCTCGGCCCGCGCCATGCCGGTGGCGATCGCCTGGCGGTAGGCCCAGCGGCCGAGCGCCGTCGCCTCGTTGGCCATGATCGTCACGCGCGAATAGACCTTCTCCCAGACCCGTGGCACCGCGGTGAAGACGTGCGGCGAGACCTCGCGCACATTGTCGAACACCGTCTCCGGGCTTTCGGCGAAGTTGACCGTCGAGCCCATGCCGATCGGGATGAAGACCGAGATCAGCCGCTCCAGGATGTGGCACAGCGGCAGGAAGCAGACCTGCTCGTCATCGTCGGTGACCGGCAGGGTGAGCACGCCGCCGATGATCGACACGATGATGTTCTCGTGCGTGATCATCGCGCCCTTGGGCGGACCGGTGGTGCCGGAGGTGTAGACGAGGATCGCCGTGTCCTCCGGCTTCGACCGGGCGATCTCCTCGTCGAAGCGGTCGGGGTTGTCCTTCAGGAAGTCGCGGCCGATGCGGTAGAGATCGTCGAGGAAGATGACCCGGTCGTGCGAGAAGCCGTGCAGGCCCTCGCGGTCGTAGACGATGACCTTGGCGAGGCCCGGCATCTCCGCCTCGATCGACAGGAACTTGTCGAGCTGCTCGTCATTCTCGACGAACAGGAAGCGGCTGTCGGAATCGTTGACCAGATATTTGAGCTGGGCCGCAGAATCGGTCGTGTAGACGCCCGACGAGATGCCGCCGACGCTCTGCACGGCGAGGTCGGTATAGACCCACTCCTTGTTGTCCTCCGACAGGATGGACACCACCTCGCCGCGCTTCAGGCCGAGCGCGACGAGGCCGAGGCCGATCAGCCGCGCATGCTCGTAGAAGTCGTTCCAGCTATAGGCGAGCCAGATGCCGTAGTCCTTCTCGCGATGCGCCACCTTGTCGCCGAGCGTGCGGCACTTCTCGCGGAACAGCTTGGCGAGCGTATCGCAGCCGTCGAACAGGAACGGGCCCTCGCCCGTCAGGTTCTCGTTGAAGCTGTGGCCGTTCAGCGTTCTCTGCGGGGGTATCTTGCCGGCGACCGTCATCGTTTCCTCCCTCGGATCCTCGGCCTTCTGGGGCTAGCGCCAGGTCTTCTTCTGCTTCCAGCGCTTCTGGCCGCGCTGCGTCTCCTCCTGCACGCCCAGATAGAACTCCTGGATATCCTTCGATTGCATCAGCTTCTTGGCCTCGCCCGCCATCACGATGCGGCCGAGCTCCATCACGTAGCCGTAGTCCGACACCTCGAGCGCCACCTTGGCGTTCTGCTCGACCAGCATCATGGTCACGCCCTGCTCGCGGTTGAGCCGGCGGATGATCGAGAAGATCTCCTTGACCAGGATCGGCGACAGGCCGAGCGAGGGCTCGTCGAGCAGCATCAGCCGCGGCCGCGCCATCAGGCCACGGCCGATCGCCAGCATCTGCTGCTGACCGCCCGACAGCGTGCCGGCCGCCTGGCGCCGCCGCTCGGCCAGGATCGGGAAATAGGAGAACACCATCTCCTGGTCGCGCTTCACCTCGGCCGTGTCGGAGCGCACGAAGGCGCCCATGCGCAGGTTCTCCTCCACCGTCAGCAGCGGAAACACCTCGCGCCCCTCCGGCACGTGCACGATGCCCATCCGCACCACGCGGTCGGGCTCGAAGCCGGCGATGTTGCGGCCCTGGTAGAAGATCTCGCCCTTCTCCGGGTCCATCACGCCGGAGATCGTCTTGAGAAGCGTCGTCTTGCCGGCGCCGTTGGCGCCGAGCACGGTGGCGATCTGGCCCTGCCGCACCTCCAGGCTGACGCCGCGGATCGCCATGATCGGCCCGTAGTAGCTTTCCAGGTTCTTGACCGCGAGCACCGTCTCGGCGGCGGCGTCCTCGCGGCGTTCGGTCTCCATCAGCATCACGCCACCACCTTCTCGTCGTTCTCCGACGAGCCGATATAGGCCTCGATCACCGCCGGATGGTTCTGCACCTCCTGCGGCGTGCCGAGCGCCAGGGTCTTGCCGTCGGCGAGCGCCAGCACCCGGTCGGAGACCGAGGAGACCAGATGCATGTCGTGCTCGACCATCAGGACGGTGATGCCCATCTGGTTGCGGATGTCCTCGATCCAGAAGGCGACGTCCTGGGTCTCCTCCACCGACAGGCCCGAGGCCGGCTCGTCGAGCAGCAGCAGCTTCGGCTCGATCGCCAGCGCGCGGCCCATCTCGACCACCTTGCGCACGCCGTAGGGCAGCCCGGCGATGTATTTCTCGCGGTAGGCCTGCAGGTCGAGGAAGTCGATCACCTTCTCGACCGCGGCGCGGTGACGCCGCTCCTCCGCCTTGACGAAGGGCGTGAACAGCATCTCGTTGACCAGGTTGCCGCGCCGGTGACGGTGGCGGCCGACCAGCAGGTTCTGCAGCACCGTCGCCTGCTCGAACAGCTCGATGTTCTGGAACGTGCGGGCGATGCCGAGCCCGGCGATCTCGTGCGGCTGGCGCTTGAGGATGCTGTCGCCGGCGAAGCGGATGTCGCCCTCGGCCGGGTCGTAGAAGCGCGAGATCAGGTTGAACAGGGTCGATTTGCCGGCGCCGTTCGGCCCGACCAGCGCGAACACCTCGCCCGCCTCCACCGCGAAGGAGACCTGGTTGACCGCGACGACGCCGCCGAAGCGCAGCGTGACGGTGTCGATCTCGAGAAGGCTCATCGCATGCGCTCCGTCTTCAGGTAGCTCTTCTGGCGGCGGAACATGTCGCGCCGGTAGAAGGGGAAGAGCTGGAAGTAGGTGCGGATCTTGATCCAGCGGCCGTAGATGCCCATCGGCTCGAACAGGATGAACAGGATCAGGATGGCGCCGAACAGCGCCGTCTCCAGGCCGGGAATGGCCACCGAGCCGACGCCGAGCACCTCGCCGACCAGGTCGCGCGAGATGGCGATCGCCTGCGGCAGCAGCGCCACCACCATGGCGCCGAAGAAGGCGCCGTGGATCGAGCCGAGCCCGCCGATGACGATCATCAGCAGGAGCTGGATCGAGATGATGATGTTGAAGGTCTCGTTGTTGAAGATGCCGGCGAAATGGCCCATCAGCGCGCCGGCCAGCCCGGTGATCGCCGTCGAGATGCCGAAGGCGACCGCCTTGGTGCGCGCCACGTGGACGCCCATCGCCTGCGCGGAGACCTCCGAATCGCGCACCGCCGCGAAGGAGCGGCCGAGCGGCGAGCGCAGGATGTTGCGGTAGACGAGCACGATCAGGACGGCGACCGCGAAGACCAGCCAGTAGAAGCGCGCCGGCGTCGCGTAGCGGTCGAACTCGACGCCGAAGATCTCGATGGTCGGCGCGAACAGGCCGACCACGCCGTTGGTCAGCGGCTCGGCGATGACGATCAGGTCGTCCGTCAGGATCGACACGGCGAGCGTGGCGATCGCCAGATAGATGCCGTGCAGCCGGGTGGTCGGGATCGCCACCAGCACGCCGGCCAGGCCAGCGACCAGCCCGGCGAGCGGGAACGACAGGATGAACGGCAGGCCGAGCCGCTCCTGCAGCAGCACGTTGGCGTAGCAGCCGACGGCCAGGAACGCGGCGTGGCCGAGGCTCGCCTGGCCGGTCTGGCCGACCAGCACCATCAGGCCCATGCCGGCGATCGCCCAGATCAGCACGTTGGTGAACTCGCCGAGCCAGAAGGTGTCGAGCAGGAACGGCAGCGCGGCGGCGACGACGAACAGCAGGCCGTACCAGCCCGCCTGCGCGGAATGCCGGAACAGGTTGATGTCGGCGTCGTAGGAGGTCTTGAAGACGGTGCGCATGACGGGCTCCTAGACCTTCTTGCGGTGCACCTGGGCGACGATGCCGTGCGGCCGGAACACCAGGATGAGGAACAGGAGCAGATACGGCATGACCTGCGAGTAGCCGGCGGCGATGTAGTAGGAGGCGAAGGGCTCGATCAGCCCGACGATGATGCCGCCGACCAGCGCGCCGGGCAGGCTGCCGAAGCCGCCGATCACCGCCGCCGCGAAGGCCTTGATGCCGAGCAGGCCGATCGACGGGTCGATCGAGCCCTTGGAGGCGAACAGGATGCCGGCGACCGCCGCCACCGCGCCGGCCAGCGCCCACACCAGCGAGTTCACCCGCCTGACGGGGATGCCCATGTAGTAGGCGGCGAGCTGGTTCTGCGAGGCCGCCTGCATGGCGACGCCGAGCCGCGTGCGGTTGAAGTAGAAGTAGAGCGCGACGGTCAGCACCACGGTGGTGACGACGACGAACACCTCGTCGAGGCCGAGCACGAGGCCGCCGAAGCTGACGTCGCGGCCGGCGATCGGCGACTGCAGCGCCACCGGCTCGTGGCCCCAGATGACGCCGGCCAGGAAGCGCAGCACGAAGCCGAGCGCGATGGTCAGGATGACGACCGCGATCTGCGACTGGCCGAACATGCGGCGGATGATCGTCATGTCGATGGCGTAGCCGAAGGCGCCCATCACGACGACGGCGATCGGCACGGAGACCCAGAACGGCAGCCCCAGGAACTCGGCATTGGTCAGGCCGAGGCAGATGAAGGCGCCGAGCATCATGAAGTCGCCCTGGGCGAAGTTCACCGCCTCGGTCGCCTTGTAGATCAAGACGAAGCCGAGCGCGACCAGCCCGTAGACGCAGCCATTGGCGAGGCCGCTGACGAACAGCTGCAGCACGTCCAAGACGCATTCCTCCCTATTGTGGCGCGCTCTTTGCGGCGCGCTTCGTCACAACCTATATGGGCATTCGCCGCCGGGGCAAGCGCCCTACCGCCGCACCCCGCGCCCCCTCGCGCGGCCTGCGGCGCCTTCCCTTCAAGGCCTCGGGCGCCCTGCCCCGGCCTCACATGCGAGCGCGCCGTCCGGCGGCGCGCTCACGGCTTCACGAACACCTTGCCGTTCGGCCGGGCGAGCTCGTCGGGCAGCCGCCCCATCGCCTCGCCGAGCGGCACGGTCGCCGTCACGTCGGTGTGCCAGCGGCCGTCGGAAAACCGCGTCTGCGCCTCCATCACCGCGCGCGCCCGGCGCTCCTGCGGCACCGAGCGCATCCACTCGGTCAGCCAGAAGCCCTCGATACGCTTGTGCATGAAGATCATCTGGCCGGGTTCGGGGATCGTCGTCTGCGCCGCGTCGAGCCGGCCGTAGATGATCCAGCGCGCCCGCTTGGGCATCAGGTGGAAGACCTGCGAGGCGAGCGGCCCGGTCACCGCGTCGAGCAGCACGCGCGGCCGCTCCTCGCGGCAGAGCGCGGCGAAATCGTCGGCGAAGCCGTCGGCCGCAGCGTTGAGCACGTGCGCCGCACCCGCCTCGCGCAAAAGCTCGGCCTGGTCGTCGCGCCGCACCAGCGCGATCGGCCGGAAGCCCGCCTCGCGCGCCACGCCCATCATCAGCTTGCAGAGCTGGCTCGCCGCCGCCGTCAGCACGAACGCCTTCTCGCCCTCCTCGCGAACGATGTCGAACATGGCGAGCGCGGTCAGCGGATTGACGATCAGCGCCGCGCCGTCGACGTCGCCCACCGTGTCGACCAGCGGAATGCAGGCGGCCGCCTCGGCGACCGCGTACTCCGCCCAGGCGCCCCAGCCGCTGAGCCCGGTGGCGAAGGCGACACGCTTGCCGACCAGCCCCTGCGGCGCCTCGGCGCCGGCCGCGACCACCTCGCCGACGCCCTCGAAGCCGGGCGGCCGGCCCTTGACCCGCGGCTGGCCGTACAGCCCCTTGAGAAACATCACGTCGGCCGGGTTGACCGCGGCGAGCGCCACGCGGATCAGCACCTGGCTCGGCCCTGCCTCGGGCACCGGCAGCTCGGCCGGCTCGACATAGGGCTCCATCGCCTCGAGCGTGCTGCCGGAGGGCTCGCGCGCGAAGCCGCCATTGGTCAGCACCAGCGCATGCATCGTTCCGCCCGTCTCGCTCATCGCCGCGTCCTCACGGTTCGAGTATCAGCTTGCCGGCCGTGCCGCGCGCCAGCACGCGGGCGAGCACCGCCGGCGCGTCGGCCAGCCTGTAGGTGCCCTCGATCACCGGCTTCACCCTGCCGGCCGTGTACCAGCCGATCAGCTCCTTCATGTTGGCCCGGTAGGCCTCCGGCTCGCGCTGGGTGAAGGCGCCCCAGAACACGCCGACGAGGCTGTAGCCCTTGACCAGCACCAGGTTGGCGGCAAGCTTGGGGATCGTGCCGGAGGCGAAGCCGACGACCAGCAGCCGGCCCTTCCAGGCCATCGAGCGCGACAGCACGTCGAACGCCTCGCCGCCGACCGGATCGAAGGCCACGTCGACGCCGTTGCCGCCGGTCGCCTGCTTGAGCGCGTCCTTGAGCCCGTCATAGCCGAGCGTGACGTCGGCGCCGGCCTCGGCGGCAAGGCCGCGCTTCTCCTCGCTCGAGGCGACGGCGATGACGCGGGCGCCCATCGCCTTGCCGATCTGCACCGCGGCGATGCCGGTGGCGCCGGCCGCCCCCAGCACGCACAGCGTCTCGCCCGGCTGCAGCGCGGCGCGCTGGCGCAGCGCGTGGTGCGCCGTGCCGTAGCCGCACATGAGCGCGCAGGCATCGGCCGCCGGCATGCCGTCGGGCAGCGGCATCGCCGAGGCGGCCGGCACGGCCACCTTCTCGGCATAGCCGCCGATCGTCATCAGCGCCGCCACGCGGTCGCCGGGCGCGAAGCCGGTCACGCCGGCGCCGACCGCCGCCACCCGGCCGGCCACCTCCATGCCCGGCACGAAAGGCGTCTGCGGCCGCGCCTGGTAGAGCCCTTGCACGAGCAGGCCGTCGGGATAGTTGACGCCGATCGCCTCGGCCGCCACCACGATCTCGCCGTTGCCGGCCTGCGGCTCCGGCCAGTCGGCGTAGTCGAGCCGGTCGATCGGCGCGAAGTCCCTTGCGACGATGGCCTTCATCGCTGCCTCAAACCTTCTGCTGCGTGTGCTTCTTCAGTTCCGCGCGCGCCACCTGCCGGCGGTGCACCGCGTCCGGCCCGTCGGCCAGCCTGAGCGTGCGCAGATGCGTCCAGGCGCGCGCCAGCGGCGTGTCCTGGCTGATGCCCTGGCCGCCATGCATCTGGATCGCCTCGTCGGCCACCTTGAGCGCGACGCGCGGCGCCACCACTTTGATCTGGCTGATCCACGGCGCGGCGGCGCGCGGGTCGCCCTGGTCCATCATCCAGGCCGCCTTGAGGCACAGAAGCCGCGCCATCTCGATCTCCATGCGGCACTCGGCGATGATGTCGTAGTTGGCGCCGAGCTGGGCGAGCGGCTTGCCGAACGCCTCGCGCCGCATAGAGCGCTGGCACATCAGCTCGAGCGCCAGCTCGGCCTGGCCGATGGCGCGCATGCAGTGGTGGATGCGGCCCGGCCCGAGCCGGCCCTGGGCGATCTCGAAGCCGCGTCCCTCGCCGAGGATCAGGTTGCCGGCCGGCACGCGCACGCCCTCGAACTTGAGATGCAGGTGGCCGTGCGGCGCGTCGTCCTCGCCGTAGACGGTCATCGCGCGCAGCTTGGTGATGCCCGGCGTGTCGGCCGGCACCAGGATCATCGAGTGGCGCTGATGCTTGGGCGCCTCGTCGGCGGTGCGCACCATGACGATGTAGATCGCGCAGCGCGGATCGCCGGCGCCAGACGCCCACCATTTCTCGCCGTCGAGCACGTAGTCGTCGCCGTCGCGCACGCAGCGCATGGCGATGTTGGTGGCGTCGGAGGAGGCGACGTCCGGCTCGGTCATCAGATAGGCCGAGCGGATCTCGCCGGCGAGCAGCGGCTCGAGCCAGCGCGCCTTGTGCTCGTCGGTGCCGAAGCGCTCCAGCACCTCCATGTTGCCGGTGTCGGGCGCCGAGCAGTTGAAGGTCTCGGCGCCGAGATGCGCCTTGCCCATCTCCTCGGCGAGATAGGCGTATTCCACCGTGGTCAGCCCGTAGCCGCGTTCCGAACCGGTCAGCCAGAAGTTCCACAGGCCGCGCTCGCGCGCCTTGGCCTTGAGCGCGTCGAGGATCTCGCGCTGGCGCGCCGTCAGCGCCCAGCGGTCGCCGTCGCGGCCGACCTCGGCGAGAAACGGCTCGTCGAGCGGCATGATCTCCTCGCGCACCATGCGCGCCACCTTGTCGTGCAGCGGCTTGAGCCGCTCCGTCATGCCGAGATTCATGTCGCTCATGCGTCCGTCGTTCCTTCGCTGGCCAGCCCGCCGCGGGCGAAATCCACAACCTGCGCCGCCAGGGCCTCGATGTCGGCGTGCGTCTCGCCGCTGCGCGGCGAGTACCAGAAGATCGGCGAGTTCAGCGTCATGAACATGAGCTGCACGGCGATCGAGGTGTTGGCGAAGCGGAAGGCGCCCTCCGCGCGGCCTTCCAGCATCACCCCGCGGAAGATGTCGGCATAGCGGGTGCGCGATTCGATCAGCGCGTTGAAGACGCTGCGCTGCGCCGGCGTCGTCGCGCCGCGCAGATGCATCTCGACGCCGAGCCACACGGCGCGCTGGAACGGCTTGGTGAGGATCATCTGCATGACGTGGGTGAAGGCCATGCGCCGCCAGCGCGCCAGGGCCGAGCCCGGCAGGTCGCGCACCGGCGCCAGCGCCTCGTAGTTCATCGCCATGCCGGTTCGAAAGACGTCGGCGAACAGGTCGGCCTTGGAGGGGTAGTGGTGGTAGATGCGCCCCTTGGTGGCGCCGAGGCTGCGCGCCACCTCGTCGATCGACGCCGCGGCGTAGCCGCGCTCCATGAAGCAGGTCGCCGCCGCCTCCAGGATGTCGAATCTGGAACTGTCGAGAGCGTGCTCCCGGAGCCCGACCGCCATGCGTTCCTGACCTCCCGCACGCGGCATCCGTCGTGTCGTCGGCGCCGGTTCGCCCGGTGCCGCGGCCGCGTCACGCCGCCCTTGCGCGGCATGCAAGGATGAACATACTACTGGGTATGTTGTCAACGCGGATCGCCGCGCGGCCCGTGCGGCGTGGCGGCGAAGCGAAGGGGGGAAGGCCATGAGCTATCTGGAGGATCTGTTCTCGGTCGCCGGCAAGACGGCGCTGGTCACCGGCGGCGCGAGCGGCATCGGCCGCATGGTGGCGACCGCGCTGGCGCAGGGCGGCGCCCATGTGATGATCGCCTCGCGCAAGCTGGAGGCCTGCCAGGCGACGGCCGAGGCGATCAACGGCCTGGGCGCGGCCGGCCGGGCCGAGGCCTTTGCCGGCGACGTCGGCAGCGAGGAGGGGGTGGCGGCGCTCGTCGAGGCGGTGCGCGCCCGCACCGAGCGGCTCGGCATCCTGGTCAACAATGCCGGCCTGACCTGGGGCGAGCGCTACGAGAGCTTTCCCTATCACGCCTGGGCTCGGGTGATGAACGTCAACGTGACCGGCCTGTTCCACCTCACCCGCGAGCTCACGCCGCTGCTCGCGGCGGCCGCCAGCGACGACGATCCCGCCCGCGTCGTCAATCTCGGCTCGGTCATGGGCACCCAGCCGATCGCCGACGGCGCCTACTCCTACACCGCCTCGAAGGCGGCCGTGCATCACATCACCCGCACGCTGGCGATCGAGCTCTCCGGCCGCCGCATCACCGTCAACGCCTTCGCGCCCGGCCCCTTCCAGAGCAAGATGACGGCGTTCGCCACCGGCACCGACGAGAAGGCGGCCAGGGTCGGCGCGCGCGTGCCGCTCGGCCGCATCGGCGTGCCGGATGACATTGCCGGCGCGACGCTTTATCTGTGCTCGCGGGCGGGATCCTACGTGACCGGAGCGATCCTGCCGATCGACGGCGGCCAGTCGGTGCAGCACGGCATGTCGCTGTTCAAGGACTGAGGCGAGAGAGCGGGGAGAGCGGCGGGTTGAGCGGACGGACGATCACCATCGAGGAGGCACAGGCGCTGGTCGGCAGCGAGGTCGGCCTGTCGCGCTGGCGCGTGGTCACCCAGGAGATGATCGACCAGTTCGCCGCCGCGACCGACGACCACCAGTTCATCCACACCGACCCGGCGCGCGCCGCCGAGACGCCCTATGGCGGCACCATCGCGCACGGCTTTCTGTCGCTGTCGCTGCTGTCGACCATGGCCTTCGAGGCGGTTCCCTCGCTCGAGGGCGTCGGCATGGGCGTCAATTTCGGCTTCGACAGCATCCGCTTCCAGGCGCCGGTGCGCAGCGGCCGGCGCATCCGCGCCCGCTTCGTGCTCGCCGCCTTCCGCGTGCGCCCCTCGGGCATCGCCGAGGTCGGCTACGACGTGACGGTCGAGATCGAGGACGCGGTCAAGCCGGCCCTGACGGCGCGCTGGCTGACGCTGGCGATGCCCGACCGGACCAGGGAGAAGACCGCATGAGCGATGCCAACCGCCTCGATGCGGAGACCCTCGGGCCCTATCTCGAGGCGCATGTGCCGGGCTTCTCCGGCCTGCGCGCCGTCGAGAAGTTCAGCTCGGGCCAGTCCAACCCGACCTACCGGCTGGAGGCCGACAGCGGCCGCTACGTGCTGCGCGCCAAGCCGCCCGGCAAGCTGCTGAAATCGGCCCACCAGGTCGACCGCGAGTTCCGCGTCATGCGCGCGCTGGCCGACACGGCGGTGTCGGTGCCGCGGGTGCTGTTCCTGGCGCCCGAGGAATCGCCGATCGGCCGCATGTTCTACGTGATGGAGCATGTCGAGGGCCGCATCTTCTGGGACCCGGCCCTGCCCGAGGCGGCCGGCAACGACGAGCGCGCGGCCTTCTACGACGCCATGAACGCCACGCTCGCCGCGCTGCACGACGTCGACCCGGAAGCCGTGGGCCTGGCCGATTTCGGCCGGCCGGGCAGCTATTTCGAGCGCCAGCTCTCGCGCTGGACCAGCCAGTACCGCGCCTCGGAGACCGCCACGGTCGCCGACATGGACCGGCTGATCGCCTGGCTGGAGGACAATCTGCCGGCCGACGACGGGCGCGTCGCGCTGGTGCACGGCGACTACCGGCTCGACAACATGATCTTCGCGCCCGACAGGCCGCAGGTGCTGGCCGTGCTCGACTGGGAGCTGTCGACGCTCGGCCATCCCTATGCCGATCTCGCCTACCAGTGCATGCAGTGGCGCCTGCCGCACGATTCGGGCTTCCGCGGGCTCGGCGGCATCGACCGCGCGGCCCTCGGCCTGCCGGGCGAGGAGGCCTATGTCGCACGCTACTGCGCGCGGCGCGGCCTCGACGGCATCGACAACTGGATCTTCTGCCTCGCCTTCTCGTTCTTCCGGCTGGCGGCGATCTGCCAGGGCGTCTACAAGCGCGCGCTCGACGGCAACGCCTCCAACCCGGAGAAGGCGCGCAGCTACGGCGAGGCGGTCACGCTTCTGGCCCGGCTCGCCGTCGAGATGATCGACACGCGATAGACGAACGGACCGCGGCCGGGCGGCGCGGCGCGAGGGGGAGACGGGGCATGGGGCACGGCGCAGACGGGCGTTTCAACGGCATGACGGTGCTCGTCACCGGCGCGACCGGCGGCTTCGGCCGCCGCACGGCGGAGCGCTTCGCCGCCGAAGGTGCGCGGCTGGTGCTGTCCGACCTCGAAGCCGGGCCGCTCGCCGCGCTCGCCGGTGCGCTCGGCGTCGAGACCGCGCATCTGGCCGGAGACATCGCCGACGAGAGCCTGTCGGAGCGGCTCGTCGCCCTGGCGCTGGAGCGCTTCGGCCGGCTCGACGTCGCCGTCAACAACGCCGGCGTGGCGCAGAATTTCGTGCGCCTGCACCTGATCCCGTCCGACGAGGCGCGCCGCCTGGTCGACATCGACCTGATGGGCGTCTTCTACGCCATGAAGCACCAGCTCCCGGTGATGGAGCGCCAGCGCCGCGCCGACGGACGCGGCGGCGCCATCGTCAACATCGCCTCGGTGGCCGGCATCGCCGGCGCGCCGCGGCTGGCGATCTATGCCGCCGCCAAGCACGGCGTCGTCGGGCTGACGCGCTCGGCGGCGGCCGAATACGCCACGCGCGGCATCCGGGTGAACGCGGTCTGCCCGTCCTTCGCGCGCACCGCCATGGTGACCGAGACGCTGAAGATGTCGCCCAGCGAGGCGGCCGAGGCGGAGGCCGAGCTCACCCGCGGCGTGCCGATGAAGCGGCTGGCCGAGGTCGACGAGGTGGTCGAGGTGATCCTGTTCGCCGCCGACCCGAAGAACTCCTTCATGACCGGCCAGACGCTGGCCGCCGACGGCGGCATCATGGCGATCTGAGGCGCCGCGCCCGCGGCGCGGTCGGGCGTGCAGCGGCCGCGGCGCGCGAGCGATGCGTAGAGCCGTTCTGCTCTTCACGGGCTCGCAGATCGGCTCCAGCTTGTTGTCCTGACGCGTTTGCGAACGGCGAACAGGTTTCCACTTCGCCTGGAAACGCTCTATTCGCCGGCCACCTCGGTCTCGACCGACGGCGCGTCGACCTGCGGCAGCGCCCCCTCGACCGGCCCCGACAGCGGAATGGAGAAGGCCAGCCGGTAGCCGCTCTCGGCCGCCGGCGCGATGGTGCCGGACCATTTGCGCTCGACCAGCAGGCGCACCAGCTTGGTGCCGAAACCGGTGCCCCGGCCGGGGCCGGAGGGGCCGCGCAGCGGATCGAACCATTCCAGATGGAAGCTGTGCGCGCCGTCGCCGTCCGGCTCGACGCGCCAAGTGAGGAAGATCGTTCCCTCCTCGCGCGCCAGCGAGCCGTACTTGGCCGAGTTGGTCGACAGCTCGTGCAGCACCAGGCCGAGGTCGAAGCACAGCTCCGGCGGCAGCAGCACGTCGCGGCCGCTCATGCGCGCCCGGCCGCCGAACGGCGCCAGCGTCTCGGCGGCGAGCGCACGGAAGCGCGTGCGCGACCAGCCGCCCTTGGCGATCAGGTAGTTGGCGCGCGACAGCGAGCCGAGCCGCTCGGCGAAGACGTCGCGCGCGATGTCGACGTCGACGCCCGGCCGGAAGGTCTGCCGCGCCAGCGTGTTGACGAGCTGCAGCATGTTGCCGGCGCGGTGCGCCATCTCGCGCACGAGCAGCGTGCGGTGCTCGACGGCGGCGATCTGCCGCGCCGCATTGGCGACGATGTTGGCGAGCGCCGTCAGGAAATCGGCGTCGGTCTGGTCGAACTGGCGCGGCACGGTCGAATGGATGCCGAAGACGCCGAACGGCCGCGGTCCCTCGCCGGCGATGACGACGCTGATGCCGCTGACCACGCCATGCTCGTGCAGCAGCTGCGGACCGTCGAAGCGCGTCTCGGTGGCCAGGTCCTCGACGATCACCGGCCCGCCGTCGAGCAGCGTGAAGCCGGCCTGCGATTCGCGCTCGATGCCGACGGTGGCGTGGCCGACGAGCCCCTCCCGCCAGCCGACGCCGGCGCTCAGGTCGAGATGATCGGCGCTGTCGGCGAACTGCAGGATCTTGGTCAGCGGCACGTCGAGCACCTCGGCCGCGACCTCCACCGCGCGCTGCGCGATCGCCTGGAAATCCTCCTCGCCGAGCGCGAAGCTGCCGACATGGGCGATCGCGTCCTGCTGCGCCAGGCGCCGCTTCAGCTCGCGCTCGGCGCGCACCCGCTGCGTCACGTCGGTGCACACGCCTGTCAGGTAGGTCGCGCCGTCCTCGCCGGTGGCCAGGCCGCCGCTCGTCTCGATCCACAGCGGCTCCGCCCCATCGCGCGGCGCGGTGCGGTAGACCGAGCGGTAGGGCGCGCCGGTCGACAGCGTGTGCTCTATGGCGCGCCATACCGGCTCCAGATCGTCGGGATGGATGTCGTTGCGGAAGCTCGACAGCGTGCCGTCGAACGCCGTCGCGGGCAGCGCGTGGATGCCGGCGAGGTTGTCGCTCCACATCAGCACGTCGCCGTCGACCTTCCAGCGCCACACCCCGACGCCGCCCAAACGCAAGCCCTCGAGCAGCGCAGCGGAATCGCGCAGCGTCCTACCTGCCTTCCCGTCGCCAGCCATGTCGTCTCCCAGGCACGTCCTGCCGGTCCCTACCGCGTGCAAAACTAACACAGATGTGCGCGGCGCAAACGCGCCAGCGCAACTTTCGTTCGACAAATAAATAACCGTATGGTTTTCTAATTTCCCCAACACGCCGCAAGGGACGCCCGATGCCGAACGCCGTCCGACGCCCGGACCCCGCCCCAGAGGCGGACGGCATGCTGTTCCGGCTCAAGACGCACGGACCGGCCGGCGCGGCGGCGCTGGCCGGCGCGCTCGGCATCTCCGCGGTGGCCGCGCGCAAGCGGCTCGCCCGCCTCGAGGCGGCCGGCCTTGTCGCCTTCGACGACCGGCGCGCCGGCGTCGGCCGGCCGCAGCGCCGCTGGCGGCTGACCGCGGCGGGCCATGCGCGCTTTCCCGACAGCCATGCCGCGCTGACGCTGGAGCTGATCGGCTCGGTCCGCGCGATCTTCGGCGAGGCCGGCCTCGAGCGGCTGATCGCCGCCCGCGAGGCCGAGACGCTGGCGACGTACCGGACCGCCCTCGCCGGCTGCGCCACGCTCGCCGAGCGTGCGGCCGCGCTGGCCGCGCTGCGCACCGAGGAGGGCTACATGGCGGAGCTCAAGCCGGTCGGCGACGGCGTCTTCATGCTCGTCGAGAACCATTGCCCGATCTGCGCGGCCGCGCGCGCCTGCCAGGGCTTCTGCCGCTCCGAGCTCGCCGTCTTCCGCGCCGTGCTCGGCCCCGATGCCCGGGTCGAGCGCACCGACCACGTCATCGCCGGCGCGCGCCGTTGCGCCTATCGCATCGCGGCGGCCGGGCGTGGCTGATTCGGCGACCGAGCGCGCCGACTGGGCCGAGCTGGTGCGCAGCGGCCAGGTGGCGCAGTTCGCCATCCTGTGTCTCGGCATCTGGCTGCACGCGGCCGATTCGCTGCTTGTCGCCACCGCCATGCCCAAGGCGGTGGCCGAGATCGGCGGCGGCCATCTGGTGAGCTGGACGCTGTCGCTCTACCTGCTCGGCTCGATCCTGTCGGGCGCCGCCGCGGCGCTGACGGCGAGCGCCTTCGGGCTGCGCCGCGCCTTCGTCGCCGCGGCCGCCACCTATGCGGCGGGCTGCGCCGTCAGCGCGCTTGCCCCCGACATGATCGCCATGCTCGCCGGCCGCTTCGTGCAGGGCATCGGCGGCGGCCTGCTGGTCGCGCTCACCTATGTCGCCATCCAGCGCCTGTTCGCCGAAGCGATGTGGCCGCGGCTGATCGGCGTGATGTCGGCGGTGTGGGGCGCCTCGGCCTTCTGCGGGCCGCTGATCGGCGGCTTCTTCGCCGATCTCGGCCTGTGGCGCTGGGGCTTCTGGGCCTTCGCGGCGCAGGCGCTGGCGCTGTGCGTGCTGGTGCCGCTTCTCATGCGGCCGGGCGCTCCGGCCGCCGTCGCGCCGCCCGGCCGCGTGCCGCTCGCGCGGCTTGCCATCCTCAGCCTGGCGATGCTCGCCGTGGCCGGGGCCGGCGTCGTCGTCGCGCCGGCCACCTCGCTGCCGATGCTGACCCTCGCCGCGCTGGCCTTCGCCTGGTTCCTGCGCCGCGACGCGGCGCGCGGCGCCGAGCGCATGTTTCCCTCCGGCGCCTTCGACATGCGCACCACGCTCGGCGCCGGTTTCCTCGCCAACCTGGCGCTCGGCACCGCGGCGATGTCCTTCACCGTCTACGGTCCGTTCCTGCTCGCCGCGCTGCACGGCGTGTCGGCGCTCGGCGCCGGCTACATGATCGCCGCCGAATCGGTCGGCTGGAGCACCATGGCCGTGGTCTTCGCCGGCGCCTCGCCGCAGGTCGAGCGCTGGCTGATCCGGTTCGGCGCGGCGACGGTGACCGGCGCCATCCTGGCGCTCGGCCTCGTCATGCCGGTCGGGCCGCTCTGGCTGATCGTCATGCTGGCGGCCGCCAAGGGCGGCGGCTTCGGCGCGCTGTGGGGCTTCGTCGTGCGCCGGACGATCGCCGCCGCGCCGGCGGCCGAGCGCGACTGCGCCTCCTCCGCCATGCCCACGACGCAGCAGATCGCCTTCATGCTGGGCGCCTCGCTTGCCGGCATCGTCGCCAACGCGGCGGGCTTCGCCGAGGGCATCGATCCGGCGGCGGCCGCCGGCGTCGCGTTCTGGGTGTTCGCCGCCTTCGTGCCCGTCGGGCTGGTCGGCACAGCGGCGGCCTGGCGCGTCAGCGCCCGCTGACGGGCGCGTCGGCCGGCCCGTGGCGGGTCCGGCACAGGACGACCGGTTCGCCTGGAAACGCTTTAACGCTGCTTCTTCGGCTTGCCGGCGTGGGTGGAGCTCGTCACCGAGACGGGGTCGCTGGCGGGAAAGGTGTCTTCCAGCCCTTCCTCGAGCTCGTCTTCCTCCTCCTCGCGGCGCGCCGCGGCATCCTTCTCGGGACGGCCGGGATGCGTCGGCGCGGTGGGCGCCACCGGATCGCTCGCCGGGAAGGTGTCTTCCAGGCCGCGCTCCAGCGCCTCGTCGTCCTCGCGCCGGCGCGCCGGCTCGGGCGCCTTGGTGTTATCCGTTCGTTTGGGGTCGGCCATCGGACGTGTCTCCTTGATCCTCGCAACGCCAGGCCGCCGGCGGCGGTTCCGCCGCGGGCGGCCCGCCTGCGCCTGTCGCGGGCTGCAAGCCTAGACCATGATGCCGCGAAGTATGACGCGGTTTTCCGACGACATCATGACCCGGCTTCGCGATCGTGCCGCCGAGCTGCGGCGCGGGGTGCCCGCGCCATGCCCTACGCGTCGCGCGCCGCCTCGGCCAGCAGCGTGAAGGCGTAGTCGGAGAACGACCGCCAGACCTCGACGCGGAAGGCGTCGGCGCCGGTGCGCCACAGCACGATCTCCACCTTGCCGAGCACGGTGCGGCTCGCCGCGCCGACGGGAAAGACGGCCGGCGCCAGATCCTGCGGACAGCCGGCCGCGAGCACCGTCTCGGCGGCCGGGCCGGAGACGAGGATCGCCACGTTGCGGTGCGAGACGTCGACGGCCGAATGCGCCGTGCGCACCGAGGCGCACAGCCCGGCGAGGTCGACGCCTTCCGCGTCGAGCACCAGCCATTCGTCGGGGCCGAGCCACAGCGCCGCCCGCGTGCCGTCCTGCGCGGTGCCCTTCGGCTTCTTCGGCAGCGCCAGGCCGAGCGCCTTCGACAGCGCGGCAATGCCGGCCTGCGGCGCGCGCAGCGACAGCCGGCTCGCCGGCGCGCCCGGCACCACGGAGACGCCGGCCGTCTCGGCGCGGCGGCCCGCCAGAACGTCGGCACGGACTAGTGCGTCAGCCATCGGCGCGCCCTCCCTCGTCGTCGAGAAACACCGTGCCGGTCACCTCGACCGCGATGCTGCCGCCCGGCATCGGCACGTGCAGTGTCTGGCCGCTGCGCGCGCGGCCGTTCTCGACCAGCGCCAGCGCGATCGAGCGGTCGCAATTGGCCGACCAGTAGGACGAGGTGACATGGCCGATCATGCGCATCGGCACCGGCTGGTCGGGCGTCTCGACGATCTGCGCGCCCTCCTCCAGAACGGTCTTCGGGTCGGCCGTCCGCAGCCCGACGAGCTGCTTGCGGCCGGCCGCCACGAGGTCGGGCCGGGCCAGGCCGCGGATGCCGACGAAATCGGTCTTCTTCTTGCCGATCGCCCAGCCCAGCCCGGCGTCGTCCGGCGTCACCGTGCCGTCGGTGTCCTGGCCGACGATGATGAAGCCCTTCTCGGCCCTGAGCACGTGCATGGTTTCGGTGCCGTAGGCGCAGGCGCCGTGCTTCTCGCCCTCCGCCCACACCGCTTCCCAGACCGCCAGGCCGTAATCGGCGGGCACGTTGATCTCGAAGCCGCGCTCGCCGGTGAACGAGACGCGGAACAGCCGCGCCGGCACGCCGCACACGCGCCCCTCGCGCACCGACATGTGCGGCATCGCCGCGTCCGACAGGTCGATGCCGTCGACCAGCGGCTCGACGATCGCGCGGCTGTTCGGCCCCTGCACGGCGATCACCGCCCACTGCTCGGAGACCGAGGTCAGCCACACCTTGAGGTCGGGGAACTCGGTCTGCAGGTAGTCTTCCATGTGGTTGAGCACGCGCGCCGCGCCGCCCGTCGTCGTCGTCACGTGGAAGCGGTCGGGCGCCAGCCGGCCGATCACCCCGTCATCGTAGATGAAGCCGTCCTCGCGCAGCATGATGCCGTAGCGGCAGCGGCCGGGATCGAGCTTCTGCCACGGGTTGGTGTACATCAGCTCCATGAAGCGCGCCGCGTCGGGGCCGACGACCTCGATCTTGCCGAGCGTCGAGGCGTCGAAGATGCCGGCCGCCCGGCGCACGGTGCGGCACTCGCGGGCGACGGCCGCCTGCATGTCCTCGCCGGCGCGCGGGAAGTACCAGGCGCGCTTCCACTGCCCGACATCCTCGAACACCGCGCCCTGCGCCTCGGCCCAGCCATGCGTGGCGGTGCGCCGCACCGGGTCGAACAGCCGGCCGCGGCCGTGGCCGACCAGCGTGCCGAAGGTGACCGGCGTGTAGGGCGGCCGGAAAGTGGTCAGTCCCACCTCGGGGATCGGCCGGTCGAGCGTCTCGGCGGCGATCGCCAGGCCGTGCATGTTGGACGTCTTGCCCTGGTCGGTCGCCATGCCGTTGGTGGTGAAGCGCTTGACGTGCTCGATCGAGCGCATGCCCTCGCGCACGGCGAGCCGGATGTCCTTGGCGGTGACGTCGTTCTGGAAGTCGACGAAGGCCTTGGCGCGCGGCGCCGCCGCGCTCTCGTCGCCGACGCCGAGCATGCCGCCCGACCAGGTCTCGGTGGTCTCGGCATCGAGCCGCGGCGCCTTCCTGCGCCGCCCGCCGGTTTCGCGCGCGGCCGCCGCGCCGGCCGCCAGCGCCTCGTCGACCGCGTCCGAGAGCCGCTCGGTGCCCTTGCACGCGCCGACCGAGGCGCAGGCCTGCGCATAGGTCTGCGGCAGGAAGCGCTGGCTCGCCGCGTCGAAGCCGACCCGGCCGCGCGACTGCGAGAACAGATGCACCGCCGGCGTCCAGCCGGCAGAGGTCAGCAGCGCGTCGACGGCGATGCTGCGCGCCGCGCCGCCCGCCCTCGGCGCGACGGTCATGGCGCTGACGCGCAGCCGCCCGGCCGTGCCGGTGACGGCGTGGCCGGCCAGCACCTCGATGCCGGCCGCGCGCGCCGCCTCGACCGCAGCCCCCTCCGGCGCCGCGCGCCAGTCGACGATGGCGGCGATGCCGAGGCCGGCGCGCTTGAGGTCGAGCGCCGCCGCATAGGCGGAATCGTCGGCCGCATAGACGCCGACATTGCGCCCCACCGCCACGCCGAAATGGTTGAGATAGCTGCGTGCCGCGGCGGCCAGCATGATGCCGGGCCGGTCGTTGTCGGCGAACACCATGTGCCGCTCGATGGCGCCGGTGGCCAGGATGACGCGGCCGGCGCGCACCTGCCACAGCCGCTCGCGCGGCGCCTCGGGATCGGGCGCGGCGAGATGCTCGGTCAGCCGCTCGGCCAGGCACACCATGTTCTGCGCGTAGTAGCCGAAGGCCGTGGTGCGCGGCAGCACGGTGACGTTGTCCATCGCCGCCAGCGCCGCGGCGGTCTCCTGCGCCCAGCGCCAGCCGGGCCTGCCGTCGATCGTGACGCCGCTTTCGAAGCGCAGCGCGCCGCCGGGCTCGGCCTGCTCGTCGCACAGGATGACGCGCTGGCCGGTCTGCGCGGCGGCCAGCGCGGCGGCCAGGCCGGCCGCCCCGGCGCCGACGACGAGCACCGCGCAATGGGCGAAGCGGCTCGCATAACGGTCCGGGTCCGGCTGATCCGGCGCCCGGCCGAGGCCGGCTGCCTGGCGGATGTTGGGCTCGTAGAGCCGCGTCCAGGCCGCCTTCGGCCACATGAAGGTCTTGTAGTAGAAGCCGGCCGAGAACATCGGCGCGGCGACATCGCTCGCCGCCCCGACATCGAAGGCGAGCGAGGGCCAGCGGTTCTGCGACACGGCGCAAAGCCCGTCATAGAGCTCCTGCACGGTGGCGCGCACATTGGGCGTGCGGCGCGCGCCGTCGCGGGCGATCTCGACCAGCGCGTTGGGCTCCTCCGCGCCGGCCGACAGGATGCCGCGCGGCCGGTGGTACTTGAACGAGCGGCCGACCAGATGCACGCCGTTGGCGAGCAGCGCCGAGGCCAGCGTGTCGCCGGCCAGCCCGGCATAGCTGCGGCCGTCGAAGGTGAAGCGGGCTTCGTGCGCCGGCGTCAGCCGGCCGGCGCCGGCGATGCGGAAGGCGGCGGTCATCGGCCGGTCTCCTCCGGCAGCGTCTCGGGCTTCGGCTCGCCGGCCTTGTAGGTCATGACGAAGCGGTCGGAGACGGTGTCGCGCACGGCGTTGAAGAAGCGGGCGCAGCCGTGCAGGTGGCGCCAGCGCTCGTAGATCAGCCCCTTGGGGTTGGCGCGCAGGAAGAAATAGCGCTCGAACGCCTCGTCGGAGATCGCGGCGATCCGCTCGGGCCGCGCGATATGCGCCTCGCCGGCGTGCCGGAACTCGAGCTCCGGGCGGTCCTCCTCGCAATACGGGCAGCGGATGAGAAGCATGGCGTGGTATCCGGTGCTAGGGCGTGGTGCGGCCGGGCGAGCCCGCCCGGCGCCGCGGACATGCGGCGAGATCGGCAGCAGCGACCATGGCGGCGCCCGAAGGACGCGTCACGCGGTCCCGCCTCACGGTCAGTGCGCCACGGCCGCCGCGGCGGCCTCGTCGATCAGCCGGCCGTTGCGGAAGCGCTCGAGCGTGAACGGCGCGTTGATCGGATGCGGCGCGTCGCGCGCGATGGTGTGGGCGAAGACGTGGCCGGAGCCGGGCGTCGCCTTGAAGCCGCCGGTGCCCCAGCCGCAGTTGACGTAGAGACCAGGCACCGGCGTCTTGGCCAGGATCGGCGAGCGGTCCGGCGTCACGTCGACGATGCCGCCCCACGAGCGCAGCATCTTCATGCGCGTGAAGATGGGAAACATCTCGCAGATCGCCTCCAGCGTGTGCTGGATGATGTGCAGCCCGCCGCTCTGCGCATAGGAGATGTACTGGTCGGTGCCGGCGCCGATCACCAGCTCGCCCTTGTCGGACTGCGAGATGTAGGCGTGCACCGTGTTCGACATCACCACGCAGGGGAACACCGGCTTGACCGGCTCCGACACCAGCGCCTGCAGAGGATAGGATTCGAGCGGCATCGACAGCCCGGCCATCTGCATCAGCACCGAGGAGTGGCCGGCCGCCACGACGCCGACCTTCCTGGCGCCGATGAAGCCGCGGCTCGTCTCGACGCCGCTGACATGGCCGTTCGGCGAGCGGCGGATGCCGGTGACCTCGCAGTTCTCGATGATGTGCACGCCGCGCGCCGAGGCGGCGCGCGCATAGCCCCAGGCGACGGCGTCGTGGCGCGCCGTGCCGCCGCGACGCTGCAGTGCGGCGCCCATCACCGGATAGCGTGCCGAGCGCGCCACGTTGAGCGGCGGGCAGTAGGCCTTGGCCGCCTCCGGGGTCAGCCATTCGTTGTCGACGCCGTTCAGCCGGTTGGCGTGGATGTGGCGCTTGAAGACCTGCACGTCGTGCACGTTGTGCGCCAGCATCATGACGCCGCGCGGGCTGTACATGACGTTGTAGTTGAGGTCCTGCGACAGCCCGTCCCACAGCTTGACCGCGTGGTCGTAGATGCCGGCGGATTCGTCATAGAGATAGTTGGAGCGGATGATGGTGGTGTTGCGGCCGGTGTTGCCGCCGCCGAGCCAGCCCTTCTCCACCACCGCGATGTCGGTGATGCCGTGTTCCTTGGCCAGGTAGTAGGCGGTCGCCAGGCCATGGCCGCCGGCGCCGACGATGACCACCTCGTACTCCCGGCGCGGCTCCGGCGAGGCCCACTGCTCCGGCCAGCCCTTGTGGCCGCGCATGGCCTCGCGGGCGATGGCGAAGACGGAGTATTTGCGCATCGGACCTTCCCGGCAAGCGTGGTGGCGCGGCGGCCGGCGCTGGCGGGCGCGGCCGGCCCCGGCGAAGCGTACCACTAGCGAAATCGGCGGCAAGGTCTTGCGCCAAATGCGACGGCCGATGGCGTTTTGAAGCGCGACCGGCGGCCCGGCGGCCGGGGCCGCGGCGCCGCCGCCGGCCGTTCCCTTCGCCGGCCCGCCGTGCCACAGTGCCGCGACCCCGCGCGCATCGGGCCGCAGCAACGACAGAAGGAAGCGCCAGCGATGGCCGACAAGCCGATCGTCTATCACATCCCCGTCTGCCCTTTCTCGCAGCGCCTCGAGATCGTGCTCGCCCTGAAGGGGCTGAGCGAGGCGGTCGAGTTCCGCGTCGTCGACATCACCCGGCCGCGCGATCCCGAGCTTCTGCGCAAGACGCGCGGCACCACCGCGCTGCCGGTGCTGGAGACCGAGGACGGCCGCATCATCAAGGAGAGCTTGGTCATCCTCGGCTACATCGAGGACCGGTTCGCCGAGCCGCCGGTCGCCCGCCGCGACCCCTATGAGCGGGCGGTCGAGCGCATGCTGATCGCCCGCGAGGGGCCGTTCACCATGGCCGGCTACCTGTTCGTGATGAACCAGGACGAGGCCGAGCGCCCCGCGCACCGCGACAAGCTCCTGGCGCTCTATCGCGACATCGACGGCTTCCTGGTCGAGCACAACCCCGACGGCACCTGGCTGTTCGACGATTTCGGCCTCGCCGAGGCGGTGTTCACGCCGATGTTCATGCGCTTCTGGTTCCTCGACTACTACGAGGACTTCGATCTGCCGGACGAACCGGCCTATCACCGCGTGCGGCGCTGGCGCGAGGCGTGCCTGGCGCATCCGGCGGCCCAGCAGGTCAGCCGCGAGGAGATCGTCAAGCTCTACTACGACTATGCGCTCGGCGCCGGCAACGGCGCGCTGCTGCCCGGCCGCAGCCGCTCCAGCTTCGTCTTCGAGCCGCACTGGCGCGAGCGGCCCTGGCCGCCGCGCGACAAGTATGCCACGCGCGCCGGCGACGAGGCGCTCGGCCTCGTCGCCTGAGCGGGCTCGCACGGCAAACCGGTCGCGACGTCGCCTGCAAACACCTCAGAGCGCGAGGAAGGCGATATAGCCGGCATAGACGGCGAGCAGCGCCGCTCCCTCGCGCCGGGTGATGCGCCAGCCGGTGACGACCACCGCGACGAGCAGCGCGGTCGCCGCCAGCATCACCCACACGTCGAGCCGGGCGATCTCGGCCGGCACGGCGAGCGGGCTGACGAGCGCGGTGACGCCGAGAATGCCGAGCACGTTGAAGATGTTGGAGCCGACGACGTTGCCCAGCGCCACGTCGCTCTGGCGCCTGACGGCGGCCACAGCCGACGTGGCGAGCTCGGGCAGCGAGGTGCCCACGGCCACGACGGTGAGCCCGATCACCGCTTCCGACACGCCGAAATCGGCAGCCAGCGCCGCCGCCCCCTGGACGAGGAAGCGGGCGGCCAGAACGGTGATGACGAGGCCGACGGCGAACACCGCCAGGCTCGCCGGCGCGCCGGTCTTCAGCACCGGCAGGCTCTCCGCCTCGGCCTCGTAGACGTCGGCGGCGGCCGTGTGGCGGCGCCGCTCGATGGCGAAGGTCAGCGCCAGGAAGGCGGCGAGCCCGGCCAGCAGGAAGCCGCCGGCCGGACGGCCGACCGTGCCGGCCAGCACCGCCGCCACGCAGGCGAGCGTCGCGAGCACCAGCACCGTGCCGTCGCGCTTGAAGGCGGCGGGCGCCACCGCCATCGGGCTGATCAGCGCGGCGAGGCCCAGGATGAGCAGGATGTTGGCGATGTTGGAGCCGACGATGTTGCCGAGCGCGATGCCCGGCGAACCGATGAGCGCGGCCTGCAGGCTGGTGACGAGCTCCGGCGCCGAGGTGCCGAAGCCGACCAGCGTCAGGCCGATGACCATCGGCGAGACGTCGAAGCGGCGCGCCACGCCGACCGCGCCGCGCACCAGAAGGTCGCCGCCGACCAGCAGGCCGACGAGACCGCCGGCCACGAGAAGATAGTCCATCGATGAGTCCCCATGCGCGCGCGCCCCGAGCCTCCGTCGCCGGCGTCGGGGGCACCCGCCTGGCGGCATGCAGATCGGCATGCCGCGGGCGCCTTTCAAGGGCGGCCGCACGCCATTTCCATGGGTGGCCGCACGCCATCGCCCGCCGCCACGCGGCGCACCCGCAGGCGCGACGGCCGCCGCCCGAAACGGGCGGCGGCGGCGCTCAGCGTTCGGCCGAGAAGTGCGTCTTCAGGTAGTCGAGGATCGTCTCGCGCGTCTCGGCATCCTGCTCGGGCATGCCCTGCTCCTCGATCATCCAGGTCCACAGATAGTCCCAGCGCTCGTCCGTCAGCCGCTGCTGGGTGACCAGGGAGATCGAATGACAGGCCGAGCACAGGTAGAACGTGTCCTCCGCGCCCGGCCCGACCGGCAGGCCGCCGAGTTCGGGATCGACCTCCGGCGCCGTCTCCGGCGCGGCCGCGCCCGGCACCTGCTGCTGCGGCGGGCGCATCGGGTCGTAGCCCTGCGCCGCCGCGACGCCGGCCGACAGCACGGCTGCGCCGGCGGCCAGCCAGGCCGCGCGACGCAGCACCGCGCCCGCCGGGCGGCGGCCGCGCCGCCGCCCGCGGGTCATGCCCATCAGATCACACCGCAAAGAGCGCGATCCTGTGCATCATGTTGTTGCCGTAGCCGCGCGGGTTCCAGCCCGGCGTGGTCGGCGGCTGCATGACGCCGTTCTGGTCGGTGGCGCGCGCCCACACCTCGTAGTAGCCGGCCTCCGGCGGCGTCACCTCGGCGCGCCAGCGCTGCCAGGCATATTTGTTGGGCGGCCCGTCGAGCTCGGCCTCCTGCCAGGTCTGCCCGAAGTCGAGCGAGACATGCATCGCCCTGACGTCGCCATTGCCGGCCCAGGCGTGGCCGCGCACCTCGGCCGGCTGCCCCGCCGGAACCTCCGCGCCCGTCGCCGGCCCGGTGATCAGCGACTTGACCGGCATGACGGTGAGGATCTCCATGTCCTCCTCCGGCACCTCGGTGCCCGGCGCCACCGGATAGGCCGGCAGGCGGTACGAGTAGCCGCCCATCTTGGCGCCGTCGTGCACCTGGTCGCGCACCCAGATGCGGGTCAGGTACTTCTGCGAGGCCGACCCCGGATAGCCGGGAATGACGAGCCGCAGCGGGAAGCCGTGCAGGGCGGGAATGTCCTGCCCGTTCATCGCCCAGGCGATCATGCACTCGGGCTCCATCGCCTTGTCGATCGGCACGCCGCGCGAGATCGCCTCCTTCTCCGGATCGCCGGACAGGTGCAGGTCGTTGCCGTAGTGGCCGGTGTAGACGGCCGAGGACTTGAGCCCGGCGCGCTCCAGCACGTCGCGCAGCCGCACGCCCGTCCATTCGGGGCAGCCGATCGCGCCGGTCGTCCACTGGTTACCCGAGGCGCCGGGGTTGAAGAAGGCGCGGCCGTTGCCGCCGCACTCCAGCCACAGCGCCTGGGTGACGGTCTCGAAGTCGTTCTTCAGGTCGTCGATGCTGAGCGACAGCGTGTTGTCGACCTCGCCGTCGACCGTCAGCGTCCAGCCCTCGGCGTTCTGCTCGAGCGCGCTCTGCGGCACCAGCCCGTTGTTGCGCACGAACAGCCGCTCATAGGGCGTGATGTCGTCGTCGAGCAGATGCGCCGGCGTCTCGGCGTTGACCGGCCGCTCGTTGAGCAGCGTCAGCCCGTCCTTGCCGGCCATCAACTCGGCCTCCGAATCCTGCGCGAAGGCGGCCGGCACCAGCCCGGACGGGAAGTTGCGGTGGAACGGCATCGCCGCGCCGAGCGCGGCACCCATCGCCGCCAGCCCGGCACCGCGCAGGAAGCCGCGGCGGTCGGCATGGGCGAGACGCCCGAACAGCCGGCGCTCGGCCTCGAACGGATCGGCCGCATAGGCCCGCCGTATGGTCTCGCGATCGACTGCCCCCGAGGTGCGGTCTTCGTCGTCAAGTCTGGCCATCGATCTCTCCCTGTTGCGCTTTGCCCGCTCGTCGTGGCGCCGGCCGCCGACCCGGCGCATTCCGAGCATAACGACCCCCGAAAGTTTCCCGTCGGGGAAAAGATTTCCTCGAAACCCTCAAGGATCGGAACAGGCTAGCACAAACGGTGCGGACCTGCGAAGCCTTTCGCGCTCCGCTCCGGCCGTTTCGGCCGCCGCGCGGCGGCCGCCTCCCCTCCGGCCGGGCCGCACGACGCTTGCGCGGTCTCGACACCTCGACCCGATTCTGCTATGAGCCGCACGATTCGCGATCTGTGTGTCGCGCAGGCTTTTCGTTTCCCGCAACCCGTCGAACAGGAACACGTCCTTGCAGGTACTCGTCCGCGACAACAATGTCGATCAGGCGCTGCGCGCCTTGAAGAAAAAGATGCAGCGCGAAGGCATCTTCCGCGAGATGAAGATGCGCGGGCACTACGAGAAGCCGTCGGAAAAGCGCGCCCGCGAGAAGGCGGAGGCCGTGCGCCGCGCCCGCAAGCTCGCCCGCAAGCGCGCCCAGCGCGAGGGCCTCACGGGCAGCCGAGCCGCGGCGCGTTGACGCCGCCCAGTTTTCGTCCCTTTCCGCCGCTAGACCTTGACGCCTGGAAGCGCGAAGCGGTTTCGCACGGCATCATGGTCTTCCCGGTCGATCTCGCCGCATGGATGCGGCGCCGAGTGCGTGCGCTCGGCTGCAGGAGGCTCTCGTGGCGGGGTGGCACGGTCGTCGCACCGCGGCCGCCCCGTTTTCGTATCGCCGGCCGGCGCATCGCCGCCGCGGCGTGTTTCCCGCAATGCGCAGCATGAGTGACCGAGCCGCGATGCCCGAAACGATGACGCCCCAGCCCCGCCGCCCTGTTCTGAGGGGTGCGGCCGTCGCCGCCGCGCTCGCCGCCCTGGCCGGCCTTGCCGCCTGCCAGACGGCGCCGGTCTCCGACCTCGCCGCCATCGACACCGCGCAGGGCTCGCAGGAGAACATCGCCTCGCTGAGCGCCGTGATCCAGCGCACGCCGAACGACCCGCAGGCCTACAACGTGCGCGGCTCGGCCTTCGGCCGCGCCGGCCGCTACGACGACGCGCTGGCCGATTTCAACCGGGCGATCCAGCTCGACCCCTCCTCCTACCGCGCCTACGCCAACCGCGCGCTGATCCACCGCTATCTCGGCGACCAGCAGCAGGCGCTGGCCGACTACAACCGCGCCCTCGAGCTCAACCCGCGCTACGACGCCGCCTTCATCGGCCGCGGCGAGATCTACCGCCGCGCCGGCCGCATCGACGCCGCCTTCAGCGACTTCGAGGCCGCCATCCGGCTCGACACGACCGACCCGCGCGCCTACCACCGGCGCGGCCTGCTCTACCAGCAGCGCGGCCAGCACGACTTCGCCATCGAGGATTTCGCCAAGGCGATCTCGCTCGCCCCCGACGAGCCCTACGGCTACAACGCCCGCGGCCTGAGCTATCTGGCGCGTGGCGACGACGAGAACGCCTTCTCCGACTTCAACACCGCCATCCGCCTCGACGACGGGGTGGCCGAGAGCTGGGCCAACCAGGCGCTGGTCTACGAGCAGCGCGGCGACATGGCGCGCGCCGCGCGCTCCTATTCGCGCGCCCTGCAGCTCGACCCCGACTACGGCCCCGCCCGCTCCGGCCTCGAGCGCACGCGCGGCGCCTGAGCGCCGCGGCGCCGGCAGCAGCGGGTTCTTCCGCCGCCCCGTTCTCCCCGCCGGCGGGAGACGGTGCCCCGAACGGCCGATGGGCGCAGCATCGGCAGCGGCCGAAAAAGGCACCGACGGCCGCCCGGCGATCGTCCTCCGGCTCCGGTTGAGGAACCACACGGCCCGTCCGGCGGTTGAAGGGGCGAACCGCAAGCAACGGAGCCGACCGCCATGAGAAAGACCCTGTTTGCCGCCGCCGCGCTCGCCCTGTCCGCCGCCCCGGCGGCCGCGCAGGAGCGCGTCGAGATCGGCGTCCTGGACTGCCTGATCGACGGCGGCCTCGACATCGCCATCCTGACGTCGGAGGAGCTCGCCTGCACCTTCGAGCCGGCCGGCGAGCAGCGCCCGCCGGAGACCTATGTCGGCTCCATCAGCAAGTTCGGCGTCGACGTCGGCCTGACCAGCGAATCCGTGATGCAGTGGCTGGTGCTCGCCCCCACCGACGTCGCCTACGCGCCCGGCGCGCTTTCCGGCGACTATATCGGCGCCAGCGCCGAGCTGACCGCCGGCGTCGGCGGCGGCGCCAACCTGCTGGTCGGCGGCTCGAACGACACCTTCGTGCTGCAGCCGCTCAGCCTGCAGGCGCAGACCGGCCTCAACGTGGCGCTCGGCGTGGCCGGGCTCGCGCTGCGCTCGACGGCGAACTGAGCGCCCGCGCGGGCCGCAACGGACAAGGGCCCGGCGTTGCCGCCGGGCCCTCGTGACTGCAGAAGACCGGATACCACCGGCCCGGTTGGACCGGATCAGGCCTCGAGCGCCTTGACGATGTCCTCGGTCATCTTCTTGGCATCGCCGAGCAGCATCATCGTGCCGTCCTTGTAGAACAGCGTGTTGTCGATGCCGGCATAGCCCGAGCCCAGCGAACGCTTGACGAACAGGCAGGTGCGCGCCTTGTCGACGTCGAGGATCGGCATGCCGTAGATCGGCGAGGTCTTGTCGTCGCGCGCGGCCGGGTTGGTCACGTCGTTGGCGCCGATGACATAGGCGACGTCGGCCTGGCTGAACTCGGAGTTGATGTCCTCGAGCTCGAACACCTCGTCATAGGGCACCTGAGCCTCGGCCAGGAGCACGTTCATGTGGCCCGGCATGCGGCCGGCGACGGGGTGGATGGCGTACTTCACCTCGACGCCCGCCGCCTTCAGCTTGTCGGCCATCTCGCGCAGCGCGTGCTGCGCCTGGGCGACCGCCATGCCGTAGCCCGGCACGATGATGACCTTCTGCGCGTTGGCCATCAGATAGGCCGCATCGTCGGCCGAGCCCTGCTTGACCGTGCGGTCGATGCCGTCGTCGGCCGCCGCCGCCGTCTCGCCGCCGAAGCCGCCGAGGATGACGGAGATGAAGGAGCGGTTCATCCCCTTGCACATGATGTAGCTGAGGATGGCGCCCGACGAGCCGACCAGCGCCCCGGTGATGATGAGCGCCAGGTTGCCCAGCGTGAAGCCGATGCCGGCCGCCGCCCAGCCCGAATAGGAGTTGAGCATCGACACGACGACCGGCATGTCGGCGCCGCCGATCGGGATGATGATGAGCACGCCGAGCGCCAGCGCCAGCACCACGATCAGCCAGAACACCGAGGCCGACTGGCCGACCACCAGCATGACCGTCAGCACGACGAGCGCCACCGCGATGGCGAGGTTCACCGCATGGCGCGCCGGCAGAAGGATCGGCTTGCCCGACATGCGGCCGTCGAGCTTCAGGAAGGCGATGATCGAGCCGGTGAAGGTGACCGCGCCGATCGCCACGCCGAGCGCCATCTCGACCAGCGCCTGGGCGTGGATGGCGCCGACGGTGCCGATGCCGAAGCTTTCCGGCGAGTAGAGCGCGGCCGCCGCGACCATCACCGCGGCCAGGCCGACCAGCGAGTGGAAGGCGGCGACGAGCTGCGGCATCTTGGTCATGGCGATGCGCTGCGCGATCAGCGCGCCGACCGCACCGCCGATGGCGATGCCGACGACGATGAGCAGGAGCCCGCCGAAGGACGGCGTGGCGATCAGCAGCGTCGTGCCAACGGCCACGGCCATGCCGATCATGCCGTAGAGATTGCCCTGCCGGCTGGTCGTCGGGTGCGACAGGCCGCGCAGCGCCAGGATGAACAGGATGCCCGAGACGAGATAGAGAAGCGTGGCGAGGTTCAGCGACATCAACGGCTCCCGCGCTGCAAGAGGGGCGACGGCGAGCCGGTCATCGATCCTGCCCCTTCTTCTTGTACATCGCGAGCATGCGCTGGGTGACCAGGAAGCCGCCGAAGATGTTGACCGAGGCGAGCACCAGCGCGACGAAGCCGAAGCCGGTCGCCAGGCCCGAGGCCGAGATGCCGACGGCAAGCAGCGCGCCGACCACGATCACCGAGGAGATCGCGTTGGTGACCGACATCAGCGGCGTGTGCAGCGCCGGCGTCACCGACCACACGACGTAGTAGCCGACGAAGATCGCCAGCACGAAGATCGCGAAGCGGAAGACGAACGGGTCGACCGCGCCGCCGGTCGCGCCGTGCGCCACCGCGCCGGCCGCGTCCGCCGCTTCCATGCTCTCGAAGGCCGCGCGCACGCTGGCCGTCGCCTTCTCGAGCTGTTCGAGCGCCTGCTCCATCGCCCCCTCCTGCATCAGGCTTCACCTCCCGGCTTGCCGCCGTCGCCCGCTCCCTCGGCGGGCTTGCCGGCAGCCGGCTTGTCGTCCGCCGCCTTGGCGGCCGGCTTGCGCGCCGCGGCCTTGCCGCCGGCCGCCTTGGCCTTGCCGGTGGCGGGCTTCGCCGTCTTGCCGCGACCCGCGGCCGCGCTCTTGCGCGCCGCCGGCTTGCCCGCGCCGGCGGCCTTGGCGGCCTCGGCGAAGCCGACATGCACCACCTCGCCGTCGCGCGTCAGCAGCGTCGCCTTGACCAGCTCGTCGTCCCAGTCGACCGCCAGCGCCTTCTTCTCCTTGTCGACCATGGTCTCCAGGAAGGCGTAGAGGTTCTTGGCGTAGAGCAGCGAGGAGGAGGCCGCCACGCGGCCCGGCACGTTGAGATGGCCGAGGATGGTCACGCCGTTGTCGGTCGTCACCACCTTGCCGGGCGCCGCGCCCTCGACATTGCCGCCGCGCTCGACCGCCAGGTCGACGATCACCGAGCCCGGCCGCATCGAGGCGACCATCGCCTTCGACACCAGCCTGGGCGCCGGCCGGCCGGGGATCAGCGCGGTGGTGATCACGATGTCCTGCTTGGCGATGTGCTCGGCGACGAGCTCGGCCTGCGCCGTCTTCTCGGCGTCGGTCAGTTCGCGGGCGTAGCCGCCCTCGCCGGAGGCATCCTTCAGCGCCTCGGTCATGATGAACTTGGCGCCCAGCGAGGCGACCTGCTCGCCGGCCGCCGCGCGCACGTCGGTCGCCGTCACCACGGCGCCGAGCCGGCGCGCGGTGGCGATCGCCTGCAGGCCGGCGACGCCGGCGCCCATCACGAACACCTTGGCCGCCGGCACCGTGCCGGCCGCCGTCATCATCATCGGCAGCGCGCGGTCATAGGCGGCCGCCGCGTCGATCACCGCGCGATAGCCGGCCAGATTGGCCTGGCTCGACAGCACGTCCATCGACTGCGCCCGCGTGATGCGCGGCATCAGCTCCATGGCGAAGGCCGAGACCCCGGCGCGCGCCATCGCCGCCACCGCGTCCTCGTGGCCGTAGGGGTCCATGGCCGCCAGCACCAGGGCGCCGGACTTGTAGGTCTTGAGCTCGGCCTCGTCCGGCCGGCGCACCTTGAGCACCACGTCGGCCTTGCCCGCGTCGGCCGCCTTGCCGAGCCGGGCGCCCGCCTTCTCGAACTCCGCGTCGGGGATGCGCGAGCCGGCGCCCGCGCCGCGCTCGACGACGACCGCGAAGCCGAGGCCCGCGAGCCGCTTCACCGTCTCCGGCGACGCCGCCACGCGCGGCTCCTCCGCCGCCGATTCCTTGGGTACGAATATCGTCTGTGCCACCGCCCTCGATCCTTTCGCTTGGCTCCTCCCGGGGCACGGACCGCGCCGGACGCGCGGGCCGGACTGGCGCTGCCGCTAGCGCAGCAGCCAGGTGCCCAGGGCGATGATGAGCAGGAACAGGATGGTGCTGGAGATGAAGCCGGCCGTGGTGAAGAAGCCGAAGGCCATGGCGATCAGCACGGCCACCACGGTGAGCGAGCCGTACTTGGTCATCGTCAGGAACAGCGAATAGGTGCGCTCGTGCTCGGCGTAGTCCATTTCCGCGCCCGTCTCGGCCGAACCGGTCGGCGTGTTGTCTGCCATGGCGAAAAAACCCCTCGGATGGAATTGCGCAGGGAATAGCGAAAAGCTCCAGCAAGGGCAATGGGAGGATTGCCGCAGTTCAGCGCCGCTGCATGCCGCTTCAGTGCTTTGCGCTTTGCTTGAGGCCGGCCGCCTGCCACGGTCCGCCCGGCGCGGCAGGGGAGGACATGATGGACGGCACGCACCCGCTCGGCGAACGGTTCGGCTTCGAGGGCGACGCCGTCGCCTGGGACGTCGCGGGCGACGGCCCGCCGCTGGTGCTGATCCACGGCACCCCGTTCAGCGCCCATGTCTGGCACCGCGTGCTGCCGCATCTGGCGGCCCGTCACCGGGTCTACCGCTACGACCTGCTCGGCTACGGCCAGTCGGCCAAGCGGGCCGGCCAGGACGTCTCGCTCGGCGTGCAGAACCGGCTGCTCGGCGCCCTCCTCGACCACTGGCAGCTCGACCGGCCGGCGGTGCTGGCGCACGACTTCGGCGGTGCCACGGCGCTGCGTGCGCATCTGCTCGACGGCCGCGACTTCAGCCGCCTGATGCTCGTCGATCCGGTGGCGATCAGCCCGTGGGGCTCGCCCTTCGTGCAGCACGTGCGGGCGCACGAGGCGGCCTTCGCCGGCCTTCCGGCCGCCATCCAGCACGCCGTCGTCGCCACCTACATCGCCGGCGCGGCTGCCCGGCCGCTGCCGGCCGAGGCGCTGGCGCCCTATGTCGCGCCGTGGACCGGTCCGCAGGGCCAGCCGGCCTTCTACCGCCAGATCGCCCAGATGGACCGCGCCCACACCGACGCCATCGCCGACGCGCTCGGCGCCGTGCGCTGCCCGGTGCGCCTGCTGTGGGGCGAGGAGGACGCCTGGATTCCCGTCGACCAGGGCCGCCGGCTGGCGGCCATGATGCCGGGCGCGGAGTTCTCCACCGTGCCGGGCGCCGGCCATCTGGTGCAGGAGGACGCGCCGGAGGCGATCGTCGCCGCCGCCATCCGCTTCTTCGAGGGCTGAGCCGGCGCCGGCGCTTGCCCGCCGCGCGTTCGGCCCGCTTCGCGCCGCGCCGGGCCGGCGCGCCGGGCGCCTTCCCGCCTGCCGCAGGCGCCTCAGGACAGCCAGCGCTTGCGCCGCTTGTAGTGCTTGACGTTGCGGAACGAGCGCCGCCCCTCTCCGGCCACGCCGAGGTAGAACTCCTTGACGTCCTCGTTCTCGCGCAGCGCCTTGGCCGCGCCGTCGAGCACCACGCGGCCCGATTCCAGGATGTAGCCGTACTTGGCGTAGCGCAGCGCCACGTTGGTGTTCTGCTCAGCGAGCAGGAAGGACACGCCCTGCTCCTCGTTGAGCTGCTTGACGATCTCGAAGATCTCCTCGACAAGCTGCGGCGCCAGCCCCATCGACGGCTCGTCGAGCAGGATCATCTTGGGCCGCGACATCAGCGCCCGGCCGATCGCCGTCATCTGCTGCTCGCCGCCGGAGGTGTAGCCGGCCTGGCTGTTGCGCCGCTCCTTGAGGCGCGGAAAGTAGGAGTAGACCAGGTCGAGGTCGGCGCGCACGGCCGCCGTCCCGTCGCGCCGCGTGAAGGCGCCGGTCAGGAGATTGTCCTCGACCGACAGGTGGCCGAAGCAGTGGCGCCCCTCCATCACCTGGATGCAGCCGCGCTTGACGAGCTCGTTGGGCGACAGGTTCTGCACCTGCGCGCCGTCGAACACGATGCTGCCCTTGGTCACCTCGCCGCGCTCGGCGCGCAACAGGTTGGAGATCGCCTTGAGCGTCGTCGTCTTGCCGGCGCCGTTGGCGCCCAGGATGGCGGTGATGCCGCCGCGCGGCACCGACAGCGACACCCCCTTCAGGACGAGGATCACGTGGTCGTAGATCACCTCGATGTTGTTGACCTCGAGGATCGTCTCGGCGGCCTCGGCGGCCGGGCTGTCGGCGGTGGTGGCAAGCGTCATGGCTGTCGTCCGCTGTTCGTCCCGCGATCGCGGCAGGCCTGCGGCGGCCTCGCGGTCCATCTCGTTGGCGCGGCGGGCCGCCGCGAAGGAGCGCCGGCCGGCGGCTGCCGGCCGGCGCCCGCCTCCCCCTCAGGAGGCGAAGGGCAGCTTTACATGCTGCACTCTTCGTTGGTCGGCCAGGGCGCGTTGGCCTCGGCGTATTCCTGCGCCTTCTCAGCCTCGAGCGGCGCGATCGCCTCGCGGTCGGGCGTGATGAGGTCGGAGACCTTGACGAACTTCGACCCGTCCCACTCCAGCATCCAGCCGCCGCCATGGCCGGTGTGGTCGGCGCAGGAGGTCTTGAACGGCACGATCATGCCGCTCATGCCGAGCTCCTCGAGCCGGGCCTCGTCGAGGTTGATGTTCTCCAGCCCCCAGCGCACCTGGGTGGCGTCGACCGTCTGGGTGTCGAACTCATCCTGCGCGGCGCGGATCGCCTCGACCAGCATCATCGAGATGGTCAGGCCGCGCTGGTAGAACACCCAGTCGAGCTGGCTCTCGTCCTCGACCATGGAGTCGCCGGGCTCGATGACGTGCTCGCGGATGTCGGCCATCACCGGCGCGTCGGGCATCGGCACGCTCCACGAGATCGCCTTGTAGCCCTTGGCCTCCTCGCCCACGGTCTGCATGTCGCCGTCATGGCCCGACCACCAGATGCCGATGAACTGGTCCATCGGATACTTGGTCTTCACCGCCTCGGTGATGGCGCCGGCGTTCATCGCGCCCCAGCCCCACATCACCACGTAGTCCGGCCGCTCGCGGCGGATCTGCAGCCACTGCGCCGACTGGTTCTGCATCTCCGACAGGCCGACCGGGATCGGCAGGAACTCGAAGCCGTGCTGCTCGGCCATCTTCTCGAACAGCGGGATCGGCTCCTTGCCGTAGGGATGGTCGAGATGCAGCAGCGCGATCTTCTTGCCCGACAGCGTGTCGAGATCGCCGTCGGAGATGTATTTCAGGATCATCGAGGCGCCGTCCCAGTAGGAGGACGGCGGGTTGAAGGCCCACTGGAACACCTTGCCGTCGGCCATCGGCGAGAAGCCGTAGCCGGGCGCCAGGATCGGGATCTCGTCGACATTGGTGCGCGGCAGCACCTGCAGCGTGATGCCGGTCGACCAGGGCTGCGTGACGACGGCGCGCGCCTTGGTCTTCTCGTAGCACTCCACGCCCTTCTCGGTGGAGTAGCCGGTCTCGCACTCGTCATATTCGAGGCGCACGCCGTTCAGCCCGCCGTCGCGCGCGTTGAGCATGTTGATGTAGTCGCGCTGGCCGTTCATCAGCGGGATGCCCGTCGCCGCGAACGGACCCGTGCGGTAGGACAGGTTGGGGATGTAGATCGAGTCCTCCTGGGCCATCGCGGCGGGCGCCGACAGGGCGACGCCGAGGGCCAGGGCCGAGGACAGGACCGCTGTCTTGATTGCTGTCTTCATGCTTGTTTCCTCCACTTGTTCTTTTTTCCGTTGCGGAAAGGGCGAACCGACCCCGTTTGCCGCCCGGGCGAGGCCCGGCCGTCGAGAAGGCGTCAGTGCGGGAACGGCCAAAGGATCAGCTTCTCCCGAATGACGGCCCACAGCCGTGCGAGCCCGTGCGGCTCGACGATCAGGAAGGCGATGATCAGCGCGCCGATGATCATCACGTTGAGGTGCTCCACCGTCGCCGAGCTGATGCTCATGCCGAACAGCTCGGGCACGGCGCCGATGACCACCGGCAGGGCGACGATCAGGATGGCGCCGAGATAGTTGCCGAGGATCGAGCCGAGCCCGCCGATGATGGCGATGAACAGCACCCGGAAGGACAGCGGGATGTCGAAAAGGTTGGCCTCCGCCGCGCCGCGCCACAGGAAGACGAACAGCGCGCCGGCCACGCCGACGATGTAGGACGACACGAAGAAGGCGAGCAGCTTGGCCTTCATCAGGTTGATGCCGACCAGCTCGGCGGCGATGTCCATGTCGCGCACCGCCTTCCACATGCGGCCGATGCGCCCGCGCGTCAGGTTGATGGCGAAGACGGTCATCAGCACGACGAAGCACAGCACGAAATAGTACTGCGTGGCCGCCGAGGCGAGCGGTCCGGCCACCGTGATGCCGAACATCTCGATGTTGGGCACCTGGATGGCGCCCGAGGCGTTGTAGTTGTAGAGCCAGCCCCACTTCTGGAACAGCCACACCAGGAAGAACTGCGCCGCCAGCGTGGCGATGGCGAGATAGAAGCCCTTGATGCGCAGCGACGGCAGCCCGAACACGACGCCGATCGCCGCCGAGAAGAAGCCCGAGAACAGGATCGCCAGCGCGATGTTGAGCTCGGGGAAGATGGTGACGAGCTTGTAGCAGGCATAGGCGCCCACCCCCATGAAGGCGCCGGTGCCGAGCGAGAGCTGGCCGGCATAGCCCGTCAGGATGTTGAGGCCGAGCGCGGCGAGCGAGTAGATCAGCACCGGGATGAGCAGCGCCCGGAAGGTGAACTCGCTGGCGAACAGCGGAAACACGACGAAGGCCAGCACCAGCACGAAGCCGAGCAGGAAGGCGTCCTGGCGCACCGGAAACAGCGCGTGGTCGGCCTCGTAGGACGTCTTGAACTGGCCGGCGGTGCGGTAGAGCATGTCAGGAGTCCCACTGCTTGGCGTTGCCGGGGAAGTCGTCGCCCTGCGGCCCGACCAGGCAGAACCGGTGGCCTGTCGGCGCCTGCATCACGATCCAGTTCTTCACCCGCGCGACCTCGACGGCGCCGAGCGCGGCGAGCCGCGCGCACTCCGCCTCGCGGTCGTCGGTCTCCACGTCGAGATGCACCCGCGGCGCGTGGTCAACCGCCTGCAGCAGCACCTTGGGATGGCCGGCATGGCCGTCGAACACCGCGTACCGGCCGTCCGCGTCGACCTCGCCCGTCATGCCGAGCATGGCCGACCAGAAGCGCGTCGCCGGCGCCAGGTCCTCCGTCTGGCAGTCGATCACCACGACGCCGATGCGCGAGCGGTGTGCCATCGTCACACCCGCTCGATGATCTTCTCGCCGAACAGGCCCTGCGGCCTGAACAGCAGCACCACCAGCGCGAACACGTAGGCGAACCAGGCTTCCGTGTTGCCGCCGAGCAGCGGCTGGCCCCAGTAGATCTCGAACAGCTTTTCCAGGATGCCGATCGCCAGGCCCCCGACGATGGCGCCCATGACGCTCTCCAGCCCGCCGAGCATGAGCACCGGCAGCGCCTTGAAGGCGATCACCTCGAGCGCGAAGGACACGCCCGCCCGGGCCCCCCACACGATGCCGGTGGCGAGCGCGATCAGGCCGGCGATGAACCACACGATGACCCAGATGGTCGACAGCGAGATGCCGACCGACAGCGCCGCCTGGTGGTCGTCGCCGAGCGCCCGGATGGCGCGGCCGATCTTCGACTTGTTGAGGAAGACGAGCAGCGCGACGACCAGCACCACCGCGCCGATCACCGCCGTCAGGTCCTTCTGCTCGATCGACACGAAGCCGCCGAACGGCTCGAACAGGAAGCTGCCGGTCGGGATGTAGAGCTGCTCGGTGATCATCACCTTGTTCTCGCCGCCGAAGATGATCTCGCCGAAGCCGATCAGGAACAGCGTGATGCCGATCGTCGCCATGAACAGGATGATGTCGGGCTGGTTGACCAGCGGCCGCAGCACCAGCCGCTCGATCGCCACCGCCAGCACGAACATCACCGCCAGCGTCAGCGGCAGCGCGATCAGCGCCGGCACGCCGCGCTCGTAGAGCCCGACCAGCGTCAGCGCGGCGAACACCACCATGATGCCCTGCGCGAAGTTGAAGATGCGCGAGGACTTGTAGATCAGCACGAAGCCGAGGGCGATCAGCGCGTAGAGCACGCCGCCGACCAGCCCTTCCCACAGCACCTGCAGCAGGAAATCGGGGGCCGCCGCCATGTCGGCGAACGGCTGGACGAAGATCGCGTCGAGAAGGTCCATGGGCGTCCTCTGCTGGCGCGCCTACGCGGCGAGCGACGGGAACAGGCCGAGCAGGCCGATGATGATCAGGTAGATGGCGACGATGTAGCTCAGCAGCCGCGGCACCACGAGGATGGCGACGCCGGCGATGAGGGCGAGGAGCGGGCTGAGCGGCAGTTCGGGCATGCGGTCCTCCGGGGCTTCAGTGCGGCACGCCGAGATAGGCGTCGATGACGGCCTGGTCGTTCTTGACCTCGTCGGGCGTGCCGTCGGCGATCTTCTTGCCGTAGTCGAGCACCACGACGCGGTCCGACAGGTCCATCACCACCCCCATGTCGTGCTCGATCAGCGCGATGGTCGTGCCGCGCTGCTGGTTGACGTCGATGATGAAGCGGCTCATGTCTTCCTTTTCCTCGAGATTCATGCCCGCCATCGGCTCGTCGAGCAGAAGCAGGCTCGGCTCCATGGCCAGCGCCCGGCCGAGCTCGACGCGCTTCTGCAGGCCGTAGGGCAGCTTGCCCACCGGCGTGTGGCGGATGTGCTGGATCTCGAGGAAGTCGATGATCTCCTCGACGGTCTGGCGGTGGGCGATCTCCTCGGCCAGCGCCCGGCCGTGCCACAAGAGCTGCCAGCCGATGCCCGCCTTCATCATCACCGAGCGCCCGGCCATGATGTTGTCGAGCGTCGACATGCCCTTGAACAGCGCGACGTTCTGGAACGTGCGGGCGATCCCCTGGCCGACCGCCTCGTGCGGCTTCATCGCGCGGCGCTGCCGGCCGCGGAACACGATGGTGCCCTGCTGCGGGGTGTAGAAGCCGTTGATGACATTGAGCATCGACGTCTTGCCCGCGCCGTTCGGCCCGATGATGGCGCGGATCTCGCCCTTCACGACGTCGAACGAGACGTCGGTGATGGCCTTCACGCCGCCGAAGGCGAGCGACACGTTCTTCACCTCCAGAAGCACCTGGCCAGCGGCGATGCCGTCGTCGGGCGCGGCGAGCTGGGCGGGATCGGGACGCGGGTTCATTCGGCGGCCTCGCGGATCGGTTCGGCCGGCTCGCCGAAGGTCTCGGCGTCGATGATCTCCACCGTGGCGCGGATCATGCCCTTGCGGCCGTCCTCATAGGTGACCTGGGTCTCGACATACTTCTCGGTCGAGCCGTCGTAGAGCGCCTCGATCAGCTCGCCGTAGCGCTCGGCGATGTAGGAGCGGCGCACCTTCTGGGTGCGCGTCAGCTCGCCGTCGTCGGCGTCGAGCTCCTTGTGCAGGATCAGGAAGCGGCGCACCTGCGAGCCGGCCATCATCGGCTCGGCCGCCAGCCGCCGGTTGGTCTCGCGCACGTGCCCGGCGATGATCTCGCGCACCCGCGGATGACCGGCCAGCTCCTGATAGGAGGCGTAGGCGATGTTGTTGCGCTCGGCCCAGTTGCCGACCGCCTGCAGGTCGATGTTGACGAAGGCCGCGCAGAAGTCGCGGCCGTGGCCGAAGGCCACCGCCTCCTTGATGTCGGGGAAGAACTTGAGCGCGTTCTCGACGTATTTCGGCGCGAACAGCGCCCCGGTCGACAGCTTGCCGACGTCCTTGGCCCGGTCGATGATCTTGAGCTGGCCGTCCTCGTCGAAGAAGCCGGCGTCGCCGGTGTGCACCCAGCCGTCCGCCGTCTTGGTGCTGGCCGTCGCCTCGTCGTTCTTGTAGTAGCCCATGAAGACGCCCGGCGAGCGATAAAGCACCTCGCCGTTGTCGGCGATGCGGATCTCCACCTCCGGCGAGGGCAGCCCCACCGTGTCGGCCCGGATGTGGCCGTCGGGCTGCTGGGTGATGTAGACCGTCGCCTCCGTCTGGCCGTAGAGCTGCTTCAGGTTGAGGCCGATCGAGCGGTAGAAGCTGAACAGCTCCGGGCCGATCGCCTCGCCGGCGGTGTAGCCGACCCTGAGCCGCGACAGCCCGACGCGGTTCTTCAGGGGCCCGTAGACCAGGAACTCGCCGAGCGCGTAGACGATGCGGTCCCACAGCCCGATCCGCTCGCCGTTGAGCAGCGGCTCGCCGACCCGCCGGGCGTGCGCCAGGAAATGGTCGAACATCGCCTTCTTGACGCGACCGGCGTCCTCCATGCGCACCATGATCGTCGTCAGCATGCTCTCGAACACGCGCGGCGGCGCGAAGAAGTAGGTCGGCGCGATCTCGCGCCGGTCCTCGTTCACCGTTTCCGCGCTTTCCGGGCAGCTCACGCAGAAGCCGGCGGTGTAGGACTGCGCGTAGGAGAACAGGTGGTCGCCGACCCAGGCGAGCGGCAGATAGGCGATGGTGTTCTCGTCGGGGCCGAGCTTGTCGAAGGCGTTGCCGTTGAGCGCCGACTTCACGAGATTGTCGTTCGACAGCATCACGCCCTTCGGCCGGCCCGTGGTGCCGGAGGTGTAGAGCATGATGCCGAGGTCGGCGCCGCGGCCGGCCTCGACCGACTCGAGCCAGGCCGCGCCCGCCTGCGGGTCGTCGGCCAGCCGCGCCATGCCGGCCGCCCGCAGGTCCTCGTAGGCGTGCAGCTGCGCCTCGTCGTAGTCGCGCAGCCCGCGCTTCTCGTCATAGACGATGGTCGAAAGCGACGGCACCTCCGCACCGATCGACAGCAGCTTGTCGACCTGCTCCTGGTCCTCCACCACCGCGAAGCGCACCTCCGCGTGGTTGAGCACGTAGGCCATCTCCTCGGCCACCGAGTCGGCATAGACCGGCACCGGCACGCCGCCGAGCGACTGCACGGCGGCGAAGCTCCAGTAGAGCCGCGGCCGGTTCGAACCGACGATCGCCACCTTGTCGCCGCGGCCCAGCCCGAGCCCCCGAAGGCCGAGCGCGAAGGCGCGCACCTCGTCGCGCTGCTCCTCCCAGGTCCAGCTCTGCCAGATGCCATAGTCCTTGTGGCGCATGGCGGGCCGGCCGCGGAAGCGCTCCGCGTTCAACAGCAGATACTTCGCAAACGTGTCGCGTGACGCGGACTGCTGCGCCAATCGGTTTTCCTCCCGCCGCGTCGCCGTCTGCGTCAGGCCCTCCCCCCACGCCGGCGCCGCCAACTTCTTGTCGTTGCGGAAAAATTTCCACGAATGCCGGGTCCGATCAACAGACCCCTTGACAGACGCGGCCGCACAATGTCTGTAGACGTGGGAGCGTTTTGCCGGACCGACGCGTAGATCGCCGGGCCGCTTTCGCCCCTGCCCCTTTCCACCGAGCCTGCGCGCCGCTTGCCAGTGGCCGCATCTCTGCGCCGCGCACCCGCCCGCCGCCGGATCCCATGTCATCGGATCACATGTCGTAGAGGCTGAGCGCCTCGGGATCGAGCACGGTGATGCGGCCGTGCTCGGTGCGCACCAGCCCTTCCGTCTCCAGCTCGCGCAGGCTGCGGTTGACCACCTGGCGCGACACGCCGGCCAGCAGCGCCAGCTCCTCCTGGCTGATCTCGATTGCCGGCTCGGCGCCGGGATAGAGCGCCGGATTGAAGAACCACGACAGGTTGCGCGCCACCCGCGCCTTGGGGTGCAGGATACGGTCGTACTCGATGGTGGCGATGAACTGGCCCATCCGCTCGTTGAGCTGGCGCACCAGGAAGCGGGTGAAGCCGGGGCTGTTCTCGTAGAGCCACATGAAGGTGGCGCGCGGCATCATCGCCATGCGCGTGTCGCGCAGCGCCACCACGTCGTAGCGCCGCGCCTCGTCCTTGAGCACCGAGCCCTCGCCGAACCAGCTTCCTGCCGCCGCCCCGGCAAAGGTCATCGCCTTGCCCGAGCGCGAGATGGCGCTGATCTTGACGAGCCCCGAGACCACGCCGGTCCAGTAGTCGAGCCGGTCGCCGCGGTGGCACACATAGGCGCCCTTGGCGAAGTGGCGCTCCATGACGCCGCGTCGCGCGCGCTCGAGCTCGGCCTCGGTGAGTTCGGCCGCCCACACGGCGGATCGGACGATGTCGCTGCTCGTGGTCATGGCTCCCGGCGCTGCCGGCGCCCGCGATCGCCGCGCGCGCCGCCTGCCCGCTTATGAACGCCGCCGCCGGCGATGACAAGACGCCGGCGCGGGCCGGCGGCCCGCCTCAGGCCGCGTCGCGCAGATACTTCGCCGTCGGCAGCACCGTCAGCGGCGCCACGTCGCCGAGACCCGGCCGGTCGAACAGCATGCGCCGCTCGAAGGCCGTGGAGCGGAAGAACGGGAAGCGCCGGATGGTGTCGTCCATGTTGTCGGCGCACTTCGACTGGAACAGGTGCACCGGCATGGTGAGACCGGGATAGGTGCGCGGCGGCGCCGCCTCCTCGGAGCGGAAGATGCGCCGGTAGAACGAGGCGTGCTCCTCCTTGATCGCGGTGAGGCAGTAGGTCGGATCGAAATGCTTGCACGCCACCACGGCCAGCCGCAGCGTGATGTAGGGCAGGACGCGCAGCGTGCGCGACCATTCCAGGTCGGCGGCGAAGCGGCTCGGGTCGATGAAGGTCTCGCCCGCCGCCACGCGCGGCGACAGCACCTCGCCGAACACCTCGGTGCTCGGCGACAGCGGGTGCTTGCGGCTGACATGGTGCAGCCGCAGCGTGCTGACCAGAACGCCGTCGAAGAACACGCCGTAGCGGTAGGAGTTGGGCAGGTCGTCGAAGCGGTCCTTCACCTGGCGCGAGGCGTCCGCCTTCACCATGCCCGCCGTGAGATAGGATTCGTAGCGCAGCCGGTAGATCGCCTCGAGATCCTCGCCGCTGTCGCAGTAGCGGTATTCGACACGTTCCAGAAGCGCGAAGACCGACCGGTCGAAAGTCGATTCAGCGCGCGGCGCAGGCATAGTTCCACTCGAGAACCGGAGAGACGCAAGAACACCCATGATCAAGTCCGCCGCATTGCATGTGTTTCAAAACGATACTCCAGCCCCTGTGTGCCCGGAAGGCTAAAATTTGAATCAAACAGGTTCACGTCTCATTAACGTTAACGGACACCTGGGCCGGCTATTCCGCGATCGCGGAAGTCGCGCTTTACCCAGGGGCAGCGGAACGGGGGATTGCGGGACCGTTCAGACGGGGTCTGAGGCGGTGCGGCGTGCGGCGTGGATCTTCTTGTGGAAGGGCCACACCGTGCGCGACATGGTCGAGATGCCCGAGGCCGTCAGCGCCGAGCCGAACAGGAAGCCCTGGACCAGGTCTGGCTTGACGTCGAGCACCAGGGTCTTGAGCTGCTCGAAGGTCTCGACCCCCTCCACCGTGACGGCGAGGCCGAGCGGGCGCGACAGGTTGACGACGCCCTTGATCAGTTCGAGCGAGCGCGCGTTGCAGGTCACGTCGACGACGAAGGAGCCGTCGATCTTGACCTTGTCGAGCGGCAGCGTGTGCAGGTAGCTGAGGCTCGAGTAGCCGGTGCCGAAATCGTCGAGCGCGATGCGCACGCCGAGCGCCTTGATCTCGGCCAGGAAGTCGTGCGTCGACGACTTGTCGTCGAGCAGCGCCGTTTCGGTGACCTCGATCTCCAGCCGTCCCGGCTCCAGCCCCGAGCCTTCCAGCGCCTCGCGCACCCGGTCGATGACGCTGCGGTTGCGGAAGTCGCGCGCCGACAGGTTGACCGACACGCAGATGCCGTCCGGCCAGCTCGCGCATTCGCGGCACGCCTGCTCGAGCACGAAGGCGCTGATCTCCGAGACGATGCCCATCTCCTCGGCGAGCGGGATGAAGACGGCCGGCGAGACCGGCCCGAGCTCGGGATGGTCCCAGCGGCACAGCGCCTCGCAGCTCGCGATGCGCATGGTGTCGACCGCGACGATCGGCTGGTAGACGACGCGCAGGCCGCGCGCGGCGATGGCGTTGCGCAGGTCGGCCTTCATCACCTGGCGGCTGCGGAAGGCCTCGTCCATCGCCGGCTCGAAGAGCTGCCAGCCGTTCTTGCCCATCTCCTTGGCCTTGTAGAGGGCGAGGTCGGCCTTGACGATCATCGCGTCGACATCGGTGTCGGCGACGCGGGTGACCACCGCGCCGGCGCTGACCTGGATGTGCAGCGCGTGGCCCGCCACGTCGACGTCGCCGTGCAGCGCGGCGAACACCTCCTCGAGCAGCCGGGCGAACGCCGCCTCCGTCTCCACCCGGTTGGCGAAGATCATGAACTCGTCGCCGCCGAACCGGCTGATCTTGACCTCGTCTTCGGCGAAGGCGGTGAGCCGCTCGGCCACCGCGTAGATCAGCCCGTCGCCGACCGGATGGCCGAGCGTGTCGTTCACGGTCTTGAAGTCGTCGAGGTCGAGCACAGCCAGGCCGCAGCGCCGGTCGCGGTCGCCGGTCGTCATCATCTCGTCGACGATCTCGTGGAAGTAGGCCCGGTTGGGCAGCCCGGTCAGGCTGTCGTAACGCGCCATGAAGCGCACCTTCTCCTCCGCCTGGACGCGCTGCGTCACCTCCTCGAAGGTGATGACGCCGAGCTCGTCGCGGCCCTCGCGGGCGGAGAACTCGAAGTGCCGGCCGTTGGTCAGCCGCAGCATCAGCTTGCGGTCGCGCCCCTCGCGCAGCGCGCGGGTGAGCTGGCTCTCCACGAAGCGGCAGTCCTTCATGCTGAGAAGCCCGCCGGCCACGCCGCGCATCAGAAGCGCCATCAGCGAGCGGCCGAGCAGCTGCGAATGGTGCGAGAAGCCCATCACCTCCGCCGCCCCGGCATTGGCCACCACCACGCGGCCCTCGGTGTCGAGCATGACGAGGCCGTGCGACATGGTGTTGAGCGCGCGGTCGAAGCGCTGCGCGAGCTGCCTGGCCTTGCGGTGGCCGATCACCGCGGAAAACAGCACCTGGCGCACATTGTCGGCGCTGCCCTTGATGATGACCATGAAGGGCACGATCAAGAGCCCGAGGATTACGTTGGGCACGTCGAGGCGCAGGACCAGGCCGGCGGCGATCGGCCCCACGAAGGTGGTGGCGAAGATCAGCACCATGCGCGGCGAGCCGTAGTTGCGGCCGACCACGGTGACGATCGAGCCGAGCGTCACCGCGACGGCGCCAAGCTCCGCATACGGATCGGGATAGAGATAGATGGCGATGAAGCAGAAGCTGCCGAGCGCCAGGCCCTGCAGGCTGCCCTTGACCACGTATTCGCGTTCCCAGCGCTGCGCGGCGGCGAAATCGAGCTCGCGCGGCGCGCTGTGGAAGCGCCGCAGCCCCGCATAGCGCCACAGCCCGACGGCCAGCAGCAGCGGCGCCAGCGCGGCGAAGACGGGATTGCCGTTGTTCCAATAGGCCATGCCGGCGACGATGGCGTGACACATCGCGCCGATGAGCAGCATGTGGTGGTTGTCGAACAACGACCTGACGAACTGCACATAGACATCGTCGGGAATGTCGCTGTTGTTTCTGTTCGGCATACGCTCGTCCCGGCTCGGCGAGCGAAAACCTGCCATATCTGCATTAAGAAACACTTATTTGGCTTCGGGCCGGCCGCAGCCTGGGCTCCGGCGCGGCCGCGCCGGAGCCTGTCGCCGCTGCCGGCGGGGCGCTATTCGGCGGCCGCCAGAGCCGGTGTCCCGGCCGCCTTGTCGAGGCGCTCGATCAGCCGGCCGCGCTCGGCCAGCGCCGTCTCGACATTCACCTCCTTGACGTGGCCGAAGCCGCGCATCAGCGCCGGCACCGAGGCGAGCGCGGCGGCCGCCTCGATGCGGCCGGGCGCCAGCGCCGCCTCGATGCGTTCGAGGTCGGCCTCGTAGTCGGCCAGCAGGCGGCGCTCCATGCGGCGCTCCGCGGTGTAGCCGAACACGTCGAGCGCGGTGCCGCGCAGGCCCTTCAGCCGCGCCAGAACGCCGAAGGCCGACATCATCCACGGCCCGAAGCGCGCCTTCTTCAGCCGGCCATTGCCGTCGCGCCGCGCCGTCAGTGGCGGTGCCAGATGAAACTCCAGCCGCTCGTAGCTCTCGAACTCGGCGGCGAGCTGGCGCCTGAAGGCGCCGTCGCAGAACAGCCGCGCCACCTCGTACTCGTCCTTGATCGCCATCAGCTTGAACAGGTTGCGCGCCGCCGCCTCGGTGACGACGGTCGAGCCGGGCACCGCGCGCGCCTCCGCCGCGCGCAGCCGCTCGATGCGCCGGCGGTAGCGCTCGGCATAGGCGGCGTTCTGATAGCCGGCGAGGAAGGTGGCGCGCCGCTCGACGATCTCGTCCAGCGTCTCGGCCGGTCGCTCGGCCGCCGGCGCGTCGTCGGCCCGGGCGACCATGCCGCGCACGGCCTCCGGCTCGTGCGCGGCGCGCCGGCCCCAGCGGAAGGCCGCGACGTTCATGTCGACCGCCTGGCCGTTCAGCGCGATGGCACGCTCGATCGCCTCGGCGCCGAGCGGCAGGCCGCCGAACTGGTAGGCCATGCCGAGCATGAACATGTTGGAGGCGAGCGCGTTGCCGAACAGCGCCGCGGCGGTGCGCGTGGCGTCGAAGAAATGCGCCTGCTCCGCGCCCGCCGCCTCGCGGATCGCCTTCTTCAGCCGCTCGCTCGGCAGCGAGAAGTCGGCCTGGCGGGTGAAGTCGCCCGGCATCACCTCCGCCGTGTTGGCGACGACCAGCGTGTGGCCCGGACGCGCGGCGGCCAGCACCTTCTTGGCGCCGGACACGACGAGGTCGCAGCCCAGGATGAGGTCGGCCTTGCCGGCCGACACGCGGATCGCGCTGATGTCGGCCGGGCGCGGCGCGATGCGCAGATGGCTGTAGACGGCGCCGCCCTTCTGGGCGAGGCCGGCCATGTCGATGATGCCGGCGCCCTTGCCCTCCAGATGCGCGGCCATGCCGAGGATGGCGCCGATGGTGACGACGCCGGTTCCGCCGATGCCGTCGACGATGGCCGACCAGCCGGCCTCGAGCGGCCGCGCGGCGGGCTCCGGCACGCCGTCGAGCGGATCGGCCGCGCCGGCCGCGCCGGAGCTCTTGCGCAGCCGGCCGCCATGCACCGTCACGAAGGACGGGCAGAAGCCGTTCAGGCAGGAGAAGTCCTTGTTGCACGACGACTGGTCGATGCGCCGCTTGCGGCCGAACTCGGTCTCCACCGGCTGCACCGACACGCAGTTCGACTGCACGCCGCAGTCGCCGCAGCCCTCGCACACCAGCTCGTTGATGACCACGCGCCGGTCGGGATCGGGAAACGTGCCGCGCTTGCGCCGGCGCCGCTTCTCCGCCGCGCAGGTCTGGTCGTAGATCAGCACCGACACGCCCTCGACCTCGCGCAGGTCGCGCTGCACCCGGTCGAGGTCGTCGCGGTGGTCGACCGTGGTGCCGGGCGGGAAGGCGGCGGTGCCGCCGTACTTGTCCGGCTCGTCGCTGACCACCGCGATCCGCTCGACGCCCTCCGCCCGCACCTGGCGCGCGATCATGTCGACCGACAGGCTGCCCTCGTGCGGCTGGCCGCCGGTCATCGCCACGGCGTCGTTGTAGAGGATCTTATAGGTCATGGTGACGCCGCTCGCCACCGCGAAGCGCAGCGCCAGGACGCCGGAGTGGTTGTAGGTGCCGTCGCCGAGGTTCTGGAAGAAGTGCTTGCGCTTGGAGAACGGCGCCTGGCCGACCCATTGCGCGCCCTCGCCGCCCATCGCCGTGAAGCCGACGGTCGACCGGTCCATCCACAGCGACATGAAGTGGCAGCCGATGCCGGCGCCGGCGAGCGAGCCCTCCGGCACGCGCGTCGAGCTGTTGTGCGGGCAGCCGGAGCAGAAATAGGGCGTGCGCACGGCGACGTCGGCGGTGTCGGCCAGCATCGCCTGGTACTGGCGCAGCCGGCTGACGCGCTGGGCGATCTCCTCCGACGGGCCGATCACCCGCAGGATGCGCTCGCCGATGGCGATGGCGATGTCGTTCGGGTCGAGCGCGCCCTTGGCCGGGAACAGCCAGTCGCCGCGCTCGTCCTTCTTGCCCACCACGGTCGGCTGCATCGCCGTGCCGTAGAGGTTTTCGCGCACCTGCACCTCGATCAGCGAGCGCTTCTCCTCGACCACGATGACGGTCTCGAGCCCGTCAACGAAGTCCTTCAGGTGCTCGATGTCGAGCGGCCACGGGCAGGCGACCTTGAACAGCCGCAGGCCGAGCTGCGCGGCGCGCGCCTCGTCGACGCCGAGATCATCGAGCGCCTGGCGCACGTCGAGATAGCTCTTGCCGACGGTGATGATCCCGAGCCGGGCGTTGCGGCCGCCCGAATAGACGATGCGGTTGAGCCCGTTGGCGCGCACGAAGGCGGCCGCCGCCGCGCGCTTGTGCTCATGCAGCCGCGCCTCCTGGCCGAGCTGGTCGATCTCGTGGCGGATGTTGAGGCCGCCGGGCGGCATGTCGAACTCCGGCGTCACCACGCCGAGGCGGTCGAGCGCGACATCCACCGAGGCGGTCGATTCGATGTTGTCCTTGACGCACTTGATCGCCGCCCAGGTGCCGGCGAAGCGCGACAGCGCATAGCCGTACAGGCCGTAGTCGATCAGCTCCTGCACCCCGGCCGGGTTGAGGATCGGGATCATCGTGTCGACGAACAGGAACTCGGTGGCATGCGCCACGGTCGAGGATTCGGCCGTGTGGTCGTCGCCCATCAGCGCCAGCACGCCGCCGTTGCGCGACGAGCCGGCCAGGTTGGCGTGGCGGAACACGTCGCCCGAGCGGTCGACGCCCGGCCCCTTGCCGTACCACACCGAGAACACGCCGTCGTAGCGCCCCTCGCCGAGCAGCTCGGCCTGCTGCGAGCCCCAGCACGCGGTCGCCGCCAGTTCCTCGTTGAGGCCGGGCTGGAAGACGATGTCGGAGCCGGCGAGCTGGCGCCGCGCCTTCCAGAGCTGCTGGTCGAGGCCGCCGAGCGGCGAGCCGCGGTAGCCCGACACGAAGCCGGCGGTGTTGAGGCCGGCGCGCCGGTCGCGCTCGCGCTGCATCAGCAGCATGCGCACCACCGCCTGCGCGCCCGAGATGAAGATCCGGTCCTTGGAAAGGTCGTACTTGTCGTCCAGCGAGACGTCGTGCAGCGTCATCGATATCCTCCCGCCGTCGCCCGCCACAGCGCGGCACGACGGTTCGGCGCGACAGTGTTTCCATTCGCCCGCGCCGCGTCAAACGTTTTCACGCCCGCTTTCCAAAGCGCAATTTCCGCTCCGCCGGCCGCCGCGTCGAGCGCGATCCGGTCCGCGTCGACGGCGCGCACGCAACATCCTTTCGCGCCCGCCGGCGTGCGCCAACCCCGGCCGCCGGCTGCAACGGCAGTCTAATTCACAAGCATCGGGGAAGCTGCTAGGCGGACTCGACCACGCGCGCCCGGGGCGGCAGTCGACTTTCGTCCCGTTCGCATGCAGTGTGGCGACCACAACAAGCGGCAAAGCCGCGAGGGGAACATTCGGAGGAGACCAATGGCGGGGCTGCTAGGCCTGGCGCGCGTCGTCGATCGCGTGAACACCTTCATCGGCACAAACGTGTCCTGGCTGGTGCTGGCGGCGGTCCTGGTGTCCGCCTACAACGCCATCGTCCGCTTCGTCGGCGACGGCCTGCCGCGGTTCCTGCCGATTCCGCGCGCCTCCAACGCGCTGCTCGAGCTGCAGTGGTATCTCTACGGCACGGTGTTCATGCTGGCGGCGGCCTACACGCTGCTGCGCAACGAGCACATCCGCATCGACATCATCTCGAACATGCTGTCCAAGCGCACGCGCGACTGGATCGACCTGTTCTGCCACGTCTTCTTCCTGCTGCCCTTCGTCGCGCTGCTGGTGTGGCTGAGCTGGCCGTGGTTCCGCCGCTCCTTCCTGTCGGGCGAGATCTCGGCCAACGCCAACGGCCTGATCATCTGGCCGGCCAAGTTCATGGTGCTCGCCGGCTTCGTGCTGCTCACCGCCCAGGCGGTGTCGGAGATCATCAAGCGCTTCGCCGTCATCCGCGGCATCATCGACGAGCCCAACCCGCAGCACGCCCTGCATCCGGCCGCCGAGGCGGCCATCGAGATGGAGGAAAAGGGCCGTGATTGACGTCATCGCGCACAACCTGGCGCCGATCATGTTCGTCGCGGTGATGGCGATGCTTTTGATCGGCTATCCGGTCGCCTTCACGCTGGCCGCCGGCGGGCTGTTCTTCTTCGTCATCGGCGTCGAGCTGTCGCACATCTCGAGCGAGATCCGGCTGTTCTGGCCGCTGCTGCAGTCGCATCCCGAGCGCATCTACGGGATCATGTACAACGACACGCTGCTCGCCATCCCCTTCTTCACCTTCATGGGGCTGATCCTCGAGCGCTCGCGCATGGCCGAGGACCTGCTCGACACCGTCGGCCAGCTCTTCGGCCCGGTGCGCGGCGGCATCGCCTATGCCGCCGTGCTGGTCGGCGCGCTGCTCGCCGCCACCACCGGCGTGGTCGCCGCCTCGGTGATCGCCATGGGCCTGATCTCGCTGCCCATCATGATGCGCTACAACTACAATGCGAGCTTCGCCACCGGCACCATCGCCGCCTCCGGCACGCTGGCCCAGATCGTGCCGCCCTCGCTGGTGCTGATCGTCATGGCCGACCAGCTCGGCCGCTCGGTCGGCGACATGTATGTCGGCGCGCTGCTGCCCGCGCTGATCATCATCGGCGCCTACTGCCTCTACGTTTTCGCCGTGACGCTGGTGAAGCCGCAATGGGCGCCCGCCCTGCCGCCGGAGACGCGCACGCTGGGCGGCGGCGTCACCTCGCTGATCGCGCTTCTGGCGGCTGCCGTCGGCATCTACTTCGCCACCTACCACACGGTCTTCGCCGAGATGTCCGACGAGGTGCGGCTGGTCTGGGCGGCGACCACCGCCACCCTGGTGGCGCTCGCCTTCAGCCTGCTCAACCGCTACCTGAAGCTCGGCATCCTGTCGCGCCTGGCCGAGCAGGTGGTGATCGTGCTGATCCCGCCGCTGGCGCTCATCTTCCTGGTGCTCGGCACCATCTTCCTCGGCATCGCCACGCCGACCGAGGGCGGCGCGATGGGCGCCACCGGCGCGCTGGTTCTGGCGATGATCAAGCGGCGGCTGAGCTTCTCCGTTCTCAAGCAGGCGCTTGATTCGACCACCAAGCTCGCCGCCTTCGTCATGTTCATCCTGATCGGCGCGCGCGTCTTCGGCCTCACCTTCTACGGCATCAACGGCAATGTGTGGATCGAGGAGCTGCTGCTCAGCCTGCCGGGCGGCGAGAGCGGCTTTCTCATCGTCGTGACGATCGTCGTCTTCGTGCTCGGCTGCTTCCTCGACTTCTTCGAGATCGCCTTCATCATGGTGCCGCTGCTGGCGCCGGCGGCCGAGACGCTGGGCATCGACCTGATCTGGTTCGGCGTCATCCTCGGCATCAACCTGCAGACCTCGTTCCTGACGCCGCCCTTCGGCTTCTCGCTGTTCTACCTGCGCTCCATCGCGCCCAACAAGGAGTGGTTCGACGAGGTGTCGGGGCGCACGCTGCCGGCGGTCAGGACCTTCGCCATCTACCGCGGCGCCCTGCCCTACATCGTCATCCAGTTCGCCATGATCCTGCTGGTGATCTCCTTCCCGCAGCTCGTCACCCACTACAAGAGCGAGAACGTGGTCGACCCCGACGACATCGAGATCACCGTGCCGCCGTTCGGCCAGGACGGCAACCAGCCGGGCCTGCCGGGCGGCCTCGGCTCGCCCTTCGACACGCCGCCGGGCGGCGAGGGCACCGGCGGCGGTGGCGGCGGACTGCAGCTTCCCGGCATCGGCACGCTGACGCCGCTCGGCGCGCCGCCGGCCGAGCCGCCGGCCGAAGGCGCGGACGACGCTCCCGCCGGCAATGGCGGCAGCGACCTGAGCCAGCCGCCGCGCTTCGACTGACGGTGGGCCGGCGGCGGCGCTGCCGGAAACCGGCCCGCTCGACGACGAAGGCCCCGGGCGGGCACCCGGGGCCTTGCTGCCAGCGCCGGCCTGCGTTTCATGGCTTCGCAGGTCGGCTCCAAGTTATTGTTCTCACGCGTTTGCGAACGGCAACCCGGTTCCCGCTTCGCTCTGGACGCGGCTTAAAGCTTGCCGGCGCGCTGCTGGATCATCATGAAGGTGTCGAAGGTGTACTCCGACAGCTGCGCCCACAGATAGGCGTCCTTCTTGAAGGCCCGCTGGTTGTCGTAGATCTTCTTGAAGGTCTCGTTCTCGGCGTTGATCTCGTCGTAGGTCTCCATCGCCGCGTTGTAGCAGGCCTCCAGGATCTCCTGGCTGAACGGCCGGAGCTGCGCGCCGTCGGCGACGAGCTGGCGGACGGCGCTCGGGTTCTTGTAGTCGTAGCTCGCCATCATGTCGGCATTGGCCGCCCGGCAGGCCGATTCCATCACCGCCTTGTAGGTGTCGGACAGCTCGTTCCACTTCTCCAGGTTGACCATGGCGTGCAGCACCGGGCCGCCTTCCCACCAGCCGGGATAGTAGTAGTACTGCGCCACCTTGTTGAAGCCGAGCTTCTGGTCGTCATACGGCCCGACCCACTCGGTGGCGTCGATCGTGCCCTTCTCCAGCGCCGGATAGATGTCGCCGCCGGCGATCTGCTGCGGCACGACGCCGAGCTTCTCGATGATCTTGCCGCCCATGCCGCCGATGCGCATCTTCAGGCCGTCGAGATCGTCGACCGTGTTGATCTCCTTGCGGAACCAGCCGCCCATCTGGGCCCCGGTGTTGCCGCACGGCAGGCCGTAGAGGTTCTGCGTGGCGTAGAACTCGTTCATCAGCTCGTTGCCCTGGCCGTAGTAGTACCAGGCGTTCTGCTGGCGGTAGTTGAGGCCGAACGGGATCGCGGTGCCGAGCGCGTAGGACGGATCCTTGCCCCAGTAGTAGTAGGACGCGGTGTGGCACAGCTCCACCGTGCCGGCCGATGCCGCGTCGGCCGCCTGCAGGCCGGGCACGATCTCGCCGGCGGCGAACACCTGGATCTCGAAATTGCCGTCGGTCGCCTCGCTGACGAAGCGGGCCATCGTCTCGGCCGCGCCGTAGATGGTGTCGAGCGCCTTGGGGAAGGACGAGGTGCAGCGCCAGGTGATCTTCGGGTTGGACTGCGCGATTGCCGGTGCGGCGAGCGTGGTGGCGGCTGCGGCACCGGCTCCGGCAAAGCCGGCCTTGCGTATGAATGAACGGCGATCCATCGGATTCCTCCCATGATTTCAGACGGATACGAGGCCGTTGTGTTCCCCTTTTGTCGGCCCCGGGGCGGTATCAATACACGCCCCGCCAAAGCTGTCCAGCACGGGAAGGACTTGCGCCCGCGCGGCGATATTCTACTTAAGTCTGATTGCCGCCGCCGTTGCGGCGCGCTGTGCAGGGCGGGCCGGAGCGCCGCCCCATGGAGGTTTGCAATGCCGCAGCAGCCGCTCGTCGCCGTGTCGTCCGACGTGCGAGACTTCGCCCGCTACACCTGGCACGCCACGCCGTCGACCTATCTCGAGGCGGCGGTCGGCGCGGCCGGCGTGCTGCCGCTGATCGTGCCGTCCTTTGGCGAGCGGCTCGACCTCGACGCCCTGCTCGACGGCGTCGACGGCGTGCTTCTGACCGGCTCGGCGAGCAACGTCCACCCGTCCCGCTACGGCGCCGCGGCGCACGAGCGCGACGGTCCCTTCGATCTCGCCCGCGACGCCACCACGCTGCCGCTGGCGCGCCGCGCCCTGGCCCGCGGCCTGCCGCTGCTGGCCATCTGCCGCGGCCTGCAGGAGCTCAACGTCGCGCTCGGCGGCACGCTGGCGACCGAGCTGCAGGAGCGGCCGGGCGCGCTCGACCACCGCGCGCCCGAAAGCGACGTGCAGGACGAGCGCTTCGCCATCCGCCAGACGGTGTCGGTCAAGCCCGGCACCTGCCTGGCGCGCATCGTCGGGGCCGGCGACAAGCGGGTGAACTCGCTGCACCGCCAGGGCATCGACGCGCCGGCGCCCGGCCTCGTCGTCGAGGCGCTGGCCGAGGACGGCACGGTCGAGGCGGTGTCGGTGGCCGGCGCCCGCGGCTTCGCGGTCGGCGTGCAGTGGCATCCCGAATACTGGGCTGGCTCGGACGACATGTCGGCGCGGGTGCTGCGCGCCTTCGGCGACGCCGTGCGCGCCCACGCCGCCGCGCGCCGCGCCCCCGCCGCGGCGGAATAGCTAGCGCACGGCGACCAGCGCCAGCATCGGCGCGCCCGGCCGGAAGGATTCATAGGCGACGCCGTCGCCGGCGGCGAACTCGACCAGCGTGCGGCCCTGCGCCAGCACCAGCGCGACGGAGCCGTCGTCCTGCTCGCGCCAGTAGCGCGCCCGCGACAGCCCCTGCATCAGCGCGTCGCAGGCGCCGAACAGCTCGAGCCGGCGGGTTCCCGGCTCGACGGCCGGCCCGCGCCGCAGCCCGCAGCGCGCTCCGTCGCCCGGCGCCACGACCCGGTAGTGCGGGCGCTCGGCCGCCGCGTCGACGGCAACGCTGCCGGTCGTCTGCCTGTCGATGCCTGCCGGCCCCGGCGCCAGAAGCGCCGAAATGCCGAGAACCAGCGCCGCCGCGCCGACCATCGCTGCGCCTTTCATTGCCTCACCTCCGGCCGCGGCGCCGGCCAATGCGGCTGCCTGCCTGCACGAGCGTGGGCGCGAAGCCTTAACGATCCGCTAAAGCGTTGCCCGGCGACGTGGAAACCGTTTCGCCGTTCGCAAAACGCGTCAAGACGACGACTTGGAGCCGATCCGCGCGACCGTGAAGAGCAGATCGGCTTAAGCCTGCTCGCGGGCTCCGCGCGGCGGCAGCGCCGCGGTCTCCGACACCGGCGTGAGCGGGCGGCCGGTCTCGAACCAGGCGACCAGGTTGTCGACCACCAGGTCGGCCATCGCCCGGCGCGTCGCCACCGAGGCCGAGCCGACATGCGGCAGCAGGCAGGCGTTGTCACGCGACAGCAGCGCCTCCGGCACGTTCGGCTCGTCGGCGAAGACGTCGAGGCCGGCCGCCGCGATGGTGCCGTCGGCCAGCGCGGCGGCGAGCGCCGCCTCGTCGACGGTGCTGCCGCGCCCGACATTGACGAACACGCCGTCGGTGCCGAGCGCGGCCAGCACCTCGGCATTGACGGCGCGGTCCGTCGCCGCGCCGCCCGGCGCGACGCTGATCAGCGTGTCGACGGCCGCCGCCAGCCCGACCAGCGTGTCGTGATAGGTGTAGGGCGTGTCGGCGACCGGCCGCCGGTTGTGGTAGGCGATCGGCAGGCCGAAGGCCGCCAGCCGGCGCGCCACGGCAAGGCCGATGCGCCCCATGCCGAAGATGCCGACGCTGCGCCCGCGCAGGGTGAGCGGCGACAGCGCGAAGGCGCCCTCGCCGCGCCAGCGCCCGGCGCGCAGCCAGGCCTCCGCCTGCGGCAGCCGGCGCACGGTGTTGATGAGCAGCCCGACCGCCGTGTCGGCCACCTCGTCGGTCAGCACGTCCGGCGTGTTGGTGACAATGACGCCGCGCCGGGCGGCGTGCCCGGCATCGACGGCGTCGTAGCCGACGCCGAAATTGGCGATGATCTCGAGGCCCGGCAGGGCGTCGATGAAGGCGGCGTCGATCTGCGTCATCGCCGCCACGCCGCGTGCCTCGCCGGCGAGGCCGTCCGGCAGCAGCGCGGCGTCGGCGCGCGCGATCGGCACCATCCGGAAGGTGGCCGAGATGCGTTCCACCGCGTGCGGGTGAAGCCGCCCCGGAACGATGATCGGAATGCGCTGCGTGTCCAAGCGGGCCCTCCAGGTTCGCGCCGCGCGGCGGCGGCGCGCAAGCCTAGCCGATTTGCGCCGGCCGCAAAATCGCCGCGGCCGAAGCGCCGGCGGCAGGCGCCACGATCACGTTCGTTTGATCGCCGCGCCCTGGGAACAACCCGCCGGGCAGCACGTTGAGGCCGCAGTCGCGCAAGCCAAGCGCGCAAGGAATTCAAAGGAGATCTGAGTGATGAAAATGAAGCTTCTCACCACCGCCGTGATGGCCGTCGGCCTTGCGACCGGCGGCGCGCTCGCCCAGAGCAAGAACGCCTCCGGCCCGAACTTCATGTCGGACGAAGAGCGCGTGATGTACGAGGACAACGCCGAGGTCATGGGCGGCTTCTTCACCGACGAGACGATGGCCGAGCTGCGCACGGACGAGGAGATCGAGACGGCGTTCGGCGCCATGGGCGACGACGACCGTGCCGAGGTGGTCGCCGCGTGCGACCGCGCCATGCAGAACCGCGGCTCCTACGGTCCGGTGACGGTGAGCCTGTGCGAGAAGGTCGGCGCGCTGTAAGCGCCCCGCCGTCATTCTCGGGAAAAACGGGTCGGGCCCTGTCCGGCCCGTTTTTTCTTGCGTCGCCGAGTCGAGGCGTTTGCAGGCGAAGTGGACACCGGTTCGCCCTGCGCAAACGCGTCAGAACCATAATCTGGAGACGATCTGCGATCGGGTGAAAGGCGGATCGTTTCTAGCGCCGCGGCGGCCGTCCGGTCGACTGCCGCACGCGCAATTCGGGCCGGATCAGCACCTCCTGCGGCGCCACGTCCGCCCCGTTGAGCCGCTCCAGCAGCGCCCGGGCGGCGCGCTTGCCGACCTCGCGCTGGCCGTTCCACACGGTGGTCAGCGCCGGCGTGGCGATCGCCGCCTCCTCGAGGTCGTCGTAGCCGGTGACGGAGATGTCGACGCCCGGCGTCAGGCCGGCGCGCGCGATGCCGTTCATCAGGCCGATCGCCACCAGGTCGTTCCAGCACACCACGGCGGTCGGCCGCTCCTTCATCGTCAGCACGCCGATGGCGGCCTCGAAGCCCGCCTGCTTGGTGCGCGGGCCGGGCAGCCGCCAGTGCGGCGGCGCGTCGAGGCCGGCCTTGTTCATCGCCGCGACATAGCCCTGGTAGCGGTGGCGGCCGGTCGAGGTCTGGTCGGTGCCGCCGACCATGGCGATGCGGCGGTGGCCGAGCGCGATCAGGTGGTAGGTGGCCAGCCCGATGCCGTGCGCGTCGTCGCCGCGGAAGGCCGGCGCCGGCGCGTCCTTGACCGTGCGCGCGATCAGCACCGCCGGCAGGCCGTTCTCCTCGGCCATGCGGATGTCCTCGGGCGGCGTGCCGATGGCCGGCGACATGATGACCCCGTCGGCGCCCAGCTGCAGCAGCGTGTCGACGAAGCTGCGCTGCTTCTCGAGCTGGTCGTAGTGGTTGGACAGCAGAAAGGTCTGCCGCGAGCGGTCGAGCTCGCCCTCGATGGCGCGCAGGATCTCGGCGAAGAACGGGTTCATGATGTCGTGCACCACGACCCCGACGATGCCCGACCGCCGCGTGCGCAGGCTCGCCGCCCGGCGGTTGTAGATGTAGCCGATGGCGCGCGCATGCTCCTTGATGCGCTCGCGCGTGGCATCGGCGACCAGCGGGCTGTCGCGCAGCGCCAGCGAGACGGTCGCGGTCGAGACGCCGAGCGCCTCGGCGATATGGGAAAGCTTGATCTTCTGGGCCAGCGCGCGCCTCCCAACCGTTCTCCACCCGGATTAAACGGTTTAAAGAGGCATAGGCCAAGCAGGGCCGCGCGATCAACCCCCCCCCTTCGCCCCCGACGGCGGCCCGTCGCGGGCTACTCGGCCGCTTCGGTCGCGCCGAGCTCCGGCAGGTCCTGGCTGTCGCCGAGATTGTCCTCGATGCGCGCCAGCAGCTTGGCGAGCTGCTTCAGCTCCTTCTTGTCGAGGCCGCGCAGCGCCTGCTTCTCGGTCTTGCGCAACGCCTTTTCGATGGAGCGGATGGCCTCGCGGCCGGCCGGCGTCAGGTGCACGTGCGCCTGGCGGGCGTCGCGGTCGGAGGCGCGCTTCTCCACGAAACCCTGCCCCTGCAGGCGGTTGATCGTCTTGGTCACCGTCGGCGGCCGCACGCCGAGCCGCGCGGCAAGGCCGCCGGGCGTCTGGCCGTCCTCCAGGCTGAGCGCCAGCATCACCTGGTCCTGGCCGGCATAGAAGCCATGCGTGAGCAGACGGGTGGCGAGCGCGGTGCGCGACAGCCGCGCCGCGGCCTGCAGCCGGCCGAGCACGGCACCCTTGGAAGCCTTGGCCATCGCCGTTCCCCTCGCGGCGCTCCTGCCGCACCTGCTTGCAAGCTCCACCGGCGACAATAGTCCGGCCCCTCCGTTTGGCAACACCGCCGGCTTGATCGGCGGCGGCTCCGGGCATTAGGTTTGCCGGCGCATTCCGGCACCCCGCCGGCTCATGCCACAGCGGCGCGACAATTCGATGACAGACGCCTTCGCCGACCCGTCCGCCCAGCGGCGCATCGCCATCCTGCCGCTCGGCGCGACCGAGCAGCACGGCCCGCACCTGCCACCCGAGACCGACGCCATCATCGCCGGCCGGCTGGCGCAGGCGGCCGCCGCGCGCGTGCGCCCCGCCCTCGCGGTCGACGTGCTGCCGGTCGAGGCGGTCGGCTACTCGATCGAGCATGCCGGCTTCCCCGGCACGCGGAGCCTGTCCTTCGCCGCCGCCGTCGAGCGCTGGGTCGCCGCCGGCGAACGCGTCTTCGCCGCCGGCGGCCGGCGGCTTCTGCTGCTCAACGCGCATGGCGGCAACGCGCCGCTGATGACGATCGCGGCGACCGAGCTGCGCGCGCGCCACCCGATGCTGGTCGCGACGACGAGCTGGACGCGCTTCGGCTACCCGGCCGAGGTGGTGGACGCGCGCGAGCGCGCGCTCGGCATCCATGCCGGCTTCATCGAGACCTCGGTGATGCTGGCGCTGGCGCCGGAGCTGGTCGCCATGGACAAGGCGGCCGACTTCGCCTCCGCCCAGGCCGGCTTCGAAGACCGCTTCCGCCATCTGCGCGCCTACGGCCCGCACGCCTTCGGCTGGATGATGCGCGACCTGTCGCCCGAAGGCGCCACCGGCAACGCGGCCGCCGCCAGTGCGGCGGCCGGCCGCCGCATCGTCGACCACGCGGTCGAAGGGCTGGCCGAGCTGCTTGCCGACATCGCCGCCTTCGATCTCGGCCATTTCGACGCCGCGCCGGCGCGCTGAGCCCCGTGCAATGCCGCCCGCGCCGTCCTATATGGGGCGCCAGACGGGCCGCGCCCGCCGATCTTCCAGTCCCCTTGGTCCGCGAGGTTTCTCCATGGCACACGCCGACGCGCAAATCCCGGTCACCGTTCTGACCGGCTATCTGGGAGCCGGCAAGACGACGCTGCTCAACCGCATCCTCAGCGAGAGCCACGGCCGCCGCTACGCCGTCATCGTCAACGAGTTCGGCGAGATCGGCATCGACAACGACCTGATCGTGGAATCCGACGAGGAGATCTACGAGATGAACAATGGCTGCGTGTGCTGCACGGTGCGCGGCGACCTGGTGCGTGTCGTGGAGGGGCTGATGCGCCGGCCCGGCCGCTTCGACGCCATCGTCGTCGAGACCACGGGGCTGGCCGATCCGGCGCCGGTGGCGCAGACCTTCTTCATGGACGAGGACGTGCGCGCCAAGACGCGGCTCGACGCGGTGGTCGCCCTGGTCGACGCCAAGCACCTGCCCGACCGGCTGAAGGACAGCCGCGAGGCGGAGGACCAGATCGCCTTCGCCGACGTCGTCGTGCTCAACAAGACCGATCTGGTCGACGCCGCGGCGCTGGAGCGCGTCGAGGCGACGATCCGCGCCATCAATCCGGCCGCCCGCATCCACCGCACCACGCGCGCCGGCGTCGACCTCGCCGAGGTGCTCGACCGCGGCGCCTTCGACCTGAAGCGCGCCCTCGACAACGATCCGCACTTCCTCGACCACGATCACCCGGACCATGTCTGCGGCCCCGACTGCGGGCACGACCACCACGACCACGCGCATCACGATCACGGCCATGACCACGGCCACGCCCATGGCCCGGCGCCGATCCACGACCCGACGGTCACCTCGATCGCGCTGTCGGCCGGCGAGATGGACCCCAAGCGCTTCTTCCCCTGGCTCGAGAAGACGACGCAGATGGACGGCCCCGACATCCTGCGCCTCAAGGGCATCGTCGCCTTCCGCGACGATCCCGAGCGCTATGTCGTGCAGGGCGTGCACATGATCGTCGAGGGCGACCACCAGCGCCCCTGGAAGCCGGACGAGCCGCGCCGCAGCCGCATGGTCTTCATCGGCCGCAACCTCGACCGCGAACGCCTCGCGCGCACCTTCGAGGCGTGCCAGGCGGCGCCGGCATGAGCCGCATCGCGCCCGCCCCGGCGCCGGCGGCCGGCTGATGCCGACCGTCGCCCCGCTCGACCTCGACGGCCATTGCGTCGCCGTCGCCTGGCTCGCCGACGTGCCGCATTTCGCGCTCGCCGACGGCGTCGTCCACCGCCTCGACCACGGCCACAAATCGACCGCGCTGCATGACGGCCTGCTCGCCGCCGCGCATGACCGCGCGGCCGGCCGGCTCGTCACCGGCGGCGAGGACGGCCGCGTCATGGCGCTCGGACCCGGCGGCGAGGCGCAGTGCCTGGCCGAGGCCGGCCGCAAGTGGATCGGCCAGGTGGCGGCCGGGCCGCAGGGCGCGGTCGCCTATGCGACGGGCCGGCTCGCCCATGTGCGGCTGGCCGACGGCACGACGCGCAGCTTCGAGCACGCCCGCACCGTGGAGGGCCTCGCCTTCGCGCCCAAGGGCCTGCGCCTCGCCGTTGCGCGCTACAACGGCGCCACGCTGCACTTTCCCGCCGCGCAGGGCCGCCCCGTCGAGCTCGAATGGGCCGGCGCCCACACCGGCGTCACCTTTTCGCCCGACGGCCGCTTCCTGGTCACCACGATGCAGGAGAACGCGCTGCACGGCTGGGCGCTCGCCGACGGCCGGCACATGCGCATGACCGGCTATCCGGCCAAGGTGAAGAGCCTGTCGTGGAGCGCGAAGGGGCGCTGGCTGGCGAGCTCCGGCGCGCCGGCGGCGATCGTCTGGCCGTTCCAGGGCAAGGACGGGCCGATGGGCAAGGCGCCGCTCGAGCTCGGCACGCGCGGCGACGCGATGGTCACCGCCGTCGCCTGCCATCCGGGCGAGGACGTGGTGGCGATCGGCTATGCCGACGGCATGGTGCTCGCCGCGCGCATCGCCGACGCCAAGGAGGTGCTGCTGCGCCGGCCGGGCGCGGCCGCGGTGACGGCGCTCGCCTGGGACGACGCCGGCCGCCGGCTCGCCTTCGGCACCGAGACGGGACCGTGCGGCGTCGTCGACATCGCCGGCTGACGAGGCTGCCGGTCGCACCGGACAAGACACGGCCGGCGGCCGGCGCGGGCCTGCGGCAACCGCGCGCAGGGCCGGTGCCACGCGGGGGCTGGTCAACGGAACGAATGGAACATATCATGAACGAATGTCCCGTCTCCCGCTGCGCGACAAGCTGGCCGTGCTGGCCGACGCCGCCAAGTACGACGCCTCCTGCGCCTCCTCCGGCGCGGCCGGGCGCAACTCGCTCAGGTCGCGCGGCATCGGCTCGACGGAGGGCAGCGGCATCTGCCATGCCTATGCGCCGGACGGCCGCTGCATCTCGCTGCTCAAGGTGCTGCTGACCAACTTCTGCATCTACGACTGCGCCTACTGCGTCAACCGCTCGTCCTCGAACACGCCGCGCGCCCGCTTCACGGTCGACGAGGTGGTGCGCCTGACGCTCGCCTTCTATGCCCGCAACTACATCGAGGGTCTGTTCCTGTCGTCCGGCGTCGTCCGCTCGCCCGACGAGACGATGGCCGAGATGGTGGAGGTCGCCCGCCGGCTGCGGGTGGTGCACGGCTTCCAGGGCTACATCCACCTCAAGACGATCCCCGAATGCGCCGCGGAGCTGATCGAGGCGGCGGGGCTCCACGCCGACCGCCTGTCGATCAATGTCGAGCTGCCGACGGATGCCGGCCTGCGCCGGCTGGCGCCGCAGAAGCGGCCCGAGACGATCCGCCTGTCGATGGCGTATCTGCGCGGCAAGCTGGAGGAGCATCACGAGCCGGCGCGGCGCGCGGCGCGGCCGCGCTTCGCGCCCGGCGGCCAGTCGACGCAGATGATCGTCGGCGCCGACGCGACGAGCGACGCGGCGATCCTGGAGACCAGCGCGCGGCTCTACGGCAGCTACCGGCTGAAGCGCGTCTACTATTCCGCCTTCAGCCCGATCCCCGACGCGGCGGCGAGCCTGCCGCCGCAGCGCCCGCCGCTGATGCGCGAGCACCGCCTCTACCAGGCCGACTGGCTGATGCGCTTCTACGGTTTCGACCGCAGCGAGATCGTCGCCGGCCGGCCCGACGGCATGCTCGATCTGGCCGTCGATCCCAAGCTCGCCTGGGCGCTCGCCAACCGCGCCGCCTTTCCCGTCGACGTCAACCGCGCCGCGCGCGAGACGCTGCTGCGCGTGCCCGGCTTCGGCACCCGCACCGTCGACCGCATCCTGGCCGCCCGCCGCCACCGCCGGCTGCGGCTCGAGGACGTCGCGCGTCTCGTGCGCAGCGTTGCCGGGGTGCGGGCCTTCATCGTCGCCGAAGGCTGGTCGCCGGGCCGGCTGACCGACGATCCGGCGCTGCGCGGCCGGCTGGCGCCGCCGCCGCGGCAGCTGAGCCTGCTGTGAGCGGGGTGGCGCGCCATGCGGTGCGGCTGTCGGGCCCGGCCGATTTCGACGGCTGGCGCAACGCCGCCCGCCGGCTGCTGACCAACGCCGTCGCGCCGGAGCGCGTGGTCTGGCTCGTTGGCGGCGAGGGCGACCTGTTTGCCGGTGCGCACATGCTGCCGCCGTTGGCGGCCGGCGCCGCGCCGACGGTGCCGCGCGCCTTTCCCGAGCGCGCGGCGGCGGCCCTCTGCCACCGCGACCCCGAGCGCTTCGCCCTGCTCTACCGGCTGCTGTGGCGGCTGTCGCGCGAGCCGGGCCTGCTCGACATCGCCTCCGACGCCGACGTCGCCCGGCTGGCGCGGCTCGAGAAGGCGGTGCGGCGCGACGGCCACAAGATGCGCGCCTTCGTGCGCTTTCGCCGGCTGGCCGAGAGCGACCCGCCGCGCCACGTCGCCTGGTTCGAGCCGGACCACCACATCGTCGAACGCAACGCCCCCTTCTTCGTGCGCCGCTTCACCGGCATGCGCTGGACGATCCTGACGCCGGACGCCTCGGCCGACTGGGACGGCACGCGGCTGACGATCGGACCGGGCGCGCGGCGGGAGGACGCACCGTGCGAAGACGCGGCGGAAGCGCTGTGGCAGACCTACTTCACCAGCATCTTCAATCCCGCCCGTCTCAAGGTGAAGGCGATGCAGGCCGAGATGCCGAAGAAATACTGGCGGAACCTGCCGGAGGCGCGGCTCATTCCCGAGATGATCCGCGGCGCCGGCCGCGCCAGCGACAGGATGATCGAGGCCATGCCGAGCGCTCCGCCCGCCCATCACCACAGCCTGCAGCGCCGCCTGTGGGCGGCGCCCGCCGACGCCGCCGGCCGCCCGTCCGGCAGCGGCGAGCCGGGCGCCGACGCCACCACGCTCGACGCGCTGGCGCACGCGGCGGCCGACTGCCGGCGTTGTCCGCTGTGGCGCGACGCCACGCAGGCCGTGTTCGGCGAGGGGCCCGGCGACGCGCGGCTCGTCTTCGTCGGCGAGCAGCCGGGCGACCAGGAGGACATCGCCGGCAAGCCCTTCGTCGGACCGGCGGGGCGGCTGTTCGATTCGGTGCTGGAGGAAGCCGGCATCGAGCGGCGCTCGGTCTACGTCACCAATGCCGTCAAGCACTTCAAGTTCACGCCGCGCGGCAAGCGGCGCATCCACCAGAAGCCGAATGCCGGCGAGGTGCGCGCCTGCCGCTGGTGGCTCGACAAGGAGCTCGGCCTGGTGCGGCCCAGGCTCGCCGTGGCGCTCGGCGCGACGGCGATCCAGGGCCTGCTCGGCAAGGCGCTGCCGGTCACCCGCATGCGCGGCCGCACCGTGCAGCGCGACGACGGCCTCGCCGTCTTCCTGACCATCCACCCGTCCTACGTCCTGCGCCTGCGCGACGAGGCCGAGAAGGCGGCCGAGCGCGCCCGCTTCCTCGACGATCTGCGCGCCGTGCGGGCCGCCGCCGCGGCCTGACCGCGCCGCCGCCGGGAGGCCGGCAAGACCGTGCTGCGCGTGCTCCACGACACGGCCGACGCGGGCGGCATGAAGCCGGTCCTCCACCTGCTGCGGAAGGCGTTCGCCGCTCCAGCCGCACCGGGTGGCGGCTCAGCCGACCAGCACCGCGCGCAGGTCGTTGACGTTGGTGCCGGTCGGCCCCGGCTCGAACAGGTCGCCGATCGCCGCGAAGGCGCCCCAGGAATCGTGCCGGGCGAGCAGCGCCCGCGGATCGAGCCCGGCGGCGCGCATGCGCGCCGCGCTGGCGCCGTCGGCGAACGCGCCGGCGTTGCTTTGCGAGCCGTCGATGCCGTCCGTATCGGCGGCGAAGCCGTGCACCCGCTCCAGCCCTTCGGCGGCCAGCGCGAAGGCGAGCAGGAACTCCGTGTTGCGCCCGCCGCGGCCACCCGGCCCCGCCAGCGTCACCGTCGTCTCGCCGCCCGACAGCATCACCACCGGGCGCAGGAAGGGCCGCTCGCGCAGCGCCACCTCGCGGGCGATCGCGGCATGCACGCGGCCCACCTCGCGCGCCTCGCCCTCCATGGCGTCGGACAGGATGACGGCCTCGATGCCGTGCGCCTGCGCGGCGACGGCGGCCGCCTCCAGCGAGCGCGCCGCCGAGGCGATCACCTCGACCGTGTTGCCGGCAAGCCGCGCGTCATCGGGCGCCGGCGCGGCGGCCGCCGCCGAGCGCAGATGCGCCATGACGGACGCCGGCAGCGCCAGGCCGTAGGCCTCGACCACGGCGAGCGCGTCGGCCGGCGTCGTGGCGTCGGCCACCGTCGGCCCGGAGGAGACCAGCGCCGGGTCGTCGCCCGGCACGTCGGAGACGACGAGCGTGACGACGCGGGCGGGATGCGCCGCGGCGGCCAGCCGACCGCCCTTGATCGCCGAGACGTGCTTGCGCACGGCGTTCATCGCCGAGATCGGCGCGCCGGAGGCGAGCAGCGCCTCGTTGACGGCGATCTCGTCGGCCAGCGTCAGCCCCGGCGGCGGCGCCGGCAGCAGCGCCGAGCCGCCGCCCGACACCAGCGCCACCAGAAGGTCGTCGCCGCCGAGGCCTGAGACCAGCGCCATCAGCCGGCGCGCCGCGTCGAGCCCGGCCGCGTCGGGCACCGGATGCGCCGCCTCGACCACCGCGATGCGCCGGCAGTCGGCGGCATAGCCGTAGCGGGTGACGACCAGCCCCTCGAGCGGCCCGTCCCACGCCGCCTCGAAGGCGCGCGCCATCTGCGCGGCCGCCTTGCCGGCGCCGATCACCACCGTGCGGCCGCGCGGCCGCGCCGGCAGGTGGGCGCGGATCGTCTCGGCCGGGTCGGCCGCCGCCACCGCCGCGTCGAACAGCGCCTCGAACAGCGCCCGCGGCGCCTGCCGGCCCGCCGCCGGCGCCGCCCGCGCGCTCATGCCGGCACCGTCTTGGCCGGCCGGCCCGCGACATAGGTCTCGGCCACGGCACGGTCGTCGCCCATCGTCTGCAGCACGAACAGCTCCTCCGCCAGCGTCTGCGCCCTCTCCATGCGCAGCCGCATGGCCGGCGTCGCCCGCGCGTCGAGCACCACCAGGTCGGCGTCGCGGCCCGGCTCCAGCGTGCCGATGTGCGCGTCGAGCGACAGCGCCTCGGCGTTGCCGCGCGTGAGCTGCCAGAAGGAGCGCAGCGCATCGACCTTCTCGCCGGCGAGCGCGGCCACCTTGTAGGCCTCGTCCATCGTCTTGAGCATCGAGAAGCTGGTGCCGCCGCCGACATCGGTGGCCGTCGCCACGCGCAGCGGCCGCGCCCGCGTGCGCAGCCGCCGGTCGGCGAACAGGCCGGAGCCGAGGAACAGGTTCGAGGTCGGGCAGAACACGGCGACCGAGCCGCTGTCGGCCAGCGCGTCGGCCTCGCGATCGGAAAGGTGGATGCAGTGGCCCATCAGGCTGCGCGGCCCGAGCAGGCCGTAGCGCGCATAGACGTCGGCATAATCGCGCGCCTGCGGGTAGAGCTCGCGCGTCAGCGCGATCTCGGCGTGATTTTCCGACAGGTGCGTCTGCACGTGCAGCGCGCGGTGCTCGGCCGCCAGCGCGCCGGCCGCCTCGAGCTGCGCCGGCGAGGAGGTGATGGCGAAGCGCGGCGTGATCGCGTAGTGCAGCCGGCCGCGGCCGTGCCAGGCGGCGATCAGCGCCTTGCTGTCGTCGTAGCCGGCCTGTGCGGTGTCGGTCAGCCCGTCCGGCGCGTTGCGGTCCATCAGCACCTTGCCGGCGATCATGCGCATGTCGCGGGCGAGCGCGGCCTCGAAGAACGCCTCGGCCGAGGCGCGGTGCACGGTGCAGTAGACGGCGGCCGTCGTCGTGCCCTGGCGCACCAGCTCGTCGAGATAGAGGCCGGCGATGCGCGCGGCATGGTCGTGGTCGGCGAAGCGGCACTCTTCGGGAAAGGTGTAGCGGTTCAGCCAGTCGAGCAGCTCGGCGCCGTAGCTGGCGATCACCTGCATCTGCGGATAGTGCGCGTGGGCGTCGATCAGGCCGGGCATGACGAGATGCGGCCGGTGGTCGGCCAGCCGCGCCCCCTCGGCCGCCGGCGCCACCGCGGCGTGGTCGCCCGCCGCGCGGATGATGCCGTCCTCGACGAGCACCGCGCCGTCCTCCTCGTAGGCGACGGCGGCGTGGTCGTCGGGTCCGGCCGGCTCGGCCAGGAACGACAGCACGCGGCCGCGGATCAGCGTGCGGCTCACCGGCGCACCTCCTCGAACCAGGTGACGATCAGCGCCCGTTCGGCCTCCGTCAGCCCCGACACGTTGCCCGGCGGCATCGCCCGGCTGACGCCGGCCTGCAGGTAGATCTCGCGCGCCCGCTCGGCGATCTCGACGGCGCTGTCGAGCGCCACCGCCTTGGGCGGCCGGCGCACGCCCTCCCAGCCCGGCACCGCCGCATGGCACATGGCGCAGCGCCCCATCACCGTGTCGCGCACGGCCGGAAAGTGCTCCGAGGCCATGAACGCCTCGGCCACCGGCGAGGGCGGCGCCTCGGCCAGGCCGTCGAGCGTCTCCGGCTCGCTCGACAGCCATATGATGACGATGAACAGCACCACCGAGCCGGCCCAGGTCCAGTGCGGATTGCCGCGCCCGGCATGCAGCGAATTGAAGTAGTGGCGGATCAGGACGCCGATCAGGAACACCAGCGCCGCGATCGCCCAGTTGTGCTGCGTGGCGAAGGCGAGCGGATAATGGTTCGACAGCATCAGGAAGATGACCGGCAGGGTCAGGTAGTTGTTGTGCAGCGAGCGCTGCTTGGCCTGCTGGCCGAGGATCGCCGCCGGCGTGCGCCCCGCCTTGAGGTCGGCGACAACCACCTTCTGATTCGGGATGATGATGAAGAACACGTTGGCCGACATGATGGTCGCGGTGAAGGCGCCGAGATGCAGAAGCGCCGCGCGGCCGGAGAAGATCTGCGTGTAGCCCCAGCTCATCGCCACCAGCACGGCGAACAGCACCAGCATCAGCCCGGTGTCGCTGCGCCCGAGCGGCGACTTGCACAGCAGGTCGTAGACCAGCCAGCCGAGCGCGATCGAGGCGACCGACAGGCCGATCGCCACCGGCGCCGAGACGTCGAGCACGGTGCGGTCGATCAGATAGAGGTCGGCACCGGCGTAGTAGAGGATGGCGAGCAGCGCGAAGCCCGACAGCCAGGTGGCGTAGGATTCCCATTTGAACCAGGTCAGGTGCTCGGGCAGCGTCGCCGGCGCGACCAGGTATTTCTGGATGTGGTAGAAGCCGCCGCCATGCACCTGCCACTCCTCGCCATGCGCGCCGGGCGGCAGCTCGGGGCGCTGGCGCAGGCCGAGATCGAGCGCGATGAAGTAGAAGGACGAGCCGATCCAGGCAATCGCGGTGACCACGTGCAGCCAGCGCGCGGCGAAGGCCAGCCACTCCCAGAAGATTGCGAACTCGTTCATGCGGTATCCTCGCCCGTGTCGGCCCGACTTTACGGCTTGCGCGGCGATCCGAAAGGGTGACGACGCCCGATGACTTTCAAAAAAAAGTGGAAAATAATGCCGCCCGCCACCGGCATCGCACAAGGACGCACAGCGCATGGCCTATCTCGACAACATCGCGGTGTTCGTGCGCGTGGTCGAGCTCGGCAACCTGTCGGCGGCCGGCCGCGACATGCGCATCTCGCCGGCCGTCGCCTCCAACCGCATCAAGGAGCTGGAGAAGCACCTCGGCGTGCGGCTGTTCAACCGCACGACGCGCCAGCTCACCCCGACCGAGCACGGCCAGGTCTTCTACGGCGGCGCCAAGCGGGTGCTCGACGCCGTCGGCGAGGCAGAGGCCGCCGTCGCGGCGCTGTCGGGCCAGCCGCGCGGCACCATCAAGGTCACCGCGCCGCTCGGCCTCGGCCGCCGGCTGATCGCCTCCGGCATTCCCGAGTTCCGCGACCGCTACCCCGACATCGAGGTGCGGCTCAGGCTGTCCGACCACGAGGTCGACATCATGCGCGAGGGCATCGACGTCGCCTTCAAGCTCGGCCTGCTGGAGGATTCCAGCCTGCGCATGCGCGGCATCATGGAGTGCGAGCGGGTGCTGGCCGCCGCCCCCGCCTATCTCGCCCGGCGCGGCGAGCCGAAGCGGCCGGAAGAGCTGGTCGGCCAGCGCCACGACTGCCTGATGCTGCGCTTTCCCGGCGCGCGCGAGCACTCCTGGACGCTGCGCACGCCGGACGGACCGAAGAAGTTCGAGGTCGGCGGGCCGTTCGATTCCGACGACGGCGACGTCGTCACCGGCTGGGCGCTGGCCGGGCGCGGCATCGTCAACAAGCCGCGCTTCGACATCGAGCCGTTCCTGCGCGACGGCCGCCTCAAGGTCATCCTCTCGGACTATCCGCCGCTGCCGGTCAAGCTTGCCGCGCTCTACCCGCACAAGAAGTTCCAGGACCCCAAGGTGCGGCTGCTGCTCGACTTCATGGCCGAGCGCTGCCAGCGCATGATCGGCGAGACCTTGGCCGGGCGGTGACGTCGCGGCGCCGCACGCGCCCTACCGCGCCAGCGCCGCCATCACCTCGGCCGCCGTCATCGCCGCGATCACCGCCGGCCGCTTGTCGCGCGCCGCCAGGCCGCCGATCGGCGTGACGAGGCGGGCGAGCCGGTCCGGGTCGCCACCCTGCTCGCGCCACCAGCGCGCGAAGGTGGCGCGCTTGGTCTTCGAGCCGATCATGCCGACATAGGCGGCGTCGCCGCGCGCCAGCGCCTCGCCGACGATCAGGAAATCGAGCGCGTGGTCGTGCGTGAGCACCACGAAGGCGGCGCCCGCCGGCGCCGCGCGCACGGCGTCCTCGGGCACCGCGGAAAGCCGCGCCTCGACCGTCGCCGGCAGCCCCTCGAGCGCCTCCGCCCGCGTCTCGATCACGCTGGTGCGCACCGGCAGCAGCGCCAGCGCGGCGGCCAGCGCATGGCCGACATGGCCGGCGCCGAACAGGCAGACCTGCGGCCGTCCGGCCTCCTCCGCCAAAAGCCGCGCGGCGAGCGCCCGGCGCGTCGGCGCGTCGGCCAGCACGATCGCCAGGCCGACGCGGCCGCCGCAGCACTGGCCGATCTCCGGCCCGAGCGGGATGTCGAGCGCGCCGGAGGCGAGATTGCTGGCGATCAGCGCGCGCGCCCGCTCGATCGCCAGAAACTCGAGCCGGCCGCCGCCGATGGTGCCGAAGATCGCCGTCGGCGAGACCAGCATCCAGGCGCCGGCCTCGCGCGGCGTCGAGCCCTTCGCCTCCGTCACCTCGACCAGCGCAGCGGCCGGTGCGGCGGCGAGGAAGGCCTCGAGGCTGGCGGTCGTCTCGGTCATCGTGCGCTCTGCCATCGTTCGGCCGATCCTTACCGCCCCGCCGGGCGCAACGCGAGGGGCGGCAAGAGCAGTGCCCGTCCGTTCAGCCGGCGGCGGCCTCCGCGCGCAGCCGCTCGATCGCCATCAGCACGCGCTCGGGCGTGGCCGGCGTGTCGAGGCGCGGACAGATGCGGTGGTCGGCGACGCTCGCCACCGCGTCGGACAGCGCGTGCAGCACCGACATGGCGAGCATGAAGGGCGGCTCGCCGACGGCCTTGGAGCGGTGGACGGTCGGCTCGTGCGCCTCGGACCAGTCGGCGAGCGCGACGTTGAAGACCTTCGGCCGGTCGGAGGCGAGCGGGATCTTGTAGGTCGACGGCGCATGCGTGCGCAGCCGGCCCTTGTCGTCCCACCACAGCTCCTCGGTGGTCAGCCAGCCCATGCCCTGCACGAAGCCGCCCTCGATCTGGCCGATGTCGATCGCCCGGTTCAGCGAGCGGCCGGTCTCGTGCAGAATGTCGACGCGCTCGACCATGGATTCGCCGGTCAGCGTGTCGACCGCCACCTCGGCCGCCGCCGCGCCATAGGCGAAATAGTAGAAGGGGTGGCCGCGCCCGGCGTCGCGGTCCCAGTGGATCTTGGGCGTCTTGTAGAAGCCGGTCGCCGAGAGCTGCACGCGCGCGACATAGGCCTGCTTGACCACCTCCTCGAAGGGCAGCTCCTGGTTGCCGAGCCGCACCCGGTTGGGCAGGAAGACGATCTGCTCGCGCGGCAGCTCGTAGAACTCGGCGGCGAAGTCGATCAGCCGCTGCTTGATGGTGCGCGCGGCCGCCTGGGCGGCCATGCCGTTGAGGTCGGAGCCCGACGAGGCGGCCGTCGCCGAGGTGTTGGGCACCTTGCCGGTGGTCGTGGCGGTGATCTTCACCCGGTCGATGTCGATCTGGAACTCCTCGGCCACCACCTGCGCGACCTTGACGTAGAGCCCCTGCCCCATCTCGGTGCCGCCGTGGTTCAGATGCACCGAGCCGTCGGTGTAGACGTGGACGAGCGCGCCGGCCTGGTTGAAGTGGGTGGCGGTGAAGGAGATGCCGAACTTGACCGGCGTCAGCGCCAGGCCGCGGCGGATCACCGGGCTGTCGCGGTTGAAGGCGGCGATCTCGGCGCGCCGGCGGGCATAGTCGCAGTCCGCCTCGAGCTCGGCGACGATGCGCTCGACGACGTTGTCCTCGACCGTCTGGTGGTAGGGCGTCACGTTGCGCCCCTCGCCGCCGTAGAAGTTCTTCCGGCGGATCTCGAGCGGGTCGCGTCCGGTGGCGAAGGCGACCTCCTCGATCACCCGTTCCGCCCCCAGCATGCCCTGCGGCCCGCCGAAGCCGCGAAACGCGGTGTTCGACACGGTGTTGGTGAAGATCGGCGCCGACACCGCCTTGGCCGCCGGCCAGTAATAGGCGTTGTCGCAGTGAAACAGCGCCCGGTCGGTCACCGCGCCCGACAGGTCGGCGGAAAAGCCGCAGCGCGCGGCATAGGTGAAGTCGACGCCGCGGATGTTGCCTTCGTCGTCGAAGCCGACCGCGTAGTCGATCAGGAAGTCGTGCCGCTTGCCGGTGGCGATCATGTCGTCGTCGCGGTCCGGCCGCACCTTGACGGCGCGCCCGGTGAGCCGCGCCGCCACCGCGGCGACGGCGGCGAACAGGTTGGCCTGGGTCTCCTTGCCGCCGAAGCCGCCGCCCATGCGCCGCACGTCGACCGTCACCGCATGCGACGACACGCCGAGCGCGTGCGCCACCATGTGCTGCGTCTCGCTCGGATGCTGGGTCGAGGAGAACACCTGCATGTCGCCGTCCTCGCCCGGCATGGCGAGCGCGATCTGGCCCTCGAGATAGAAATGGTCCTGGCCGCCGACCCGCATGGTGCCGGCGAGGCGGCGCGGCGCGGCGGCGATGGCGTGCGCGGCGTCGCCGCGCTGCAGCGTCAGCGGATCGGTGACGAGCCGCGGCGTCTCGCCCGCCTCGACCACGTCGATGACGGCCGGCAGCGCGTCGTACTCGACCTTGGCCAGGCGGCAGGCGCGGCGCGCCTGCTCGCGCGTCTCGGCGACCGCCGCGAAGATCGGCTGGCCCATGAACAGCACCGTGTCGCGCGCGAAGATCGGCTCCTCGTCGCGCCCGGTCGGGCTGACATTGTTGACACCCGGCACGTCGTCGGCCGTCAGCACGGCGACGACGCCGGGCGCTGCGCGCACGGCCGAAAGATCCACCGAGCGGATGGTGCCGTGCGCCACCTCCGACAGGCCGAGATAGGCGTGCAGCGTGCCGATCGGCTCGGCCATGTCGTCGATGTAGACGGCCTCGCCGGTGACGTGCTTGTGCGCCGAATCGTGCCGCTCGTCGGTGGCCACGCCGCCGCGGATCTTCGCCGTTCCGCGCTCCACCGTCTGGTGCTTGGTCATCGCCTTCGTCCCCTGCCCCTGCCGGTCATGCCGCCGCGTGGCGCGTCAGGCGCACCGGCCGGTCCGCGCCGCCGGTCTCCAGGAAGAAGCGGCGCAGCAGGTTCTTCGAGGCGAGCATGCGGTATTCGGCCGAGGCGCGCATGTCGGTCAGCGGGCGGAAATCCTCCTCGAAGGCGGCGAGCGCCGCCTCCACCGTCTCGTGCGTCCACGGCCGGCCGGTCAGCGCCGCCTCGACCGCCAGTGCCCGCTTCGGCGTCGCCGCCATGCCGCCGAAGGCGATGCGCACCTGCGCGACGCGGCCCGTCTCGTCGCGCCGCAAGAGGAAGGCGCCGAGGGTCGCGGTGATGTCCTCGTCGCGCCGCTTGGAGACCTTGTGCACCGCAAAGGCGGCATCGGCCGGCGGCAGCGGCACCGTCACGCTCTCGACAAACTCGCCGGGCCGGCGGTCCTGCCGGCCATAGTCGACGAAATAGTCCTCGAGCGGCAGATGGCGGCGCGCACCGCCGCGGCGCAGCGTGAGCGTGGCGCCGAGCGCGATCAGCGGCGGCGGCATGTCGCCGATCGGCGAGCCGTTGGCGATGTTGCCGCCGATCGTGCCCATGTTGCGGATCTGGTCGCCGCCGATGCGGTCGATCAGCCGCGCCAGCTCCGGCACGCGGCCGGCGAGGAAGGCGAAGGCCTGCGAATAGCTGACGCCGGCGCCGATGGTGACCGCGCCGTCGTCGGCCTGCGCGAGGCCGCGCAGCCCGTCGAGCCCGCCGATGAAGACGACCGGCGCAATCGGCCGCATGAACTTGGTCACCCACAGCCCGACATCGGTCGAGCCGGCCACCACCGTCGCCTCCGGCTCTGCGGCCAGCAGGGCGGCGAGATCGTCGACGTCGGCCGGCACGGCGAGCCGCTCCCCGCCCGCGCCGATCTCCACGCGCGCACCGTCGCGCATCCCGGCGAGCGCCGCCGCGACGGCCTCCCGCTCGGCGACCAGCGGATCACTGCCGGCCGCGCCGTAGCGCGAGATCGCGCGCGCGGCCCTGACGATCGGCTCGTAGCCCGTGCAGCGGCACAGATTGCCCTGCAGCGCCTTCTCCACCGCCGCCTCCGAGGGCGCCGGCTCGCGCATCCACAGCGCGTAGAGCGCCATCACGAAGCCCGGCGTGCAGAAGCCGCATTGCGAGCCGTGCATGTCGACCATCGCCTGCTGCACGGGATGCAGCGTGCCGTCCGGCCGCCTGAGATGCTCGACCGTCACCACATGGGTGGCGTCGAGCGAGCCGAGGAAGCGGATGCAGGCGTTGACGCCCTCATAGACCAGCCCGTCGCCGGACAGCCGGCCGACGAGCACCGTGCAGGCGCCGCAGTCGCCCTCCGCGCAGCCCTCCTTGGTGCCGCGCAGGCCGCGGCGCAGGCGCAGATAGTCGAGCAGCGTCTCGTCCGGCCGCACGTCGGCGAGCGTCACCGTGCGGCCGTTGAGCAGGAAGCGGATGTGGTCGCGCGTCGCCGGCACGCCTCAGCTCCCCCGGTAGGTCGAATAGCCGTAGGGCGAGACCAGCAGCGGCACGTGATAGTGCGCCTCCTCGGCCATGCCGAAGCGGATCGGCACGACGTCGAGGAAGGCCGGGTCGGGCAGCGCCGCGCCGCTCCGGCGCAGGTAGTCGCCGACGGCGAAGACCAGCTCGTAGCGACCGGCCGAGAACGCCGCGCCGTCGAGGATCGGGCCGTCGCAGCGCCCGTCGGCGTTGGTCGTCACCGTCGTCAGGTGCTCGCGGCGGTCGCCGTCCAGCCGGTAGAGCGCGATCGCCATGCCGGCCGCCGGGCGTCCCGCCGCGGTGTCCAGCACATGCGTCGTCAGCCGTCCGCCGTCCGCCATCAGGCTCCTCCTTCGTTTGCGCGCCGCGCGCGCGGGCCTCGTTTGCGCGCCGCAAGGCGCGGGCTTCGTTTGCGCGCCGCGCGCGCGGGCCTCGTTTGCGCGCCGCAAGGCGCGGGCTTCGTTTGCGCGCCGCAAGGCGCGGGCCTCGTTTGCGCGCCGCAGGCGCGGGCCGTCTCGATCGCCGGCGATCTTGCGGCAATTCCCCGCCTTTCATAAGGGGGCGGGCGGCGAACGGCGACAAAAAGACTTTCAAATTTTTTCGGGGGAATGACGGCCGCGGGCTTTCGACTATCTTGCCCGCACGAAGCGCGGCGGGCCCTGCCGGCCCGGCGCAAGGGGGCCAGACGGCGTGACACGGCGGTATCCGAGAGACATGCGCGGCTACGGCGCCAGCCCGCCGGATCCGCAATGGCCGGGCGGCGCGGCAGTGTGCGTGCAGATCGTCGTCAACTACGAGGAAGGCGGCGAGAATTGCGTGCTGCACGGCGACGCCGCCTCGGAGGCCTTCCTGTCGGAGATCGTCGGCGCCCAGCCCTGGCCCGGCCAGCGCCACTGGAACATGGAATCGCTCTACGAGTACGGCGCGCGCGCCGGCTTCTGGCGGCTCTACCGCATGCTGACCGGCGCCCAGGTGCCGGTCACCGTATTCGGCGTGGCGAGCGCGCTGGCGCGCGGGCCCGACCAGGTGGCGGCCATGCAGGAAGCCGGCTGGGAGATCGCCACGCACGGGCTGAAGTGGATCGACTACCGCGACCACGACGAGGCGGCCGAGCGCGCCGACCTCGACGCCGCCATCGCGCTGCATGCCGAGGTGACCGGCGAGCGGCCGCGCGGCCTCTATCTCGGCCGCACCTCGGTCAACTCGGTGCGGCTCGCCGCCGCCGAGGGCGGCTTCGACTGGATCGCCGACACCTATGACGACGACCTGCCCTACTGGCTCGACCACGACGGCCACGGCAACGCGATCGCCCCGCAGCTCGTCGTGCCCTACACGCTCGACGCCAACGACATGCGCTTCGCCACCGCGCAGGGCTTCAACTGCGGCGACCAGTTCTTCGCCTATCTGCGCGACAGCTTCGACACCCTGCTGGCCGAAGGCCGCGCCGGGCGCCCGGCGATGATGAGCGTCGGCCTGCACTGCCGGCTGGCCGGCCGGCCCGGCCGGGCCGCCGCGCTCGCCCGCTTCCTCGACCATGTGCGCGCGCAGGACGACGTCTGGCTCGCCACCCGCGGCGAGATCGCCCGCCACTGGATGGCCGTGCATCCCTACCGGGCGCCGGCGCTGCGCCCGAGCCGCATGGACCGGGACGCTTTCGTCGCCCGCTTCGGCGGCGTCTTCGAGCATTCGCCGTGGATCGCCGAGCGCGCCTTCGCGCTCGAGCTCGGCCCGGCGCACGATTCGGCCGGCGGGCTGCACAACGCGCTGGCGCGCGTCTTCCGCAGCGCCGGCGCCGACGAACGGCTCGCCGTCCTCAAGGCGCATCCCGACCTCGCCGGCAAGCTCGCCGCCGCCCGCCGGCTGACGCCGGAATCGGCCGCCGAGCAGGCCTCGGCCGGCCTCGACGCGCTGACCGACGCCGAGCGCGCCCGCTTCACCCGCCTCAACGAGGCCTATGTGAAGAAGTTCGGCTTTCCCTTCATCATCGCCGTCAAGGGCCTGACCAAGGAGGCGATCCTCGCCGCCTTCGAGCGCCGGCTCGGCAACGACCGCGACGCGGAGCTGGCGACCGCCTGCCGCCAGGTCGAGCGCATCGCGCTGCTGCGCCTCAAAGACATGCTGCCGCACTAGGATCTGTTGGGATGAGACGATGAACGGGCGCAGCTACCACGTGCCGCAGGGCGGACTGCCGGGCCAGACGACGCTGACCACCGACACCGCCGTGTTCACCGAGGCCTATGCGGTGATCCCGCGCGGCGCGTTGCGCGACATCGTCGCGAGCCGCCTGCCGCACTGGCGGTCGACCCGGCTGTGGGTTCTGGCGCGGCCGCTGTCGGGCTTCGCCGAGACCTTCTCGCAATACCTCATGGAGGTGGCGCCGGGCGGCGGCAGCGACCGGCCTGAGGGCGACCCGGCGGCCGAGGCCGCGCTGTTCGTCGTCGACGGCGCACTGACGCTGACGATCGGCGACCGACGCCACACGCTCGGCCCGGGCGGCTTCGCCTATCTGCCGCCGGGCGCACGCTGGAGCGCGGCCAACGGCGCCGACGCGCCGCTGCGCTTCCACTGGATCCGCAAGGCCTATGTGGCGGTCGACGGGCTCGCCGCGCCGGCGGCCTTCGTCGCCGACGAGGCCGACATCGCGCCCGAGGCGATGCCCGGCACCGAGGGGCGATGGGCGACGACGCGGTTCGTCGACTCGGACGACCTCAGCCACGACATGCACGTGACCATCGTCACGCTGCAGCCGGGCGCCGCCATCCCCTTCGCCGAGACGCATGTCATGGAGCACGGGCTCTACGTGCTCGAGGGCAGCGCCGTCTACCGGCTCAACCGCGACTGGGTCGAGGTCGAGGCGGGCGACTTCATGTGGCTGCGCGCCTTCTGCCCGCAGGCCTGCGTCGCACGCGGCCCCGGCCCCTTCCGCTACCTGCTCTACAAGGACGTCAACCGGCACATGGCGCTGCGGCCGGGGGCCGACCGGTGAGCCGGCGTCTCGTCGCCGCGCCGCTGACGGCGGCGGCCTTCGCCCCCTTCGGCGAGGTCATCGAGACCGACGGCGCCGAGCACTTCGCCATCAACGACGGCATGTGCACGCGCTATCACGACCTTGCCCGTGTCGAGGCCGCCGGGCCGAACGCGCGGGTGCTGATCAGCATCTTCCGCGGCCGGCCCTACCCGATGCCGCTCGCGCTGACGATGGTCGAGCGCCATCCCTTCGGCAGCCAGGCCTTCATGCCGCTGTCGCCGCGGCCCTTCCTGGTCGTCGTGGCGGCCGACGGCGCGGCGGGACCGGAGCGGCCGCAGGCCTTCCTCACGCGGCCCGGCCAGGGCGTCAACTACGCCCGCAACACCTGGCACGCCGTGCTCACCCCGATCGGCGCCGAACAGGACTTCCTGGTCGTCGACCGCGGCGGCGACGGCGACAATCTCGAGGCGTTCGTCTTCGAGACTCCCTACGCGGTGCACCTTCCGGAGGCGACATGACCGACGACACGCAGCGCCGCGCGACCGCGCCCGTCGCCCGCCTGCTCGACGTGATCGAGCACGACATCCTGCCGCTCACCGAACGGGGCGTGGCGGCCGGCAACAAGGTGTTCGGCGCGGCGATCCTGCGCAAGGACGACCTGTCGCTGGTGCTGGCGGAGACCAACAACGAGACCGACAACCCGCTGTGGCACGGCGAGATGCACGCGCTGAAGCGCTTCTACGAGATGCCGCGCGGCGAGCGGCCGGCGACCGGCGATCTCGTCTTCGTCACCACGCACGAGCCGTGCTCGCTGTGCCTGTCGGCCATCACCTGGACCGGCTTCGACAATTTCTACTACCTGTTCTCCCACGAGGACTCGCGCGACAGCTTCGCCATTCCGCACGATCTGAGGATTCTCAAGGAGGTGTTCCGCCTCGAGCCGGGCGGCTACGACGCCGACAACGCCTTCTGGACGGCCTTCGCCATCCCGCGCCTCGCCGCCGCGCTGCCGCGATCCGCACGCGAGGAGGCCGAGGCGCGTATCGCCGCGCTCGGCCGCCGCTACGCGACGCTGTCGCAGGCCTACCAGGCGGACAAGGGCGGCCACGACATCCCGCTCGACTAAGGCGTTTCCAGGCGAGGCGGAGAGCGGCTCGCCCCGGGTGCGCGGGGCTAGATCTTGACGAGATCGGCGTGCGAGCCGGTGCGCGCGAGTTGGAGCTCGCCCCCCCCGCAATCCGGTAGATCAGCAGCCAGTCCGGCTCGACATGCGCGTCCCGGTAAGCCTGCCATTCGCCTTTCAGGGCGTGATCGCGGTAGGCATGCGGCAGCGGCCTTTCCTCGATCAGAAACAGAACGAGCCTGCGCAGCTTTTCGAGGTTCTTGCCGCGCTTGGCGGCCAGCCGGACGTCGCGCTTGAACTGGCTGGACCGGACCGCGACGAGCACGTCAGATGCCCAGATCCTTGAACATCTCCTCGACCGTATCGAAGCGCTTGCCTTCGCCGCGGTCGATCTCCTTCATCGCCTTGACCGTCACCGCGTTCGGCACCTTGACCGCAAACGGCACCGCCTTGTCGCGCGCCACGCGCACCAGCGCCATGCGGATGTAGTCGGACACCGAAAGCCCCATCTCGGCGAGCGCGGCGGCCGCCTCCTTCTTGGTCTCGGCATCGATTCGGGCGCGCACGACGCTGTCGGCGGGCATGGCGGACTCCGTCTCGTTTGAGCTCGTTCGTGGCTCAATGTAGCTACAATCGACCACGCGATCAAGGCGTCGTCCACAAGCCGGCCTGCCCTTCCCCGCGGCTGCGAGCCGCCCCGCGAAAACCGCCGCCGAACGGCGCAAAGCGCGCCGCGGCGCCGCGCAGCGGCAGCGCCGGCGGCCACGGTGCGGTGTCGCAATCGGAACATCGCTACGCCGATACGGGCTTGCCGTTGCCGGGAAGCTGCTGAATAATCCGGCCAGCGTAATGTGCGGGCGACCGCCACCAAGGGGAGCGTGACCACGATGTCGAAGGAACTGGAATTTCTGAGCCGCCGCGTCGCGAACGGGAAGATGAGCCGCCGCGACTTTCTCGGTCGCGCCGCCGCCCTCGGCGTCGCCGCCCCCTTCGCCAACACGCTGCTGGCCGGCGCGGCCGCCGCGCAGGGGCCGCAGAAGGGCGGCGCGCTGAAGATGGGCCTGGTCGGCGGCGAGTCGACCAACAGCCTCGATCCCGCCACCTGGCTCACCCAGGTGCCGCAGAACTTCGGCTCGACCTGGGGCGAGCTGCTCGTCATCCAGTCGCCCGAGGACGGCTCGCCGCAGCCGGTGCTCGCCGAATCCTGGGAGGCCTCGGACGACGCGGCCGAGTGGCGCTTCAAGATCCGCAGGGGCATCACCTTCCACAACGGCAAGGACCTGACCCCCGACGACGTGGTGCAGACGCTGCGCCGCCATTCCGACGAGAACACCAAGTCGGCGGCGCTCGGCGTGCTGACCGACATCGACGACCTGTCGACCGACGGCGACAACGTGGTCGTCAAGCTGAAGCGCGGCAACGCCGACCTGCCGCTGCTGCTGACCGACTATCACCTGGTCATCCAGCCGAACGGCGGCATGGACGCGCCGGACGCCGGCATCGGCACCGGCCCCTACCGCGTCGAGGTCAACGAGCCCGGCGTGCGCCATGTCGGCGTGAAGTACGACGGCTACTGGCGCGACGAGGTGGGCCACGTCGATTCCGTCGAAGTCATCGTGATGAACGACAACACCGCGCGCACCGCCGCGCTGCAGTCGGGCCAGGTGCACATCATCAACCGCGTCGAGCCGAAGACGGTGGCGCTGCTCGGCCGCGCCCCCGGCGTGCGCATCGAGAGCGTGCCGTCGAAGGGCCACTACGTCTTCATCATGCACTGCAACACCGCGCCGTTCGACAACGCCGACCTGCGCATGGCGCTCAAGCTGGCGATCGACCGGCAGCAGATGATCGACCAGATCCTGGTCGGCCACGCCTCGCTCGGCAACGACTTCCCGATCAACCAGGCCTACGCGCTCTATCCCGAGGGCATCGAGCAGCGTCAGTACGATCCCGACAAGGCGGCCTTCCACTACAAGAAGTCCGGGCATGACGGGCCGATCCTGCTGCGCACCTCGGACGTCGCCTTCCCCGGCGCCGTCGACGCCGCGCAGCTCTTCCAGCAGCAGGCCAAGGCCGCCGGCATCGACCTCACCATCCAGCGCGAGCCGGGCGACGGCTACTGGAGCGAGGTGTGGAACAAGCAGCCCTTCTCCGCCTCCTACTGGGGCGGCCGGCCGACGCAGGATTCGATGTACTCGACCGCCTACATCTCGAGCGCCGACTGGAACGACACGCGCTTCTTCCGCGACGATTTCGACAAGCTGATCCTCGAGGCGCGCGCCGAGCTCGACAACGCCAAGCGCGCGGAGATGTACCGCGAGGCGGCGATGATGGTGCGCGACGACGGCGGGCTGATCCTGCCGATGTTCAACGACTTCATCGACGCCCGCCGCGAGGAGGTGAAGGGCTTCATCGCCGATCCCAACCACGAGACCTCCAACCTGCGTGCAGCGATCCGGGTGTGGCTCGACCAGGCCTGATCGGTGAACGGTTCGGGAGGCTTGCCCGTCCTGCGGCTGATCGCCCAGCGCCTCGCGCTGGGCGTGCTGCTGCTGTTCGCCGTCTCCGTCCTGATCTTCGCCGGCACCGAGATCCTGCCCGGCGACGTGGCGCAGTCGATCCTCGGCCAGGCGGCCACGCCGCAGGCGCTGGAGAACCTGCGCGAGGAGATGGGCCTCAACCAGCCGGCGATCGTCCGCTACTTCCAGTGGCTCGGCGGCGTCTTGACCGGCGATCTCGGCACCGCGCTGTCCAACCGGCAGGACATCGCCGAATCGATCGGCCGGCGGCTCGGCAACACGCTGTTCCTCGCCTTCTGGGCGGCGGCGGTGTCGGTACCGCTCGCCATCCTGCTCGGGCTGCTCGCGGTGCGCTATCGCAACGGGCTGATCGACAAGGCGATCTCCGGCACCGCGCTGGCCTCGACCTCGCTGCCGGAGTTCTTCATCGGCTACGTGCTGATCTTCTTCTTCGCGGTGAAGCTCGGCTGGTTCCCCAGCGTCTCGACCGTCTATGACGGCATGCCCTTCGTCGACCGCATGCGCGGCATCGCGCTGCCGGCCGCCGCCCTCACCCTGGTGGTGCTGGCGCACATGATGCGCATGACGCGCGCGGCGATCCTCAACGTCATGCAGTCGGCCTACATCGAGACGGCCGAGCTCAAGGGCCTGTCGCAGTTCGACATCATCCGCCGCCACGCCCTGCCCAACGCCATCGCGCCGATCGTCAACGTCGTCATGCTCAACCTGGCCTTCCTGGTGGTCGGCGTCGTCGTGGTCGAGGTGATCTTCGTCTATCCCGGCATGGGCCAGTATCTGGTCGACCACGTGTCGAAGCGCGACGTGCCGGTGGTGCAGGCCGTCGGCCTGATCTTCGCCACCGTCTACATCGTGCTCAACATGATCGCCGACATCGCCGCCATCCTCGCCAACCCGCGCCTGCGGCATCCGCGATGAGGCCGGGCCATGCTTGACCTTCGCCGCATCCCGATCGCGGCCCTCGTCGGGCTGGTGCTGTCGACGCTGTTCCTGCTGACGGCGGTCTTCGCGCCGCTGATCGCGCCCTACGGCATGGCCGAGATCGTCGGCGACGTGTGGGAGCCGTTCTCCGCCGAGCACTGGCTCGGCACCGACAACATCGGCCGCGATCTCCTGTCGCGGATGATCTACGGCGCCCGCGTGACGATCTTCATCGCCGGGCTGGCGACGGTGCTGTCCTTCACCATGGGCTCGATCCTCGGCTTCACCGCGGCGGTGGTCGGCGGCTGGTTCGACACGCTGATGTCGCGCTTCGTCGACCTCCTGATGTCGATCCCCACGCTGATCTTCGGCCTCGTCGTCCTGTCGGTGCTGCCGTCGACGATCATCACGCTGATCCTCGTCATGGGACTGCTCGATTCGACGCGCGTCTACCGGCTGTCGCGCGCGGTCGCCGCCGACATCAACGTGATGGAGTTCGTCGAGGCCGCGCGGCTGCGCGGCGAGGGGCGCGGCTGGATCATCTTCCGCGAGATCCTGCCCAACGCGCTGTCGCCGCTCGTCGCCGAGCTCGGCCTGCGCTTCATCTTCGCCGTCCTGTTCCTGTCGGCGCTGTCGTTCCTCGGCCTCGGCGTGCAGCCGCCGGAGGCCGACTGGGGCGGCATGGTCAAGGAGAACAAGGACGGCATCGTGTTCGGCATTCCCGCCGCGCTGATCCCGGCCGGCGCCATCGCCGCGCTCGCCATCTCCGTCAACCTGGTGGCCGACTGGATCCTCAACCGCACCACGGACCTGAAGGGAGGCCGCGGCAATGTCTGAGACCGCGACCGCGCGCGCGCCGGCGAGCGGCGGCGACGACGCGCTGCTCGACATCCGCAACCTGCGCATCGAGGCGACCGTCTATCCGCCGGGCGAGGACCCGCACGACATCGTCATCGTCGACGACGTGTCGCTCGCCCTGCGGCGCGGCCGGGTGCTCGGCCTGATCGGCGAATCGGGCGCCGGCAAGTCGACCATCGGGCTCGCCGCCATGGGCTACGGCCGCGGCGGCGTGCGGCTGACCGGCGGCGAGGTTGTGCTCAACGGCCGCGACATCCGCCGGCTCGGCGTGCGCGGCCTGCGCGCGCTGCGCGGCCGCGAGGTTTGCTACGTCGCGCAGTCGGCGGCGGCCGCCTTCAACCCCGCCCACCGGCTGATGGACCAGGTGGTCGAGGCCACGCTCGAGCACGGCGTGGCGTCGCGGCGCGAGGCGGAGGAGCGTGCCGTCGCGCTGTTCGCCCGCCTCGGCCTGCCGGACCCCGAGAGCTTCGGCCGGCGCTTCCCGCACCAGGTCTCCGGCGGCCAGCTGCAGCGCGCCATGACGGCGATGGCGCTGTGCCCGCAGCCCGACCTGATCGTCTTCGACGAGCCGACCACGGCGCTCGACGTGACGACGCAGATCGACGTGCTGGCCGCCATCAAGGACGCCATTCGCGACACCGACGTCGCCGCCCTCTACATCACCCACGACCTTGCGGTGGTGGCGCAGGTCTCCGACGAGATCATGGTGCTGCGCCACGGCAAGATGGTCGAGCACGGCGAGACGCGGCAGATCATCGAGGCGCCGCGTGAGGACTACACCCGCGCGCTGGTCTCGGTGCGCTCGATCCGCCACGAGGAGAAGCGGCCGACGCCCGAGCCGGTGCTCACCGCCGAGCGCATCACCGCCGCCTATGCCGGCTCGCTGAAGGTGCTGGAGGACGTCTCGGTCGCCGTCCATCCCGGCCAGACGCTGGCCGTGGTCGGCGAATCGGGCTCCGGCAAGTCGACGCTGGCGCGCGTCATCACCGGCCTGCTGCCGCCGATCGAGGGCACGATCACCTTTGCCGGGCGCACGCTGCCGCCGGCGCTGGCGCAGCGCGGCCGCGAGGACCTGCGCGAGCTGCAGATGATCTACCAGATGGCCGACGTGGCGATGAACCCGCGCCAGACGGTGCGCACCATCATCGGCCGGCCGCTCGAGTTCTATTTCGGCATGCGCGGCGCCGAGCGCGACCGCCGCGTCGCCGAGCTGCTCGACCAGATCGAGATGGGCGACGGCTTCGCCGAGCGCTATCCGGCCGAGCTCTCCGGCGGCCAGAAGCAGCGCGTGTGCATCGCCCGCGCGCTCGCCGCCAAGCCCTCGCTCATCATCTGCGACGAGGTGACGAGCGCGCTCGACCCGCTGGTCGCCGACGGCATCCTCAAGCTTCTGCTCGAGCTGCAGAAGCAGCAGGACGTCGCCTATCTGTTCATCACCCACGACCTGGCGACGGTGCGCGCCATCGCCGATTCCATCGCCGTGATGTTCCAGGGCAAGGTGGTGCGCTACGGCACCAAGACCGAGGTGCTGTCGCCGCCCTTCGACGACTACACCGATCTGCTTCTGTCCTCGGTGCCGGAGATGCAGGTCGGCTGGCTGGAAAAGGCGATCGAGAGCCGGCGCATGGAGGCGGCCGGCCACTGAGCCGGCCCGCGCGCTGGCGCGCTACCGCCCCTTCCACACCGGATCGCGCTTTTCCGCGAAGGCGCGGAAGCCCTCCTGGTTGTCCTCCGAGGCGTAGAGCCGGTCGACGGTCGCGAATTTGCGCCGGTTGATCCGGTTCATCGCGTCCTGGAAGCTCATCGCCTCGGCCTCGCGCGCCACCTCCTTGATGGCGGCGAAGACGAGCGGCGGCCCGGAGGCAAGCAGCCGTGCCACCTCCCACACGCGCGCCTCGAGCCGGTCGGCCGGCAGCACCTCGTTGACCACGCCCCAGCGCTGCGCCTCGGCCGCATCCATCCAGCGGCCGGTGAGAAGCAGGTCCATCGCCACATGGTAGGGCATGCGCTTGGGCAGCTTGACGGTCGCCGCGTCGGCCAGCGTGCCGGCGCGGATCTCCGGCAGCGCGAAGGTGGCGTGCTCGGCGGCGTAGATCAGGTCGCACGACAGCGCCAGCTCGAAGCCGCCGCCCACCGCCATGCCGTCGACGGCGGCGATCACCGGCTTGTTCATGCCGATCAGCTCCTGCAGGCCGCCGAAGCCGCCGACGCCGTAGTCGCCGTCGACCGCGTCGCCGCCGGCCGCCGCCTTGAGGTCCCAGCCGGCCGAGAAGAACTTGTCGCCGGCCGTGCGCAGCACCGCCACGCGCAGCGCCTCGTCGTCGCGGAAGGCGCGGAAGGTCTCGCCCATCGCGCGCGAGGTCGCCAGATCGATGGCGTTGGCCTTCGGCCGGTCGAGCGTCACCTCGAGAATGGCGCCCTCGCGCCGGGTGCGGATCACGTCGGACATGTCGCTTTCCTCCAATTGACCAGAGCCTTACCCGCGTTCGGCCGCCGCCGCGAGCGGAGCCGCGGACGGCTCGACCCCTTCGAAGCGGCCGACCATCAGGGCGTCGGCGACGACCGCGCCCGCGCCGGCCCGGCGCACGATCAGCGGATTGACGTCGAGCTCGTCGAGCCGTCCGGCCTGGTCGACGGCGAAACCGGCGATGGCGGCGATCGCGTCGACCGCCGCCGCCACGTCGCCCCTCGGCCGGCCGCGATAGCCGTCGAGCAGCGCGAACAGCTTCAGCCCGCCGAGCGCGTCCTCGATCGCGGCGCGCGTGGCCGGCAGCAGCAGCGTCGCCGTGTCGCCGAGGAGCTCGACCAGAATGCCGCCGGTGCCGAGCGTCAGCACCGGCCCGAACACCGGGTCGCGCGTCACGCCGACGATCAGCTCCGCGACGCCGTCTTCCACCATGCGCTCGACGAGCAGGCCGTCGCCGAGCGGCAGCAGCGCCGCGGCCGCCGCGGCGACGGACGCCGCATCGCCGAGCCCGAGCCGCACGCCGCCGCGCTCCGACTTGTGGGAGAGCCCGAGCGCCTTGACCGCGACCGGAAAGCCGAGCGCCGCGGCCGCGGCCTGCGCCTCGCCCGCCGTTGCCGCGACCCGGCCGGCCGGCACCGGCAGGCCGCCGGCGGCGAGCCGCGCCTTGGCCTCCGCCTCGCCCAGCGTGCGCGGTGCCGCCGCCGGGTTGGACGCGACGGACGTCGTCACCGGCGCCGCCGGCGCGGCGCGCCAGGCCGCGCCGATGGCGGCGGCCGCCTCGGCCGCCTCGAGCGCCTCGGCGACGCCCATCAGCGGCGCCACGCCGCGCGCCGCCAGGCGTTCGGCGGCCGCTTCCGGCAGGTTCTCCGCCATGGTCGCCACCACCGCGCCGCGCGCCCCGGTGGCGGCCAGCGCGTCGGCGAAGGCGTCGGCGGTCGGCCACCAGTCGTCGTCGGCGCAGCGGTCGGCGCGCGGGAAATCGAGCACCAGCAGGTTGAGGTCGAAGCCGCCGGCCAGCATGGCCGAAAAGGTGGCGGTGAGCGCCGGCCGGTCGTTCCAGATGAAGGTGTGGTAGTCGAGCGGGTTGGCGACGGCGACGAGCGGCGACAGCGTCGCCTTGATCGCCGCCCGATGCGCCGCGTCGAGCGCCGGAAAGCCGACCGCGCGGCCGGCCGCCGCATCGGCCATCAGCGAGGCCTCGCCGCCCGAGCAGCTCATCGACGACAGCCGCGGCCCGGCGAGCGGGCCGCCCGCATGCAAGAGCTTCAGCGTTTCGAGCAGCGCCGGGACCGAGCCGACGCGGGCGATGCCGAGCCGGCGCAGGAAGGCGTCGGCGGCCGCGTCGGAACCGGCCAGCGAGGCGGTGTGCGACAGCGCCGCCGTGCGCGCCTGCTCCGAGCGGCCGGCCTTGAAGGCGACCACCGGCTTGCCGAGCGCGCGGGCGCGCGCGGCCAGCCGCTCGAAGCCGGCCACCGAATCGAAGCCCTCGACGTGCAGCCCCAGCGCGCTGACGCGCGGATCCTCGACGAGGCCGAGCGCCATCTCCGACAGGCCGGTCTGCGCCTGGTTGCCCGCCGTCATCACATGGGCGAGCGGCAGGCCGCGACGCTGCATCGTCAGGTTGATGGCGATGTTGGAGGACTGGGTGAGGATGGCGACGCCGCGGCCGCCGGCGTCGAGCCGCCGGCCGCCGTGCTGGTCGGGCCACAACAGCGCGCCGTCGGCATAGTTGATGAGGCCGTAGCAGTTGGGCCCGACGATCGGCATCGGCCCGGCCGCCGCGACCAGCGCCGCCTGCAGCGCCGCCCCCTCGGCATCGTCGGCGCCGGCCTCGGCGAAACCCGACGCGTAGCACACCGCGCCGCCGGTGCCGCGCGCGGCGAGCGCGCGCACGATGTCGACGGTCAGATGCCGGTTGACGCCGACGAAGGCGGCGTCCGGCGCCTCCGGCAGTGCGTCGACCGAGCGGTAGGCCGGCAGCCCGGCGACGGTCTCGCGGCTCGGATGGACCGGCCAGATGGCGCCGGAGAAGCCCATCTTGCGCGACTGTTCGATCACGGCCGCCGCCTGCGCGCCGCCGAAGACGGCGATCGAGCGCGGCCGGAAAAGACGCTCGAGCCGGCTCACCGGCCGCCCCCTCTGGCCCGCAACCGCCGCGCGGCGCGCGGCAGGTCCGCGTGCGCCGCACCCGGCGCCCGCCCCTGCAACCGACCGAACGCCGCCATCGCCCGCCTCACGCGCCGAGCGGGCGCAGCAGCGCGCGGGAGATGATGTGGCGCTGGATCTCGCTGGTGCCTTCCCAGATGCGCTCGACGCGCGCGTCGCGCCAGATGCGCTCGAGCGGCAGTTCGTCCATCAGCCCCATGCCGCCATGGATCTGGATCGCCTCGTCGGCCACCATGGCGAGCATCTCGGTCGCCTTCAGCTTGGCCATCGCCATGTCGGAATCGGTGACCGTGCCCTGGTCGTACTTCCAGCCGGCCTCGAGCGTCAGGAGCTCGGCCGCCTTGAGCTCGGTGGCCATGTCGGCGAGCTTGAAGGAGACGCCCTGGAAGCGGCCGATCGGCTGGCCGAACTGGCGCCGCGCCGCCGCCCATTCGATGGCGTGGCCGAGCGCCCGCTCGGCGCGGCCGAGCGAGGTGGCGGCGACCTGCAGCCGCGTCGCGCCGAGCCATTCGTTGGCCACCTCGAAGCCCTTGCCGACCTCGCCCAGCACCTGCGCGTCGGGCACCCGGCAGTCGTCGAACTCGAGCACCGCGTTGGTGTAGCCGCGATGCGAGACGTTGCCGTAGCCCTCGCGCACGGTGAAGCCGGGCGTGCCCTTGTCGACCAGGAAGGCGGTGATCTGCTTGCGCTTGCCGCGCGGCCCGTCCTCCTCGCCGGTCGCCATGAAGGCGATGACGAAGCCGGCGATGTCGGCATGGCTGATGAAGTGCTTGGTGCCGTTGAGCACCCAGTCGCCGCCCTTGCGCACGGCGCTCGCCGCCATGCCGCGCAGGTCGGAACCGGCACCGGGCTCCGTCATCGCCAGGCAGTCCCAGGTCTCGCCGCGCATGCACGGCATCAGGTAGCGCTCGCGCTGCGCGGGCGTGCCGGCGAGCAGGATGTTGGAGGGCCGCGCCACGCAGGTCCAGTGCAGCGCGTAGTTGGCGCGGCCGAGCTCCTTTTCGTAGAGCAGCCAGGTCAGCGTATCGAGGCCGGCGCCGCCGACCTCCTCGGGCATGTTGGCGGCGTAGAGGCCGGCGGCCATCGCCTTGGCCTTGATCTCCTCGATCAGCGCGCGCTCGAGCCGGCCGGTCCGCTCGACCTCGCGCTCGTGCGGATAGAGCTCGTTCTCGACGAAGGCGCGCGTCGTGGCGACGATGGCGCGCTGTTCCTCGGTCAGGGCGAAATCCATGGCCCGTCAGTCCTTCTCGGCCGCCGCCTGGAGCGCGGCGACATAGTCGCGATGCAGCGCCCCGGCGCCCCATCCCTCGCCGTCTCGCTGTCCGGCGAGGGCGGCCATGATGGCGATCAGATTGTCGTCGCGGATGCGCTCCAGCGCGCGGATCGAAAGCCCGCCCGCCTGCGCGTCCGACTGCTCGGCGATCTTGTCGACCAGCGCGTCGGTGAGCTCCGGCACGTCGGTCAGCCGGCTCCACGGCCAGGCCAGGCACGGCCCGAACTGCGCCATGAAGTGGCGCATGCCCGCCTCGCCGCCGGCGATGCGGTAGACCTGGAACAGCCCCATCTGCGCCCAGCGCAGGCCGAACGAGTAGCGCATGATGTCGTCGAGTTCCTCGACGGTCGTCACGTCGTCGCGGATAAGCCACAGCGCCTCGCGCCACACCGCCTCGAGCAGCCGGTCGGCGACGAAGGCCTCGATCTCCTTGCGGATGACGACCGGCTTCATGCCGATCGCGGCGTAGACGGCGCGGGCGCGCTCGATCGTGTCGGCCGCGGTGCGCTCGCCGCCGACGATCTCGACCAGCGGCAGCAGGTAGACCGGGTTGAAGGGATGCGCGACGACGAGCCGCTCCGGCCGCGCCAGCGCGCTCTGCATGTCGCTCGGCTTGATGCCGGAGGTCGACGAGCCGATCAGCGCCGTCGCCGGCGCCGCCGCGTCGATCTCGGCCAGCACCTTGTGCTTGATCTCGAGCCGCTCCGGGACGCTTTCCTGAATGAACTCGGCATCGGCGACCGCCTCGGCCACCGAGGCGGCGTAGCGGATACGCCCTTCCCGCGGCAGCCTGTCCGCCGTCATCGCGGCATAGGCGCGGCGCGCGCCGTCGAGCACCGCGCCGACCTTGCGCTCGGCCTCCGGGTCGGGATCGTGCACCGCGACGTCGATGCCGTTGAGCGCGAGCCGGGCGACCCAGCCCGCGCCGATGACGCCGCCGCCGATGGCGGCGGCCCTTGCCGGCTTGCTCATCGCCCTACCACCGCTTCTCGAGTTTCAGCTTCTCGCGCACGGCATCCGGGCCGAGCACGCGGCAGCCCATGTTCTCGGCGATCGCCACGGCGCGTTCGGTGAGCGCCCCGTTGGTCGCCAGAACGCCCTTCGACAGCCACAGATTGTCCTCCAGGCCGACGCGGATGTTGCCGCCGGCCAGCACCGCCATGGCGACATAGGGAAGCTGGTTGCGGCCGATCGAGAAGGCGGAGAACAGCCAGTCCTCGGGCAGGTTGCCGACCAGCGCCATCAGCGTGCCGATGTCGTCGGGCGCGCCCCAGGGAATGCCCATGCAGAGCTGCACCAGGACCGGGTCGTCGAGCAGCCCCTGGCTCGCCAGCCACTTGGCGAGCACCAGGTGGCCGGTGTCGAAGATCTCGATCTCCGGCTTGACGCCGAGTTCGCGGATGCGGCCGGCCATCGCCTGCAGCATGGCCGGCGTGTTGGCCATGATGTAGTCGCCCTCGCCGAAATTCATCGTGCCACAGTCGAGCGTGCAGATCTCCGGCCGGATGGCGGCGACATGCGCCAGCCGCTCCTCGGCGCCGATCATGTCGGTGCCCTCGCGCGCCGGCGGCAGCGGCGCCTCGACGCTGCCGAGCGTCAGGTCGCCGCCCATGCCGGCGGTCAGGTTGAGCACCATGTCGACGCCCGACCGGCGGATCAGCGAGACGGCCTCCTCGTAGAGCGCGACGTCGCGCGCCGGTTTGCCGGTGGCGGGATCGCGGACATGGATGTGCACCACGGCGGCCCCCGCCTCGGCCGCCTCGATCGCCGAATCGGCGATCTGCCGCGGCGTCACCGGCACCTTGTCGGAGCGCCCGGCCGTGTCGCCGGCGCCGGTCAGCGCACAGGTGATGAACACGTCGCGGCTTGCCTTGAGAGCCATGCCCTCTCCTCCTGGCCTTGATTGTCGGATGGCGCAGATGATGCCGGACTTGCCGGCCGGTGCTTTGCGATTTACGAAGATCGCTTGATGCACAGCGAAGCCCTGTCGATCTTCCGGCCCGAGCCGGCCACCCTCACCCTGCGCTTTCTGGTGCTGTCGGGGGCCTCGGTGATGTGCGTCGCCTCGGCGATCGACCCGCTGCGCGCGGCCAACCGGGTGGCCGGCCGCGAGGCCTTCGCCTGGTCGCTCGCCTCGCCCGACGGCGCGCCTGCCATCACCACCTGCGGCCTGCCGGTCGCCGTCGCCGGACCGTTCGAGCCGGCCGCGCCCTGCGACGCGCTGGTCGCCATCGGCGGCTTCGGCACGCGCATCGAGGCCGCCCCGCCGCTCGTCGCCGGCTTCCGCCGCGCCGCGCGCACGGCGCGCGCCGTCGGCGGCGTGGAGGCGGGAACCTGGCTGCTCGGCCGCGCCGGGCTGCTCGCCGGCCGGCGCGCCACCACCCACTGGGAGGATCTGGAGGACTTCGCCGCCGCCTTCCCCGACACCGAGGTGGCGCCCGACCGCTACGTCGTCGACGGCGCGGTGTTCACCGCCGGGGGCGCCTCGCCGGTGTTCGACCTGATGCTGCATCTGGTGCGCGCCCGGCTCGGCATGGCCGTCGCGCTCGATGTGGCCAGCGTGTTCGTCTACGACCAGGCGCGCGCGGCGACCGACGCCCAGCCGCTCGTCTCGCTCGGCCGGCTCGACGGCTACGATCCGCGGCTCGCCCAGGCGGTGCGGCTGATGGAAAGCCATCTCGACCGGCCGCTGGCGGTGGCTGCCATCGCGCGCCGCGTCGGCACCAGCACGCGCACGCTGGAGACCGGTTTCGCGCGCGCCATCGGCGCCACGCCCGGCGCCTACTATCTGCGTCTGCGCCTCAACGCGGCGCGCCGGCTGGTGCTCGACACGGCCGAGCCGATGACCGAGATCGCCGCGCGCACCGGCTTTTCCTCAGCCGCCGCCTTCTCGCGCGCCTTCGCCCGCGCCTTCGGCCGGGCGCCGAGCCGCATGCGCCGCGGCTAGACCCGCTCGAGCGCCACGGCGATGCCCTGGCCGACGCCGATGCACATGGTGGCGAGCGCGCGGCGGCCGCCGCCGGCGGCGAGCTCGAGGGCGGCCGTGCCGGCGATGCGCGCGCCCGACATGCCGAGCGGATGGCCGAGCGCGATTGCGCCGCCGTTCGGGTTCACATGCGGCGCGTCCTCGGCCACGCCGAGCTCGCGCAGGACCGCGATGCCCTGGCTGGCGAAGGCCTCGTTGAGCTCGATCACGTCGAAATCGGCCGGCGTCAGGCCGAGCCGGGCACACAGCCTGCGCGTCGCCGGCGCCGGACCGATGCCCATGATGCGCGGCTCGACGCCGGCCACCGCGCCGCCGGTCACGCGGGCGATCGGCGTCAGGCCGTACCGGCGCGCCGCAGCCTCAGAAGCGACGATCAGCGCCGCCGCGCCGTCGTTGACGCCCGATGCGTTGCCCGCCGTCACCGTGCCGCCGGCGCGGAACGGCGTCGGCAGCTTGGCGAGCTTGTCGACCGTGGTGCCGGCGCGCGGATGCTCGTCGGTGTCGACGACGACCGGCTCGCCCTTGCGCTGCGGGATGGTGACGGCGACGATCTCCCTGGCCAGCCGGCCGTTCTGCTGCGCGGCGACGGCCTTGTCCTGGCTGCGCACGGCGAAGGCGTCCTGGTCGGCGCGGCTGACGGCGAACGCCTCGGCGACGTTCTCGCCGGTCTCGGGCATGGAATCGATGCCGTACTGCTTCTCGATCAGCGGGTTGACGAAGCGCCAGCCGATCGTCGTGTCGTGGATCTCCGCCCGGCGCGAGAACGCCGTCTCCGCCTTGGGCATGACGAAGGGCGCGCGGCTCATCGATTCGACGCCGCCGGCGACCATCAGCTCGGCCTCGCCGGCCTTGATGGCGCGCGCGGCGATGGTCAGCGCGTCCATGCCGGAGCCGCACAGACGGTTGACGGTGGCGCCCGGCACGTCGGTCGGCAGGCCGGCCAGCAGCAGCGCCATGCGCGCCACGTTGCGGTTGTCCTCGCCGGCCTGGTTGGCGCAGCCATAGACGACGTCCTCGACCGCCGCCCAGTCGACGCCGGGGTTGCGCTGCATCAGCGCCTTGAGCGGCACGGCGGCCAGATCGTCGGTCCGCACCGCGGCAAGCGCGCCGCCGAAGCGGCCGATCGGGGTGCGGACATAGTCGCAGATGAAGGCGTCAGCCATCGTTCGGTCCCTTTCTCGTGCCGCCGCCGGCCCTGCCGGCATGCGCGGCCTCGGTGCGCGCCTTGAGCGCGCGCAGCGTTTCGAGCTCCACGTCGCTCGGCGGCGGCGTCTCGTCAAGGTCGTCGGCGAAGCGGACCGGCCAGCCGCAGGTCTCCTGCACCGCCTGGCGGGTGACGCCGGGATGCAGCGAGACGACGGTGAACGCCTTCGTCTCCGGGTCCGGCTTCCAGATCGCCAGGTCGGTGACCAGCAGCGTCGGTCCCTTGGTCTGAAGGCCGAGCCGGCGGCGGTGGTCGCCGCCCTCGCCGTGGCCGAAGGAGGTGAAGAAGTCGATGCGCTCGACCATGCCGCGCTTCGACTGCGCCATGGTGACGAAGACCTCGCGCGAGGCCGAGGCGATCTCCGGCGCGCCGCCGCCGCCCGGCAGCCGCACCGTCGGCCGCGCATAGTCGCCGATCACCGTGGTGTTGATGTTGCCGAACCGGTCGATCTGGGCGGCGCCGAGAAAGCCGATGGTGATGCGGCCGCCCTGCAGCCAGTAGCGGAACATCTCCGGCACCGACACGGTGGTCAGCGCCGTCTCGCACAGTTCGCCGTCGCCGATCGACAGCGGCAGCACGTCGGGCGCGGTGCCGATGGTGCCGGATTCGTAGATCAGCGTGATGTCGGGCGCATGCGTCAGCCGCGCCACGTTGCAGGCGGCCGACGGCGCGCCGATGCCGACGAAGCACACGTCGTCGTTGCTGAGCGCCCGGCTCGCCGCGATGGTCATCATCTCGCCGGGCGTGACGTTGTCCACGCTCATCGCTCCACCCCCAGTCCGGCGACGCGCTCGGCGAAGACGCCGGGGCCTGCGTCGAGCACGTGCGTCTTCATCCACGCGGCGAAGACCTCGCGGTCGGCCGCCACCCGGTCCCACTCCAGATAGGCAGGGTTGTCGCGCTCGTAGTAGCCGTGCGTGTAGGAGGGGTGGGCGCCGCCCGGCACGACGCTGATCGCCGCCACCGTCCAGTGCGGCAGCACGCACAGATTGGGGTGCAGGCCGGCGAAATCCTCCACCACCTCCTCCACCGTGACGACGGCGCGCCGCGCCGCCAGCACCGCCTCCTTCTGGATGCCGACGATGCCCTCGACCAGCACGTTGCCCTTGCGGTCGGCCTTCTGGGCGTGGATGAAGGCGACGTCCGGCCGCAGCGCCGGCACCGCGGCCAGCACCTCGCCGGTGAACGGGCAGGTCACCTGCCGGATGTTGGGATTGACGGCGGCGAGCCCGGCCCCGCGATAGCCGCGAAAGGCGGCGAAGGGCAGCCCCGCCGCGCCGGCCTCGTAGGCGTTGGCCATCGCCGCGTGGCTGTGCTCCTCGAGCGCCAGCGGTCGCGGCCAGCCGTTTTCCACCGCGTCGCGCAGCCGGCGCAGGAGCCCGACGCCGGGATTGCCGGCGTAGGAGAAGACGAGCTTGCGCGCCAGCCCCATGCCGATCATCTGGTCGTAGACGATGTCCGGCGTCATGCGCACCAGCACCAGATCGCTGACGCCCTGGCGGATCGCCTGATGCGCGGCGGCCGTCGGGATGAGATGGGTGAAGCCCTCGAAGGCGGCCGTGTCGCCGTCCTTCAGATGGGTCGCGACCGCCTCCTCCAGCGGCATGAAACGGGCCATGCCCACGCCTCCGTGCCAGACCTGCGAAGCAAAAAGTTCGTATTGCGAACAAAAGTTCTTTCTGCGATATTTGGTAGATGACCGACGATCCGCTGTCAACGCATGGCGCCGCCGGGCGCGAGCGCATCGGCGCGCTGGTGCGCGGCCTCGCCGTTCTCGAGGTGCTGGCCGCCCGCCCGGACGGGCTGACGCTGACCGAGGTGGCCGCCGAGGCCGGGCTGACGCGCGCCGGCGCGCGCCGCCTGCTCTTGACGCTGGTCGAGGCCGGCTATGCGGTGCAGACCGGCCGGCGCTTCGCGCTGTCGGCGCGGCTCTTGTCGCTGGCGCGCACCTGGCTCGGCGCCGCGCCCTTGTGGACGCGCGCCGAGCCGATCCTGCGCGAGGTGTCCGAGGCGCTCGGCGAATCCTGCTCGGCCGCCGTGCGCCAGGGCGAGGACGTGGTCTATGTCGCGCGGGCGGCCGGCCCGCGCATCCTGTCGGTGGCGCTGCATGTCGGCACGCGGCTGCCCGCGCACTGCACCTCGATGGGCCGCGTCCTGCTGTCGGACCTCGACGACGCCGCCCTCGCCGGCTTTCTGGCGACGGCGGCGATCGCCGCGCGCACGCCCAAGACGGTGACCGACCGCGCCGCGCTGGCGCGGCTGATCGCGACCGTGCGCGGCGACGGCCACGCGCTGGTCGACGAGGAGCTGGAGCTCGGCCTGCGCTCGATCGCCGTGCCGGTGCGCGACCGCGCCGGCCGCATCGTCGCCGCCGTCAACCTGTCGGCGCAGGCCGGCCGCACCTCGCTCGCGGCGCTGCGCGAGACCGCGCTGCCGCGGCTACTCGAGGCCGCCCGCCGCATCGAGGACGTTCTGGCGCTTGCCTAGAGGGTCACCAGGCGAAGGGGAAACCGGTTCGCCGTCGGCAAACGCGGCAGCACGACGCGGTGGAGCCTCAGGCGCGCTCGATCGCCTGGCGCAGGCGCCGGGCGAGCCGCACCTGCAGGCGGTCGTGCACCGCCCGCTCCCACACCGGGTCCGCCGCGCCGCCCTTGGGCAGCGCGAGCACGCTGTCGACGATCGACAGCTCCTCGCCGGCGGCGAGCAGCGCATCGATCTCCGCCTCGTCGTCGGCGGGTCCGGTCGCGGGGGCGTTGGCGATTCGTCTCATGCGGATGATCCTAGCCGCGACATCCTGACGGTTTGAAGGCAGCGTCGCGACGCTTCGACGAAAGTCGGGAAAAACCGTTGCGCGGCCGCCGCCATGGCCGCAACCGGCGTGCCCGGCCGCGGCCCGTCAGACGTAGCGGTTGACGACGTTCTCCAGCGCCTCCTGGCGGCCCGAGCGCGGCCGCGGGTCGAGCCCCTCGGCCAGCGCCCGCTCGGCGATCTCGGCCAGCGAGCGCTCGCCGTCGAGCATCGCGCGCGCCTCCGCCGTGCGCCAGCCGGCGTAGCGCTCGGCGAGCGGTCCCGACAGCGCGCCGTCCTCCAGCATGCGCGCGGCCGCCTTGAGCGCCCGCGCGCAGGTGTCGATGCCGCCGACATGCGCGAGCAGCAGGTCGTCGGCGTCGATCGACTGGCGCCTGAGCTTGGCGTCGAAGTTCGTGCCGCCGGTCGAGAAGCCGCCGCCGGCCAGGATGTGGTAGTAGGCGAGCGCCACCTCCGGCACGTTGTTGGGGAACTGGTCGGTGTCCCAGCCCGACTGGTAGTCGTTGCGGTTGATGTCGATCGAGCCGAAGATGCCGAGCGCGTTGGCGAGCGCGATCTCGTGCTCGAACGAATGGCCGGCGAGGATCGCGTGGCCCTGCTCGATGTTGACGCGTACCTCGTTCTCGAGCCCGTAGCGCCGCAGGAAGCCGTACACCGTGGCGACGTCGAAGTCGTATTGGTGCTTGGTCGGCTCCTGCGGCTTCGGCTCGACCAGGATGGCGCCGCGAAAGCCGATCCTGTGCTTGTGCTCGACGACCAGCGACAGGAAGCGGCCGAGCTGGTCGAGCTCGCGTGCGAGATCGGTGTTGAGCAGCGTCTCGTAGCCCTCGCGCCCGCCCCACAGCACGTAGTTCTCGCCGCCCAGCCGGTGCGTCGTCTCCAGGCACGCCTTCACCGTCGCCGCCGCGTAGGCGAAGACGTCGGGATCCGGGTTGGTCGCCGCGCCCGCCATGTAGCGCGGGTTGGAGAACAGGTTCGCCGTGCCCCACAGGAGCTTGACGCCGGTGCGCTCCATGTGGCCGGCGAGATGGTCGGCGATCGCGTCGAGCCGGGCGGTGCTCTCGGCGAGCGTGGCGCCCTCCGGCCTGACGTCGTGGTCGTGGAAGCAGAAGAACGGCGTGCCGAGCAGCGCGAACATCTCGAAGGCGGTGTCGGCCTTCCGCCGCGCGTCCTCCATGCCGGCGCCGAACCACGGCCGCGCGAAGGTGTCCGCGCCGAACGGGTCGCTGCCGGGATAGACGAAGTTGTGCCAGTAGCACACGGCCAGGCGCAGGTGCTCCTCCAGCCGCCGGCCCATCACCACGGCGTCGGGATCGTAGTGGCGATAGGCGAAGGGGTTGTCGCTGTCGGGGCCTTCGTAGCGGATCGGCCCGCGGTCGCCGAAAAAGCCTGTGCTCACGATGTCGCTCCTTTGAGGGCGGGATAAAGCGCGCGGTAGCGCCGGTAGGCGTCGTCGAAGGCCGGCTGCAGCCGGGTCTCCGGCGCGAAGGTGGCGGCGACCGGCGGCGCCGTGCACACCGCCGCCGGGTCCGCTCCCTCGGCGGCGATCATGCCGAGCCGCGCGGCCCCGAAGGCGGCGCCGAAATCGCCGTCGGCCGGCCGCTCGACCGGCACGCCGAGCGCCGTGGCGAGCACCTTCAGCCAGTAGTCCGAGCGCGCCCCGCCGCCGACCGCCGTCAGCCGCGTCACGGGCGTGCCGGCGGCGGCGAGCGCCTCCAGGCTGTCGCGGAAGGCGAAGCCGACGCCTTCCAGCACCGCCCGCGTCAGCGCCGCGGCGTCGCTCTGGTGCGCCAGCCCCACGAAGGCGCCGCGTATGGCGGCGTCGTTGTGCGGCGTGCGCTCGCCGCCGAGATAGGGCAGGAAGGTCGTGCCCGCCGGCGCGGCGAGCGTGTCGCCGAGCGCATCGCTCAGCGCCGCGGCGTCGCGCCCGACGATGCCGGCCAGCCAGTCGAGCGCGTCGCTCGCCGACAGGATCACGCCCATCTGGTGCCAGGCGCCCGGCAGCGCGTGGCAGAAGGTGTGCACCGCGCTGCCGGCGTTCGGCCGAAAACCGTCGGCGGCGGCGAACAGCACGCCCGACGTGCCGAGCGAGACGAAGGCGGCGCCCGGCGCCACCGCGCCGACGCCACAGCCGGCAGCCGCGTTGTCGCCCGCGCCGCCGGCGACCGCCACCCCGCCGACCATGCCCCAGCGCGCGGCGAGCGCGCCGCGCAGCCGGCCGGAGACCGCCGTGCCCTCGACCAGGCGCGGCATCTGCCCGACCCGCATGCCGCTCCTGTCGAGCAGCGCTTCCGACCAGCCGCGCGCGCCGACGTCGAGCCAGCCGGTGCCGGACGCGTCGGACATCTCCGACACGCGCTCGCCGGTCAGCCACAGGCGCAGGACGTCCTTCGGCAGCAGAACGCCGGCGATCCGCGCGAAGACGTCCGGCTCGTGCCGGGCGAGCCAGACGAGCTTGGGCGCGGTGAAGCCGGGAAACACGATGGTGCCGGTCAGTTGCCGAAAGACGGGGTCGGCGTCGAGCGCGGCGGCCTCGGCGGCCGCGCGCGTGTCGTTCCACAGGATCGCCGGCCTGAGCACCGCGTCGCCGGCATCGAGCGCCACCGCGCCGTGCATCTGGCCCGACAGGCCGATGCCGCGCACCGCCGCGAGCGCCGCGGGATGCGCCCGCCGCAACGCGTCGAGCGCGCTTTCGGCCGCCGCGATCCAGTCGGCCGGGTCCTGCTCGGCCCAGCCCGGCCGCGGCCGCGAGACGGCGAGCGGCGCGCTCGCCGCGCCGACCGGGCGCTGCGCGTCGTCGACCAGGAGCGCCTTCAGCGCCGAGGTGCCGAGGTCGAGCCCGAGATACATGCCCGCCGTCCTCCCGCGCTCCGCCTCGGGCGCCGGGCCGCGGGCGGAGTCAATTTTTTCGAGTCCCGGAACAAATATGCACGGCCGGCCGCGAAAGGCAAAGGCCGCGCGCTCCGCGGCGCCGCCGCCGGCCGCTCAGGCGACCGGCGCCAGCGTGCCGGCGCGGCGCGCGAACAGCGCCGACAAGGGGCTCTGCGGCCGGGCGTCGAAGCGCTCGGCGGCGAGTGCTGCGGCAAGCCGCGCCTGGCCGCCGCGCAGCGCCGCCTCGATCAGCGTCAGGTCGATCACGTCGCGCTGCGCGTGGCTGCCGCCGAAGCGGTGCGCGAGCGGCCGCACCGGCCGGATGAGCCGCACCGCCGTGCGGTAGTCGCCGGCGCCGAAGGCGTGGATGGCGCGCGCCAGCGGCTGGCCGACATCGCGCGTGAAGCGGGCGTTGTCGGCGTCGCCGGCCAGCGCCTCGGCCTGCGCCTCGAGCAGCCGGCGGGCGAGGTCCTCGCGGCCGGCGCCGACGAAGGCCATCATCGCGTGCATGTCGTTGAAGGCGTAGTTGCCGGCCGCCGCATGCGGCGCCCAGTTGCGCGCCAGCGCCTGCCAGCGGTCGCCGACGTCGACGCCGCCCAGATGCAGCCGCCACAACAGCGCGGCGGCGTCGACCATGTTGAGCGCCACCGTCGACTGCGCGCCGTAGATCGGCCCGTCATAGAGCGCCAGCACCGCGTCGATCTCGCCGAGCTCGTAGTGGAACAGCGCCAGGTGCCACCAGTTGTGCACCTGGAAGAAGCTGTCGCGCGTCCAGTTGTCCGGGTTGGCGCGCATCCAGGCGATGCCGTCGCGCTGCCGGCACTGCATCTCCATGACATGCGCCACGGCGTGCTGCGCCCAGCCGTCGCGCGGCTCGAGCGCCACGGCGCGCCGGCCGGCCGCCTCGGCGCGGGCGTAGTCGCCGGTCTCCTCGAGGCCGAAGGCGTGCATGCCGAGCACGGCGTGATGGCCCGGCATCGCCGTGTCCCAGGCCGGCAGCGCACGGGCGATGCGATCGCGCAGCATGCGCGCATTGCCGGTGAAGAAGTCGATCTGGTGGCCGGCCTGCAGCGCCACCGCGTCGCGCGGATGGTCGATCGTCAGGTCCTCGAGCACCTGGCCGGCCTCGTGCCAGCGCCCGGCGGCGAGATGGCCGAGCGCGGCGACATGGGCACGCTCCTGCGCGCACGCCGGCAGCGCGGCGGCGGCGCGGTGGCAGGCTTCGACGACGGGCGCGGCGCCGGCCTCCGTCGACAGGCCGAACAGATAGCCCTTGAAGACATGCGCCATGACGAAGCCGGGATCGGCCGCGATCGCCGCGTCGACGGCGGCCACCGGGTCGCCGACGAAGCGCTGCAGGTCGGCGACCGCCCGGCGGTAGTGCGCCGCGCCGTCGGCGCCGGCGCCGCTCAGGGGGTTGCCGAGGTCGTCCTGCATCGCCTGTCGCCACCGCTCCGCGTGAAAACGCGTCAAAACGATAAGCCGGAGCCGATCTGCGGTGCCGTCAGACGCAGAACGGCTCTGGCCGTTTCGGCGAGAAGCTTAGACCACGACGGCGAAGCCTGTGAAGCCGCGCGCGGCCACGATCTCGCGGCCGCGCGCCGGGCGCCGGCGCTCAGCCGGCGATCAGCCCGTAGGCGAGGCCGGACAGCACCGCGCCGACCAGGCCGAGCCCGACATAGGCGGCGAAGACGCCCGGCCGGACCAGCGCGAAGACCGCCGTCATCGCCGGGATCGAGCTGACCGCGCCGGCGACCATGAAGGCCATCGCCGCGCCGGCCGTCATGCCCTGCGCCATCAGGCCCGAGACCAGCGGCGGCGCGGCATAGGCGTTGAGATAGGCCGGCGCGCCGACCAGCGCCGACAGCACCACCGGCCACAGCCCCGCGCCGCCGACCAGCCCGGCGATCGTCTCGGCCGGCACATAGGCGATCATCAGCGCCTCGATCAGATAGGCGAGCGCCAGCCACTTGAGCAGGAAATGGGCGTTGGCGAGCGCCTCGGCCGCGAAGGTGCCGCGCCGCACCGGCTCGCGCCAGAAGCGCCATACCGGCCGGCCGGTGAGCGGCGAGGCGCCGCAGCCGCAGCCGCGCCGGGGCTGCGGCCTGAGCGGCTCGGAAAAGCCGCCGGCGCGCAGCGCCGCCATCATCGCATAGCCGCCGAACAGGCCGAGCGCCACCGCCAGCCCCGCCTTGGCGAGCGCGAAGGTCCAGCCGAGCGCGCCGGCGGTGATCAGCAGGCTCGCCGGGTCGATCAGCGGCGAGGCGAGCCAGAACGCCATGACCGCCGACAGCGGCGCGCCCATCGCCAGAAGCCCGGCGATGAACGGGATCACCTCGCAGGAGCAGAACGGCGCCAGCCCGCCGACCAGCGCCGCCACCGCGACCATGCGCACCTCGCGCCCCTTGAAGGCCTCGGCGACCAGCCCGTCGGCCCCGCTCGCCCGCAACGAGGCGAGCAGCAGCACGGCAAAGGCGATGTAGGGCGCGGTGGAGACGAGCGCGTCGAGCGCGAAGCGCAGCGTCGGCGCAAGCTGCGCGCGGTCGAGCAGCGCGACGGCCGCGACGAGCAGGCCGGCGGCCAGCCACGCGCCGTCGATGCGGCGCGGCCCGAGCCGGGCGAGCGACTGGACGAGCGCCGTCACGCCGTCGCCTCCGCCACCGCGGCAGCGCCGATCTCATCGGCGCAGCACTGCGCCAGCAGGAAGGTCGACAGCGCCCTCAGCCGGTCGAAGGCCGGCCGCGAGATCGTCTGCCGGCCGCGCCGCTCCTGCGTGACGAGGCCGGCGGCGGCGAGAAAGCGCAGATGGTGCAGCAGCGTGGACGGCGGCATGCCGGTGCGCGCCTGGATCTGGCCGAAGGCGAGTCCCGCCTCGCCGGCGCGCACCAGGCACAGCAGGACCTCGATGCGCGGCTCGGAGCCGACGGCGGCGAATCCCTGGGCGGCTTCCTCCATGGCGAGCACGGCAGTCACTCCTATTATTCTAGTTATCTAGATTAATGAGTTTTGGACCGCCGCGCAAGCGCCGGACGGCCGGCGGCCTTGACGCGCCGGCCGGCAGCCGTCATCCAGAGCGCCGTTCCGGCCCCGCCGCGACGGCGGGGCATCCGCACCGACGGCAGGGAGACGCGCCATCGCAGCGACCACGACAGCCACCATCCGACGGGGCGTTCCGGCAGGGCCGGCGGCCGCGACGATGCGCGCGGGTGGCCGGCGATGATCCTGTGCTGCGGCGAGGCGCTGATCGACATGCTGCCCTGCGAGAGCGCCGAGGGGCTGCCCGCCTTCGCGCCGCAGGCCGGCGGCTCGGTCTTCAACACGGCGGTCGCGCTCGGCCGGCTCGGCGCGCCGGTCGGCTTCTTCGGCGGCCTGTCGAGCGACTTCTTCGGCGACATCCTGCGCGACACGCTGGTCGGCAGCGGCGTCGACCTGCGCCATGCGGTGCGCTGCGACCGGCCGACCACGCTCGCCTTCGTGCAGCACTCCGGCGGCCGTCCGCGCTACGCCTTCTTCGACGAGGCGAGCGCCGGACGCATGCTGACCCGCAAGGCGCTGCCGGCGCTCGCCGACGACACCGACGCCGTGTTCTTCGGCGGCATCAGCCTCGCCGCCGAGCCGGTCGCCGGCGCGCTGGAGGCGCTGCTGGTGCGCGAGGCGCGGCGCCGCGTCGTCATGCTCGACATGAACGTGCGCCCCGCCTTCGTCGCCGACGCGGCGCGCTATCGCGCCCGCCTCGCCCGGCTCGTCGCGCGCTGCGACATCCTCAAGCTGTCGCACGAGGATCTCGCCTGGTACGCCGGCCCCGGCGACCCGGAGGCGCAGGCCCGCGCCCTCCTGCAGGCCGGCCCCTCGGTCGTGCTGCTGACGCGCGGCGCCGACGGCGCCAGCGCGCACACCGCCGCCCACCGTCTCGAAGCCGCGCCGCCGCCGACCGCGGTGGTCGACACGGTGGGCGCCGGCGACGCCTTCGACGCCGGCGTCCTGGCCGTGCTGCAGGCGCGGGCGCTGTTCTCGCGCCGCGCGCTGCGCGCCATCGGCGAGGCCGACCTCGCCGCCGCGCTTGCCGCCGGCGTCGAGGTCGCCGCGATGACCGTCGCCCGGCGCGGCGCCAACCCGCCCTGGCGCGACGAACTGGCCGGCGACGGCGCGCTCTGACGGTGCGGCGCGCCGGTTTGACCCGCATCAAGGCCGCGGCAGGCGCGGCGGCATAGACAGGCGGGCTTCACCGGGACAGCCGAGCGCATGGCAGAGCCGATCTTCACAGCCAGGGACGTCACCAAGGTCTACCGCACCGGCGAGGTCGAGGTGTGGGCGCTGCGCGGCGTCGACATCGACCTTTACGAGGGCGAGATGGCGGTGCTGCTCGGCCCCTCCGGCAGCGGCAAGTCGACCCTGCTCAACATCATGGGCGGGCTCGACCGCGCCTCGGACGGCACCGTCCACTTCCGCGGCCGCGACCTCACCGCGCTGAGCGAGCGCCAGCTCACCCGCTACCGGCGCGACCATGTCGGCTTCGTCTTCCAGTTCTACAACCTGATCCCCAGCCTGACGGCGTGGGAGAACGTCGCGCTGGTCACCGAGATCGCCCGCGATCCGATGAGTCCCGACGAGGCGCTCGACCTGGTCGGCCTGGCGCCGCGCATGAGCCATTTCCCCGCGCAGCTTTCCGGCGGCGAGCAGCAGCGCGTGGCGATCGCCCGCGCCATCGCCAAGCGGCCGGAGGTGCTGCTGTGCGACGAGCCGACCGGCGCGCTCGATTCCAAGACCGGCGTGCTGGTGCTCGAGGCGCTGTCGCGCATCAACGAGGAGCTCGGCACCACCACCGCCATCATCACCCACAATGCCGGCATCCAGGCGATCGCGCACCGCGTCTTCACCTTCCACGACGGGCGCATCGCCGAGACGAAGGTCAACGCGACGCGGCTCGAGCCGGCCGAGGTGACGTGGTGAGGCTCGCCGTCCTCGACCGCAAGCTGGTGCGCGACCTGGCGCGCATGTGGGCGCAGATCCTCGCCATCGGCCTGGTGATGGCCTGCGGCGTCGCCACCATCGTCATCGCCATGGGCAGCTACCGCTCGCTGGAGGAGACGCGCAGCGCCTTCTACGAGCGCTACCGCTTCGCCTCCGTCTTCGCCTCGGTGACCCGCGCGCCGCTCTACATGCACGGCGAGATCGCCCGGCTGCCGGGCGTCAGCGCGGTGGCGCTGCGCGTCGTGCGCACCACCGTGCTCGACATCGAGGGCATGGCCGAGCCGGCCACCGGCCTCGCCGTCTCCATTCCCGACCATGGCGAACCGGCCGTCAACCGCCTCTACCTGCGCGCCGGCCGGCTGCCCGACGCCGACCGCGCCGGCGAGGTCGCCGTCACCGAGCCCTTCGCCGCCGCGCACGGCATGCGCCCCGGCAGCCGCTTCGGCGCAATCCTCAACGGCCGCAAGCGCACGCTGACGGTGACCGGCATCGTGCTGTCGCCCGAATATGTCTATGCCATCGGCCCCGGCGACATGGTGCCCGACCAGCGCCGCTTCGGCGTCTTCTTCATGCCGCGCTCGGCCATGGAGGGGCTGTTCGACATGGCCGGCGCCTTCAACGACGTGGCGCTGAGGACGCATCGCGGCGCCGATGTCGACGCCGTGGTCGACCGCCTCGACACGCTGCTCGAGCCCTATGGCGGCACCGGCGCGCACGACCGCTCGATCCAGACCTCGCATGCCTTCCTCGACAACGAGCTGGTGCAGCTTTCCGCCATGGCGGCCGTCATCCCGCCGGTCTTCCTGTTCGTCGCCGCCTTCCTGGTCAACATGATCCTGTCGCGCCTGATCGCCCTCGAGCGCGAGCAGATCGGCCTCCTGAAGGCGCTCGGCTACGGCGAGGCCGCCGTCGCCTGGCACTACGCCAAGCTGGTGCTGACCATCGCCGCGGTCGGCGTCCTGGTCGGCGCGCTGGCCGGCAACTGGGCCGGCCGTGCGCTGACCGAGCTCTATGCCGAGTTCTTCACCTTCCCCTTCCTGATCTTCCGCCAGAGCCTCGATCTCTACGCCATCGCCGCCGGCGTCACCGCGGCGGCGGCCCTGGCCGGCGCGGCGCGGGCGCTGTGGAGCGTGGTGTCGCTGCCGGCGGCGGTGGCCATGCGGCCGCCGGCGCCGACGCGCTACCGCACGGTGTTCTCGCGCGGCACGGCGCTGCTGCGCGTCTTTTCGCAGCTCACCGTCATGGCGCTGCGCCACCTGGTGCGCCGGCCGCTGCGCACCGCGCTCACCGCGCTCGGCACCGGGCTCGCCGTGGCGCTGCTGGTCACCGCGCTGTTCTCCTTCGATTCGATCGCCTTCATGATCGACACGGTGTTCTTCCGCACCGAGCGGCAGGACGCGACGCTGACCTTCGCCCATCCGCGCGCGCCGCGCGCGCTGCAGGACGTCGCCCGCCTGCCCGGCGTGCTGCGCGCCGAGCCGTTCCGCGCCGCGCCCGTGCTGCTGCGCAACGCGCACCGCGAGCGCCGCCTGGCGATCGTCGGCCTGCCACCCGAGGCCGATCTCGCGCGCATCCTCGACCGCGACCTCGAGGCGGTCGAGCCGCCCGAGCGCGGCCTCGTCGTCTCCGAGCGCGTCGCGCAGATTCTGCACCTTTCGGTCGGCGACCGCGCCCGGGTGGAGCTGCTCGAGCGCGACCACCGCATCGTCGAGGTGCCGGTGACCAGCATCGTGCAGAGCTATGTCGGGCTCGGTGCCTATATGCGCCTCGACGCGCTCAACCGGCTGATCGGCGACGGCGACCGCATCTCCGGCGTGCGCGTGTCGGTCGACCGCGCCGCCCTCGACCGCCTCTATGCCGAGATCAAGCGCACGCCGGCCATCGCCTCGATCGCCCTGCAGGGCATCTCGCGCGACCGCTTTCGCGCCACGATCGAGGAGAACATCACGATCATGACGTCGGTCTACACGGCGCTGGCGGTGATCATCGCCTTCGGCGTGGTCTACAACTCCGCCCGCATCCAGTTCTCCGAGCGCGCCCGCGAGCTCGCCTCGCTGCGCGTGCTCGGCTTCACCAAGACGGAGGTGTCGAGCGTGCTGCTGATCGAGCTCGGCACCGTGGTGCTGATCGCCCAGCCGCTCGGCTGGACCATCGGCTACCTGTTCTCGCTCGCCGTGGTGCGCGGCTTCGAGAGCGACCTTTTCACCATCCCCTTCGTCATCGAATCCTCGACCTTCGCCTTCGCCAGCCTCGTGGTGCTGGCGGTTGCCGCGCTGTCGGCGCTGATCGTGCGCCGGCGCATCAACCGCCTCGACCTCGTGCGCGTGCTCAAGACCCGGGAGTGACCGCCATGACAGGCGTCTGGATCAAACGTTTGGGCCTCGGCGCGGCGGCCGTCGCCGTCGTCGCCGGCTTCGCCTATGCGCTGCGCGAGCAGCCGGTGCTGGTCGACGCGGCGGTCGTCGCCGAGGCGCCGATGCAGGTGACCGTGCGCGAGGAGGGCGTGACGCGCGTGCGCGACGTCTACACGATCTCCGCGCCGATCGCCGGTCACCTCGCCCGCACGCTGCTCGAGGAGGGCGACCCGGTGGCGGCCGGCGAGACGGTCGTCGCCTCGATCGAGCCGCTCGACCCGCCATTGATCGACAAGCGCACCGAGGCCGAGCTCGTCGCCGCCCGCGAGGCGGCGCGCTCGGCCGTCGCCATCGCCGAGACCGACCTGAAGCGCGCCCGGGCCGCGCTCAAGCTGGCCGAGGAGGAGCAGGCCCGCGCCCTCAAGCTCTACGGCCCCGGCATCATCTCCGAAAGCGCGCTGCAGAAGGCGGAGAGCGAGGTCGAGCTGCGCCGCGCCCAGGTCGACGCCGCGCACGCCACCATCGCCGTGCGCAAGGCCGAGCTGGCCACCGCCGAGGCGCGGCTGATGCCGCCCGAGCGCAACAGCGACGGCGAAGCCGGCTGCTGCGTCAGCGTCACCGCGCCGGTCGACGGCGTCGTGCTCGAGGTCTTCGCCAAGAGCGAGCAGGCCGTCGCCGTCGGCACCCGCATCGCCGAGATCGGCGATCCGGCCGAGCTCGAGATCGTCGTCGACCTGTTGTCGGCCGACGCCGTGCGCATCCGCCCCGGCGCCGACGCGACGATCACCGACTGGGGCGGCGACGCGGCGCTGGCGGCCACCGTGCGCCGCGTCGATCCCGCCGCCTTCACCAAGGTCTCGGCACTCGGCATCGAGGAGCAGCGGGTCAATGCCGTGCTCGACCTGGCCGAGGCGGAGCCGCGCCTCGGCCACGGCTACCGCGTCTTCGCCGAGATGACGGTGTGGGAGTGCGCGCGCTGCCTGCAGGTGCCGATCAGCGCGCTGTTCCGCGCCGGCGACGGCTGGAGCGTCTTCGTCGTCGGCGCCGACGACCGCGTGCGCCGCGCCGACCTGCAGATCGGCCGGATGAACGACGAGACGGCCGAGGTGCTTTCCGGTCTGGCGCCGGGCGACGTGGTGGTGCTGCATCCCAGCGACACGATCGAGGACGGCACGCTGGTCGACCGGCGCATCGAGGGCTGAGGCGCCGCGCGCGGGCCGCATGTCCGGCGCCGCGAGCCTTGCCGCGGCAAGACGCGCCGAACGAGCGGTCAAGCGCTTCGGCGGCACGCCCGGCGGAGAAGCGCCCCGCCTGAGGAACCGCCTGCCCGAGCCGCGCGGCACCGACATTGACGCCGGTGAACGCATCGGCGGTGCGCGCATTGGCCGCCGCCGGTCAGGCGGTGCGCGCCTCCGCCAGGCCGAGCTCGTCGGCCATCGCCTCGCGCATGACGAACTTCTGCGGCTTGCCGGTCACCGTCATCGGCAGGGCTTCCTTGAAGCGGATGTAGCGCGGGATCTTGTAGTGCGCGATCTGCCCCTGGCAGAAGCCGCGGATCTCCTCCTCGCTCGCCGTCTCGCCGGGCTGCAGCACGATCCAGGCCGCCAGCTCCTCGCCGTAGCGCTCGTCCGGCACGCCGAACACCTGCACCTCGGCCACCTTGGGGTGGCGGTAGAGGAACTCCTCGATCTCGCGCGGATAGATGTTCTCGCCGCCGCGGATCACCATGTCCTTCACCCGGCCGACGATGTTGCAGTAGCCGCGCTGGTCGAGCGTGGCGAGGTCGCCGGTGTGCATCCAGCCGCCGGCGTCGATCGCCTCGCGCGTGCGCTCCTCGTCGTTCCAGTAGCCGCGCATCACCGAGTAGCCGCGCGTGCACAGCTCGCCCTGCTCGCCGACGCCGACCGTGTGGCCCGCCTCGTCGACGATCTTGACCTCGACATGCGGGTGGATGCGGCCGACCGTCGACACGCGCTCCTCGAGCCCGTCCTCGGTGCTCGACTGAAAGGAGATCGGGCTCGTCTCGGTCATGCCGTAGCCGATCGTCACCTCCGGCATGTGCATGTCGCGGATCACCCGGCGCATCACCTCGATCGGGCACGGCGCGCCGGCCATCATGCCGGTGCGCAGGCTCGAATAGTCGAAGCCGGCGAACTCGGGATGGTCGAGCATGGCGACGAACATGGTCGGCACGCCGTAGCAGGCCGTGCAGCGCTCCTGCGAGACGGCCTGCAGCGTCGTCAGCGGCTCGAAGGCCTCGGCCGGGAAGACCATCGCGGCGCCGACGCTGACGCAGGCGAGCGTGCCGAGCACCATGCCGAAGCAGTGGTAGAGCGGCACGGGAATGCACAGCCGGTCCGCCTCGCTCAGATGCATCGTGCGGGCGGTGAAAAAGGCGTTGTTGACGATGTTGTAGTGCGTCAGCGTGGCGCCCTTCGGCGCCCCTGTCGTGCCGCTGGTGAACTGGATGTTGATCGGATCGTCCGGGTCGAGCGCGCCGCTGATGGCGTCGAGGCGGAGCTGCTGCGCCGGCCCGCCGATGGCGCACACCTCGTCGAAGGTGAACATGCCCGGCGTGCGCTCCTCGCCCATCCGGATCACGGTTCGCAGATGCGGCAGCTTCTCCGCCCGCAGCTCGCCCGGCCGGCACGCGGCGAGCTCCGGCGCCAGCGTCTGGATCATGCCCAGATAGTCGGATTTCTTGAAGGCGGCCGCCGTCACCAGCGCCTTGCAGCCGACCTTGTTGAGCGCGTATTCGAGCTCGGCCAGCCGGTAGGCCGGGTTGATGTTGACCATCACCAGGCCGATGCGCGCGGTGGCGAACTGGGTGATCAGCCATTCCGGCCGGTTCGGCGCCCAGATCGCCACCCGGTCGCCCGGCATGAGACCGAGCGCCAGCAAGCCGCTCGCCAGCGCATCGACCGCCCGGTCGAGGTCGTAATAGGAGTAGCGCCGGCCGAACTGGCGGAAGACGGCCGCCTCGCGCGGGCCGAAGCGCGCCACCGTCTCGGCGAAGAGCTGCGGGATGGTCGCCCGGCGCAGCGGCACCGAGCGGTCGCCCGACACGTAGGCCTTGCCGTCGACCGGCGCGATGACCGCGCCGCCGCCCCGCCCCTGCCGTTCGTCGAACAGGGAGGTCTTCAGCCCCCCGGCCATGGATTCCGACAGGATGGACATCGCCCTCTCCCTCACATGGCGCGCCAGTCGCCGAGCGCCTCGAAGGCGCCGGCCGCGCGGTAGATCGTGCTTTCCTCGTAGAACCGGCCGACGATCATCATGCCGACCGGCAGCCCCTGCCTGAGCCCGCACGGCACGCTCATCGCCGGGTGTCCGCTGGCGTCGAACGGCGCGGTGTTGGCGATCGCCTCGAAGGCGCGCTGGATGTAGAGCGCCAGCGGGTCGTCGGGCGCCGGGATCGGCTGCGCCTTGATCGGCATCGTCGGCATGACCAGGAGGTCGTAGCGCTCGAGCGCCGCGTCGTAGTCGGCGCGCAGCCGCCGGCTCAGGTTCTGCGCCTTGGCGTAGTAGTGGCCGCGATAGTGCTTGAGCATGTACTCGCCGACGAACATCGAGATCTTCAGGCTCTTCGACAGTTCGTCGGCGCGGCTGCGCCAGTTGGCGTGGTAGTCGAGAAGGCTCGTCGTGTAGAGCCCCTCCCAGCCGGTGGCGAATCCGTTGCCGTGCATCATGATGTCGGTCAGGCCCTCGAGCGCGATCGGCGTCCAGATCGCCGGTCCCTGCAGGTGGGCGGGCAGCGACATCTCCTCGACATGGGCGCCCAGCGCGCGGAACTTCTCGGCCGCGCCGTGCACCGCCTCGTCGACGTCTGCCTCGGAGTTGGCGTGGCCGAAGCCCTCCCTGACGATGCCGATGCGCAGGCCCGAGACGCCCTGTCCGACCGCCTGGGTGTAGCGGTCGACGCGCGGCGCATACTGCCGCGGATCGAGCCCGTCGGCCCCGGCGATCACCTCGAGCAGCAGCGCGTTGTCGCGCACCGTGCCGGTGATCGGCCCGGCATGGTCGATGGTCGGCTCGATCGGCATGATGCCGGTGTAGGGCACCAGCCCGTGCGTCGGCTTCATGCCGTAGCAGCCGCAATAGGAGGCGGGGATGCGGATCGAGCCGCCCTGATCGCCGCCGATCGCCATGCCGACCTCGCCGGCCCCGACCAGCGCGCCCGAGCCCGACGACGAGCCGCCGGCCATGTAGCCCAGCCGGTAGGGGTTGTGCACCGGGCCGGTGGCGTTGGTGTGGCTGCCGGCCGACAGGCAGAAATACTCGCAATGCGCCTTGCCGACGATGGTGCCGCCGGCATCGAGGATGCGCGTGACCACGGTCGCGTCGATGTCCGGCGTATAGCCCTCCAGCGTCGAGGCGCCGTTCATCATCGGCACGCCGGCCAGGCACACATTGTCCTTGAGCACGATCTGCTTGCCCTCCAGCGGCCCGGCCGCCGCGCCGCGCACCTCGGTCTTGTAGTACCAGGCGTTGAGCGGGTTCTCCGCGCCGCTCGGCCGGTAGCCGGGCGTGCGCGGATACTTCACCTTGGGCAGGTGGTCGGGAAGCTGGTCGACCACGTCGTAGGCCTTGAAGGTGTCCTCCATGACGGCGAGGTAGTCGACCAGCTCGCGGTCGCTCATCGACATGTGCAGCCCGCGCACCAGATCGCGCATCTGCTCCATGGTCGGTCGTCTGACGGTCATGAACGCCTCCGATGTGGCCGCCTTCGGCG